>NZ_JARHUG010000001.1 GCF_029223185.1 Aliiglaciecola sp. CAU 1673
TGCCTGGCGGCCATAGCGTTACGGAACCACCTGAATCCATTCCGAACTCAGAAGTGAAACGTAACAGCGGCGATGGTAGTGTGGGGTCTCCCCATGTGAGAGTAGCACACCGCCAGGCTCCCAATAAAAGCAAACCCCGGTCTTAACAGGCCGGGGTTTTTGCTTTTAGCGCTGCCGCGCAGTATCTACCAAACACCGAAGACCATACCCATCGGACTGTGGCTAGTTCCTAGTTCCAACGGCAAGCAGTCATCTGTCATTCATCCATGAAGCTGTTTCCAGGTCGGCCGTCCAGGCCTCCCGTTCAGTCGGCTGCGAATGTCCACTGGACATTCGGTCCTCCTTCACCCCCATGTGAGAAGTTGACACTAAATCTAAGTTAATCAAAATCTTGCGTAGCGCGTAGCGCGTAGCGCGTAGCGCGTAGCTCGTAGCTCGTAGCTCGTAGCTCGTAGCTCGTAGCTCGTAGCTCGTAGCTCTAACCGTCTTCCCCTTTGTTGTAAACGGGAAACATAGTGGTCGTCGGTAGGGGACTCTCTACAGGTTCTTTTGGGCGTCCCAGGTGTCTTGGGTGATGCCTTGTTCCCTTAGAGAGGCTTTTTTAATCTTATTTGTTGCTGTGCGGGGGAGTTGGTCTTCGCTAACCAAGCGAATAAATCTGGGAATAGCATAGATGGGCATGGCTTGCTTGCTTTGTTGGTAGATGGCATTGGCATCTATGCTGCCATCGGTGACGATCACGGCCATAACTTCCTGCTCTCCCCCTGGAATATCTGAGGGGACACCAAATACGGCGGCTTCCTGCACACCTTTGAATGAAAGAAGTGTTGTTTCTACTTCAAATGAAGAAATGTTTTCTCCCCGTCGGCGCAGACAATCTTTAATACGGTCAACAAAGTAGAAATAGCCGTCTTTATCGCATCGTCCTGCATCGCCGGTGTGAAACCATAGATTTCTGAAGGCTTCGAGGGTTTTCTCCGGCATCTGGTAGTAGCCACTCATAAAGCCTCCGGCTAGCTTCGGGCGGACCTGGATTTCGCCTACTGTATCTGGTGGTAGCAGTAGGTCAGTCTGGGTATCAGCAATACGCACCTCAAAGTATTTGTCATAAGCTTTGCCACAACTCCCCGGACGTGGCTTATCCATGGGTGTGTAAAGGGGAATATTGACTTCAGACATGCCATACAATTCGATCATTGGGACACCGAAACGCACCGCAAACTTTTCGATAAATACCGGTGCGGCGGGCGCAGCTGCAATCACTTTAAGCTTGTGGGCTTTATCTAGTGTTGAAGGAGGCTGACGATCGATAAATTCGCTCATCACTCCCAGCAGGTTGGTATGAGTGATGTCATATTCAGCAATATCCTTAATCCAATTAGATGCACTGAATTTACTTCGGACTACTGCCGTAGCACCGGTTATCAGGCAGGCATAGAGCTGCATAAACAGGCCGTTGGCGTGAAAGAGAGGCATGCAAATATAGTATTTGTCAGTGTCCAGAAGCTTAAGATTATCAATAGTTCCCTGGCCAAAAAGGTAGCAATGGGCATGCGGCATCATGACTGCTTTTGAGGGGCCGGTGGTGCCGGATGTAAAGAGTAAGCAGGCCAGGTCAATAAAAGTCGATTTAGGCGGAGCCGGAACGCCGCATGATTTGGTGGCTCTAAACTGCAAGTAAGAGCGCAATTCTAATGAGTCAAATGAGGGGAGCGAATCATTGCTAATTACTATTACTTGCTGTAAGTATTCGAGCCTATCCTTCACCGCGGCAAGTCTTTGTAATCCCACCGAGTCACAAGCAAGAAACCGGCACTGGCTTAGATTGAGCGCATGTATCAAATAGTCGCTAACTAATTCAGTATTAAGAGCGACCATCACGCCGTCTGCTTGATGGCAACCCAGCCACAAACTTATAAATTCCGGACAATTGGGCAGCATCATCCCAAGTTTGTCGCCAGCCTCAAAGCCAATGCTACTAAGCTGGCCGGCTATAATCTTTGCCTCTTCGAACAGTTGCTGAAAGGTAAAACTGGGGCCATCGATAAAGCTAACGGCTAGTTTTTGCGGGCGCTCAGCAGCTTGCCGAGCCAACACTTGTGGTGTCGTCCATCGTGTTACTGCTTCAAATTCCATTGCTCCATCTCACGCACTTGCCGACTGACTTCTGGCCCTCCAAAACATTTTTATACCCTAACGCAAGAGTCATAAGCCAACCACAACACTTAAGTCTTAGAGCTACTAAGCCAGTCGGAATTGCTTTATCAGAGCGTTAAGTTCGCTTGAGAGGCCATTCAGTTGAGACGCATTTTCCAGACCCTGCTTAGATTCGCTCAGGAATTGCGAGGAAACTTGCTGGATCAGATCAGTATTAGCGTTGATCTCTTCCGTCACTGAATTCTGTTGTTCGGCTGCTGTGGCGATTTGAGTTGCCATTTTGCTGATAGTTTCGATGGCGCTGGCGATTTCCTTAAAGCTGTTTGAGGCATTTGCGGCATCAACCACACTCTCTTCGGTTAATGTGTAACATCCGTTCATCATGGTGACAGCCGAGTTAGAGGTGGACTGTAACGTACTGATCATACTAGAAATTTCTTCGGTCGAAGCGTGGGTTCTTTGCGACAGTACCCTAACTTCATCGGCGACCACTGCAAATCCTCTTCCCTGTTCACCAGCCCTGGCGGCTTCTATGGCTGCGTTAAGGGCTAAGAGATTGGTTTGCTCTGAGATCCCCCTGATGGTCGCCACAATACTGTTTATCTGCTGACTACCCTTCTCCAACTCTGACAACACTTCTGAAGCTTGTTTTACCATGTTGGCCAAGTTGCCGATAGAGGATTCAAATTTGGTCGCTAGCTGTCTTCCGCTTTCACTGACTTTAACGGTGTTATCAAGCTCACCCGCGGTTTGTTCCGCACTTTGCGCAATATCGCGGGTTGCCAGAGCAAGTTGTCGTACAGCCTCCGTGACCAGGCTTATCGACTCCTGCTGTTTGTTGGCTTGAGCCGCGCTTTCTTGAGCTAGTGTTGTGCTTTGCTGTGCTTGAGTATTCAACGCGGTGGCCGTATCCGATGCGCCCAGCAATGCACTATGTAACCTTTCGAAGAATCGGTTAACGGTGTCAATCAGAGGAGTCCTGTCCTCAGTTTTAATTCGTTCTGTAAGATTACCTTCAGCCCCTTGTTTAACCAGTCCTATAACATGATTAGCGGCCAAAAACTGGGTATTGCCATCATAGATATACAAGGTGGCAACAATTGCGCCGACTACGGCAATGACTACGTGATAAACCAAGGGGGCAAGTAGTCCCCATCCGGTCTCTGATCCCCAGGAAAATACCAGTAAAGGCTGTCCAAAAAGTTCAGCACCGATGTACTGGCAATAAGTTAATGTGAGGTGATGCAGAACCGTCAGAAGCACCAGCGCTATTAGAGGCAAAATATCCCGATAACGGATAAGAATGGTAAAATTCAGGAAAAACAGGAAATGGCCTTCTCCCAAACCATTAGACTGCTGAATGGTAATGGCCATCATCGCCGTCAAGCCTGTAGCCATGATCAGGCGGGACAGCAAAGTTCCCGGAATGGTTTTGTAAGCGAGAAAACACACCGCAAAGACCAGCCCACCACCAATCATACCCAGCTTAAAGTAGCCATGATGGAATGAGGTTAGAAAAGCCACGATCACGAAGTAGCCAAAGATCGCCATCAGAACCAATTTATCGGCGGTTTTGAAGTCCGCCGCGAAGCAATCCTTCATATAGTCATTCAGGCGATTGTCGTAGCAAACTAAAAGGTTTTTTAACATGGTGTTTCCTTTACTAGAACAGGTCTGCTTCAAGGTCTGATGCGTCGAAGGTGGACGGGTTATAGGTTTTGATCAAATGCCATTGCCGTTGCTTTTGAACTAACAAGTAGGTTCGACCATCATGCATAATTTGCTCACCCTGCTGCTGGATATTTAGCCCAAAGCTGTCTTTCAGTTTAGGCAACAGCTCCTGATCTGCATGTATGCCGATAAAGTCAGGATGAAAAAAGGAGGCATAGCGCTGTGCATCAGCAGAGTTGCTATTCGCATCGATATCCACAAAAACCACTCTTGGCCATTGTGTTTGGGGAACACGGTTCAACAGATTACGTAATGTGGCCAAGGTTGTTGGGCAAATATCCGGGCAACGGGTAAAGCCGAAAAATACAATAGCCTTATCTGCTTTTTCGGTTTCCAAAAACGGCGCATAGACTGGTTTGTCGCTGGACAGCGAGGTATAGGGCAGAAGGAAGATAACCCCGATAAGAATACTAAGCAGTAGTATTCCCCAGACTGTTTTAACAAACGACATACCGGCCTAAAACTAAATGGCTCAAGGTCATAGAGTAGTAAAAACCTTAGCAATTAGTTCACTGCCTCAGTAAATATATTTCCTTGGGGATCACGAGCAGCTATTCAGTACTCATGCTCAGCGGTTGCGTGAGGAGAGGTCCTGATTTCAAACTGCCAAGACAGCGTTGCGAGTTGCTGATAACACTCTGGCTGCGTTGGCTTTTGGCGTATTTGCAACTTGTAATGCCCGGCTTTAAGCGCATAAGCCTCAGTCAGGTCTAGTGTTGCTGATTGCTGCTGGCCAGGCGCCAATACAAGGGTATCTTCCTCCGTTGGTGCCCCACGCTTGGCCATTGGGCCTTGATAAGGCAGGGGTCTGTCAGTGCTAAGATCGGTGATAAGAAATAAATCAGACCAAAAGCCTTCCAGGGGGGTGTGCCAGATTAAAATCTGTAACTCGTCTTTGCTTTGGTTAGTCAGCGTAAACTGCAAGGGGTGTGGCTGACCCTCCAGGCTTATGGGGACAACGTCAAGCTGGCAATTCAGGTTATCCGCTTGGGTATTCATACAGAGCAGTAAAAAAATGAAGCAGAGCAGGCGGTACATAGACTGGCTTTAGGCGATGAAGCATAAAGCCAGTCTAGAGGGCTTAGTCTAGTAAGCTCAAGTTAGTTTTGCTTTGGCGTGTTCTCAGCAAAATACTCATGGCTGTCGGCATTGTTCAGAGCCTGATCCGGGTCGGATATTGCCAGGCTCTTGGCGCCTGATTGGCCGTAAACTACGTCATCGGTACCGGCAACTGCGGTAAAGTGGCTTAACTCATGCACGATAGTACCCGCGCGCGAGTCGGTGCCCAGCTCAGGAGCGCTCCAGAACGCGCGGCAAAGGTAGACTGTGTAAGGCTGGTTTGGGTAAACATAGGCGTAGTAGGTCTTTTTGCAGCTGCAATCGAAGGTTTTATCCTGATTGTCGATAGCATCGTTAATGGCGTTGAAGTTTGCCACTGCTTTGGCATAACGAGCACTGGTAGCTGCGCCAAACCAGGTTTGATAACGGGCGCTGGTATTATTGGCTGAATGACTGGCCAGGTAGGCAACCGAGTCATTGGTGATCTGATCCGCTGCGGTTATGGCTGACAGAATGTCATTTTTCTGGGCGTTGTCACAACGACCAGTAAAGCAGGTACCGCCTACGCAGTCACCGCTACCACCGCCGCCAGGGCCTTTACCGTTGCCGCTGCCTTTAGTGCTGATGCCGTCCAGCCACAGAGTTACAGCATTCGAATTCAGTGCTTCTACCTGACGTTGCTGCTTCTTGATTTGGCCGTTGTTAGCATCGAACAAGTTGAATGACTTCACCTGATAGGCGATTTCATAGGTACCGGCTTCGCTTAAGTCATACAAACCGGACAGCTCGAAAGTGCGGCTGATGGTTTCGCCAGATTTCAGTTTGATGAAATCTTTATCTTCAGGGGCGGGGCGCTTGTAGTGCGGACCGAAGAAAGACACGGTTTCACCGTTACGCTTTACTTCGAAAATCGCTTCTTCTTCCAGGTCTGCGTACCAGCTCAGTAGCTTTTGCGTACCTTTTCCGGTGTTTGTGATCTGCAAGGTTGCAGTAACGTTGCCGTTATCCTGCGCAGCCACGTCCAGAGCTACATCCAGTTCCTTGTTGCCTGCTTGGGCATTAAATACAGTAAGAATGCCCAAGGCACAAAGCGCCTGGAACAACTTAGGTAAATGCTTTGACATATCATGTTCCCGTTAGAGTTATTATTTTGGGGTCAGTACTGCTCGGCCTGACTTTTGGTCTTCTCGAACCGTCAGCAAATTAATTTGCGACCGTCAGATGTTACAGAATGTAACCGAAATGAAATAGCTTTATTTTTCACCATTTTTCAGTGGCTTGCATTTGAAGTGCTAGTCATAAGCACTGCAGTCAGTCACCAAGTGAGATGTGCTACCACTTCAGAACAGCAATTCCATTTTCTGAGAAGTTCCGGGCTGATATTATAATTTGATTATCATGTTTGAGAAGGAGACTGGCTTTGGAATCGAAAACTGCCCGCTTTACCGTGTTGATGGATCCACGCAAAAAACAGGCCTTTGAGCAGCTTTGTGCAGAACAGGACATCACGCCATCCCAAGTGGTTCGCCAATTGATTCGGGATTATCTGCAAAAACATGGTGTGAGTTACGCGACAGATGAGCCTGCCAGTAAGTAGTTACAGCCATCATATTGCGGAATGATAATAACATTATAATGATGTTATAATTATTGGCCGGGCATAGTCCGCCTATACATCCCGAACGGTAAGCGTCGGGTTATTTTGCAACTGATTACAGAGAATACTGCTTATGAGCGACACCTTACCTTCATGCCCACAATGCCAGTCTGAATATACTTATGAAGACAGAGGCCTGTTTGTTTGCCCTTCTTGCGGTCATGAATGGAAAGCCGGTGCTGAAGCGGCGCAGGACGGCCCGTTGGTGCGCGATGCCAATGGTAATCAGCTGCAAGACGGCGACTATGTGACCCTGATTAAGGATCTCAAGGTAAAAGGCTCATCCTCGGTGGCCAAAATAGGCACTAAGGTAAAAATCAATCGCCTGGTGGAAGGCGACCACAATATCGACTGCAAAATCGACGGCATCGGCGCCATGATGCTTAAGTCGGAATTTGTTAAAAAAGCTTAGTCAAAAGCCACTTATTCTTCACCAAGCGCCAGTACCTGTACCAAGGTCTGGCGCTGTTCGCCCACCAAATCGGCCAAACTGTATTTCCTCAATTCCGCAATAAAAGCTGCCGTGGCTTGATGCAAAATCTGCTTTAGCTTGCAGGCCGGTAAGATACGGCAGGGCGGTTGATGGCACTCCACCACTTGCATAGAGTTTTCCAGCAACAGCACCATGTCTGCCAGATTAATCGTTGCTGGCGCTTTATTTAATACGAAACCGCCGCCTTTGCCGCGCTTGGTTCTAATCACCCCGGCCTTGCCCAACTGATGAACGATTTTGTTGAGATTATTACGGGAAACATCGTAGATCGCGCTGATCTCATCGATGCTGGCCTGTCGTCCTTCAGGCAGTAGCGCCAGGTATATAAGGGTGCGCAGCCCATAGTCTGTGTAGCGTGTCAGTTGCAAGGTGATCTCCTGATGTGATCAAAAACCATTCAATTATATTGATCCGAAAATAAGATACATCTAATATGCACATTACAAAACATGCATGTAAAAGGTATCTATATGTCGCCTGAATCAACACTGCGAATTGCCAATTTCGCATTACTCCTTTTCTTCCTCGCTTTTTGTGTGTCTGTAGTACTTGCCTACGGATTTGAAAGCCAAATACCGATGATAGTGGTGGCGCTGTTGCATGTTGCGCAGTTGGTGCTGGCCGGCCTGGTCAAAGTGGCCTATGTGGTGCGCCTGGTATCGCAGAAGCAGCTGGGGATGGAGGTTTGTTGATATGCCGCAGCCTATGCATTCCCTGGATCTTGTTGCAGAAAATCGTATCCCTCCCATCTTGCGCCAGGCCTTTCGCCCTCTTTTTCTGTCAGGTGCTGTTTTTTCGGCGCTGGCTGTTCTGGTCTGGGGAATGTATTTGTCCGGATATGTGTTGCCGCAACCCTTTGGTGGTATGCGCTTCTGGCATGCTTTTGAAATGTTATTTGGTTTCGCTGGTGCCGCAGTGGTGGGATTTCTGCTTACCGCCGTACAAAACTGGACCGGACTGAGGGCCATTCATGGCAAGGCATTGGCACTGCTAGTTGGTTTTTGGCTAGTGGCGCGGATGATGATGTTTTGCGGTCATACGCCCGCTTTTTGGTTCTTGGCTTTTGCCAACAGCGGATTCTTTTTATTGGCCGCCATCGCCATGGCCCGTTTGCTGATCGCTGCGCAAAACTACCGCAACCTGTTCTTGGTCGCCTTGTTGTTATTGATGGCAGTGGCCAGTTTATTCAGCCTGCTTTCGGTGCAACTGGGAGACAACCAATGGTTTATTACCGGTACTCGTAGCGCCTTGATGATTATAGCGACCATGATGGTGATCATTGGTGGGCGGGTTATTCCCATGTTTACCGCCAACGGCACCGGGACCTTAAGAAAGCCCGCGATTCCCTGGCTTGAAGGGTTGGCATTGTCGCTATCCTGGGGATTAGCCATCATCACGCTTTGTGGAGGGCTTAGCCGACTGCCCTCGTGGTTGCTAAGTGCGTTATTTGGCTTGGCGGCGCTGGCTAATACCCTGCGTTTGGGGCGCTGGTTAACGGCAAAAGCCTTTAACGTGCCTTTGGTGTGGTCACTGCACTTAGCTTATGCCTTTATTCCTCTGGGCTTTGCGCTGTTCTCGCTGCATTTCGCCGGTGTGGCGGTGACCTTCAGTACGGCATTGCATGCCTTAACCGCCGGTGCCATGGGCAGTCTTATTCTGGCTATGATTAGCCGGGTGTCATTGGGCCATAGCGGCCGTGCCATTGTTGCCCATCCGTTGATGAGCCTGGCCTTTATGGCGGTGGCCTTGGCGGCATTAACAAGGATCCTGCTGGGACTTATCCCTTCCTGGCAAGGGCACTGGACTTTTATGCTCAGCACCGTGCTTTGGGCCGGTGCCTATCTGCTGTTTGTAATTTTGTATTTCCCCGCGTTGACCTCGGCCAGAATCGACGGGCGACCAGGCTAGATCCCTCCATTTGCTGCGCAAGAGCCTTTCGACCTCTTGCTCGGTGATCTTATGGATTGTGGCTTGTAATATTGCTGCGCTTTTCAAACAATGGACAAAAGTATTATCACGATATTCGCCATGCACAACGCATTCACTTTGGGATCCTGGACGGTGGAACCCGATAGCTGCCAACTTAAAAATGAGGCTGTGGTTAGAAGATTGGACTTCAAGCAGATGAAGTTGTTGTGCTTCCTTGCTGCGAATCAGGGGCAAGTTGTCAGCCGGCAATTGTTGCTGGATGAGGTCTGGCGGGATCAGGTGGTGGGGGATGATGTATTAAATGTTGCCATCAGCGGTTTGCGTAAAGCCCTGGACGACGACAGTCGCCAGCCTCATTTTATTCAGACCATTCCACGCAAAGGCTACAAACTGTTGGTTGAAACCGGCAGTGTGCCGGCAATCCCAGAAGCTAAAGAGCCACCCGTAAAAAGGCCTGGGCTACTTTGGTTTGCGAGCGCCTTTTCGTTACTGGTAGTCGCACTGGCCTGGACATTGTGGCCAGGCAAAACCGAGTCAGCCCAAACACGCCTGGCCATTTTGCCATTTACATTAATTGGCGCCGATAAGGCTGACCAGTATCTTGCCGAAGGCATAACCCAAAGCCTTATCGACAGCGTGGCAGCCGATAGTCCACTTTCCCTGATATCCCTGAACTCCGTTAAGGCGGTTGATCAGCAAGTGCAATCGTTGGCGGATATTGGGACGCAGCTTGACGTTGACTGGATTGTGCAAGGCAATGTGCAAGTAGAAAAAGAGCAAATGAATATCAGCGCCAAGTTGATGAAGCCAGGATCCCAGAGCATTTCATGGCAAACCTCATTGCAGACTTCCCGGGATCAGTTATTCAGTGCCCAGCGCAAACTGGCGCAGCAAATTGCCGGGCAATTCGGGGGCAAGGAGATAAAAGCCTCAGGCGCTATGAGTGAGCAGACTTATCAGGGCGTATTGCAAGGCAATTACTATCTGAATCGCTCAGAGCTGGAGGATGCCGAGAATGCATTTCTCAATGTATTAGTCAGTAATGAAAATACCGCTGCTGCCTATTCCGGGTTAGCCCAGGTATATTTTCTGCGCGCTTATCGTGCAGCAGAAAGAACTCGCGACTATCTGGCGGTGGCTGCCCGCTATGCCAGACAAGCTTACGCATTAGCCCCAGGCGATGAGGACAGCTTGTTGAATATGGCCCTTACGGCCTTTTATGTGGATAAGGACTATACCCGGGCCGATGCGCTATTTGCCCAGGCGTATGCACAAAATCTTCACGACATCATGCTGATGGAGTGGTACCACAATTATCTGCTGGCCACGGCCAAATTTGAAAAGGCCGCGCAGGTTAATCGGCAGATGCGCTTGGCCAGTCCCCTGGTGTTTAACAAAACCGCCTACTACGACACTTTGTATTACCAGCAAGATTTTGCGGGGGCGTTGTCAGAAATTGAAGCCATCAGCCCTTACTTAAATAGCCAGCGCTGGGTGCAAGGCGCCAGTGCCTGGGTTTACCTGGCCCAACGCGACTGGCAGCGATTTGCCGACCTTGTCCCGCCGATGCTGCGTGGCTATGGCATTGATAACCAAGGCATTGAAGCCTTTTTACAGCGGCTTCAGCAGCAAGGGATAGCATCTGCTATCGGCTATTTTATTGAGCTGACCGAAGATAGATTGGATAACTACAGTAAAGCAGAACTGTGGGCCAGTGTTGGCGAAGAGCAGAAGGCCCTTGAGGCACTGACACCGTTGGTGGAAAACCAGGAACTAAGGGTATTTCGTGTCAAAGTGGAGCCGACGCTGGCCTTGTTGCAAGGCACTGCGGCTTTTGAGGCGCTGATTGCCCCGCTTAATTTACCCGCTGTTGGCAAACGTTGAAGTGGCGCCCAAGGCGCCACTTCTTCATAGGTTATTGCTGGCGGGTAAACTCGTGCACATCTACTAAAGTGCGCTTGCCGTCTTTGTCCATATAGATCTCCGATTTCCAGGATGCATCATCCGAACGAGAGTAGGACACATACATCTGTTTGGGATACAAACGGGAAAGGCCATGGGATGCAACCTGCATCTGCCAGTTGGCCGCTTCACCGGGGTTGGTCTGTTCTTGCATGACGACAGTGCCGTCTTCCATGGTCAGGTTGAAGAAAACCTTCTGCTGCTCTCTGTCCAGCCCCAACAAACCGCTGGCTTTACCATATAACTGTCCATCCCAGTAAAGCTCCATATCGACCAGCAGAGACTTATTATTTGGCGCCCAGTAATAATGGCTTCGCTCTTCGAATCGACCCTTGGCATTACCGTGGGTGCTGACGCCTCTCCATTTGCCCACCATAGGGGCAAGAAAGGCTTGTTCCATCAAGGCGATGGTGTCTACCCAATCTTTACCCGTTACCAGTTCTGGCGTCAGCGTTTGGCCGGACCAAGGGGCCCGATAAACAAAGAAGTTACGGCTCCAATCGCCCTGATCAAAGTAAATAAAGCGGCCATCGGCACTAAAGGCAGAAAAATACTGATGGTCGACCTCTGAATGGGTCAGCCGGGTTTGTTTTCGGCTATTGATATCGATGGCATAAAGATCATGTTTTCCCGCTTCGTTGGGGGCGCTGAATACAATATTCTGGCTGTCGGGTGCCCAGGTAATAAAGTCCTGACGGATATCGTCACTGGTAATCTGAGTGAGCGTGTCAAAGGCGACATCTGCGACAAAAATATCCAGGTCCTGACCATCCTCACGGTTTGAGATGAAGGCTACATGTTTGCCATCGGGGGAGACAATGGGGCTTAGGTTACTGTCTTTTCGGTCCGGTGTGAGCACGTTTTCCTTGTCGCTATTTAACCACTTTTGCACAATCTCAGAGCGTCCCTGCGGGTACATGCGGCTGTATAGAATAGACTTTCCATCCGGCATCCAAACCGCGGCATGGCCTTTTCCTTCACCCTTTGTTAGTTGTTTGACCTCGCCGTTTTCTACAAAGATTTGATAGATTTCCAGGTCCGCCATGCTGGGGCCAGCAGAATAAATCAAAGACTGTCCATCCGGAGACCAGGAAGGAACAATTTCCCATCTGTCAGGCGTGTGTGTCAGCTGTTGTTCATTGCTGCCATCCACATCGGCCAAAAAAAGGTCCGGTAGCGCTTCTCCCCGGTAAGAGTAGTAAGCCATTCTTTTACCGTCAGGCGAGATAGCCGCCTTGAAATCCTTTTGCTGCTGGGCAGCGGCATTGGTTGTGCCAAGGGCTGCCAGGCAACCCAGAGTGGCAAGTAGTGGTGCAAAGGTTTTGCGGTTCATTTTGAGACTCCAATAGTGTCGGTGCTAACCGTTTGTTTAATTCGGTTGGCAGCTTAGGCAGGCGTCGCTATCGGAGTCCTTAGGGACTTCTAAAGTTTTCTAATTTAGGTATAACCAGCTGTATTTAAATGATTTATTCCTGATCATAATCATTACGCCGTTTTGGCTGATCGCTTAAATACTGCACAAATTCCACTTCAAAGCCGTCCGGGTCAAGGTAGTAAACGTTGCGCCTAGACGGTGCCGCGGCACCTTGTTTGGCTACAGCAAATCCGGCGGCATGCAGTCGGGTGATCAATGCATCCAGATTTTGGGTAATAAAGGCAAAGTGGGCCAGGCCCACCTGATGCCCGCTCAAGTTCCGGTTATCACCTTCGCCATGATCACTAAACGCTAAATACTGATAGTCATCGCCAAAATGCAGCCATTGTCTGGGTTTCCCTGACCATTCGCCGTTGCCGCCACCGCGCACCCACCAGTGGGGAAAGGCGGCCTGATAAAAGCGCAGGGAGCGGGGAATATCTTTGACCTCCAGATTTAAGTGTTCTAGTTGAATCATTTCCTTTCTCCTTATTTGTGCTGCCAGGTCATCACAAACAGGCGGCGCCAGGCCTGTTTTTTGTTTTGTGTTTCCTTCGTTTGTTGCGTGTTTTGTTGGTTTTGCATGTCTTGTCCTCCAGTTGGTTCAGGCGTAGGCTAAAACCTCAGGTTAAGTTGAGGTAAAGCGTTTTTTTTCGCTTTTTTGGAGGGGGAACATGTTAGAGGAAGCCAATCTCACCGTTGGCGCCGTGGCCAAACGTTGTGGCGTAAAGGTGTCGACTTTGCATTTCTATGAACAAAAAGGGCTGATTCGCAGTTGGCGAAATGCCGGTAACCAGAGGCGCTATAAGCGTGATGTGCTGCGGCGGATTTCTGTGATTAAGGCGGCACAGCGACTTGGCGTTAGTCTTGAAGAGATCGCTACTGCCTTTGCCAACCTGCCCGACAACCGCACACCGGACAAAGCCGACTGGGCCAAGCTGTCTCAAGCTTGGCGGGCAGATCTGGATGCCCGTATTGCCGCCTTAACGCAGTTACGGGATTCTCTGACCGGCTGTATTGGCTGTGGCTGTTTGTCCCTTGCCCGATGCCCCCTTTATAACCCTGATGATAAGTTTGGCGAGATTGGCGTCGGAGCGGTGAAACTATTGGGGTAGAGCCTGATGGCTCAGAAACGAAGTTGGGTAAGGAGAGTGGCCTAGTTGTTATCTTCCGGTTGACGCCAGTCTTCCAGACCATAAGCGGAGAGGATTTTTTGCAATTCTCCGGAAGCGCGCAGCTGCTCTGTGCCAAGGCTTAAGATATCCGCCCAGTGTGCCGAATCTTGTTTTGCCGGAGAAAAAGCTACAAACACGTTAGCAAAGTCATCCTCCAAAGAGAGGCTGCCTGCTTGTTTGAAGGAGGAGGGTGATGATTGAGACATCATATAATGTCTAAATACGGATTCGTCCTCAATAAAAATATCTATGCGTTTGGCGGAAAGCATTTTTAAGCCGGTTTTCAAGGGGCTGCTACCGTACATCACCTGGATATAAAAGGCGTTGTTTGGGTTGGCAATATAATCGTCCAATTTCGGACCATAACTGTACTCTGAGCTGACGCCCAGTATATTGTATTGCAGGGATTCTATTCCCTGATATCGCCATTGCGCATCCTGTCTGACCCAAAAGCTGTTTTTCATCCTGCCTTGCTCCACAAGCGGGAAAACAAAGTCACGGGCATCGGCTTTTGAAGCGCCAACCACAGCATCGAACTCACCTTGCCGGGTGCCTTGAATGGCCCGACTCCAGGGCATGATACGATACTCAATCTTAATACAGTGCTGGGCAAAAATGCGCTGTGCGATCTCGATCATAAAACCAGGATGTTCACTTTTAGGGGCGCAGTTGTAGGGGCACCAGCGATCGGCAGCGATTATCAGTGTTGGAGTTGGTGAACTTGCTGCCTGGGTGCACAGACAGAAGAACAGCAACAGGACAAGAATCTTGCCTCTCATGGAAACAATTCGCTGTGCAACATTGTTACAACCCTCTGTGATGTCCTTCAAGTATTAAGCATCTATTCAATCAGTCCATTCTATAACGACGTTCAGTAGACCTCTAACCTGGCGGTACCTTTAGATGCAGAACCTGTCGTTGGCTGAGGTTGAGTCCGGCGGTACTGTTGCCATAATGCTCTTCAAATAGCGCTTTGAAGCGGCCATTTGCTTGCAACGTTTCAAGTCCTTGCTGCAAGGGGACGGCTAGGGCGTTATCGTTCTTGTGAGTAAAGAAGTAATAGTTGTTAGGAAACCTCAGTAGCAACCTGGGCTCTATCATCAGGTTGCTCTTTGTCTCTTGACGGTTCTGTCGGGCCAATTCGCCTTGCACTGTTAGTACTGAGCGGGGAAAGTAATCCGCGATACCCTCTTCCAAAGCCTTAAACATGCCTTCGTAACTCTGCTGACCATTAATGTTCAAGCCGTTGAATCTCAACAAGGCATACTCTGACCAGCTGTATTTTTGTAAGCCAACCATTGTCGACAAATCATCGAGTGACTGAATCGATTTGAAGGCTGCTTGCTTGTTCTTGTTGATCAGCAACACCCTCTCACCGTGTAAACCATAATAAAGCGGGACCTTTATTGGCTGTAAGCGCGCTTCCAATTCAGGGGTGGTGGCAAACCAGCACAGGTTGATGTGCTCATGATTTGAGAGTGCCTCAACTGCACGCTTTTGATTCATGGATTCTGCGGTATAGGTGATCTGTGCCTTTAGACCTTGTGATAGCAACGCTTCTTGTAACAGCCTGAATAAGTAACTGTTGGGCTTATCATCTCTGTATGAGTGTTTGGGTAGAGTTAATGTGACGGAACTGAACGTCTGTGTTTGAGCTTCCTGCGCAGAGGCCTTCACGCTGAATAAAGACCCCAGGCAAACCAGCCATAACATCATAACCGCACCATTCGGTTTTATCTTACTGCTTACTCCCGGCGTGGCATGGATAAGCTGAGGCTTTTGGCGATACATCGACAACTACAAGATGATAATGATGCCTCTATTATAACCCTTGTTAGAAGCATGTTTAGGCAAAACGGGATCTTTGTCACTGGCGCCATATTTCCTGACCGTGTAGCCAGCATCTTGGTCACGGCCTGGTGTGAATTGGACCTAAAAGAATGTCAGTTCAGAAGACTCATCCTGCTTTTTATCTTTACTCCCCTGATGAACGTCTGCCTGTTCCATGGTGGTGTAGGTTTTTCTGAGCGTTTGCAACCAGTTCTCGATATCGATAGTGGATGGCCGTGCATTGTTTTGCAGTTGCTCTTGCCGCTCTTTAAGGGTTCGTTCGAGTTTTACCATATCGGCGCGTATGTGACTTAGGATCTGGCTGATTCGATCCTGGAACTGTAAGCCCACCAGCACATCCTGAATATCCGTTTGCACCTGGCTTCCGGCATCGTGAAGCGCTTGCGATGACTCAATAATGTCTCCACTGGCTTGTTTAAAGTCGTCAAGCACCTTACTTATCGCCTCCTGTGCTTGTGCCATCTGCCCTTCGTCCTGTTGGGTGAATTGGGTGGTTCTGGATAAGGTCTTTTGCAGTCTTTCGTTGACCTCTTCGATACGTTTTGTAATGCGCGCGCCGGTTTCGCCTGAGCGGGTGGAGAGGGTTCTCACTTCATCTGCGACCACAGCAAAACCGCGTCCCTGCTCACCGGCCCTGGCCGCCTCAATAGCTGCATTCAGGGCTAACAAATTGGTTTGCGACGCTATTCCGGCCACTTCATCGCCCATGGTTTTTAATTCATCGGTGGTGGCGGCAAGACCGGAGATCTCTTCGAGCAGCTCTTTTCTGTTGCTCATTGCTTTTTGCAGCATATCCACGATGGTACCCAAGTCTTTGTCGGCACTGTTTAGTACTTTGCCCAGCCCTTTGTCCATGCCCCCTGCTGCCTGACTGGAGCTCTGTATGGATACCTGAAGCAATTCATGAATTTCCGAGAACTTTGCCACTAATTGGTTAATGTTGGTTTCCACTTGTTCACTGACTAAATCCTGCAATCTGGTCCAGACGGGCAGCACATCGGCTAACAATTTGTACTGATTCGCCAGAACTGTCTGGTAATCATCGGTTTTCTTTTTATCTTCTGGCGTGGGCAGGCTGTTGAAAAGTGATTGTCGCTCGGCAAGACTATGTTGCCACCACATCCCAAGTGCTGCGCCACCAAGCAAACTGCCGCAAAGCGCTAACCACCAAGGTGCAGGGCTTAGCCACAGGCACAAGCTAGGGATGGCGAAAGCCGCCAAAGCGAAGAGTTTGGCTTTACCATCAAAGGTTGATGGTGTTCGGTCCTGCATATTGTCCATAAGCCCTCCATATTTGCTTAAGCAGCGGTGCGAAGGCCCTTATCGCGAACCACTGGCTTGCTTTGACAGTCAGGTAAAGCTGTTGCCTGTTATCCGAATTCTCGCCTAATCAAAGGTAAATGGGTCAGCACGGACTCTAATACATAGCAAAGAAATCGCTAAGAGGTGGGCAATAAGGGGTAAATCCAGCCAGTTTTTCTTCCCATAGTTGCCTGCCATTCTTTACATAACCACCTATATTTACAGGGTGTTTTTAGAAACTGGATAATAAGAATGGCCAATTTTTCCCTGGTACGTGACCTGTTGACCCACAATCTAAAACTCCATCAACAAGCGGCTGCCTTTTACAAAGGATTGAGTGAAAAGACGCAAAGTGAGCGAGTCAGGATGTTTTTGAACACCCTTGCGCTACATGAGCAGCAACTCGCTAAGGAATTAAAGTCCTACGTAGAGGGAGCGCCGGACAAGGTACTGAATACCTATTTTCAATACGATCCGGGCGGGGATACCTCGGAATTATTTACCGCACCATTTGATCCCGGCCAATGCAACGAGAGCGATGTTGAATCGTTGGCCAACAAGCTCGACGATTATTTCTGCGAACTCTACAAAGACATGGTGACCTCTGCCAGCATCGCTGCAGTGAAGGAGTTGTTTGAAAATCTGTATGACCATTTGGTCGAAGAAAAGAAAAGGCTCTCCACCGATATTTATTCACTGGAAGACATGTGAAAAGTTCCGAATATCAATGTGTTAAAAACTAAATTCCGTCGTTTGGCTTTGACGAAAAGAGCATTTTGGTCAATGTTTTAGAAGACCCGTCAAACAAAAAAGAATCTCTGCCTCATTTAAGCAGTTGGGGCAATGCAGCAAGCACTAAAGGGGAGTCTGCATGGCGCTGGCATGGGCCGAACTCTGGCCAATACTGCTCTACTTTTTGTTCACTTTGACCTTATTGGCTGGCGTGATGCTGTTGTCCAGTGTGCTTGGTCCAAAAAATAAAGGCCATTCCACCGATTTGCCCTATGAGTCCGGCATCCTCTCCTATGGCGGCGCCCGGGTAAGATTTGGTAATCACTTTTTTCTCTACGCCATTTTCTTCGTGATTTTCGATATGGAAGTGTTGTTCCTTTTTGCCTGGGCCATTTCGCTTAAAGAAAGTGGCTGGATGGGGTTTATCGAAGCCTTGGTGTTTATTCTGGTGCTGCTGGTGGCACTGGTTTACTTGTGGCGTATCGGCGCTTTGCGGGTCAAAGCAGAGGAGCGTAGTTAATGGATTGGAATCTAAGTAGGCCGGGGCAGGTCAGTCATAAGCAAGATGCAATCGATACTCAGGACCCGCAGGTCAGGGAACAGGTCAAACGTTCGGTGCTAACCACCACCCTTAACAAGATGGTTAACTGGGGTCGCAAAAACAGTTTGTGGCCGATGAATTTCGGGCTTTCTTGCTGTTATGTGGAGATGGCCACCAGTTTCACTGCCCGCCACGACATTGCCCGCTTTGGGGCCGAGGTGATTCGCGCCACCCCAAGAGAGGCAGATCTGTTGGTGATATCCGGCACCGTATTTCGCAAAATGGCACCTGTGGTGAAGCATATCTATGATCAATTGCTGGAGCCGAAGTGGGTTATCTCCATGGGCTCCTGTGCCAATTCCGGCGGTATGTACGATATCTATTCTGTGGTCCAGGGGGTGGATAAATTTCTGCCGGTGGATGTTTATGTTCCAGGTTGTCCGCCTCGTCCTGAAGCGCTCATGGAAGGGCTTTTGCTGCTGCAAAATGCCATCGGCAAGGAAAACCGCCCGCTGAGCTGGGTGGTGGGAGAGGGCGGCGGCAAGCCGATTGCGATGCCCAGTCAGCGGGATACCAAGCAAGCAGGTCGCTCTTTGGCGAGCGACCTGACACCGCCGGACAGGGTCTGATATGGCTGATACTCCTTTGCCGCTTCTGCCCCAGGTACAGGTCTTAAGTAAGGACTTTGCACCAGAGCTGGAAAGCAGTAAGGACGGCGTCGAAACCTGGTGGATAACGAAGGAGGAGTTATTACCCCTTTGCTCTGTCTTAAAAAACAAGCTGCCTCAGCCATTTGATTTTCTTTACGATCTTACTGCCATTGATGAAACCCGACGCAAAAACGGGGCTCCGCAAAGGCAAGATTTAACCCTGGTTTATCTGCTTCGCTCCTATGCCCGCAATCAGGATTTGCGCCTGAAAATTGCGCTTAGAGCCGACCTTAAAGATGCGCCCAGCCTTTGCAGTGTTTGGCCTTGTGCCAATTGGTATGAACGGGAGGTCTGGGATCTCTTTGGGATCCGTTTTGACGGTCATCCCTGTTTGCGCCGGATTATGATGCCCAGTTCCTGGCAGGGGCATCCGCTTTTAAAAACGCACCCTGCGCGCGCGACCGAGATGGGCCCATTCAGTTTGCCTGACGAAGTACGGGACTTTGAGCAGGAATCCCTGCGCTTCGATCCCAAGGCCTGGGGGCTTAAGCCCACAGGTCTGGAAGATGAGTTTATGTGGCTTAACCTTGGGCCCAACCATCCCAGTGTCCATGGTGTCTTTCGCATTATGCTGCAGCTGGACGGGGAGGCCATTCGCAATGCCATTCCCGATATCGGCTATCACCATCGCGGCGCCGAAAAAATGGCTGAGCGCCAAAGCTGGCATTCCTATATCCCTTACACCGACCGTATTGATTATCTGGGCGGGGTGATGAATAACCTGCCCTATGTGATGGCGCTGGAGCGCCTTGGCGGCATCGAGGTGCCGGAGCGAGCCAAGGTCATCCGGGTGATGATGGCGGAGATTTTCCGCATCCTCAGCCACCTGCTTTTCTATGGCACTTTTGCCCAGGATGTGGGCGCTTTATCGCCGATTTTTTATATGTTTGTGGACCGCGAAAAGCTGTTCGGCATTGTCGAGGCTATCACTGGTGCGCGCATGCATCCCAGTTGGTTTCGTATCGGTGGCGTAGCCAATGACCTGCCCAATGGGTGGGACAAGATGATCCTGACCTGGCTGGATGAGATGCCAAAGAGGCTAAGAGATTACGACAAGATGGTATTGGCTAATCGCATCCTTAGAAAGCGCACTGTCGGGGTGGGCGCCTATGACAGTGCTACCGCCATCGAATGGGGGGTGACAGGCCCCGGGCTTCGGGCTACCGGCTTCGATTGGGATCTGCGTAAGGCCAGGCCCTATAGCGGTTATGAGCAATTTGAATTTGATGTGCCACTGGCGCAAAACGGCGATTGTTATGACCGTTGTCTGGTGCGGGTAGAGGAGATCCGCCAGAGCATGCGCATCATTCGCCAGTGTGTGGAGAATATGCCAGGTGGCCCCTACAAGGCCGATCACGTGCTGACCACACCGCCGCCCAAAGATCGCACCATGGAAGATATCGATACACTTATCCCGCATTTCCTTGGGGTCAGTTGGGGGCCAGTGATCCCTGCCGGGGAAGTGCACTCGGAGGTGGAAGCCACCAAAGGCAGCAATGCTTATTATGTGATCAGTGACGGCGGCAATATGAGCTATCGCACCCATATTCGTACCCCATCTTTCCCCCACTTACAGATGATCCCGGTATTGGCCAAAGGGCAAATGGTGGCGGATCTGATTGCCACTATCGGCAGTATCGACTTTGTGATGGCGGATGTAGACAGATGAACCAGAGCATCCCTATCCGCACCCTGCATGAAAGCCTTACCGAGGCCGAGCGCGAAGCCGTGGAAGCCGCTTGCAGCCATTATGAGCAGCGTCCGGCTGCCGCCATCGACGCCTTGATGATAGTGCAGCAACAACGTGGTTGGGTGGATGATGAGAGGCTCTATGCCCTGGCCGAATTGCTGGGTATGTCTGCCACCGAACTTGAAGGTGTGGCTACCTTTTACAACCATATTTACCGTCAACCAGTTGGCCGCCATGTGATCCATCTTTGCAATAGTATCAGTTGCTGGTTACAGGATGTGGGGGCGCTGGAGCAACACCTCTGTGAGCGCCTGTCAATTCGAATGGGGCAAACCTCGCAGACTGGGCAGATCACCTTGCTGCCCAATGTCTGCCTGGGCTGCTGCGATAAAGCCCCGGCCATGATGCTGGACGGTGAACTCATAATGGATCTGGATAAAGACAAACTCGACAGCATCCTCGATAAACTGCAAGGGGAAGGCAATGGATAAGCCCCTAAGCTCCCATCTGAACATCGAGCAGCCCCAGGATATTGGCGCCTATCAGGCAGTGGGCGGCTATCAGGGATTTCTGGCGGCCCTTGAGCAGGCACCTCAGAAAGTGCAGCAACAGGTCAAGGAAAGCGGTTTGAAAGGCCGCGGTGGTGCCGGCTTTGCCACCGGTGAAAAGTGGCGTTTTGTGCCCATGGGCGACGATGCGCCTAAACAGAAATACCTGATCTGCAATGCCGATGAAATGGAGCCAGGTACCTTTAAAGACCGCTGGTTGATGGAAGGCGCGCCTCATCTGCTATTGGAAGGTGTGATGATCGCCGCTTATGCCATCGGCGCGTCACAGGCCTTTATCTTTCTACGCGGTGAATACCGGTTGTGTGCCAGGCGGCTGCAACAGGCTATTGATGAAGCCAAGCAGGCGGGATTGTTGGGTGAGAATATTCGTGGCTCAGGTTTTGGGCTTAACATCCTTCTGCACCAAAGCGCCGGACGCTACATTTGTGGGGAAGAAACAGCGCTACTGAATGCCCTTGAAGGCAAGCGCGCCAATCCCCGGGCTAAACCGCCTTTTCCTCAGGTGGTCGGTCTGTTTGGACGCCCCACTATCGTCAACAATTGCGAGACTCTGTGTAACTTACCCGGAATTTTGCGGCATGGGGTGCAGTGGTATCAGCAGCTGTCCGACAGCCCCGATGCCGGCACCAAGATTTACGGTATCAGCGGGCGGGTTAAAAAGGCCGGCCTGTGGGAGCTGCCCATGGGCGTAAGCGCAGGCCATATCCTGTCTCTGGCGGGAGGTATGCAGGATGGTCGGAAGCTTCGCGGCTGGCTGCCGGGCGGCGCCTCGACAGATTTTTTGTTGCCTGAACATCTGGAACTGCCCATGGGTTTTGACGCCATTGCCAAGGCGGGCAGCCGCCTCGGTACCGGAGGCATTATTGCCCTGGATGATGGTCATTGTCCGGTGGGGATGGTGCTGAATTTACTGCAATTCTTTGCTCAGGAATCTTGCGGCTGGTGTACTCCCTGTCGCGATGGTCTGCCTTGGGCGGTGGAGATCTTAAGTCGTATGGAAGTCGGCAAGGGAACCCAAGAGGATCTCGATGAGCTGTCCCGGCTTTGTGACTTTATGTGGATTGGCAAAACCTTCTGTGCGCTGGCGCCTGGAGCGGTTGAGCCCCTTCGCAGTGCGCTGAAATACTTTGCCGATGATTTTGCTGAGCACGTAGACAAAGGGAGGTGCCGTTACCGGCATTAATGCCTATGTCAGAAAAAGTGCAAATCCATATCGATGACAAAAGCTACCAGGTGGAAGCAGGGCAAAACCTGTTGCAGGCCTGTTTGTCGTTGAAACTGGATCTGCCTTATTTTTGCTGGCACCCGGCCATGGGCTCGGTGGGTGCCTGCCGTCAATGTGCAGTGACCTTGTACAAAGATAAAGATGATGATCGCGGTAAGCTGGCCATGGCCTGCATGACGCCCGTGTCTGATGGGCTTCGGGTGGGCCTTGGCGGCAAGCAGGAGCAGGGCTTCAGAGAACAGAACATAGCAGCGCTGATGACCCGCCACCCTCATGATTGTCCTGTGTGCAGCGAAGGCGGAGAGTGTCATCTGCAGGATATGACGGTGATGACCGGCCATCATGCCAGGCACTACCAGGGGCAAAAAGTCACCTTTAACAACCAGTACCTGGGCCCGCTGATAAAACACGAGATGAACCGTTGCATCACCTGTTATCGCTGCGTGCGCTTCTATCATGATTATGCCGGGGGTAGTGATCTCTGTGCCCAGGCCTCGAAAAACCATGTGTATTTTGGTCGTCAGCAGGACGGTGTGCTGGAAAGTCCCTTTGCCGGTAACCTGGTGGAAGTCTGTCCCACCGGGGTTTTTACCGATAAACCCTTTAATGCCCATTTCAGCCGCAAATGGGATCTGCAAAGTGCGCCTTCCGTTTGCGGTCATTGTGCGGTGGGCTGTAATACTTTTATCTCTTCGCGCTACAACAGCCTGCGCCGTGTAAACAATCGCCTTAACCCACAGCTAAACGGTCATTTTCTCTGCGATATCGGTCGTTATGGCTTTGCCTATGCCAATAGCCCCAAGCGCCTAAATGAAATTAAATTAAATGGCAAACCAGCGGATTGGTCGTCAAAAGCGGTACAGGAGGCGCTTGCAGAGGGAAATTGGATTGGTATTGGCAGTGCTCAGGCCAGCCTTGAAGATAACTTTGCCTTGCAGCAGTTGGTGGGGGAAGAGAATTTTGTACCCGGCCCCGAGCCGGCGATGTGGCCACTGATGGCCATGCATCTGGCCATCGCCGGACAAAAGCCCATGGCCAGTCTGGCGCAGATAGAAGAAGCAGATGCGGTACTGATCCTCTGTGAAAACCTCAACCAAAGTGCCCCGCGCATCGCCCTTTCAGTACGCCAGGCGCTGACCAATAAGGCAAAAGATAAGGCCGAAGAACTGCAAGTCCCGCGCTGGCAAGATGCGGCGGTGCGCCAGTTGCAGAGCGACAATCCGGTGCCGCTTATTTACTTTGGTTATGGCGAGCAGGCATTGCAGCGACAGGCCTGCGTATTCTGTGTTTGTGATGATGAAGAGGCGGCAAGACAGGGCTTTGCCCTGGCTAATCTGCTGCATAATCGGGCACCGCAAAAGGCCGGTACGAAGGTATCGGCACAAACCCATCAGGCGGCAGATATTCTGCGTCAGGCGAAAAAGCCCTTAATTGTTAGCGGCTGGTCGGCCGGTAATCCGGGTTTGCTGGCAGCAGCTGCCAATATTGCCGAAGCCTTGGGCGATAAAGCCATGCTCTGTCTGGTGGCCGACAAAGCCAATAGTGTGGGGCTGGGACTTCTAGCCCAGAAAGATCAATGTGGGAATCCAGAAGAGTGCTTAGCAAGTGCTAATGCAGGTTTGTTGGTACTTGCTGACCACTCTGCGAAAAGCCGTAGATGGATGAGCAAAATTACGGAACAGGCAAGACAAGTGGTGCACCTTAGCGCATTGCAACAAGAAGGAAACAGCTCGTTGCAGTTGCCCATTGCGGCCGAGGGGGAATGCAGCGCCACCAGGGTCAATTATCAGGGCTATGCCCAGCCGCTTTGGCCGGCGGTTACGCCACCAGGGCAAAGTTTACCAGCCTGGCAATGGCTGGTGAATCTGGCCAAAACCTGGGGTCACACACTGGGGCAGGTTGAAGATTTGCGGCAACTCAGGGCCAGGATGATATCGGTATTCCCGGCTCTGCAAGCTTGCTGGGCTGATATTGATGACCCCATCGCTTTGCAAACCCCCAGAGTCAGCGGCCGTACCGCTATGCTCGCCAATCAATCGGTGCATGAACCTAAGCCGCCGATAGAAACAGAAGCACCCTACAGACAAAGCATGGAAGGACAGGTTGGTAAGGGCAATAGCCAGGCTTATAGCTGGTGGCCCGGCTGGAACTCCAATCAGTCACAGCATAAGTTCAGTCAAGAGCGGGGGGATTTATCGGCAGCTTTGCTGATCACGCCATCAGGACAGGGCTTTTGGTGGAAATGGCAGAGTGCCTGGCAAAAGATAAATGGCTATCACTGGCATCTGTTGCCTTACAAGGGGGTATTTGGCGGCGAAAGCTTAAGCCTGGAAGCGGCACCTATTGCCGAGCTATGCCCAGCACCAGGATTGTTTATCCGCGCCGATGATGCTGCCTTGTTGGGGCTGTCAGAAGGCGACCTCGTGTGCTGCGATGAAGACAGCACTTTATTTGAACTGCGCTTTACCGACGGTGTCCCTCCACACTCATTGCTGTATCAGATACCCGCTAATCACGGATTCTCTTTAAGGGGCTGCGAGTTGGTAGTGCTGGCCGATGAAGCTCAGCGTCACGCCTATCAACTGGCCAGAGATACCCAGCGAGCCGGGCAGGCTAAAGATCAACAGGCCAAACTGCGTCAGTTACTGGATCAGGACCGTCTTATCCCGGTGCGCTTTATTGAGGGGATGGGCTGATGAACTTTTGGTACAGCTTTCTGGCAATTGTGGTGTTAGTGATGTTGCTCCTGCCGACGGCGGCCATGCTGGTGTGGGTGGAAAGGCGCCTGTTGGGTTTTTGGCAGGAGCGTTTGGGGCCCAACCGCGTAGGCCCCTATGGCATACTGCAGTCGCTAGCGGATTTGATAAAGATCTTGTTTAAGCATGACTGGATCCCGCCCTTCGCCGATGCCAAAGTCTTTGTGGCGGCGCCTTTGATGGGCGCGCTCGCGGTCATGATGAGTTATGCAGTGGTGCCCATGGCCCCGGGCTGGGTAATCTCCGACAGCCATATCGGCCTGTTGTTCTTCCTGGCCATGACTTCACTGGCGGTGTATTCGGTGCTGTTGGCCGGCTGGTCTTCCAATAACAAATATGCACTGATTGGGGCCATGCGCGCAGCGGCGCAAACCATCAGTTACGAGGTCTTTATGGGGCTGTCGCTGCTTGGCGTAGTAATGCTCGCTGGCAGTTTCCGCTTAAGTGATATCGTTCTGGCTCAGCAAGAGGGCTGGTTTATTCTGCCCCAGTGCCTGGGCTTTGTATTGTTTCTGATCGCCGGTATTGCCGAAAGTCACCGCCTGCCTTTTGATTTGCCCGAAGCGGAAACGGAGCTGACCGCTGGTTTTCATACCGAGTATTCAGGCATCAAGTTTGCGCTTTTCTTCCTCGGTGAATACCTGGGGGTGATGCTGATTTCCATGATGATCACTGTGCTGTTTCTGGGTGGCTGGCTGGCGCCCTTTGGATTGGAAGGATTCATTCCCCCCATTATCTGGTTTGTGCTCAAGACCTTTGTGCTGATCAGTTTTTTTATTCTGCTGCGGGCGGCCTTACCCAGGCCCCGCTTCGATCAACTATTGGCCTTTGGTTGGTTATGGATGCTGCCGCTCTCCCTTATTAACCTGCTGGTCACCGCAGCCCTGATCCTGGGAGGGCAATAGCATGTGGAGTCAACTGATTACCTTATGGCGGGTCTTCCTGCATCTGTTTGCCAAAACCGACACCCGCGAGTATCCGGAGCAAAAGCCCTATTTGGCGCCGCGCTACCGCGGACGCATCGTGCTTACCCGTGATCCTGACGGTGAAGAGCGCTGCGTGGCTTGTAATTTATGTGCGGTGGCCTGTCCTGTGGATTGTATCGCCCTGCAGAAGACCGAAGATGAGGACGGGCGTTGGCGGCCAGCGTTTTTCCGTATTAATTTTTCCCGCTGCATTCTTTGTGGGTTATGCGAAGAAGCCTGCCCTACTTATGCCATCCAACTGACTCCCGATGTGGAAATGGCCGAATACGACAGAAACAATCTGGTCTATGAGAAAGAACATCTGCAGATTGAAGGGCAAGGCAAGTATCCGGGCTACAGCTTTTATCGTAAGGCCGGGATCAGCATTAAAGGCAAGGCCAAGGGCGAAGCCGATGGTGAGAAACCACCGGTGGATGTCAGGAGCCTACTGCCATGACTATGCAGTGGTTATTCTACATTGCCGGAGCTGTGGCCCTGTTTGCCAGTCTGCGCGCGGTTTGTCATCGTCATGCGGTGCACGCACTGTTGTATCTGGTGGTCAGCCTGCTAGCCCTGGCAATGTGTTTTTATCTGCTTGGCGCACCCTTTGCGGCGGCGTTGCAAATCATCGTTTACGCTGGGGCCATTATGGTGCTCTTTGTGTTTGCAGTGATGCTATTCAATATCACAGACAAAGATATCGAGCGGGAACGGCAATGGATCCGCTGGCAGGTTTGGGTTGGTCCGACGCTTTTAGTGTTATTGCTGTTGGCTGAAGTGGTAATGTTGATCCAGTTGCAACCTGCCGGCGCACAGCAGGAGGTGCAGTTGATTGAGGCCAAAACAGTGGGTGGCTTGCTATTCGGTCCTTATCTGTTGGCGGTCGAAATCGCCTCTTTTTTGCTGCTGGCGGCGCTGGTGGGCGGCTATCACCTGGCCAAAGCCCTAGGGAGGCCCCATGACGGTGCCCCTTGAGCATGGGCTGATATTGGTGGCTTTGCTTTGGTGTATTGGCCTGTTGGGCCTTATCACCCGGCGCAACAGCCTGTTTATGCTGATGTCCATGGAGATCATGCTTAATGCTGCCGCCTTGGCTTTTATTCTGGCCGGTAGTGTATGGCAGCAAGCCGATGGTCAGGTGATTTATATTCTGGTGCTGACCCTGGCATCTGCCGAGGTGGGATTGGGGCTGGCATTACTGATCCGTCTGCGCCGCCATGTGCCTGATCTCGATGCAGACAGGCTCAGCCGGCTTAAGGGGTAACCAAGATGCAAGACTGGTTATTCCTCATTCCATTTATACCTTTTTGTTCTTCTATCCTTTTGATGCTATTTGCCGGACGTATCAACACCTTGGCAACGTCGCTCTTGGGGGTAGGCAGCCTGGCTGTGTCGGCGGTACTTACCCTGTTGGTGGGGCTGGAGTTTTATCAACAGGGCGCGCAGAGCTGGCAGCAAAGCCTGTTTACCTGGCTGGAGCTGGATGGGGCATCCATCGGCTTTAGCTTGTATCTGGACCAGTTATCCATGTTGATGATGGGGGTGGTCTGTGGCGTGGGCTTTTTGATCCATTGGTATGCGGCGGCTTATATGGCCAGCGACCCGCATATGCCGCGCTTTTTCGCCTATATGAATCTGTTTGTGGCGGCCATGTTGGTGTTAGTGCTGGCGGACAACCTGGTGCTGCTCTATCTGGGGTGGGAAGGGGTAGGGCTGTGCAGCTTTTTGCTGATCGGCTTTTGGCAGCAGGAAAAAGCCAATGCCCGGGGGGCGCGCAAGGCCTTTGTGGTGACCCGCATCGGTGATACGGCGCTGATGCTGGGGTTGCTGATGCTCTTTGATCTTTTTGCCAGCCTCTCTATCGGCGATATCTTGACCCAAGTACCGCAATTAGGTGTGTCAAATCTTGATCAGAAACTGCTTTGGATCTGTCTGCTGTTATTAGGAGGCGCCGTCGGCAAATCGGCACAACTGCCATTGCAGACATGGTTACCCGATGCGATGGCCGGCCCTACTCCGGTCAGTGCCCTGATCCATGCGGCGACCATGGTCACCGCAGGGGTCTATTTAATTGCCAGGCTGCATCCCTTGTATCTTCAGGTTCCCTTAGCCCTGGAAATTGTCGCCTGGGTGGGCGCGCTCACCCTGGTATTAGCCGGGCTGGCCGCCTTGATGCAAAGCGATATCAAGCGCGTGCTGGCGTATTCCACCATGAGCCAAATCGGCTATATGTTTTTGGGGTTGGGGGTGATGGCCTTCGACGCGGCCATTTTCCACTTGATGACCCATGCCTTTTTTAAAGCGCTGCTATTTCTTTGTGCTGGTAGCATTATCCTTAAGCTGCACCATCAGCAGGATATTTTTAAGATGGGTGGCTTGGCCCGACAGTTACCCAAAACCAGTGGTTTGTTTCTATTGGGACTGTTGGCATTGGTAGCTGTGCCAGGCAGCGCCGGTTTTTTCAGTAAAGAAGCCATTCTGGCTGGCGCCTGGCAAGCCAGTAACCCCATGCTGTGGTATCTGGGATTGTTTGGCGCTTTGCTGACAAGCCTTTACAGTTTCAGGCTGTATTTTTTAGTCTGTCTGGGCACGCCCAGTTTTAAAGGAAAAACGCAGGATTATGGGGCGGCCAGTCATTTTATGTTACCCCTTTGGATCCTGGGAGGGCTGGCGCTGGCCGGGGGCTATATGGCTCCGCAACTGGCCGCTGTATTACCGGCATCTCCGCTGGAGCATCCCGATCTGTTGGCCATGTGGCTACCCGTTGGCTTGGCATTGGTGGGGCTCCTACTGGCCTGGTGGTGGTTCGGACCGGCAAAGCCGCCACAACCTTCCACCGCCGCTTGGGCCGCTTTGCTGAAAGATGGTCTGGGCTTCGACCGGTTATATGAAACCCTGTTCACCCGCCCGTTGCTATGGTTTAGCCGACTGAATCGCCGTGATGGATTCGACCAACTGACGTGGTTGATGGTCTGGCTAAACCTCAATATTCACCGCCTTGGTACACTAACCCAAAACGGACAGCTGCGCTGGTATCTGGCCGTTATGTTGGCAGGCGGCATTTTAATGCTGGGAGGACTGCTATGGTGGCGCTAAGCCTGCTGCTATTCCTGCCCTTAATCTTGGGCATCCTGGCCTGGGGTGCCGAGCGTGTTCGTGCCGGTAGCGCCAATTATATGAGTCTGGCCGGCCTTGGTCTGCTGCTGGTGTTCTTTCTCAGTTTGCAAGCTGAGAGTCACCTCAAACTGGTGTGGTTTGCCCGCTTTAATGTGTATTTTTCCCTTTATCTGGATGGATTGGCGCAGCTGATGATCCTGCTGACCCTGCTGCTCGCAGTGCTGGCGGTATTGGTGTCCTGGCGTGAGATCCGAAGTAATCGCGGCTTTTTTCATTTTAATCTGATGTTTAGCCTGTCCGGCATTATCGGCGTATTTCTGGCCCGGGATCTGTTTTTGTTTTTCCTGTGTTGGGAAGTGATGCTGTTGCCGATGACGGCGCTGATTTTGATTTGGGGCCACGAAGGACGTCGTTACGCTGCCTTTAAGTTCTTTATCTTTACCCAGGCCAGTAGCTTACTTATGCTGATTGCCATTATCGGCCTGGCGCTGGCACAGCTTTCGGCAAGCGGGCAATACAGCTTCGATATGCAGGCCCTTGCAAAACTGGATCTGCCTATGGCCAGTCAATGGTGGCTGATGCTGGGCTTTTTTATCGCCTTTGCGGTGAAGTTACCCTGTGTTCCATTACATACCTGGCTGCCCGATGCTCATACCCAGGCACCCACCGCCGGCAGCGTGCTCCTGGCCGGGATCCTGTTAAAAACCGGTGCGTACGGCTTTATCCGCATTTTGATGCCACTGTTCCCCGAGGCCGCACAGGCTTTTTCGCCGCTGGCGGTCAGTCTGGGCGTATTCAGCATACTCTATGGCGCCTTAATGGCCTTTAGTCAGAATGACTTTAAACGCCTGGTCGCCTATTCCAGCATCAGTCATATGGGTTTTATTCTGCTGGCCTTGTTCAGTTGGCATCCTCTGGCTTTACAAGGGGCGGTGCTGACCATGGTGGCCCATGGCATCAGCAGTGCGGCACTCTTTTGTATCGCTGGTATGTTGCAGCAACGGCTGCATAGCAGGGAGTTATCCAAGATGGGCGGACTTTGGAGTAGCGCACCGAAGATGGCGGCCCTGACACTGGTGTTTGTAATGGCCGGTATTGGTATGCCGGGGTTGGCTAACTTTAACGGGGAACTTTTGTCTCTGTTAGGTAGTTACAAAATCTTTCCTATACATGCCATGTTGGCGGCGCTCGCCATTATCGGTTCAGCCCTTTATGGTTTGCATCTGTTCCAACGTGCCTTCCAGGGACCGGCAAACCAGCAAGTGGTGGATTTGGATAAGCGCGAACTGACATTCTGTTTGTTGTTGCTGCTGGCCTTGGTGTACTTCGGCCTGCAGCCGCAGAGTCTGCTGCAAATCAGCGAACCCTGGTTGCAACAGCTTGGTCAGATCGCTACTCAAGTGGTGCGCCCATGAACCGGATCGAGTTGATATCTCTGCTTCCGGTGCTTGTTTTGGCCAGCGGTATTATGGTGCTGATGCTGCAAACCGCCAGCAGGCGTAGCGAACATCTCAGCCGCTGGATTTGCTTACTGACACTTATCCTTAGTCTGGCTGCCCAGCTTTGGCATTATCCTGATGCGGCTCAACCCATTACCAGACTACTAGCCTTTGAGCCTGTCGGTGCCTTTTTCGGCATACTGGTATTAGTGGCCGGGGTGTCAGTGACCCTTATCCAGGGACCTTATGCCGCAAAACAGCGCGAACCCGCCGAGGAATTTTATCTATTGCTGCTTTGCAGCTGCTTAGGTGCCTTATTGCTGACGCTGGCCAGCCATGTGGGCACGGTGATCTTGTCCTTAGAGCTGATGAGCCTGCCGTTTTTGGCCATGATGGCCTATAACCGCCAGCGCACGGACGCGCTAGAAGCGGCCTTTAAGTATCTGATCCTCTCTGGCGCGGCCAGTAGTCTGCTGCTGATGGGCTTTGCACTGCTCTACGTTACAGGGGGCACTCTGGAACTGGCGCATATTCTGCCCGAACAGCCGGGACTGTTGGCCAGGGCTGGATTGGTGCTGGTGATGGCCGCATTGGCCTTCAAGCTATCTCTGGTGCCCCTGCATATCTGGACCGCCGATGTTTACCAGGGAGCTAACCTAAGCGCCACCTTACTGCTCACCTCTGTATCCAAGGCTGCCGCCTTTGCGCTTCTGATCAAACTGATGCTGGCCACGCCGCCGGTGTTCGCCAGGGACCTCTATTTGATGCTCAGCCTGATGGCCATTGCCAGTATGCTGCTGGGCAATTGGTTGGCGCTGCTGCAAAACAGCATCAAACGACTAATGGCCTATTCCGCCATCGCCCATATGGGCTATGCCCTGGTGGCGGCTATTGTGGCTACCCAATCCGGTCATCGTCTGGTGGTGGAAGGCGCGGCCTATTATCTGCTGGCGTATCTGATTGCCTCTATTCTGATCTTTGGCATTTTGGCGTTACTCTCCGATTTAGGCGCCGATGCCGACAAGGATGACATCCATGATGTGAAAGGCCTGTTTTGGCAACATCCCTGGTTGGCGGTAGGCCTGAGCCTGGCCTTTTTGTCTTTGGCAGGTATGCCCATTACGGTGGGCTTTATCGGTAAGTTTTATCTGCTAACCCTGGCGGTGAAATCCGAATTGTGGTGGTTGATTGCCGCTATGCTGTTGGGCAGTGCGGTGGGCTTGTATTATTACCTGCGGGTTATCTTCAGCCTTTATGCTGAAGGCAAAAAAGGTGAAACGGCGGTAACCGGCAATCACACAAGCAGAGGCTGGCTGGGACTGATGGCGGCAGTATTGCTGCTGCTGGGTATACTGCCGGGGTTGTTGGGTGACAGACTCGGTTTGTTATTGCTGAGCTCTTAAGTAGGGCTTAAGCATGTGCATTAAGTTTTTCACTGCAAAATCCACCAGATGCTCTTTTTTCTGCTTACTCATGGAAAATTCCAATCCCAGTAAACTGCGCAGATGGTAGTCCCCTTTCAGCAAATTTAAAAAGGCCAGGGTCAGCCACATGGCTTCCTGCTCTGATAATTGAAAATCGGGTTGCTTCTGCATAATCTGGCCAACCATTTTGGCGCTTTGCTCGGGGCCTGCCTGGAAAAACAGGGCAGCCACTTGCGGTGACTGCTGCACTTCACCAATCACTACCCGGTGCATGGCAATAACATCCTCATCCAGTAGCAGCTCAATAAACTGATAAGCGAGGCGACGCATAATGTCTTCGAAGCAGAGATCTTGTTGCTGCTCGTGAGGGTCGTCCAACTGATACTGCGCCAATTTGCCGTGGATCACCGCTTGAAACAGCATCTCCTTATTGCTGAAATGGGAGTAGAGGGTTTGCTTGGAGACGCCAGCCCTGTTGGCGACCTGATCCATAGTAGTGCCGCTTAAGCCGCTTTGCAGAAACAAGCAAGCAGCCGCATCGATAATCTGTTTGCATTTGGCTGCACTTTTAGGTCGTCCCGGTTTTCGGCCCGACGCTTGGGGGGAAGTTTGTTTACTGCTCACGGGACGCGGATACCTCTGCCTTAAATAACCTTTTACAAAAACATAAACTGATCTGATTGAATAATCAAACCGTACAGTCTAGTATTTAAATCAATTGCTTTACGACTTTGCCCATTTTCTTCCAAAAGGCATCCCATGGTAAACCAAAGTTCCCATAGTAAAACAAAGCTAACACTGCTTTTGGCAGTAGTCTTACCTTTTATCCTCCTCGGCGGACTTTTGTATGCCGCCGGTCACGGTCAGCAAACCGAGGGGGAGACTGTCCATCAACCTATGCCGGTTCAGGCAGGACATTTACAGCTACAGGACAGCTATGAAGTTGAGCGTCTGGCATTAGCTAAGGTTGAAAGCCCTAATCTGGCTCAAGTGGGTTTTGAGCTGTCCGGCAAGGTAAAAACGCTGTATCGGGATGAGGGTGAGCAGGTCAATGCTGGGGAGTTGCTGGCACAGTTGGACACCGCGCGTATCGATGCCGAACTGATGCAGCTAAAAGCCAGTCTAGAGCGCACACGCGCCGACGCCAGATTGGCGGCATTGACGGAGCAACGTGTGGCCCAATTAGTGGCCCGAAAACTGGATTCTGCACAGCGTCTGGATGAGGCTAAAGAGGCTCTGGCAGCGGCACAAGCGAGAGTGAAGGAAACCGAAGCCGGCGTCGCCCGGTTGCAGGTAGAGCTTGAAAAGTCGCGCATACTGGCCCCCTTCTCCGGGACTTTAACCAGCCGCAGGGTGGATGAGGGGACGGTGGTAGCAGCAGGTACGCCGGTTTTTACCCTGCAACAAGCAAGTGGCCTGGAGGCGCGTCTCGCGCTGGGGGCACAGGACGCCAGCGCGCTGACAGTGGGACAAAAGGTAACCATGTACCGTCAGGGTGAGATCTTTGATGGCATCGTGAAATCCATTGGACGCCACCGTGCTTTGGATACTCGTACCCTGGATGTGATGGTCAGCCTTGATGATCAAAGCAGCCTTCTGGTGCCCGGTGACTTACTCGAATTTAAATTACACAAAAAAGTAAACCAACGCGGCGCCTGGGTGCCAAGACAAGCTTTGAGTACTGGTGTACGCGGATTATGGAATCTTTATCTGTTGGAGCAAGTGGAGCAGAACCACCGTATTCGTCCGCAGTTGGTAGAGGTACTGCATTTAGAGCAAGACAGGGCCTTTGTTAGCGGTGCATTGGCCGACAACACACCGCTGGTACTTAACGGCACGCAGCGGTTAGTGCCGGGGCAATTGGTGTCGGTGCAAGGGTTTACGGATGTTCTGGCGATGACGACAGGTGATGGCCATGAGTGAGAGCAGCCCTTGGTACACCGCCTTCTACCGTCGCGGTCATCTGCTGGCCTTATCTATCGTGATCTTGCTGGTAGCGGGTTTGTCTGCACTTACTCACCTTCCGCGCCTTGAAGATCCAAGAATTGACACCCGCAACGTCCTGATCCTGACGCCCTATCCTGGAGCGTCTGCCGAGCGGGTGGAGACCCTGGTTACCGATGTGTTGGAAGACGAATTACGGCAATTGCATGAAATTAAGGAAATCAAATCCACCTCGCGTAGCGGTATCTCTACGCTGTCTGTGGAATTGCAGGCTTGGGTCAATAATCACACCAATGAAGCCATCTTCTCAAAGATCCGGGATCGCTTAAATGACGCCTCTGCGCGCCTTCCCCAAGGGGCCGGGGTACCTGAATTGGATGACAAGCGCGCTGCCACCGCCTTTACCTTGGTGCTTGGCTTATTGCCCAAGGATCCACAGCACCCCAGTTTGCCGTTACTGAGTCGCTTGGCCGACGAACTGGCCGATCGCATGCGCAATGTGCCTGGTACAGAATTGGTGCGCATTTACGGTGAGCTGGATGAGGAAGTCCTGGTTAGCCTCGATAGTGCTGCCCTGGGAGCTGCACAGCTGGAATTGCAGGATATCAGCCGGTTAGTGGCCGCCAGTGATCCCAAATTGCCGGCTGGAATATTGCGAGGTGCTCAGCAAGACAGTCGCTTGCAGGTGGCTCAGGAGCTCGATAGCCTTTCACGTATTCGCGATTTACCGCTGCGGGCTTCAGACAAGGGGGGCCTGCTGCGCCTCGGCGATATCGCTGAAGTAGAGCGTGCCTGGCGCACTCCCGTCAATGACTTGGCCCTTATCAACGGCGAACGTGGGGTAATGGTGGCCGTGCGTATGCAGCCCACTGTAAGGGTTGATAACTGGGTTGCCGCCGCAAAGCAGGAACTGGCGGCATTTAACAACCAGTACGGTGGCAGTCTGCGTACCGACATCCTGTTTGACCAGAATGAATACACCCAGGCGCGGCTGTCAGATTTGACCCAAAACCTGTTGCTCGGTTGCCTGGTGGTGATGGCCGTGGTCCTGGTATTCATGGGCAAACGTTCTGCCCTGATTGTCGGTCTGGCCTTACCATTAAGTGCCGGTTTTACGCTGTTTTCGCTGAATTTCTTCGATGAGCAAATTCACCAAATGTCGATCTTCGGCATCATCATCGCCATTGGTCTTTTAATTGATAATGCCATTGTGGTCACCGACGAGATCCGCGCCAGATTGCTGGAGCCGCAAAACAGTCGCTTACAGGCATTGGTGGGCAGTCTGCGTCACCTGTTTGTGCCGCTGCTTTCTTCCACCCTGACTACGGTACTGGGCTTTATGCCGATCTTCTTACTACCTGGCAATATCGGTGATTTTGTCGGCCCTATCGCCATTAGTGTGGTGATGGCATTACTTGGCTCATTGGCCATATCACTGACCATTATTGCGGCTTTGGCCGCCCGCTACTTGCCGCGTGAAGAGGTCAAAGCCGATTCGCGCTGGTGGCGCACTGGCGTACAATGGCCGGGCCTTACCGATGCTTTTGCCAAGTTTCTGGGCACCAGTTTGAAGAATCCATTGCCAAGCCTTTCCTTGGTGGTGGGCTTGTCACTTGCCGGTTTCGTACTTGCTTCGCAACTGGGTAATGTGTTTTTCCCCAGTGCCGACCGAGACCAGTTTCAAATCTACTTCTGGATGCCAAGCGGCACGGCTATCAGTCATACCACTGAGCAGGTGCAAAAGGCCGATGCGCTGATCCGCGCCGATGAGGACGTGAAGCAAGTCACCTGGTTGGTGGGCGGCTCCAGCCCGTCGGTTTATTACAACCAGATCATGAACAAAGACGGCTCGCCGCATTTTGCCAATGCGGTTATCACGGCAACAGGCGTTGAGCAAGCAGCCGGTCTGATAGCACGCTTGCAAAGTCAGTTGGATGAAGCCTTACCCGAAGCCAAAGTGGTGGTCAGGGCTTTTGGTCAGGGACCGCCCATCTCTGCCCCTGTGGGTGTGGAAATCTATGGTCAGGATCTGGAAACCCTGGCCACATTGGGTGAGCAGGTGCGATTGGCCATGTCAGAAACGCCTGGCATTACTCAATCCATTGCTTCTATCAGCTTGGGGGAGTCAGAGTTACAACTGGCCGTCAGCCGTGAAATCGGTCAATTTACCCAATTGCCACTTACAGACATCGCTATGCAACTGCAGAGTTCACTGGAAGGCAGCCTGGGTGGCTCGGTGTTGGAAGATACAGAAGAGATCCCGGTACGAATCCGTCTAAATGCCGAACAACGCAGCGATATAGGCCAACTGGCCGGACTGCCACTGCTCAATAGTCATTTAGCAATACAGCAGCGTTGGGTGCCGGTCTCAGCCCTGGGGGACTTGAAACTGCTACCCAACATCGATGGCATTACCCGCACCAATGGTTCGCGTGTTAACAGGGTAGAGGCCTTTCTTACCCCCTCGGCCACGGCTATTGACGTTAACCGAGCGCTGAATCAAAAACTGCGGGAAGAAGGCTTTGAGCTGCCGCCGGGCTATCGTATCAAAATGGCCGGCGATGCCGATGAACAGCAGGAAGCGGTAGGCCAATTGGCAACATACTTACCTGTACTTGTGGTACTCATGTTGACTACTTTGATCCTGACGTTCCACAGTGTGCGCAATGCCTTGGTGATTGCCGCCGTGGCATTGCTTTCAACTGGTTATGGCTTGCTAAGCCTGTGGATTTCCGGCTTGCCGCTTGGCTTTAATCCCCTATTGGGCACGGCCGGTTTGATTGGTGTGGCCATTAACGGCTCTATTGTGGTGATTGCCGCCATCAACGCTAATCCACAAGCCCGTGCCGGCGACAGACGCGCCATCGTGCGCGAAACCATGGGCTGCAGCCGGCATATTCTCTCCACCACGGTGACTACAGTGGGGGGCTTCGTACCCTTGCTGCTGTTTAGCGCAGGTACCTTTTGGCCACCATTGGCGGTGGTGCTGGCAGGCGGAGTCGGCTTCTCTGTGCTGCTGTCTTTGGGATTTACCCCAGTGGTGATGGCTTGGATTGGTGCTCGTCGCGCCAGGCAGGAGCAGATCGTGCCGGAGCTTGGTGCATTCGGCAGCTGATGGCTGAACACGACGGCAAGGGGCTTTCAGGCAGGAGCCTAGAGAATCAATAGAATTGCGGACAAGTAATGAACCTTTCTAATAACAACTGCGTAACAAAATTGGTTTATAAACTGTGGAGAAAATGTATGTCGGCATTGTCTTTTATGTTTTCTGCAATAGTGACTTTATCTGTGTTTTGGTTTCTGCTGGTGATGGGGATGGAGAGTTGGGTGTATGTGGTTGTGCTACCACCGTTATTCTTCACGCTATTTATCGCACGTATGGCAAGACTGCCTCGAAAGTCCCGCATTTATGACAAGCAGTTTTTGAAAACTTTCCGTCGTTTTTAAGTGGGGCTAGATTGCGGCACGGCCCTCTTTTCGATGAAAGCCAAGCTGTGATTGTTAATGATTATTTAGGTGCAGATTCATTGTCACAGGCCTCGACAGCAGTTCCAAAAACTTTTCTTCAGGCAAAGGTTTGCTAAACCAATACCCTTGAATGGCATCGCATTGATAGTGACGCAGGAGCTTGAGTTGGTCCGCCCTTTCCACGCCTTCGGCGACGGTTTTCAAGCCCAGGTTTCTGCTTAACTGACACAGGCTGAGCACGATGGCCTGGTCAGATTTATCCTGATGCATATTGCGCACAAAAGACTGATCTATTTTCAGTTTATCCACCGGGAAGCCCTTGAGATAAGCAAGGGACGAATAACCCGTGCCAAAGTCATCAATAGACAGAGTGACCCCAATGTCCCTAAGCTCATTCAGCACCTTGGTGCCAAAGGTGCGGTTATCCATGATCATGCTTTCGGTGATTTCCAGCTCCAGCAACCTCGCCGGCAAACCAATTTTGTGCAGCAGATCCTGCACCTTCTTGGCAAAGTCCGGTTGGGCAAATTGTCTGGCTGATATATTGACGGCGATGGATTGCTCCAATCCTTGTGCTTGCCAGGACAAAGCCTTGCGACAGGCCATCTCCAGGATCCAGTCGCCGAGGGGCAGTATCAAACCACTTTTTTCGGCTAAAGGAATAAATTCGCCGGGTGAAATGGCACTGCCGTCTTCCTGAAACCAACGGATCAGTGATTCACAGCCATCCACCTGCTGAGTTTCCAGGTCAAGCTTGGGCTGAAAATGCAGCGTCAGCTTTTCATTCTCCATTGCCCGCTCCAGTTGACGGGTCACCGATAGACGTCTGGCGTGGCGACTGCCGCTGTCATGATCAAAGAAGCGGGTCACGTATTCCTGTTTACGCCCTTCATCAATGGCAATCTTGGCATGCAGCAAAAGCTCTTCTGGCAGCTGGCTGCAGCGCGGATATTCGGTGACGCCCTGGGTGATGCCGATACGCATTTGTCCCAGGGGAGTGTCAATGGGATGGGCAAAGCGGTAATTCAGCCGGTCTGACAGTTGTCGCAAAGCAAGAGATTCATTATCCAGGTCGGTAATGATCGTGAAATTGGCATCGCCGATGTGATAGAGCTGCGTTTCCATGCCCAGATCCAGCGTTTCTTTCGCTTGTTCAAAGGCTATGGCCAGCTCTTCTGCAAAAGCGCGCATGCACTGACTGGCGCCATTGAGACCGAAATTACCTACCAGTTGGCTGTAATGGGTGACGTCCAACAACACCAGGCTGAATATGTTTCCGGAATCAATCCGCTTGCCTAAGTCTTTGTTCATTTTGGCCCGGTTGGGCAGACCGCTCAGGTCTTTGTGATAGGCCTTGTGTTCCAGTTTTTGATTGGCAATGACCTGTTCGGTCACATCCTGAATATGGATATCATAGGCATCCAATTCTTTTACCCAATGCACCTCGTAACTCAGATAAGTATCCCCTATTTGGTGTTCAAACTTACCGACTTTGCTATCCGCCTTTTTTGTTAAGGCCAACTGCACCAACAAATCATCCGCCAGAAGAGCCTGGGGATTGGTATCGGTAAAGCCTAAATTTTTCATCAGCCTTTCTGAGGCTGGATTGTGATAAACCACCTGGCCTTGGGCACTCAGGCTGAGGATTGGATTGGGATTGCGCTTAGTAAAAATGGCAAGCCGCTCATTTTCGGCGCTTAAACCAACATAACGTCTGGTATAACGGCCAAGCAGAACCGTGAATAACAATAAGGCAGTGGCGAACCCGGTTACCGTCCAAACGGTTTGATCAAGTTGCTGCATGGTATCCACATAGCTCGCTTCTGCTCTTGCTTTTACCAGCTGTTTCAGTGCTTGCAACTGCGGCTGCATATTGCGTCTGGAAGCACTGATGTCTTCCAGCTTTTCTCTTGCCAGATCCCAGTCAATACGACTACTTGATAGGTTTGTATGTAACTGCTCGGCAAGCTTTTTAATTTTCTGCAGTTCCAGCAGCAGAGGGTGATTGTCGGCCGACAGACCTATGGCAATTAAAAGCCTTTCCACATTGACGATCAGGTCATCAAAGAGACCTTGGTGGGTGTCAAGATAATGAGCAGGGTCAGTGGTGGCATAGTATTCATACAGCACTCTTTCCTGTTCGCTGACTCGCATGGCAACCTCACCGAGGCCAATCAGGTTCGGCAGGCGCTTTTCTATCAAGACATTAGTGGCGTCCTTCACCGAGATGGCGGTCGAGTAAACCATTCCAGCCAATACCAAGCCGACGCCAATTACCAGGATATATAACGTCAGTGCCCGGTGTAACATCCGTTTTTTGGCTAGGGACATGTCAAATACTCTCCTTTATTAACACCATGTGACCCTGAAAAGTGCAACGGCATTTCAGTGACGACTGCTGTCTTAAGGCTGATCGTCTGGTTGTGGAAAAGTGACCGATGCCGGGGACTTTGTCTTATGCAAATATATTTTGCAAGCTTTGCTAAGGCCTGAAGCTGTTGTCCAGCTGCTATTGGACTTAGGCTTGGGTTATGATGCTTTTAACTAACTATAGGCAAAGAATCAGGCATAAATGAACACAGAGCCGGAAAATGCAAAGATAAGACTGACCCAATACAGCCATGGTGCAGGCTGTGGTTGCAAAATTGCCCCTAAGGTACTGGATCAGATTGTTCAGTCAAACCTCAGTGTACCCATGGACAGTAAACTGTTGGTGGGAAACAGCAGCAAGGATGATGCCGCTGCCTATGACTTGGGTAACGGCATGGCGGTGCTGAGTACCACTGACTTTTTTATGCCCATTGCCGATGACCCCTTTGATTTTGGCCGTATTGCCGCCACCAATGCCATCAGTGATATTTTTGCCATGGGCGGCAAGCCTATGATGGCCATCGCCATTTTGGGCTGGCCGCTGAATAAGCTGGGACCAGAGGTAGCCCGGCAAGTGGTGGAAGGTGGTCGTCAGGCCTGTCTGGACGCCGGTATTATGCTGGCAGGCGGTCACAGCATTGACTCGCCCGAGCCCATTTTCGGTCTTGCGGTCACAGGACAAGTGCCTATTTCACAGCTTAAGCAAAACAATACGGCCCAAGCCGGTTGCCGCTTATATCTGACTAAACCTTTAGGTGTAGGCGTACTAACAACGGCACAAAAACAGGGCAAGCTTAAGGATGAACACAGCCGGTTGGCCATTGAGGTGATGTGCCAGATGAACAGTATCGGCTCTACGTTAGCGGCCTATCCCTGGCTGACGGCAATGACCGATGTCACCGGTTTTGGCTTACTTGGTCATCTGCTGGAGCTTTGTGAAGGCAGCGGCTTGCGCGCGCAGTTATGGTTTGAACAAGTGCCCAAGTTGGCCCCGGTAATGGAGTATATCCAAGCAGGTGCAGTTCCCGGCGGCAGTCAGCGCAATTTTGACAGTTATGGTCACAAGATCAGCGCCTTGGCGCCAGAAGTACAGGCACTGTTATGCGATCCGCAAACCAGCGGTGGTTTGTTACTGGCGGTTAGCAAAGATGCCGAGTCTGAAGTACAGAGCATTCTCCAAAGCGAAGGATTATATGCCAAGGCGATTGGCGAGCTGCTCCCCGCTGGCGAAGGCCCCTTGGTTGAGGTGATCTGATGGCCAAAGGCTGTAAAGCAGATTCTGCCGACTATCGCGCCTTATTTTTAGCCGACACGCCCTTTATCGATTTACGTGCACCGGCCGAATTTGCCAAAGGTACTTTTCCCACTGCTATGAGCCTGCCGCTGATGACCGACAAAGAGCGAGCGGCGGTGGGCACTTGTTATAAACAGCAGGGTCAGCAAGCGGCCATCAATCTGGGGCACAAATTAGTTCAGGGGGACATCAAAGAAGCCCGGGTTAGGGCTTGGTGTGATTTTGCCAAAGCCAATCCTGATGGCTTCCTCTATTGCTGGCGTGGCGGCTTACGCTCGCAGATCAGCCAACAATGGATGGCCGAAGCGGGCGTCCTTTTTCCCAGAGTAGTGGGCGGCTATAAGGCGCTACGGCGCTTTTTAATTGATAGCCTGGAAGCCCTTGTTGCCAGCAAACAGATGTTGTTACTGGCGGGAAAGACCGGCTGTGGTAAAACCTTGCTGCTGGAGCAGCTTCCCTGGTCTTTGGATTTGGAAGCCCTGGCTAATCATAACGGCTCCAGCTTTGGGCTTCGCCTGGGCGGGCAGCCTACGCAAATTTCCTTTGAAAATGCTCTCTCCATCGCCCTGCTTAAACTGGATAGCCAAGGCTTCGAATCTGTATTGCTGGAGGATGAAAGCGCCCATATCGGCTCGTTGATGCTACCGAATAGCCTGCAGCAAAGAATGCGGCAAAGTCCGGTGATATTGCTGGAAACGCCACTCAACGAGCGGGTGGAGATTATCTTTGATGAGTATATCCGCCATCGCCTGGCCCAGCACCTTGGTGGGGAAGGGGGCTATGAAGCCTTCTGCCTGTATTTACGTAATGCCTTTAAGCGGATCCACAAGCGCCTGGGTGCGGATGCCTACCAACACATTTCATCGCTGCTTGAGCAAGCATTGGCCGCACAGCCTGACAGCGTATTGGCCGGCGAATTGCACCGCGCCTGGATTACCGAGCTGCTGGTAAGGTATTACGACCCTATGTATGAGTATCAGCTGAAAAAACGCCCCAGAGCCTGTCTTTTTCAAGGCGATAAAGCTCAGGTACTGGAGTTTCTGGCAAACTTTACGGGCTAGTGCTTAGTGCGGAGGTGAGTGGGGCCTTGCTGAACGACGTGCCATAGACTTCATCGTATATGTCAATCACTGCCTGATGACTCGCCGGATGAAACCAGTTCAGATGGGCATCAAGATAGCTTTGTTGTTGGCTTAGCTTGGCAATTTCGCGGTCAAAGATCTCCACCAGGGCTTTGCCCGCAGGTGTCTTCGAGCACAGGATATGACCTTCTACCTGCTTGGGTAGCTCTTGCAGGTGCAAAGGGATAATCAGTGAGTGCCCGCCCAGTTTTTCAGCAAAACTATGGAAAGCGTTGGGGTATTCGAGCACGGCCGCAAGGCGTCCTTCCAGCAACATGTCTACCAGTCCCACCGACATATCGGCGGCGGTGCGTACCCAAAGCTTTTCTTGCCACTTGGGATCGGCCAAGGCTTGGTCAATCTGACCGCCATAACTGCGTCCGCCGACGATGCCAAATTCCTTTTCGCCGGCGGCGTTGAGCACATCTTCCAGGGTTAGCTGGTTCTGTTTGTCGCGAATCTGCTGCCAAAGGGCTCTATCGGCACGTACATAGAGTTTGTGTCCCGGGTAGACAACTTGAGGCAGACGAGTCGCTTGGTAGAGTCTGCGCCTTTCTTCTGTCAGTAACTTACGGCCAGTACAGGCATTGGTTCTGCTGTCGAGAATACTCATGGCCCGTTCATTGTTAGCCTGAATATGTTGTACCTCAAGCTGGGGCAAGGCTTGTTGTAAAAGTACTAAAGTCGCTCCGCTCACATCGGGTGCATGGATATTTTTGTGGGTATGACCCTCTACGTCGGGGCTAATCCAAATCATTTTGGTGGGAGTGGTGCTTTCTGCTTCAGGGCGGCTTTGCACCGAAAAGCAACACAAGAGAAAAATCAGGGCGGTTAAGTATCTGTCCATTTGTTTGTCTTCCCTATACCACGGCAACAACATCATCAAAAATAGCCCAGCGTTGCCAAAGTTCAGCCCGCCTTTGCTAGAATGCGCCGATAATTTTACTGTGGATGACGTGTTGAGTACAACCGGAGTTGGCTTCATTTTAACCAGGGCACAACTGGAGTCGGCAGCGGGCATCAGCCTGGAACTCTGGTTGGCAACGTCACAAGGCCCGTTGCGCCTGCTGACTGAGCCCCAGTCTCTGACCTTCTTTATTGAACAGCGCGAGCTTCAAAAATTGCCAAGCCTTCTATCCGGGCTCGACTACCGGATAAAACCGCTACCGCTTAAAACCTTCCAGCAAACGCCGGTAGCCGCCTTGTATTTTTCCAAATCTGCCCATGGGTTTATGGCCAGAGACAGGTTAAAGGATGTGGGCATGGTGCGTTATGAAGACGACATCCGTTTAGCCGACCGCTATCTGATGGAGCGCTTTGCCTATGGCAGTGTGGCTTATCAGGGGCATCAGATGGCCTATCCTACCTGGCAGCAGATAGATCAGGCCAAAGTGAAGCCAGCCGAATACATTCCCACCCTCAGCCTTTTGTCACTGGACATTGAATGCAGTGGTCAGGGCGAGCTTTATTCTATTGGTCTGGCCACAGACAAGCTTCACAAAGTACTGATGGTGGGGCCGGCACAAGGGCAAGAAAGCTGGATAAGTTGGGTGGCCGATGAGCGTGCTTTGCTCAAGGCGCTGGTAGAGGAAATCCAGACCATCGATCCCGATCTAATTGTCGGTTGGAACCTGGTCAACTTCGATTTTCGCCTGTTGGTGCAGCGTGCCAATGCCTTGGGCATGCCGCTGCATTTTGGTCGCGCTAACGCGCCGGTACAATGGCGGGACGGTAATGACAGCAATCTTGGGTTTATCAGCATTCCCGGACGGGTCGCCATCGATGGTATCGATGCCCTTAAGACTGCCACTTACCAGTTTGATAGTTTCAGCCTGGAGCAGGTGGCGCAAAGTCTTTTGGGTAAAGGCAAAGCCATGGAAGAGGGCGCCGATCGTCTGGCCGTGATCGAACATGATTTTATTCATAACAAGTTAAAACTGGCCCGCTACAACCTGCAGGATTGCTTGCTGGTGCTGGAGATTTTCGCCCACACCAAGCTGGTAGACTTTTTAGTGCTACGCAGTCGCCTGACCGGTCTGGAACTGGATCGTATGGGTGGCTCGGTGGCGGCTTTTACCAATTTGTATCTGCCTAAGCTGCATCGCGCCGGTTATATCGCGCCTAATTTACCGGCTGATGGTGGCCTGGCCAGCCCCGGTGGCTATGTGATGGACTCCAGGCCGGGCCTTTATCGCAACCTATTGGTGCTGGATTTTAAAAGCCTGTATCCGTCGATTATTCTCACCTTTAAAATTGATCCGCTGGGGCTGGTGGAAGGTCTGTTGGATCCTGAGCAAGCCATTCCCGGTTTTCGTGGTGCGAAATTCTCCCGGGAACGGCACTTCTTACCCGATATTATTGCTTCTTTGTGGAAGCAACGGGATGAAGCCAAGCGCCTGAAAGACAGCGCCCGCTCTCAGGCCATTAAGATCCTGATGAATTCCTTCTACGGGGTGCTCGGCTCTGGTGGTTGCCGTTTCTACGATACCCGTCTGGCCAGCTCCATCACCTTGCGCGGTCATGAGATTATGCAAACCACCGCAGCCTGGATAAAAGAGCAGGGCTATGAGGTTATCTATGGTGATACCGACTCAACCTTTGTGTGGCTGGGGGATGATAAAGATGAGGTGCAGGCGCAACGCATCGGCAAGGATCTGGCGGCGCTGATCAATCGGCGCTGGCAACACAAGCTGGCTCAAGAGCTGCAACTAGACAGCCATCTGGAAATTGAATTTGAGACCCACTTTAAGCGCTTTTTAATGCCCACCATTCGTGGCTCGGAGCTTGGCAGCAAGAAGCGCTATGCCGGCCTTAAAAGTACACCACAAGGCGACAAGCTGGTGTTCAAGGGCCTGGAGTCGGTGCGCTCGGACTGGACCGAGCTGGCCCGGGAATTTCAGCAACAGTTATATGAAAAGGTATTTGCCGGGGAAGCAGTGGCGGATTACATCCGCAGCGTTATGGATAGCACCCGGCGCGGTGAATACGACCACAAGCTGGTCTACCGTAAACGTTTGCGTCGGCCCCTTGGCCAGTATGTGAAAAATGTACCGCCCCATGTGCGCGCGGCCAGGTTGGCCGACGAACAGAATCAAGCGCTTGGCAAGCCCCTGCAGTATCAACAGCGAGGCTGGATCCGCTACCTGATGACGGTACAAGGGCCCGAGCCGGTGGAGTATCGGCACAGCCCCCTGGACTATGAGCACTATATCGACAAACAGCTTCGGCCTGTGGCAGAAGGAATTCTGCCTTTTGTGGATTTGAGCTTTGATGCCTTAGCCAGTGAGCAGATGGGCTTGTTCTAGATCTGGATTAAGGTCTGCTGTAACTGGGCATCTTGGCTGCGATTTTCCAGCAGTAGGGCCTTGGCCATGGCCTGAGGGATGGCTTCAAATTGTACCTCGGTACCGTGCAGGCACTGCGAAAGTCTTGCACAATCCAGGGACAGCACCGCCCCCAGCTTAGGATAGCCGCCGATGGTCTGCCGATCGTGTAACAGCACGATGGGCTGACCATCGCCAGGCAGCTGCACTGCCCCTAAGCAGATCCCTTCCGACCACAGGCTTTTGAAGTCATGGGCAATGGCCTCTCCTTTCAATCTATAGCCCATACGGTCTGCCTGGCTGCTGATACGGTAGCTGTGGGTAAAGAAAGCCTGTTTCTGTTCCTGGTTAAAGTTCGCATATTGATAGCCTGGCACCAGGCGCAGCAGAAGTCCTTGTCCATAATGGGGATGATGAGCGGGTGGCAGCATCCAGCCGGCTCGTTGCTTGTCCTCACGGGCGGGCAGCATATCGCCTTTTTTAAGTTTATTGCCATGTAGTCCGCCAATCCCCTCACGTACTACCGTAGTGGCGCTGCCAAACTGCGGGGCAACGCAAAAACCGCCACTGACAGCCACATAACTGCGCACTCCCTGCCTGGTCCGTCCCAGCTTGATGGTATCCCCTTCCTGAACTGAAAAACTTTGCCAAAGCGCTTGAGGCTGGCCATTTACTGACACCTCGACCACGGCCCCGGTTACGCAAAGCCGGGTCTGAATACGGGCCTGCAGGGTGAGCCCGCCAAGGCTGACCTCCAGCGCCTGGGCATGATCGTTATTTTCCAAAAGGCGGTTGGCCCAACGATAGGCAAAGGGATCCATGGGGCCACCCTGGGTCAGCCCCAGATGTGCAAAACCGAAGCGCCCCTTATCCACCACAATAGAAAACAGGCCGCCGTCCAACACTTCAAAGGCATCTGCGAGGATGTCGTTCATAGCTTGCCGCCTAAATCCAGGAAGCTTTGACGGTCAATGGCTTTGAAGCAGATACGATCGCCCACGCTAAAGGCCATGGGCGGGTCCTGGGCCGGGTCAAACAATGTTGAAGGGCAAAGCCCAATCAGATTCCAACCGCCGGGAGAGGCATCGGGATAAACCGCGGTTTGGCGATCGGCAATGGCCACCGCGCCTTTTGGCACCTTTTTCCTGGGAGTGGCCAGTCTTGGCATGGCGATACGTTTATCCACCTCGCCAAGATAGGCAAAACCTGGAGCAAAACCTATGGCATAAACCCGGTATTCCACTTGTTGGTGCAGGGCAATCACCTCATCGATGGAGAGCTTGGCCTGCCGGGCCAGACTGCCTAAGTCAGCGCCGCTTTCCTCACTGTAATACACCGGCAATTCGATGAGCTTGCCTGCTGTCAGGTTTGCTTGCTCGGTTTGGGGCAGACACAGCATCAGAGCATCACGGATTTGCCGGGGCTCAATGTTAAGGGGGTCAAACAGAATCAAAAGACTGTGGTAGCTGGGCACCAACTCCAGCAGATCCTCACCAAGAGCGCGGTATAGCTTGGGTATCAATGCAGCCAGGCGTGCAGTAATGCTGTCGCTGGGATTATCTGCCAGATAAAGAATGAGCGCTCCTTCGCCGGCGCTTTGGAGCCTGGGATAACTCATGCGTCTAACAAATCGCGAATATGTTTGACCATGGCCACGGCCTGTGGGTTATCGCCATGTACGCATAGGCTGTCGGCCTCAAGCTTCAGCGCTTTGCCGCTGAGGGTGATCACCTTCCCTTCTTTAACCAGGGAGGTGACCTGCGCCAGGGTTTGCTCGGTATCTAACACCGCATCGGCTTGGTTGCGTGGTAGCAGACGGCCATCAGCCTGGTAGCGCCTGTCGGCGAAGGCCTCAAACAATAACTCAATGCCAAAGGGGCCGGCTTCCCGGCGGTATTGCTGTGCCTGGCTGTCGGCTTGCAACATCAGTTTTAATGACCGGGGGTAGCTGCGAATGGCCTCGTAAATAGTGCGCCGGGTTTCCAGGTTATTCATCATATCGTGGTACATGGCGCCATGGGGTTTGACATAGGTGATAGCTATTCCCTGCACTTTGGCCATGGCATCGAGTGCACCGATTTGGTAGTGCAGCAGATTAATCAACTCCTGCGAAGTGCAATGCAAGGTACGACGACCAAAGCCAATCAGATCCGGATAGGCGGGGTGAGCGCCTACTTCTACCTGATACTCGGCGGCCAGCTGCAAGGTGCGATGCATTACATCGGGATCGCCGGCATGAAAGCCGCAGGCGATATTGGCCTGGTGAATATGGGGCATCACTTCCTCATCCAGCCCCATTTTCCAGTTGCCGTAACTCTCGCCTAGATCGCAATTGAGCTTCATCTGTACCTCTGTCACGTGCTTTCTTCCAGCATAACAAATTAGAGCGATGGCGGCAGGGTCACCGGTAACTGTCCCTGAGGCTTGGATTTGCCTGCCAGCGCCCGGGCAAGAGCATCAAAGGTCGGGCCTTGTATTTGCGGTGTCTTGCTGTTGCTCTGTAGTTCGTGGGTGTTATACGCATAGCTCGCCAATACCACGTCAGCCCGATGACCTAATTGGGCTATATCGTAAGGTGCGCGCAGGCTGACCAGAATGCTCTGCTTACCCTCTGATTGGGCTTGTAGCAGTAATCTGGGAAGCAAATGCCGGCGCTCTTCTTCATTGACCACAGCGCCGGATAAGTCCCAATCCCAGGGGCCCCATTCGCTGCTGCTTTGTGCCGGGTTGATATTGGCTAACAGTAAGGCATCCGCCTTTTTAATCGCCGCGAAGGCTTTGCTTTCTTCAAAGCTACGAAGGCTGCTGCAACTGGTGGTAAGGGCAGGCATTTCCCGTGCAAGGGCCTGGGTGAGGGCCAGACATTTGCCCCAATCAGGTAGCACTAAATGCAGACTTTTCACCTTCTTCGCCAAGGCCGCGCTTTGGCCTTTAACCAGGGTCAGCGAGGCATCGGCCAATTGGGCTTCCAAGGTCTTCAGGGCTGGGTCGGTAAGTGCTGCATTTGCCTTGGCCAACGCCTGGCTCACCGGTGTACCCAGGTTATCTGAAAATGCCATGTTGGTTTTGGCTTCGCGAATACGTTTGGCCGATGCACCGATGGCCCTGGCGTCCAGTTCGCCACTTTTAACCGCCGCTTCAAGGGCATCCAGGAGTATGGACAGGCGTGTCATCGCCTTGGGGCTATTGAGTAGTAGTGGCATCAGCGCGATATCGGCACCGGCCTTGAAGGTTTCAATAACGGCCTGCTCCGGCTCAAAAAAGTGGGCAACGCCTGCCATATCCAGGGCATCGGTGACAATCAGGCCCTGGTAGCCTAATTCGTCGCGCAATAGATCGGTTAAAATGGCTTTGGACAAGGTGGCGGGTCGCAGCATGCTCTCACCACGCTTATTGACGATTTTACTGCTATCCAAGGCCGGATACTGGATATGGGCGGTCATCAGCATCTTTACTTCACCGGCGCTAATCAGGCGCTGGAAGGGCAAAAGATCGGCCCTTTCAATGGTGGCCTTGTCATGATCCACCCGGGGCAGGCCGGTATGGCTGTCTACTTCCGTATCACCATGGCCGGGGAAATGTTTGACCGCGCCCATGACTCCTTGTTGTTGCATCGCCTTTAGTTGGGCCAGACCCAATTCGGCGACCATCACCGGATCTGCCGAAAACGCGCGCACATTAATCACCGGATTGTCCGGGTTGACGTTAACATCCAGCGTCGGCGCAAAATTCAGGTTAAAACCCAGGGCCTTTAACTGTTGGGCCAGAGCATGACCGGTTTGCTCTGCGAACTGCATACCGTGCCTGGCATAAGTGGCGCCTATGGCCATATTGCCGGAAAACGCCGGTGTTAGTTGTCTGGGGATGCGGGCGACCCGGCCGCCTTCCTGATCGATAGCCAAAAACAAGGGCACACCAGCCTTGGATTTGGCATTAGCCTGCTGCAAGGCTCGATTCAGGTTGATGATTTGCTCAAGGGACTGCAGGTTTTCGCCGAACAGGATCACGCCGCCAACCCCTTCTTTGGCCAGTAACTTAGCGGCCTCTTTTGGCAATTCAGTCATCGGCGTACGACAAGGTTTTTTACTGTCCTGACAAAAGTAACGAAAGTCGATGATTAATTTTTGCGCCAGATCCTGACGCAGGCTGTTGGCCTGGGCTGGGTTGGTGCACAGAGCAAGGATAAAAAACAACAGGGTAGTGGCGCGCATAGAGATTATTTATTGGTATAGGCGGGAAACCGACATTAGATAAGATAGTATGCCAGGAAGCTTGGCCATACAACGCGGGACTGTAGTTAAAGCATGGAGAGTCAATTTGCCTGGCTGGATTGGACGGTATTTGCCGCCTATGCCCTGTTGATGCTGGGTAGCGGCTGGTACTTTAGTCGCCGCCAGGCGGCGTCCAGCCGGGAATATTTTCTGGCCGGTAACCAGATGCCGGTGTGGATGGTGGCCATTTCGGTGTTGGCTACCTCCCAATCGGCGGCCACATTCTTGGGCGGTCCGGAGCAGGGCTATCGCAGCGATTTAAGCTATCTGGCCACCAATATCGGTGCCATGATTGCCGCACTGCTGGTGGCTTACTGGCTAATTCCCAAGTTTTATGCACTGCGGGTGACCACGGTGTATGAGTTGCTGGAGCAACGTTTTGGCGCCGGCGCCAAATCCCAGGCCAGTTTGCTCTATCTGTTTGGGCGGGTGTTTGCCAGCGGTGCGCGCCTGTTTATGGCTGCACTGGCGCTGGCCATGATCCTGTTTAACGATATTCACGCTTCCTCGGTACTCAGCGCCCTATTGGTACTGACTCTGGTTGGCCTGCTGTATTCGCTGGTGGGTGGCATTCGCTCGGTGATTTATTCCGATGTGATCCACTGCGCTCTATATGTAGGCGCGGCGCTATTGGTGCTGGGCTATCTGTTTATGCAAATGCCGCTGGAATGGTCGCAGATGCTATCGGCTTTGGAACATCCGCTGGACAGGGAATTATCCAAATTTACCCTGATCGATACGCGGCTGGATTTTGGTCCCGGTGGGGTGTTTAGCCTGTGGTCGGCGCTGACCGGTTTTGTGCTATTGAATATCGCCGCCTTTGGGTTAGATCAGGATATGACCCAGCGCATGCTCAGTTGCAAAGATGCCAGGCAAGGTGCCAAGGCACTACTGTGGTCAGTGGTATGGGTGATCCCGGTGATGTTGGTGTTTATCCTGATTGGCTTGTTGCTGTATCTCTTTTACCAGCGTCCGGATTTAATGGGCAGCGCCAGCGGCCTTGAAACACCCAGCTTCGAGGGCGAGCCGATTGGCGTGTTTATGTACTATGTGCTTAATGAGTTGCCCGCGGGCCTTAAAGGCTTGGTGGCGGTGGGGGTCATCGCGGCGGCCTTATCTACTCTCAATTCCGGGTTGAATGCCATGTCATCGGTGTTGGTAGAGGATTTGTACCGGCCCTGGCGGGCGCGCCGCGGGGCTTTGCCGGAAAAACACTATGTGCGCGCCGGACAATGGGGCATGGTAATAGCCGCCTTAGCGCTTTGCGCCATGGCGGCATTGTGTTTTTATTGGCAGCGCTACTCAGATATGCCGCTGTTGGCCTTTGCCTTAAGTGTGATGGTGTTTTCCTACAGCGGCCTGCTGGGCGTATACTTCACCGCTTTGTTTACCCATCGCGGCAGTCCGGCATCTGTGGCGGCGGCATTGGCCACAGGATTTTTGTTTACCCTGGCTATGCAGCCCTATTTGATGGCGTGGTATTTACCCGCGCAATGGCAATTTGAATTGGGTTTTAGTTGGCAACTTTGCCTGGGGGCATTGGTCGCCACAATGGTGTGTCTGATGGGGAAAAGCCCCCAATCCGAGAGACGTATTTGATGAGTTGGCAATATTTTTTAGGTATTGACGGTGGCGCCAGTAAAACGGTAGGGCGTCTGCATTGTGTTCAAAGCGGTGAACGGTTTGAAGGCCGCGCCGAGCCGTCCTCCCTGACCCTGGGAGTAGAAAAAGCGGTAGCAGAGATAGTCAAGCTGGCGCAAGACCTGTGCAAGCAAGCCCATTGCAGCACTCAGGATATTTATTTGGTATGTGGTTTGGCCGGTGCCGGTGAAGCGGCGCTAAATCAACAGGCAACAAAAGCGTTGTCGGCCTATTTCGGCGAGGTGGAAGTGCTGACCGATGCCAAAACCTCGGCCTATGGCGCCAATCTGGGCGAGCCAGTGGCAGTGGTAGCGCTGGGCACCGGCTCGGTGGCCATGACATTGGACAAGCAAGGCCGGGAGAGACAGATTGGCGGCTGGGGATTATTGGTAGGCGATGAAGGTGGCGGTGCTCGTCTGGGGGTCAATGCCGTCAGTGCCTTGCTTTGGGAATTGGATATCCATGCAAAGCCTGTGACCGACACTGGCCGCTATTTGCAATCCCAACTGGGACAGGATGCTGATGCCATTTTGGGTTGGTTACGCAGGGCAACACCGACTTCCTACGCGGCGCTGGTGCCTGCCATCCTCGAAAAAATGGAGTGGTGTCCTTTGGCGCAAAGCCTGTTTCAGCAGCATATGCAGGCGGTGGTGCGTTTAATCAAAGCCACCGGCGACAACTTGCCCGTGGTGCTAACCGGGGGACTTGCCGATATCAGCCTAAAGCACCTTAATGAGCCCCTGAAATCCCGTGTGATTACTGCTCGTGGTACCTCGCTGGATGGTGCTTGTCTGTTGGCCGAGCGTGCTATTGCCTTAGCGGAGGCCTGAAATGTCCAATAATCTGCTGACTGAGCTTGCATCCCTGCAATCGGAGGGGCGCAACTCCCGCACCATGGATTTGGATCTGTTGCCCACGTCGCAAATGCTGGAGCGTATCAACGAGCAGGACCAAAGCGTGGCGCTGGCCGTGCAGGCGGTGCTGCCGCAAATCGCCCAGGCAGTGGATTGGATTGCTGATGCTTTTGCATCAGGCGGGCGGCTGATTTATCAGGGGGCCGGGACCAGCGGCCGTCTTGGAGTGCTGGATGCTGTGGAGTGCCCACCTACCTTCGGCGTGTCGCCGGAATTGGTCGTGGGACTGCTTGCCGGTGGCGAAAAAGCCATGTTTAAGGCGGTAGAAGGGGCCGAAGATAATCAGGAGTTGGGCAAGCAGGACCTACAGGCCATTAGTGTAAGCCCAAAAGATGTGCTGGTGGGTATTGCCGCCAGCGGCCGCACCCCTTATGTGCTGGGCGGCCTGGCTTATGCCAGGGAACTGGGGGTTAAAACCGTTGGACTGTCCTGTAATCCCGGCTCTAAGGTTGCACAGGCGGCAGAACTGGCTATTTCCGTAGCGGTGGGGCCTGAGGCCCTGACCGGCTCCACCAGAATGAAGTCAGGTACTGCACAGAAAATGGTGCTGAATATGCTTTCCACCGGCGCCATGATCCGAAGCGGCAAAAGCTATGAAAATCTGATGGTGGATGTGGCTGCCACCAATGAAAAGCTTAAGGCCAGAGCGGTTCGAATTGTGATGCAGGCCACGGCCTGTAATGAACAATCGGCCAGGAAGGCGCTGGAACAGGCTGAAAATCAAGCCAAGCTAGCCATCTTGTTGGTGTTAACCAACTTAGACAGAGAAGCGGGTAAGGCTTTGCTGGCCAAGCATCAGGGCTTTTTACGCAAAGCGGTGCAAGCATGGCGAGGTTAATGCCAACAGTATTTCTTCTGATATTCTGCGGGTTCTTGTTTGGTTTGCCTGCTTTGGCTGGCTGTTCGGCCGATTCGACACCCGTTTTCAGGCTCGGTGCTGAACAAAGCGAGCGCTATTTGCCGCAGCTTAAAGACAAACGCATCGGTCTGATTGTTAATCAGACCGCCAGGGTGGGTGAGCAGCATCTGCTGGATTTTCTGTTAGAAAGTGGCGTTAAGGTGGCCAGGGTCTTTGCTCCGGAGCATGGCTTTCGTGGCGAAGCCGATGCCGGTGCCAGCATTGACGGCGGTGTGGACTCCCGCACCGGTACGCCTATTTACTCCATCTATGGTGAGCGCAAACAGCCAGCGCCCGACGCCTTAAACGACTTGGATATCCTGGTTTTCGATATTCAGGATGTGGGCGTACGCTATTACACCTACATCAGCTCCATGCATCTGATGATGGAAGCGGCCGCTGATGCCGGCTTACCCTTTATGGTGCTGGACAGGCCCAATCCGAATGGCGCTTATGTGGATGGCCCTGTGCTTGAACCTGCTTTTCGTTCCTTTGTGGGGATGCATGAGATTCCGCTGCTGCACGGTATGACGGTGGGAGAGTTGGCGCAAATGATAGTCGGTGAGGGCTGGCTGAAAAGTGAAAAGCCCCTCTCTCTTAGCGTTATTCCCATGCAGGGCTATCAGCGAGAGATGTCCTATGACTTGCCCATCAAACCCAGTCCGAATTTGCCCAATGCCCAGGCGGTAGCCCTTTATCCTTCGCTGGGCTTTTTCGAAGCCACCCCTATCAGCATTGGTCGGGGTACTGACTTTCCGTTCCAGGTCATAGGCCACGATACAATCCAGCCACCAGGGGCCGTTTTCAGCTTTACCCCTGTCTCCAAACCCGGCGCCAGTAAACCCAAACTACAAGATACGCCGCTGTTAGGGGAGGATTTACGTCAATATCCGGCAAATGGCTTGGACTTAAGCCATCTTTTGCGTTGGTATCAGGTCTTTGCCAAAAAGGGCGAAGCCTTTTTCGACGCCCCCGCCTTTATGGATAAGCTGGCCGGCACCGATAAATTGCGCCTGGCCATCGAAGCCGGTCAAAGCGAAGCCGAAATCCGTGCCAGCTGGCAGCCAAAACTAGACGGCTTTAATGTAAAACGCCAAGCTTATCTGCTTTATCCTTGACCACCCTATTTCTGGCGGCAAGTGGAATTAGTGCTCATGAGGATTCCTTTTATACACCATGAATGCCAGTCAGATACGAACTAGCCTTATCCTCATTGCCGTGTTGATAGGATGAAAATAAGGCATACCATTAACCTTTCTGACGATGGCAGTCAGATTATTAGTTTTTAATCAGATTTTTTTGGCAGGCCTAAGTAAATCAATGCAAAAATAACATTTGCAAAAGGTATTAAGCCAAGGATTATCGCTGTTCTTGCTGAGTAATTTTTCGATTTAGCCATCACAACGTTAATTAATATGCAAGCTATTGAATAAATAAATACGGATATCCAAAGGGGAGAGATGGTTCCGTCATGTAACATATCTAGCATGATTATCCTTCTTAATGCTCTAAAATAACGACATAGTATGTTCTGGCGCCGGCGCCAACACTTACATTGACAACCCTAACCCCATACATAGAAGCCCTATTTATATAGTCATTCATTGAATCAACAGAATTAAAGGTATATTCACCAGAGAAGGATTCTCCAGCATCGGAAATCATATTGCCGTCAACATCACTTGAACTGTTTTCTTTATAATCGAGTCGCAGCTTAGCCTGGTTTGCATGTGGTGCAGTCATTATTAATGTGCTGCCATCTTCAAATTCGAAAATATACTCTAAGCCATTGATGGGATTGTAAAAATGTCCAGCAAGTACAACCCCGAGTGTGGAAAGCCAATAACTCACCGGATGATTGTCATGAAACCAGTCATCTAGTCTTTCTCTATTGCTTGTATTTCTTGCAATATCCCATGCACTAGTAAATCCACTTTCGCCCGGTACAAAGACCTTCTTAAGCGCAAAGACTTCGTTTCTGGAAGCATCGTCTACTTTAGCTTGGAGATCGCTCGGGACAGAGACTGGTGAAGAAGTGGAAACAACATCAATTTCACCGTTATTATTTAAACTATACTGAACCGATATTCTCCATCCTGATATTTGAGCTGTCTTAAAATTTGCAACGAATATATCATCAGTGTACCCATTGCTTGTTACATTTCCTTCGGCTGCACTTCTGGCCACTGAATGCATTTGAAACTGATTGATGCAAGTGTTGCAAGTTAAATATTGTTCGGCGCTTGCTTTAATAGAAAGAGCTAGAGTTGTAATAAAGACTAAAACCAGAAATCTCATCTATCTTCCGTTGATCTTGACTTTTTAAACCTAATCTACATTTATCCATTTCACTGGTAATATATCTTGCAAAAAAAAGTTGTCAACTTGCTTTTCGGTGCAAGCTATATTACTGCCGTAATTGTGACCCTTCTTGCCGCCTCTTCATATTGCTATTAACCTAGTTCGAAGGTATTCACTCGGCTTACCCCATGGATTTCGACGGATTTTGCCGCGCACTGCGCCAGTTTTTGCCTGAAAAGGCGATCATCGATGACCTTTCCCTGCGGTTGGCGCACGCCGGGGATGCCAGCTTTTATCATCTGGTACCCAAGCTTCTGGTACGTATCGATGATATCGAGCAGATGCAGCGGCTGCTCTCCTGTTCCGGTGAATTCCGGGTGCCGGTCACCTTCAGGGCGGCGGGTACCAGTTTGTCCGGTCAGGCGGTAACCGATTCGGTACTGGTGTTACTGACATCTAATTGGCGACAGGCCGAGGTACTGGAAAAGGGCGCAAAAATCCGTTTGCAGCCTGGTGTTATTGGTGCCCGCGCCAATGAGATGTTAAAGCCCTTCGGCTATAAACTGGGGCCGGATCCGGCCTCTATTGATAGCTGCAAGATTGGCGGGATAGCTGCTAATAATGCTTCGGGTATGTGCTGTGGGGTTAAGCATAACAGTTACCATACGGTGGAGCAGATGCGTCTTCTGTTGGCCGACGGGACGCTGGTGGATACCGCATCACCCGATTGCCTGGAAGTGCTGACCCGCCGACATCCCAAACTGTTGGCCGGGCTCTCCAGATTGTCCCGGGTATTGCAGGCGACCCCCTCGCTGGCCGACAAGGTGCGGCACAAATATCGCCTTAAAAACACCACCGGCTATGGCATCAATGCGCTATTGGACTTTGATTGCCCGATTGAGCAAATCAAGCACCTGATGATTGGCTCGGAGGGGACTTTAGGTTTTATCGCCGATATCACTTACCAATCGGTGCCCCTTGCCCCTTATCAAACCAGCGGCCTTTTCGTTTTTGATCATATCGAACATTGTTGCGAGCTGGTGTCCGCGCTTCGCCAGCTGGATGTACAGGCGGTGGAGTTGATGGATGCCAGCGCTTTGGCTGCGGTTGCGCAAAAGCAGGGAATGCCAAAGTGGCAGGGGGAGCTGCCAGAGGAAGCTGCCGCGTTACTGATTCAATTGGGTGCGTCAGATAATGAGACACTGGCCAGGCAACAAGTCGAAGTACAGGCGTTATTGGAAAATAGCCGCCAGAGACTGATATGCGCCGCGCCTTTTTGTCAGGGTGAGCAAGAACAGTTGCTTTGGGCCATTCGCAAAGGGCTGTTTCCTGCCGTGGGCGCCAACCGCGAACCTGGTACGACTGTGATCATCGAAGATGTGGCGGTACCTATCGAATACCTGGCTAAAGCGGTAGAACGACTGCATGGCCTGTTTGCACAATATGACTACCACCGCGCCATAATTTTTGGACATGCCCTCGAGGGGAATCTGCACTTCGTTTTTACCCAGGCATTTGATAATGACGAGCAGGTTGGCCGCTACGATGCCATGATGCAGGCGGTAGCGGAGGAGATCCTTGCGTTTGGTGGTGCGCTGAAAGCAGAGCACGGCACTGGCCGCAATATGGCGCCTTTCGTGCGCCAGGAGTGGGGCGACGAGCTTTATGGCATTATGCGCGAACTGAAACGCCTGTTTGACCCCAGGGGCACGCTCAACCCTGGCGTAATTATTAATGACGATCCGAAAGCACATCTTAAACACCTGAAGGCCATACCTGCGGTAGATGCGCAAATTGACGAATGTATCGAATGCGGGTTTTGTGAGCCGGTTTGTCCTTCCAAAGAACTCACCCTGACGCCCAGGCAGCGTATTGCCCTATGGCGGCAGTTGTCACAAAAAAATGGTCTTGATCCTAAAAGCCGCCAGCAGGTGGGAGAAGATTATCAGTACCTTGGCATCGACAGTTGCGCGGCCACCGGGCTATGCGCCAGTCGTTGTCCCGTAGGTATTGATACCGGGGCCTTTATTAAGTCTCTGAGAGGCCGGCGCCAAGCCTCCCCACTAAGTCGCTTTAGCGCTACACATTGGAAAATGACCGGACAACTGGCCCGCTTTGCCCTTAAAAGCGCCGCCATTAGCCGCGATCTGCTCGGTGAAGCTGTCACCGAAAAGATTTCCAATGGCCTTTACGACATCAGTGTCAAAGGGGTACCCAAATGGAATCCAGCCTTACCAGGACCGGCGGAAAATGTGGTTGAGCTTGCCGGCAGGGGGCAACCGGTGATTTATTTCCCCAGTTGCGCCAATCGTTGGTTTGGTGTGCAACCTGGGGCGCAAGATGAAAGGCCTGTATTTCAGGTGATCGCTTCGGTGCTGAAAAAGGCCGGTTATCACATGTTGTTAGTCGATGATGCCGACGTCCTGTGTTGTGGCCAACCCTGGGAGAGCCAGGGGCAGACAACTTTGGCCAATAGCAAACTTGAGGAAGCCCGGGACAAGTTGATAGCCATGGCGGATGATAAAAGCGTGCCGGTGCTTATCGATGCTGCCAGTTGCGCCTTGCAACTCAGACGAGCATCAACGGGTCTGGAAATCCATGATCCCGCCAGCTTTATCCGCGATAAAGTGCTTCCCAAGCTGCATATCCGCCCGCTTTCCGAGCCTGTTATGCTGCATATCAGTTGCTCGGCAAAACGACAGGGTTCTGAGCAGGCGCTGCTTGAAGTAGCCAAAGCCTGCAGTACAAAAGTGATTGTGCCTAAGGATATTCACTGTTGTGGATTTGCCGGCAATAAGGGCCTGACCTTACCGGAGCTCAATCAAAGTGCCCTGACCGGGCTTAAGGCCCAAGTGCCCGGTGATTGTCATCAGGGTATTTCTGACAATCGCACCTGCGAAATTGGCCTGAGCCAACATAGCGGCGTTCCCTACCAGTCGGTTTTCTACCTCCTCGATAAGGTCAGTCACAGTCTTGGCTATACTGGTGATAAAGCTCAAGAAAAGTAAGTGATGTGAACATTTTACGGCGCATATTGCTGTCGTGGTTATTGTTGATCTCCGGCATTTGCAAAGCCGAAGTATGGGTCTTGGATATTCGGGATGCCATCGGCGTAGCCACGGCCGAATATGTCATATCCGGGTTGGATGCTGCCCATCAGGCGCAGGCCTCTTTGGTGGTGCTACGCATGGACACCCCAGGCGGCCTGGACCAGTCAATGCGAGCCATTATCCAGGGCATTCTGGCTTCTGAAATTCCGGTGGTGGGGTTCGTGGCTCCAAAAGGGGCCAGAGCAGCAAGTGCCGGTACCTATATCCTGTATGCCAGTCATCTGGCGGCCATGGCCCCGGCTACCACATTAGGTGCGGCAACCCCGGTGCAAATCGGTGGCGGACAACCCGCCTCGCCGTCGGGACAAGATCAGGGAAAACAGCCGGCAAGCGCTATGGAGAGAAAAATCCTCAATGATGCAATTGCCTATATTCAGGGACTGGCTGAACTTCGTCAGCGCAATAAGGAATGGGCCGCTGCAGCGGTGCGTGATGCCGCCAGCCTGTCGGCGCAGGACGCCCTGGAGCAGCAAGTCATCAATGTTGTCGCGGAAGATTTGCCCGCCTTATTGAATCAGCTTGATGGACAAAAGGTGGTGGTGCACGAAAAGCCCCTGACATTGTCTCTGGCCGGTCAGCAAGTGCGGCTTTTTGAAGCCTCCTGGCGTCATCAGTTTTTATCTGTTCTTACCAATCCCAATGTGGCCTATATCCTGATGCTGCTCGGCATTTACGGTCTGATTTTTGAGTTTTCCAATCCAGGCATGGGTGGCCCCGGCATTGTGGGCGGCATTTGTATTTTGCTGGCTCTTTATGCCTTTCAGGTGTTGCCGGTCAATTATGCCGGGGTGGCGATGATCGCTCTGGGAGTGGGCCTGATGATAGCTGAGGCCGTGGTACCAAGCTTTGGCATCCTGGGCATTGGCGGTGCAGTAGCCTTGGTGATGGGCTCAATTATGCTGATGGATACACCTCATCCCGATTTTCAGATTGCTTACCCTTTAATAGGGGCGGTGGTGCTGGCCAGCGCTGCTTTTACCTTTCTGACCATCGGCATGCTTATCAAAACCCGGCGCAATCCGGTGGTATCCGGGGCTGAACATTTGTTGGGCGCAGAAGGCGAAGTGGAACAGCTTGCTACGCAAGGGGTGCTGGCAAGGGTGGATGGCGAGTTATGGGAGGTCAGATGCCGGCAGCCGCTAGCCATTGGCGATAAGATCAAGGTCAGGAGCATCGATGGCCTGGTGCTGGAGGTGGAGAAAACCAAGGGGAAAACCGATGAATAGTCCGATTGTAATACCTTATTTCTGGATGGCGCTGATATTCCTGCTGGTGATGTTTGTGGTGTCCATGTTCCGCGTGCTAAGAGAATACGAACGCGGTGTGATTTTCTTACTTGGCCGTTTCCAGGAGGTTAAAGGTCCAGGGCTGATTATTGTCATCCCCTTTATCCAGCAGATGGTCCGCGTAGATTTGCGCACGGTGGTGATGGATGTGCCCACTCAGGATGTGATTTCCCGTGATAATGTGTCGGTCAAGGTCAACGCAGTGGTCTATTTCCGGGTGGTCGATCCACAAAAGTCCATTATTCAGGTGGAGGACTATTTGGCGGCTACCAGTCAGCTCTCACAAACTACCCTGCGTTCGGTGCTTGGGCAGCATGAACTGGACGATATGCTGGCTGAACGTGAAAAGCTGAATACCCATATACAGGGGATCCTGGACAGGCAGACAGATGCCTGGGGAATCAAAGTCTCCAATGTCGAAATTAAGCATGTGGATTTGGATGAGAGCATGATCCGCGCCATTGCAAGACAAGCCGAGGCCGAGCGTACACGACGGGCCAAGGTTATCCATGCGCTGGGCGAGCATGAAGCCGCAGAGAAACTGTTAAGCGCGGCCAAGACCCTGTCTGAGCAGTCCCAGGCGCTGCAGCTTCGCTATTTGCAGACCCTTACGGAGATTGCTGGCGACAAGAGCAATACCATTATCTTTCCGGTGCCTATTCACCTGATGGAAAATTTGCAGACCTTGTTAAAGGACAAAACCGATTAACCTTTTTGGCTACAGGCAAATACAAAACGCTACAAACTGATAAAGATTCCGTTTCCCGTCTTGCCTATGCTACCAGCAGCGATATACGGGAGGGAAAATGGCTAAATATTTTGTGTTGCTGATCGGGGTGATGGGATTTACAAGCGGTGCCTGGGCCACAGTAGTGGAATTTAGAACAGTCCTGGGCAGTTTTCAGGTGCAGCTGTTCGACCAGCACACACCGAAAACGGTGCAGAACTTTCTGGGGTATGCGAATGCCGGTGCCTTTGAAGATACGCTGGTGCATCGTTCAGTGTCGGGCTTTGTGGTGCAAAGTGGCGGTTTTCAATTCAGCGGTGAAATGCCACCGGATCCCATCAGCGTAGGGCCGGCCGTAGTCAACGAGCCAGTCTTCTCCAATGTGCGCGGCACCATTGCCATGGCCAAGCAGGCCGGCAATCCCAACAGCGCCACCTCACAGTGGTTTATTAATCTTGCGGATAACAGTTTAAATTTAGACGGTCAGAACGGTGGTTTTACCGTGTTTGGACGAGTGCTGGGTGACGGTATGCAGGTAGTCGATGCCATTGCTTCGTTACCCACTTTTAACCTGGGGCAGCCTTTTAATGAGTTGCCACTTCGAGACTACACGGCGGGTGATGCCCAACAAGGTACCGAAGTGCAGGGAGACAACTTGGTTCTGATAGAAGACATTGTGGTTGTTGATGCCGGTACCAGCAGTGGCGGTACCTTGCCACCAGCCAATAGTCAGGGCGGTGACAACATGGGGAGTGCCGGTGGTGCCGGCAATTGGCTTTGGGTTTTCGCGCTATGGCTTTTCCGCGGTATCAACAGGCGCGCTCAGCGAAACTGATGATTGGTTAATTAAACGATGGAAGGTCGGCCAATAAGGAAGACCTTCTTCTGCCAGCCATTGCTCGATGCCTTGCAAAAAGCGTTGTGATTGACGCAATTGGGGGATGGCCTGATTGATGCTTTCAATGGCATGACGCCCCCATTCACTGTTACTGCAGCCAATGGCGCCTATTACAAAATCGTGCTGATTTTCGGCAATGGGCAATGCGCTGACCTCAAGCCCGCGTGTCTTTTGGTAATGGCGACCCACGACCGCATAGTCGATGGTGTAATCCAGCCTTCCTTTCTCTATCAGTTCCAAGACCCCGGAGGCACCAAGGCTTGCCGATATATCCTGGTGGGTAAAAGAGGCCCGGGGGTTGTCATCAATGATGGATTGCAGCGGTTGACTGTATTTGCGACCCATGGTCAGTCCCAGGCGATAATTGTGGTTGGCCAACAGGGATTGCAGAGAGACCGGGTTGCCAAACTGGGCTTCCAGTCGTTTCGCTATTTCAGGGCGGGTAAGCAACCGGTGCGGCGGATAAAAATGGGTCGCATTGCTGTAGAGCGTAGAGTCAGTATCTTCCCTTTTTATCATACAGGGGAAGCAAAGTGGTGCTTTCTGCTCGCGCAACATCGCAATACGCGGATGTGGCATGACCGTGAAATGATGCTCTATTGTGGGCATGGCATCGGATATTGCGCTGGTCAAGTGGTCACAGAAACCCTGCCCCGCAAGCTCACCGCTGACAATATGAAAGGGTGGGGCGTCGGGAATGGCCCACTGAATGCTTGCCTTCGAATCGACTTCCCTATCTGGTTGCTGTGCCAGCACGCTGCTCGCTAGTAGCGTCAACAACAGCCAGAAATGCATGTCGACCTCAAAACGAAGAGATAGTTGATTTTAATATACGGTAAAAGTGCGTTTGAACCGACTTTTTCTTTACTTTGTCGAAGGGCAGGGGGTTAGGCCTTACTTGTCGCTGCCAAGTTCGATATGCTCAGGCGCTTTTTTTATTGCCATGATCGCTCAAGTGAAATGCTCTGTAGCATGCAGATCATGGTGGATATTCTGTAGTAAGGAATTGCCTATGAAGACACGCCTGCTCCTCCTCGGTGCGGTTGCGCTTGGTGCTGTTGCGCTAAATGCTTCTGCCGATGCCATTCGCCAGACTAAAGGGGATTTCGAAGATAAATTCCGTCAACTGGATGAAGTGCTGCCCACCGCTAACATATATCGAAATGCTGCCGGAGAGCCCGGTCATCAATATTGGCAGCAGCAAGTGGACTACAAAATTCAGGCACGTCTGGACGAAGACAAACGCCGCTTAAGCGCTGTGCAGCAAATAAGGTATTTCAACAACTCGCCGGATACACTGCGTTATTTGTGGCTGCAACTGGAACAGAATGAGCTTAAAGCGGACTCTATGTCCGAATTGTCCAATGCTTTTGCCGGCATTGGCCGTCGTGGCCCGGCAACTCAAGCGGGCGACGGTGAAACACCGGCCAAGCTGAGCCTGGATGAACTGCGTCGCCAGCAATTTTTGGCCGACAACCAGATGGGCTTTGATATAGCTGAAGTCAAAGACGCCAAAGGCCGCAAACTGAAGGTCACAATCGTCGGTACCAATATGCGAGTCGATCTGCTGGAGCCACTAAAATCTGGCCAGCAATTAGACTTTACTCTGAGCTATGCCTTTAACCTGCCGGAAGAAAATGCGGTTTCGGCTCGGGGCGGCTATGAGCATTTCCCCAAAGACGCCCGTGAAGGTGGCAATGATATTTTTCAGTTAGCCCAGTGGTTCCCACGTTTGCATGCTTACACCGATTATGAAGCCTGGACCAATAAGGAGTTCTTGGGACGCGGTGAATTTACCCTGGAGTTCGGTAACTACGAGGTGGAAATTGATGTACCGGCGGACCATATCGTCGCGGCCACTGGTACCTTGCAAAACGCCGATGCAGTGTTGTCCAGCGAACAGCGTAAACGCTTAAAGCAAGCTGAAACTGCCAAGCGTCCGGTGTTTGTGGTGACTGAAGAAGAAGCCCTTGAGAACGAAAAAGAAGGCACCAATAAGCGCAAGGTATGGAAATTCAAGGCCGACAAAGTGCGAGACTTTGCCTGGGCTTCTTCCCGTAAATTCATGTGGGATGCCCGCGGCTACGCCCAAGGGGGCGATGAGATGCCGCTGGTGATGGCCATGTCTTTTTATCCTAAGGAAGGTGGCGACCTGTGGAAGAAATACTCCACTGAGTCGGTGATCCACACCATGCAAGTTTACTCCCGTTTCTCCTTCGATTATCCCTATCCGGTGGCGCAGTCGGTAAACGGTCCGGTGGGCGGTATGGAATATCCGATGATTACCTTTAATGGTCCGCGCACCGAATTACAGGATGATGGCACCCGTACCTATTCCCAGGCAGAGAAGCGCTATTTGATTGGTGTGGTGATCCATGAAATCGGCCATATTTACTTCCCCATGGTGGTTAACTCGGATGAGCGCCAGTGGACCTGGATGGATGAGGGGCTAAACAGCTTCCTCGATGGTGTGGCTGGACGTGAGTGGGATCCTGAGATCCCATGGGGGGTAGAGCCGCGAGATATCACTGACTATATGAAATCTACCAATCAAGTGCCGGTGATGACCCAGTCGGACAGCATCCTGCAGTTTGGTCCCAATGCCTATACCAAACCCGCTGCCGCCCTGAATATTCTGCGCGAAACCATTATGGGCCGTGAGCTGTTTGACTTCGCCTTTAAGGAGTATGCCCGTCGCTGGAAGTACAAGCGTCCAACCCCGGCAGATTTCTTCCGCACTATGGAAGAGGCCAGTGGCGTGGATTTAGATTGGTTCTGGCGCGGCTGGTTCTACAGCACCGATCATGTGGATATCAGCATCGACAAGATCTACAAGCTACGCATTGATACCGAGGATCCGGATATCGACTTCGAGCGTCGTCGTTTGGAAGAGAAAAACAAACCTTTATCTTTAACGGTGGAGCGCAACCGCGTTGAAGGTATCGAACTGTGGGTCGACAAAAACCAGGATCTGGATGACTTCTACGACAAAAACGACCGCTTTACCGTGACCAACAAAGAGCGCAATCAATATCGCAAGTTCCTGAAAGACCTTGAAGATTGGGAGCGCGAGGCGTTTGAGCGCGCGGTTAAGGAAGATAAAAATTACTACGTGATGGAGTTTTCTAACCTGGGCGGCTTGGTGATGCCTATTATCCTGCAACTGGACTACACGGACGGTAGCAGTGAGATGATGCGCATCCCTGCCGAGATCTGGCGCCGCAGTCCTAAAGCGGTGAAGAAATTGATCGTGACAGACAAGGACAAAGAACTGAAGCAGGTTACTGTCGATCCGCGTTGGGAAACCGCCGATGTGGATGTGGAAAACAACCACTATCCACGCCAGATCATTCCTTCCCGGGTTGAAGCCTATAAGGCCAAGAAATCGGATGATCTGATTCGTCGTGACATCATGCAGGACATCAAGACCAAGCTGAAGTCTGACGAGGAAGACAAGAAGGATGACAACTAAGATGTTAAGGCGGCTATGTGTCTTGATATTAGCTGGCAGCCTTTGGCTGCCGGCGTTCGCCCATCAGCAGAAGGCGGCCATCACCAAAGTCTTGTTTAATAGCCGCACCGGGCATATTGAAGTTATGCATCGTTTTTATATGCATGATGCCGAGCATGCGGTGGGTGAGATTTTCGGCGGCAAAGCCGACATCATGAAATCTGCCGAAACACAGCAGCAGTTTGCCGACTATGTTACCGAGCGCTTCGAGCTACTCCAGCAAGACAAGGGGTTGCCTTTGTCGCTGGTGGGCTTTGAACTGGAAGGCAAGTTCTTCTGGGTTTACCAGGAAACTCCTATTCCTGTGGAACTGACAAACCTTTCAGTGCGCCACAATGCGCTTCGCGATATTTGGCCTAGTCAGGTTAACCTGGTCAATATTGAAGGCCGTGAGGAGCTCAAAAGCCTGACCTTCCATGGCAGCGCCGAGCTACTAAAAGTCGAGTTTTAACTCTGGAGGGGGTCAGGTCTTGAAATTTGCAGAATTGCTGCAAATTTCAAGACCTGACCCCATTTTTTTGACCCCATTTTTTAGCTGGGGCCAAAGGTTGGCTCTATGCGTTGTTTTTGATGTTTCGGATTGCCTCTTGCGCTGAGGATGCCGGCTTTTACCGGTTTAGTGAAAGTGACGACTAACGCCAGTAAGGGTAAAGCGAACAAGGTCGAGAAGACCATGGCACAAAGCGTGTCTAAAAGGATGACGAAGCGTGCCAGGTATAGCCAGCGGAGGCTAACAGACAACAAAAATAACAGGGAGAAAAGTAAAATCGGCAGCCAGGGTGCCAGAAATTCGCCAGCAGCGTGGGCACTATAGGCGGTGGCTGTGGGTGTCTTCGAATGGCTGATAAAGCGTATCAGATAGTCAAATAGCTCGGACTCCCCCATCGGCTTGTCGATACCGATAAATACCAGCACCAATACCGATAGCGAAAGCAGAAATCTCAGCCAATAGAAAGTCAGAGTGAGCGCGTACATTTGATGGCCCGGAAGAAGCTTTAAAAGCAAAAGATGCTGGAAATGCGGCGCAGAAAATATCTCAGAATTGGTCTTTCAGCAAGGATTGTCGTTGGTCAAATCACAGCTGCTACTTTGCCGGTTTTTAGCGTTAACAATCTCCACTACTAAGTCTTAACTTTTTCATGAAAATCATGAACTAAACTAGATGTTAAATTCAGTAAAAAGGAAAGATTATGCACGCTTTGAGAATGTGTTGGAGCATCTTGCTTTGTTTTGCGCTGGTGGCTTGTGCATCCATGGGGGATGGCAGCAAGGCCGAGAAGCAGCAGAAGATTTTGTCGATGAAAGAGGAAGTGTTAACCCGGCTTTTTAAGGAAAAGCCTGATACCCGTGCCCAAATCAATGCCGCTCCAGGCTATGCTGTTTTCAGCAATGCCAATGTTAATTTGATCCTGTTGTCGGCCGGCACCGGCTATGGGGTAGTAAAGGATATGCAAAGTGGTAAGCATACCTACATGAACATGGCTGAAGGTGGCGTAGGTTTTGGCCTGGGAGCTAAGGATTATCGTATTGTCATGGTTTTCCACACTCATGACGCTCTACAACGCTTTATCGACAGCGGTTGGGCTTTCGGAGGGCACGCCGATGCAGCCGCCAAGGCTGCTGATAAGGGTGTATCGGCCGAAGCCGAAGCGCAAACCGGTGATGTTACCCTGTATACCCTGACAGAATCCGGGTTAGCCCTTCAAGCGACCGTCAAAGGGGTCAAATTCTGGGTGGATGAAGCGTTGAACTGATGAGCTGAGGGCCTGTAGCTGGGCACATATTATGTCAAATGCTCTTTTTGAATTCCTTTATGGGAATCAGAAATAGTGGCATAAATCCTGGGCCTTATGTTATTCAAAGCTATCAAAGCGCCACTTCTCTTTGAGTTTACGGATAAGTTGAGGGTTCTCGTCCATAAAATGTCGGAACTCTTCAATGATGTCTTTGTGCTTGAATGAAGCTAAATGCCAGTAACCACTGCCTTGCGGGGCATCCTCAGCAAGTGTGATGGGAGGGCTTTTCTCTCCCATGATTGCGCGCCAATAGTAATTAGCTATACGGCTATTCATGTAGGCACCGTCAATCCGCTCCCTTATTAACATCAAATAAAGACTGTTGTAATCAGTTGCCTCTATAGTACGGATTGTTTTGGCATGAATATCTTCAAAATAAGGGTAGGGCGTGAAACCCAAAGGGACACCCAAGACTTTCAATTTGAGATGGGCATCTTGTGCATTCTGTTTGAGAACGATTAGACCATCGGTAAATTCCAGCATGGGAGCGTAGGCGATATCCAGTCCTGCTTTCAAGTCCTGCACCCAATTAGGATTCTGCGGAAATATCAGCCCCAATTTGCCATCAACAAAATCCTGATCCATGCGCTTTAACGGCAGCACAACATATTCAAAACGATAGGGTTTTCCGTCCAGGAATGCATCCATGATGTCTCTGCCTAAACCAGAGTAGACTCCCCCTTGATACTGGGAGTATGGGAGAAAATGCGGGTAGTCCTCAACGCCGACCGTATAAATCTGCTCATCTGACTTAACATGGGCGCAGAAAAATATGCTGAAAGTTAACAACAGTGAATAGATCGTTGCTGCGTACATGGATAGAAATCAGTTGTTGGGGCAAAGATCAGCTTAGTGTGGTTGGACAGCAATTGCTATGTGCTTGCTCAGAAACTGAAGCCTTGGCTACTGAACTGAACTTTTATAGCCTGCCAGCCTCTATTGTTTACCGCAATGGACTGTCCATCTCTGAATCTTGTCAAAATCTCTGTTTTCCAAACATCAACTCGCATTTTTTATTGCCCTGTCGCTGCTACTGCACGTGTTACTGGCGCTGTGGCTAGCCAGTCAAAACAGTGATGTTACCCCCAACACTGCTAAGCAGCCTGCCATTGTGGCCAGGTTGTATATGCCCACGCCTCCAGTGACCGTCCCTGAGCCGCTGGAACAGCCAGAGCCTGTGAAAGTCCCGGATAAGAATGACATTGCAGCTACTGATCCTATTACCGAAATGCCGGCTGAAGCTCCGCCTGAGCAAGCTCCAGGGCAGCCAACGGAAGTAAGTGAGAAGAGCGCCGTGCCTCAAGAGGAAATCAGGGGGGAGTCCGCCAAAACGAGAAACACATCTGATAACAACCAGCCCTTTAATCTGAATTCATTAGTCCGGCGACAGCTTGGCAATATGCAACAAATGCAGCGTCAACAACTGGGGGAGCAAGCCGCCAGAGAATTCCGTCAGCAACAGACCAACCCAATCGGCCATATCCCCGATATTCAGCCAATGCAAAGCGAAGAGGAAACGTTTCTGGAGTCACAGCGTATCGAGGCGAACTGTGACAACAATGCTAAAGCCGCGATTGCAGGCGTGTTGAGTTTGATGGGAGGGCAAGTGCGTTGCAGTCGTCCACCGGATTTCCAGCAGTATATTGACAGGCGACTGAACAAAAACCCCTAGCCTCTGATATTGCGCTTATTTCAGTCAGATTCTAAGCAGTAAAAACTGAACTAAAGCGGGAGTTTAAATTCTGCTTAGGAACGGTCAAAATACAGCGGTTCTCCTCTGGGTGAGCCATGCGAGATATGCTGCCACAAACGGCACTCTCAAGTGAATATGATTGCATTTATATTGCATGAAAATGCTGGTAACTTACCGGCCTGTTTTTGACCAGTAATAATCTGGTCATTGGGTAGCCGGCGATCCGGCATGTTTGCCGACGGCAGGAACCGTCGGTGTTTAGGGGGATACATGTCTATCAATATCGCCAAGTTCGGGGGGACGAGTGTTGCCAACATTGAGGCAATGCGTCATTGCGCCCAAATTGTCATTAACAATCCGGCGACCCGGGTCGTAGTGGTGAGTGCCGCTGCCGGGGTGACCAACTATTTGGTGCAGTTGGCCAGCGAAGAGCTGACGTCGGATCAGAAAGAAACCATACTCGGCAAAATAGAAACTATCGAATTTGCCATTTTAACCGGGCTAGAAACGCCTTCCCCTGTCAGCATCAAGTTGAATGAACTGCTGAGCCTTCTGAGAGAACTGGCGTTCCACGAAGAAATCCTCCACCGACCTGACCTTAAGGACGCTATTTTGTCCTTAGGTGAGCGTATGTCCTCTTTGCTGTTTGCTGAACTGCTGTGCCAAATGGGCTGTGAAGCAGAGAATTTTGATGCTCGCAATGTAATCAAAACTGATAGTGAGTTTGGTGAAGCCGAGCCCGACATCGCTTTGATTGGTGAGCAGGCCGGTAAATTAATGAAGCCAGAACTGTCGCGCTGTGTATTGGTCACTCAGGGCTTTATCGGCTCCGACTGCAATGACAATACCACCACACTGGGGCGCGGCGGTTCAGACTATACGGCGGCATTGCTGGCAGAAGCACTGAATGCCGCTACCTGCGAGATTTGGACCGATGTGATCGGTGTGTATACCACCGACCCCCGTATTACCGATAAAGCGCGTCCGCTGCCGGAGTTGAGCTTTGAAGAAGCCGCCGAGATGGCAACCTTTGGCGCCAAGGTATTGCACCCGGCAACCATGGTACCGGCTGTGCGCAAGAATATCCGTGTATTCGTAGGCTCCAGCCGTGAGCCCAATAAAGGCGGCACCTGGATTTCCAGAGACTGTGAGCATGAGCCTCATTACCGGGCCATTACCCGGCGCAAAGATCAGGTGCTGGTGACGGTCAAGACCCCGAATATGCTCTTTGCCTCCGGATTTTTACAGGAAGTCTTTTCCATCCTGGCCAATCAGCATCTGAGTGTGGATTTGGTGACCACCTCAGAAATTGCGGTGTCGCTGACTATCGACAATCCCAGTAATTCGGTGCGTTCGACCTTGAATCAGGAAACCATCGGTCGCCTGAAAGAGATCAGCGAAGTCACAGTAGAGCAAGGCTATGACCTGATTACCGTAGTGGGCAACAATATGCACAGTGCCGCTGGGGTCTCGAGCAAAATTTTTGCTGCCGTAAAGGATTTCAATCTGCGCCTGATTTGCTACGGTGCCAATCCGCACAATATTTCTTTCCTGGTGAAAGAGAAGGACAGCACGAACGTGGTCAAAGCGCTGCATCAAGACCTGTTTGAGCAGGAGCAAATGCCCAGCCACAGCGTTGGCTTTAAACGGCATCAACATGCCAATCATGGCTGAGTGAATCAAGTGAAGCAAACCAGGCCGCTGTATCAAGCGGCCTTTTTATATGCCGCTTGTCGGCGTTGGTCCCAAGTAGCCGAAATTGATCGTCAGATTTGTCTCGTTAAGAACCTTATGCGCTTCCTTCATCACATCTTTTTCTGCCGTTAGTGGCGGATTGTTAGCGTCTCTAGCATCGGCGGACTGCACCCACAGACATTTTCCATGTGAACGGCAGAATCATCGGCCGAGAGATGACAACAATAAACACTGGAGATGTGATATGCGAGCAAGGTTCAACAAACACCTCACTGCCATTGCTGTGGCTGCTTCACTTGGCATTGCCCAACCGGTCATTGCCAATACGACGTCCAATATTGTCGGTACAGTACAGGCCCAAAGCCCTCAGGACTTGATGGTGACAGCCACAGACAAGGCTACCGGCCGAAGCCGTGAAATCAGCATTGATGCTGACGGGGAGTTTCGCTTTGCCCAACTCCCCCCAGGTCAGTATGTAGTGACCATCAGCCGTAACGGTGCGGTAGTTGCTTCTCAGGATATTCGCCTGAGTCTGGGCAGCAATGCCAATCCGGTATTCAATCTGATGTCGGCAGATACCGAAGTCATTGAAGTGACAGGCGCCAGGGTGTCCGCGGTGGATCTATCTACCACCGACTCGGGGCTGGTTATCGGTGAAGTGGAGCTTGACCGTATGCCGGTACCACGCAACCTGACCGGTGTTTCGCTGCTGGCGGCAGGCACCGTCTCCGGCGACTCCAATTTTAGCTCGCCCAATGATGGTGGGTTAGCTTCTTTTGGTGGTTCATCGGTTGCCGAGAACTCTTGTTATATCAACGGAATGGAGGTGACAAACACCAGCCAGGGCTTAGGCTGCGGCTCGGTACCCTTCGAATTTTACAAGGAATTTCAGGTTAAAACCGGGGGCTATTCCGCACAATTCGGCCGTACTACCGGCGGTGTTATCAATGCCATCACCAAAAGCGGTTCCAATGAATGGGAATTTGCTGCCACGACACTCTATACACCCAAGGCATTAAGAGAAGACGGCCAGGTATCTTATGGCGGAGGTGGTGCCAATGGGCCGGTGATTTTCCGCGATACCCGAAATGATGAGTACGGTGAATTTGAGTACACCTTGTCTGCATCAGGTCCCATTATTGAAGATAAGTTGTTCTTTTACGCTATCGTCAACCCAAGGGATGTTGAGAACAATTTTGCCTTTCAGTCCAGTGCGCGACAGCAGTATTCACCGGACAATCGCTTTATTAAACGGAATGCCAGTGGTGGTGATAACCTTTTTTGGGGAGCTAAGTTTGACTGGTTTGTCACCGATGATCACAAGCTCAGCCTGTTTGGTTATTCAGATCGCAATGACACTACCTCTGAAACCTATCGCTATGACCCCATCACCGAGCAAGTGGGGGACTTACTGGGCACCACCTTGCGTAAGCGGGGCGGTGACGTCAAAAGCTTAAGCTATGTGGGCAATTTCACCGAGGATTTAACCATTTCTGCATTGGTGGGGGAGATTGAAACCGAGTACACCAATGAGCCGGATAACCTTGATTGCCCCTCGGTTGCAGATACGCGAGATATACCGGAAGCGCAGCGGATCAGCAGCTGTGGCACAGGCGGACGCTCTGGCGACAATATCGATACCAACACCCAGTATCGTTTTGATGTGGAATATTATGTAGGCGACCATTTGCTTCGTATAGGCTATGACAAGCAGGAGCGCGATACCTTCCACACCACCGAAGATATCACAGGCCATAACTGGACCTATTCCACCTTACTGCCTAACGCCAGTATCCAGGGTAATAGTGGAGCACTTTATACCAACAATACCGGCGCACCTTTGGACTATGTTTCCGATCGCATATTCCAGGGAGGTGGTTCCTTTACCACGGATCTCAATGCCTGGTATATCGAAGACGAATGGCAGGTAACCGATAACCTCAAGCTGAACATCGGTGTGCGCCAGGACGAGTTCATCAACAAGGGCTCCACCGGCAAGACCTTTGTGTCCTTTAAAACCGATGTGGCGCCTCGCCTCGGCTTTAGCTGGGATCCCACCGGTGCCGGTAACTCAAAGGTCTATGGTACCTGGGGGCGTTACTATCTGCCGGTACCGAATAACACCAACTATCGCGCTGCGGCCGGTATCAGTGACAGCACCACTTACTATACCTTCAGCGGTAGCGATTCGACGGGTGCGCCAACCGGTCTGACGCCCATCGCTGTGGGCAACAGTACTGTAGTCAATTCCGTGCCAAACCCGGTGGTGCAGGATATCTTTCTGTCTGAAGAGGCGGAGCCTTTTAGTAAAGATGAGCTGATCTTGGGTTATGAGCAGCAACTGAATGATGACATGGCCGTATCGGTGCGGGGTATTCGTCGTGAAGTTGCCACCGGGCTAGATGATTACTGTGGTCCGCTGGCCCCTGTTAACTGCGTGCTTCTGACACCTGGCAAAGCCAATACCTGGTGGCAGGATGATGATAATGACAGTGTGCCCGATGAGGGTTCTCGCCGCACTTTTAGCGCCGAGGAGATTGGTCTGCCAGAGGCGAAGAACGAGTACACTGCTATCCAGACCGAATTTAAATACCGGGCCGATGCCCTGCGCTTGAATGTTGGATATACCTGGAGCCGCAGTGTCGGTAACTTCGAAGGCGCGGTGAAATCCGATATCGGCCAGCGGGATCCGGGAGTAACCCAGGATTTCGATTTCCCGGCCCTGATGGATGGCGCCGAAGGTTATCAGGCCAATGACAGACGCCATGTATTCAAGTTCTTCGGATCTTATGATGTGACCGAAGATCTGACCCTTGGCTTTAACTCCACCTTGTCCAGCGGTCGTCCGTTGTCGGCCTTTGGTCAGGGGTATCCGGATCATACGCCGACCATTTACGGCAGCTATGGCGATACCTTCTATCTCTACACCAATCAATGTCCTGATGCCAACGGCGATGGGCAATGCCAGCAGGACGAGAAGCTGTATACCCGCGTACCGCGCGGTACCCTGGGACGAACTCCATGGACCTTTAACCTGGATCTTTCGGCAAGCTACAGCTTTGAGCTAAGTGGTGTCGATATGCGCGCCAATCTGAATGTCTATAACATCCTCAATGCCGGCGGCGTGGTTTCACAGAATGAACACTACGAAGGCCGTCGTTCAGAGGGCAGTTACAACCCTTACTATGGCGCGGCCTACTACTGGCAAACGCCCAGGTATGTGCAGATTGGAGTTGAGGCCAGATTCTAAGATGCCTCAGCTGTTATAAAAGCAAAGGCCGGCATTGACCGGCCTTTTTTCATCATTTTATCCCTCAATTCCGCATCTCGGCGTAGCGCTTTTCTGCATTGACCAAGGCAAAGGTAGAGTGTGGTCACAACCAAAGTCCGAGGAGATTAGCATGGTTCGTTGCATGATAGTGGAAGATGAAGCCTTATCCAGAGAACGCGTTGCTTCGCTGGTAACAAGGCGCCCTGGTTGGGAGTTGGTTTCCCAGGCCCAGGCTTTTGAGGAGGCAAGGGAGCAGTTGCTGAAGTGGCAGCCGCAGGTCTGTTTTATGGATATCGAAATTATTGGCGGCAGCGGCCTGGAACTGGTCGCCCAACTGCGTCATGAGCTTAGCTGTTATTGGGTGTTCACCACCGCCTACAGCCAGCATGCCATCAAGGCATTTGAATATGAAGCCCGGGATTATCTTTTAAAGCCTTATGATGATAGCCGTTTTGACTGCATGATGAACAAGCTTGAAGCCAGACTTATGTCCGGTAAGACGCTTTTGTCTGAGCAGCACAGCGATACATTGGCCCGACACAATAAGGCTGACTACGTAGACCGTTTAGCAATTCGCTCTGTAGGGAATATGTATTTTGTGCGGGTTGAAGATATTGTGTGGGTAAAAGGCGCAGGCAACTACCTGGAAATTCATTGCCGCGACAAAGTGCATTTGTACCGTGAAACCATGTCCAACCTACAGGCATGTTTGGACCCCAACCGGTTTGTGCGGATTCACCGCTGCGCCATGATAAACCTGGACTGTCTGTGCGCCATTAACAGCGAGCTGGGGCGTTACAGCAATCTTGAAATGAATAATGGTGAAGAAGTCAGGATAGGGCAAAGTTATCGTAAAGCGTTGTTCAGGCAACTTGGAATAGAAAATGAGCAGTGAATTATCATTCGAAGAGATTTTTCCATCGGAACAGGGGGAAGGGGAGAAGATATCCGGCGCAGCCAAGCCCAACTACTGGCTGTTGCAAGGCCTGGGCTGGCTCTTTTACTACCTGGTAATGGCCGTGGACAATATTATTTTCTATGGTGAGTACAATGTTCTGGGGCTGAAGATCTTGTATGTAACCTTGCCGATTGCGCTGGTGGGTTTTCTTGTCACTCTGCCGATGCGTCATCTTTTTCGCCGTTGCTGGGGATTACCGACCTTATCGCTGGGGCTGGTGATACTGTTCACCAGCCTGATTGCTTCCTTTCTGTGGGCCATACCCAAAAATATCATCCTGTCCTATCAGTTTGAGGACGAATTCCAGCGTTTGCTAAATGGTGATCTGGATCCGCTCACCCTCTTTATGAACTTCAGCTTCTCCTTTTTTATCCTGATGGTATGGAGCAGCCTGTATTTCGGCATTAACTACCATTTTCGTCTGATAGAAGCCCAGGCGCTGCGCTACCGGGCCGCGAAACTCAGTCATGTGGCGCAGATCCGTATGCTGCGTTACCAGATTAACCCGCATTTTCTGTTTAATACCCTCAACGCGGTCTCCACTTTAGTAATGCGCGGGGACAAACAACGATGTAACCGCATGCTCAGTCAGCTCGCCACCTTTCTGCGGTTTTCACTGGATAGCGACCCGGAGAAAAAAATCCCGTTACTTGATGAAATCCAGGCATTGATGCTGTATCTCGACATCGAAAAAACCCGCTTCGGCGAGCGTTTGCATGTGGAACTGCATGTGGCTCCGCAAACCGAGCAGTGTCGGGTTCCCAGCCTGCTGATACAGCCATTGGTGGAAAACTGTATCAAGCATGCCATCGCCAAAATGGCCACCGGCGGGAAAATTGTAATTCGCACCTGGCTGGAGCATAACTTGTTACATTTGCAAGTTGCGGACAACGGCCCATTGACGGATCTTAATCTCATTAATAACAACGGTGTCGGCTTACAGAATATCATCCAGAGGCTTGAAGTTCTGTATGGCGCCAATCAGCGGTTTGTGGTTGAACAGGTGCGTCCTCAGGGGTTAAGCGTCACCATAGTCATCCCCAACGAAGGAGAATGATGGACAAAGTCAGGGTTTTGATTGTTGACGATGAAGAACTGGCCAGGGAAGGACTGCAATTGCATCTACAGGATATAGAGGGGGTGGAAGTACTGGCTTGTTGCGCCAATGGTCGTGAAGCCCTTGAGGCCGTTGAGCGCTTAATGCCGGAACTGCTGCTGGTGGACATCGAAATGCCGCTGATGAATGGCATTGAGCTTGTGGCAGAGATCAATCGCCGTGGCTGGCAGCTGGAAGCCATCTATGTCACTGCTTTTGACAAGTTTGCCGCCACTGCCTACGGCCAAGGTGTAAAAGACTATCTGCTCAAACCAATAGATGCTGAAAGCGTGAAACAATCTGTTGATGGTTTCAGACGCCGTCGTCGGGAGCGCGAGGCGGAAATGCAATTGCAAAAGCTGGAAGGATTGATCCGCCAGCGCACCGGCAAGACTTTGGGTGCGGTGCAATCGCAACTGGAAAATGCACCGCTGCGCGATTTGCCCACTCTCAACCCTTATCTGTCACTGAAGAATGGGACGCAATGGTTCCGGATCAAAATTGCAGATATCTGTTGGGTAGAGGCCGCCGGTGACTTTGTGTGCGTGCATTCGGATAAGGACTCACAAATTGCCCGTCAGACCCTGACCAATATTGCAAGCTTTCTTGACCCGGATTGCTTCTGTAGGGTCAGCCGGTCGGCTATTATAAATCTCAATAAATTGGAACAACTAACACCCAATGCAAATGGTGAATATCACGCCCAATTGACCTCGGGTGCTCTGGTTAAGGTCAGCCGCATTTATAAATCCAATCTTCCTGAGCTGCGCCGCCACTAGTTTCTTTCTTTAGTAGCTCCCTGGAATGTCCGTGGTTAAGTAATCCGTCTTAGCTGCAGATTAACCATCAGACAGTGGGCTCCAGAAAGGTGACTTCGCCGGTTTCCAATGAATAATTGGCGCCGACAATCAGCAAATCTTCGTTATCGACCATTTGCTCGAGAATGTCAGAGCCGCTTCTGAGCATGTTGGCTGACATCCTCACATTCGCCAGCACCGCCTGATTCACTAATTCATCCGGTTTATTGACCAGATCTGTCGAAAGCAGACCTTCTACTGCAGGGCTAATGCGCTTAACAATAGTGCGTAGGTTTTTGGATTGGCTGTCTTTGGGGCGGCGCAATTGGTCCAGGGTGGCTTTAATGGCACCGCAATGGCTGTGGCCCATCACCACGACCAAACGGGTACCGAATTGCTCGGCGGCAAACTCGACGCTGCCAATCTGGGTAGGGGCAACAATATTGCCGGCAACCCTGATCACAAACAGATCGCCCAGTCCCTGATCGAAGATCATTTCTACCGGCACCCTGGAGTCCGAGCAGCCGATAATCACTGCAAAGGGCGTTTGGCTACCGACCATCTCAGCCCGGCGGTTTTGGCTTACCAACGTATCGAGGCTGCGCACGCCAGCGACAAAACGCTGGTTACCTTCTTTAAGTCTTTGTAATGCATCTTGTGCGCTGATCAAAACCCTCTCCCGCTGATGAACTCGCGGGACATTCTAGAGAGAAGTGCTGATCAGGTACATACATTTGCATAGAGTCGCTCAGCAAGTCGGATGAGCACCTCAGGTTGTGGTTGAGTGTGGGCAAAGGTGCGCAATCCGTAAATACCCATCACTAAATACTCAGATAGGAAGACCGGATCGCTGTCTTTAGGCAATTCGCCATCGGCAATGGCGGCCTGAAATTGGTGCTGCAAGCTATTTTGCCAGGCTTTGAGGTGATCGCTGAGAATGTGCTGCACTTCCGGATCTTGTTCGGCAAGCTCGGTGATAGCCTTGGTTAGCAGGCAACTTTGGCTGGTATTGCAAGACAAACACTCTTGCACCACACCATCTAAATAGTCTTTGAGCTTGGCCAGCACTGGCTTTTTACTTGAAAACACGGTGGCCATTTGCGACGTACGATCGGCGCGATATTGCTCCACTGCTGCCAACAACAAACCTTTTTTATTGCCAAATGCGCAGTAGATGGAACCGGGATGCAGTCCTGTTGCCGCCGTCAAATCCTGCATGCTGGTCTTGTTGTAACCTTTGTGCATAAAAGCGTGCATGGCGCTTCGAAGCACTTGCTGGCGATCGAATTCGGCATTTCTCATGAGGACATTCCTGATCCGGCTATGGCTTGGAACAGTATAAAAGAACTTGAATAAACGTTCAAAAAATATATTGAATGAATGCTCAAGAAATCGTATCTTGAATAAACACTCAATAATCAGTGAGACTCTTATGACAGATATTCTCTTTAGTGCTTATCGGCTAAATGACCAACTGACTCTTAACAATCGCATTCTGATGGCTCCTCTGACCCGCTGTATGGCTGATGATGAGTTGGTGCCTACACAAGCCATGGCCGATTACTATGCCAAGCGTGCCGATGCCGGATTGATTGTCAGCGAAGCCACCATTATTCGCCCGGACGGTCAGGGCTATCCCAACACCCCGGGATTGTTTACAGAGGCACAAATTGAAGGTTGGAAAACAGTAACCTCAGCCGTGCATGCCAAAGGTGGCAAGATTTTCGCCCAGTTGTGGCATACCGGCCGTGTCGCTCATCCCCATTTTTTCAATGGCTCAGAAGTGTTGTCGGCCTCAGCGACCAGGGTGGAAGGCAGCGTACCGCGCATGCGTCACCTTGAATATATTCAGGCCAGCGCAGCCACCGAGCTGCAAATCGCTGATTTGGTCAGGGACTACGTGCAGGCCGCAGCCAATGCATTGGAAGCGGGTTTTGACGGCGTAGAGATCCACGGTGCCAATGGCTATTTGATTGACCAGTTTCTGCACCATGACAGTAACAAACGCACCGACGCTTACGGCGGTACGCCGGAGAATATGTCGCGTTTTGCGCTGGAAGTGGTGGATGCCATCGCCTCGCGCATTGGTAAAGAGCGCACTGCTCTGAGAGTCTCCCCCGGAGCCTACTTCAATATGGCGCCGGACAGTCGTGACAAGGCTGTATTTGACTACTTGCTGTCTGAACTGGAAAACCGCGATCTGGCCTACCTGCATATTGGTATTTTCGATGACAGCATGGAGTTTGACTATTTGGGCGGACGTGTATCGGCTTACGTGCGCAAACACTACAATAAAACACTGGTAGGCGTGGGTGGTTACACCGCCGTTTCGGCAGCGCAAGCGATTGAAGCTGATGCCTTCGATCTTATCGCTATCGGTCGTCCCTTTATCGCCAACCCGGATTTCGTTACCAGGGTGAAGCAAGATTTGGAGTTGGTGCCGTACAGTGACACCATGCTAGCGACCTTGGATTAATCCAGTCAGTTTGATACTGATATAAAATGCCGCCTTACTGGCGGCATTTTTGTATAGAGGCGAGCGTTATTCAGCTAAGATTAAGGCCCCTGAGGTAGCGTGATTACTATCAAGTTAAAAAGGATTCGAGGTTCACATGAAAAAGACCATTCTGGCAGTTTCTCTTTCAGCATTAGTGCTGGGCGGCTGCGCATCTACGGCCAGCAATACACAAAAAGGGGCTGCCATCGGCGCCGTTGCCGGTGCCTTGCTGGGTAAAGGCACTGGCGATCATGCCAAGAGCCGCTATGTATGGGGCGCCGCCGTGGGCGCTATTGCCGGTAGTGCCATTGGCGCTTATATGGACAAACAGGAAAAGGAATTGCGTGATGAGATGGCCAACAGCGGCGTGCAAGTGCACCGTGACGGCGATGAGTTAAGGCTGCAGATGCCAGGAAAGGTCACCTTTGCTACCGGTAGTGCCAATATCTCTTCTTCTTTCTATGCGGTATTAGATGACGTAGCTAATGTGCTCAACAAGTATCCCAAGACCACGGTCGTGGTGGAAGGCCATACCGATGACGTCGGCAGTGCTGAGAGCAACCAGTCTCTGTCAGAAGCCAGAGCCAATGCCGTACGCGGCTATTTGGTCAGTCGCCAGGTGGATGCGCGTCGCATCACTACCATTGGTATGGGTGAATACCAGCCGGTGGTACCTAACGACAGTGATGCAAACCGCCAGACCAACCGCCGCGTTGAAGTGAAGATTATTCCCAACAAAGAACAGGGCTAATCTTCTGTAAATGTATAAAAGCCGCCAATCATTGGCGGCTTTTTGCTACTCCATCGACAGCTCTTTATCGTGTCGGTAAATATTGTAATGACGCTCTTCAAAGTGCGATGCCCATCGCTTGAGCATCTCTTTGGCTTTCTCTTCTGCGCCCATATGTTTGCCCATAAAGGCTGCAAAGGATTCGGCTGGCGGTGCCATGCTGGCATAGTCGGCATAGGGAACGGCTAAGCTCATAGAACCACCGTTACTCACGCTGGAGGCCCATGCCCAGTTATAGGGCCAGTTATGTTGTTTGGCCAAATCGCTCATCAGCTTTTTGTCAGCCTCCATTTCCTGCCAATGGCCCATTTTGACCTGATACCAACTTACTCCCACATAGTTGTATTTGGTGTCTTCAGGCCAATGACTGTTTTGGGTGTCTACCACACTTAAATAATGCTCGTACTTGTGTACTTTGGGATCTACATTTTTATTCCAATGTTTCATCGGATCTTTTTCTATGGACCAGTTGCGGTAGCTGTCCAGGTCTTTCCATTGAAAACAGCAGGCTCGAATGACATAGCTATTTAAGCCATCACCCAAAACCGGCCGGTACACATTCCATTTGCGTGGATCGCCCAGTTTGACACGCTGGGCCATATGTTCCTTAAGTCCTTTTTCAAAAGCATCCTGCATATCCGCTTTGGGCGTCATCACCCAAACTTCCGCGAGCATTTCAGGAGATTTATCCTGCGCGTGCAGGTAAAAGGGCAGTAAGGCGAGAGAGAGTAAAAACAGCAAAGGACGAGAGATTGGCTTTCGCTTGTTCATCTTAATTTCCTCTTGATGTTGTTTTTTCCGAGCCCAAAGAGTGCAGCAATGTTGTGGCCCGACTTCAAACCCTAGCAAAACGTCCCTGGATTTCCTCTTGGGCTTGCAATTGATGGTGACTAAACTGTAAACACCCCTGTTGTCCAGCCACAGAAAAACTCTGGTTTCAGGCTGCTGATGACTTCTGCTTTGCTGCCTTTTGCCCTAGCATAGAGAGAGTTTTCCGGAAAAGGGCTGGGAGTGGCCGTGTTAAGACTATTTGTGCTGTGTTTTGGACTGATGTTGGTGACAGGCTGCGCGACTACGGCAGAAAAAGGCTCCGACAAAGTGGCGAGCAAACGCAGTGAAAACCTGGGGGTAATGGAAAAGCAAACTTTGCTGAGTCAGTATCCTGCCTTTACCCTGGAGTACCAGAACTATTATCCGTCGCAGGCGGATATTGCAGCCATGGCGGCGTTGCAAGATAAGGAAATTCTGGTGCTGTTCGGCACCTGGTGTCATGACAGCGAACGGGAAGTACCCAGGCTGTTGAAGTTGATTGATGAATCAGGCGTTAATCTGCGCAAATTAACTTTGGTGGCAGTGGATATGGATAAGACTGAGCCTGGTAATCTGCATCTGGTGTATGGTTTGCGCTTTACCCCGACAATAATCCTGATTGAAGACGGACTGGAGGTCGCCCGTATCGTTGAGCGTCCTAATCAATCTATCGCTAAGGATTTCGTGGATGCCTTAACCCAACGCAGAGTGCGTTAGAGGGGTTTGCCAGCCAGCACAAAGCTGGCTGGCCATTAACCTTGTGATTGCCTATTGACCGCTGTAGGCATTACCTTCCCTGATGTTTTTCAGCAGAACTTTTCCAGAGCCGTCAGCATGCACCACCACTTGCTTTGCGTCATCTACTTCGATGTTACCTGATCCATCCTCCATACTCACCACGCCACCGACAGCACGTACCTGGATATTGCCCGAGCCATCCTCAATATCGAGGTTACCGGAGATCGCGTTGATTTCCATATCACCCGAGTTGTCGCGCACTTCTGCATCGCCGGTGACTGAGGCTAATACAATTTCACCAGAACCGTCGTGAATCGTCACATTGCTGCCAATGCCATAGATATCGAGATCGCCGGAGCCGTCATCCACTCTCAATGTTTTAGCAATGTTGTGAATGCGGGCATCGCCAGAACCATCATCAATTTTTACTTGTCCGCCGATATTTTCAATGTCCATGCTGCCGGAACCATCGCCAACATACAGAGACAGGTGATACGGCATCGACACTTGCAGATCCATATGTAAATCATCATGCCGGTTATGACCTTTTGAAAAAAGCCTGGCCTGATCCCCATCTACCTGCAGTTCAAACCAATAGTCATCTGCATCTATAGGATGGTCCTTTGGACAATAGATACGTACTTTGGCGGTGATTTCAGATAGCGCTTGTACGCCGCGCACCTGAAGGTCGCCGGCACCGGCATCTATCACCAGTTTTTGCAGTTGCTGTGCAGGGGCAGAAAGCTCTTTGGTTTCCTCTGCACTAAGTGGTGCAACGGCTAACAAACCAAGTGATAAGAGCAGAGATGATTTCAATAGAGGAGCCATTTCCTATTCCTTGTTGAGAATGCGTTCCTTACTTCGTCGTAAAGTGCGAGGCAAAGGTTTAAAGTGTCTTAAAATTTTCATCAGTGCAAGAAAAAGGCCCCGAATGGGGCCTATTGCAACTTAGGATAAACGACTGCGAAAATCTTCATATTCGAACTTTCGCACCAGTTCGAACGTGCCATCTTTGCGAAGAATCCCAATCCCAGGATGTTCTACCCCATTAAAGAAGGTGGTTTTGACCATGGTGTAGTGGATCATGTCCTCGAATATTATGCGATCGCCTACTTTGAGTTCATGATCGAAGCTGTAACTGTCGATCACATCCCCGGCCAGACAGGAGTTACCGCCAAGTTTATAGGTAAAGGCTTTCTCCTCAGGTTTGCCTGCACCGCGAATAGCTGGGCGATAGGGCATCTCCAGTACATCTGGCATATGTGCGGTGGCAGAGATATCCAAAATGGCGATGGGGCCCTCATTGTGGACGATATCCACCACTTCGCTAACGAGTGGACCGGTTTGCCAGGCCACGGCCGAGCCCGGCTCAAGGATAATCTCCAGATCGTATTTTTCGCGGAAGGCTCTCAGGGTCTTAATCAGATGATCCACATCATAGCCCTTACGGGTCATCAGGTGGCCACCGCCCAAGTTCAGCCATTTTAACTTGGGTAAGTATTTGGCAAAGCGTTTTTCGACCGCAGCCAGGGTACGCTCGGCAGCAAAAGAATCACACTCGCAAAGGTTGTGCACATGGAAACCTTCGATGGCAGACAAATCTATCCCTTCCAGATCCTTAGCCATCACTCCTAAGCGTGAACCGGGGGCACTAGGGTCATACAGCTCGGTCTCGGCTTCACGATGCTCCGGGTTGATACGCAGGCCCATCGAGATACCTGCTGCAGCTACCTGGTCCTTGTAGCGTGCAAACTGAGTCAGGCTGTTAAAGGAAATATGGTTTACCAGTTGGCACAACTCGTCGATATCGCCCTGTTTATAAGCCGGGGAATAGGCATGTACTTCCTTGCCCATCTCGAACTTAGCCAGCTTGGCTTCCCAAACTGAACTGGCGGTACAACCCTTAAGGTACTGACCCACCAAAGGGAAGGTAGACCACATGGAAAAGCCTTTAAGGGCCAGGATAATAGTGACGCCAGCCTCGTCCTGCACCCGTTTCATCAGCTGCAGATTGGCTTCCAGTTTGGCTTCCTCACAGACATAGCAAGGCGAGGGAATTTGGGGATTCATAATGGGATCGTTCAAGGCTGCAATCCTCAAAAATTAACCACAGAGTCACAGAGGACACGGAGATAGTCAGACGATTAAAGTCTCTGTGGTCTCCGTGTCTCTGTGGTGATGCCCTTATTTCTTAAACGGGCTCTCGCATTCAATCACATGCCAGGGCAGGCCGTGCTTGTTGAGCATATCCATGAAAGGATCGGGATCGAACTGTTCCATGTTCCACACGCCAGGCTTTTTCCAGGTGCCGTTCAGCATCAGGGCGGCGCCAATCATGGCCGGAACGCCAGTGGTGTAGGACACCGCCTGAGCACCTACTTCTTCGTGGCAGGCATGGTGATCGCAGTTATTGTAGATAAAGATGGTTTTCTCTTTGCCATCCTTGATACCGGTAATGTAGGTACCGATACAAGTCATGCCGCTATAGCCTTCGGACAATGACCCCGGATTAGGCAGCACGGCCTTAAGGAATTCCAGAGGCACGATTTGCTGACCCTTGAAATCAATCGGCTTGATACTGGTCATGCCGATGCCTTCCAGTACACGCAGGTGGGTCAGATAGGCTTCGCCAAAGGTCATCCAGAAGCGCGCGCGCTTGAGGGTAGGGAAGTGCTTAACCAGAGATTCCAACTCTTCGTGGAACATCAGGTAAGAGGCACGCACGCCGATATTCTGATAATCCAGATCTTCACGTACGGACAGCGGATCGGTTTCTTTCCACTCGCCGTTTTCCCAGTAACGACCACGTTGTGTGATTTCGCGGATATTGATTTCCGGATTGAAGTTGGTAGCAAAGGCTTTACCGTGGTCGCCGCCGTTACAATCAACGATATCCAGGTAGTGAATTTCATCGAAATAATGCTTGGACGCATAGGCGGTGTACACGTTGGTCACACCTGGGTCGAAGCCGCTGCCAAGCAATGCCATCAGGCCGGCCTTTTCGAAGCGCTCCTGATAGGCCCATTGCCAGGAGTATTCAAACTTGGCTTCGTCGATAGGCTCATAGTTGGCCGTATCCAGATAATCCACACCAGTTTCCAAGCAGGCATCCATAATCGGCAGATCCTGGTAGGGGAGTGCCAGGTTGACAACGAGCTTAGGTTGAACCTTGCGGATAAGCTCAGCCACTTGCTTGGCATCATCAGCATCTACGGCGAATACGCCTTTGACCCGGTCGATACCGCATTCTTTCTGCAGTGCTTCACACTTTGACAAGGTGCGGCTGGCCAGATAAATCTCTTCGAAATGCTCAGGTAAACGCGCGCACTTCTTAACGGTGACTGTGCTGACGCCACCGGCGCCAATAATCAAAACGCGAGACATAAGGCAATATCCTCTTAAAGTTAATTCTGTGGTCAAGGTGCTGAAGTCATCATCCTTGCCCAAAAAACCAGCCAGAAAAAGGCTAGCTGCGACCGGCCCAAAAGTGCGGCCGAAAGACAAAACGCTGAATGCTATCAGCTATTGCGTTGCTGGCAAGCCCCAATGCAATACTGGCGCAAATCTTAGTGTAAAGAGCGGCTTTTAACAGCTAACACAACCACCTTAATGGCCGCTTTTCGCCACACAGCCTAAAGGTTATGATCTCTCTGGTATAAATTTGAGTGACCAGGTGGCCAATTGCTGATTAACAGCGAGTTGCGTGAACAAAGCGCACGATTTGAAAGATGGATGCTTGAGCAGGCATTACCCCTGTGGGCAGCTAAAGGCGTCGATACCGTCAGCGGCGGCTGTTTTGAAACCATGCTAGCCACGGGAGAGGCGGATAAAGACGTAGATCGGCGCACCCGGGTACAAGGACGGCAGATGTTTGTGTTCGCCGCCGCCGCAGAACAAGGCTGGCTTACACAAGGCCGGGAGTTGGTGGAAGGGATACAGGATTATCTTGACCGTTATGCGGGCCATCCGGCGTTACCTGGCGCCTATGTCTTTAAACTGAATAGTCAGCACCAGCCAGTAGATAGCAAGCTTGATACCTACGATTGTGCGTTCTTCCTGTTAGCCTGGGCTTATCAGTACAAGGTGTTTGCTGATCCTAAGGCGAGCGCAAGAGCAACCGCACTGATGGCGTTACTGGACAACCAATTTGCCGCCGACAGTGGCGGTTATTTGGAAGGCGATTACTCCTCGCCAATCAGGCGGCAAAATCCCCATATGCACCTGTTTGAAGCTTTTTTAGCCTGGTATGAGGCAAGTGGTGAAAAGGTTTGGCTAAAAAGAGCCGCCAATATACTGGTCTTGTTTAAACGCCATTTTTTTGAGGCCGAAAAAGGCGTGTTATACGAGTATTTCGATGCAGCGCTAAACAAGGCCCAAAGCGCAGAAGGTGAAGTAGTTGAGCCAGGGCACCTGATGGAATGGGTGTGGCTGCTGCGTGAATATGAACGTTTTAGCGGTGAACCTCTGGATGGTTATTGCAATGCGTTATATGCAACAGGCCTGAGATTGGGGATGGACAACGAGTGTGGACTGCTGTTCGATGAAATCAACGCCACGGGCCAGGTACTCAAAGTCAGCAAACGGCTGTGGACGGTGACTGAGCTTATCAAAGCACATCTGGCGCAAGCCAAAGCCGGTAACCTGCAGGCCGAGCAGGCGGCTGCTGAGGCCATCGAAGCACTGTTTCGATGCCACTTGGGTACGCAAATTCCGGGCTGGTATATCGAGCGGTTGGACAACGAAAACAGACCTGTTGAACAACCGGCACCGGCCACCTCCATGTATCATCTGATGATGGCCTGCTTAGAAACGGTAAAATACTGCAAGAAGAAATAGCGCTTTATTTTCGCTCATTAGTGAATAGCGCGGAAACCTGACTTTAACCTTAGTCTTCGGGTAAACTGCCAAGCGTTTTTCGCCTGACGGCGGGTTTTAATTGTGAGGTATTGTTTTGCTGGCAGAAGACACCAAGGATAATCTGGACCTTCCTCAGTCTAAGGGCTGGTTCAATCGTTTTCTGGCCACTGTTGAGTGGCTGGGTAATCTGTTACCCCATCCCATTACCCTGTTTGCCTGCTTCGCGCTGTTTATTGTGCTGTTAAGTGGCGTGTTGGGGTATTTTGAGGTCAGTGTGGCTGATCCCAGGCCCGTTGGAGCTGCCGGTCGTGAAGCTGACGGCATTATCGAGGTCATTTCCCTGGTAAGTGCCGAAGGGTTGCAGCGCATTGTCACCGGGCTGGTGACTAACTTTACCGGTTTTGCGCCTTTGGGCACCGTACTGGTGGCGCTTTTAGGTGTCTCCATTGCAGAGCATTCGGGATTACTATCGGCGGCGATGCGTGGGTTGGTGATGAATGCCTCCCCTCGCATGGTAACGGTGACTGTGGTATTTGCCGGCGTGGTGTCCAATACCGCCGCTGAACTTGGCTATGTGGTGCTTATCCCGCTTGCAGCCATGATCTTCCATTCCCTTGGGCGTCATCCGTTGGCCGGCCTGGCCGCGGCTTTTGCCGGGGTATCGGGGGGATACAGTGCCAACCTGTTATTGGGTACCGTAGATCCGCTTTTATCCGGGATCACCGAAGCGGCAGCCCATATGATCGACCCCGAATACGCTGTGGGCCCGGAAGTGAACTGGTACTTCATGTTTATCAGTACCTTCCTGATTGCCATTTTGGGGGCCTGGGTCACGGAAAAAATTGTTGAGCCCAGACTTGGCCAATATGATCCCTCTGAGGCTTCTGTCGAGCTGGACAAACAACAGATGGAGCCGCTAACCAGCGACGAAAAGCGCGCGCTCAAAGGAGCGGGTTTGGCATTTGCTACTGTGGCAGCCTTGCTGGCGCTGACGGTGGTGCCGGAGTGGGGAATCTTACGCCATCCACAAACCGGTGAAGTGGCCGGCTCTCCCTTTCTCAAAGGTATCGTCGCCTTTATTTTTATCAGCTTTGCCATTCCCGGGTTTGTTTACGGCAAACTGGTTGGTCGCATGCGCTCTGACCGGGACGTGGTCAACGCCATGTCCAAGGGTATGAGCACCATGGGCATGTACATCGTTTTGGTCTTCTTTGCTGCCCAGTTTGTCGCCTTCTTCAATTGGACCAATCTGGGCACGGTGCTGGCGGTCAAGGGAGCTGCTACATTGCAGGCGCTGGGATTGGACGGTCCTGAAGTCTTTGTGCTCTTTATCCTGATGTGTGGGGTGGTTAACCTGTCGCTTGGCAGCGCTTCGGCACAGTGGGCGGTCACCGCGCCTATCTTCGTCCCTATGTTGATGCTGGTGGGCTTTGCCCCTGAGGTGATCCAGGCCGCCTATCGCATCGGCGATTCGGTCACTAACCTGATTACTCCGATGATGAGCTACTTCGGCCTGATCCTGGCCATGGCCAGTCGCTATAAGAAAGATATCGGCATCGGCACTCTGGTGGCGACCATGCTGCCCTATTCGATGATCTTTTTCGTCGGCTGGACCCTACTCTTCTACCTTTGGGTATTCGTGCTGGGTATGCCGGTAGGGCCGGGCGCCGCTACCTATTATCAGCCCTGAACATAGGGATTTTCGGGAGTCGTTAATGAAGTATCGAAGCCATGACACATTCAGCCATAGCCAGGCCGATAAAATCGGGGTGCTAATCACCAATTTGGGCACCCCTGATGCGCCTGCGCCCAAGGCGTTGCGTCGTTACCTAAAGGAGTTTTTGTGGGATCCCAGGGTAGTGGAAGTTCCCCGACCCCTGTGGTGGCTGATCCTTAACGGCATTATCCTTAATATTCGTCCCCGTCGCTCGGCCAAAGCCTATGCTGGCGTGTGGACAGAACAAGGATCGCCACTGCTTATCCATACCCAAGCCCAATGCCAGGCGATTCGGAAAAGATTAGTGGAAAATTGGGGGGATGCTATAGAAGTGGATTTTGCCATGCGCTATGGCAACCCCAGCATCGAAGCAAAGGTGCAAGCAATGCTATGCAAAGGTGTGCGTAAGCTATTAGTGCTGCCCATGTACCCGCAGTATTGTGCCTCAACTACGGCTTCGACCTTTGATGCATTGTCTGACACGCTAAAACAAACCCGTTGGATGCCCGAGCTCAGATTTATCACGCAATACCATGACGATCCTGGCTATATCCAGGCCTTGGTGGATAAGATAAAGGCCCATTGGCAGCAGCATGGTAAGGCAGACAAATTACTGTTTTCCTACCATGGGATCCCTAAGCGGTACTTATTAAATGGTGATCCCTATCACTGCCAATGCCACAAAACCAGCCGCTTGGTCGCCATCAAACTGGGCCTGGCAGAAGGGCAGTATATAACCACCTTTCAGTCACGATTTGGTCGCGAAGAATGGCTCAAGCCTTATACCGATGAAACCCTAAAGGCGCTGCCGTCCAAAGGGGTGAAATCGGTCCAGGTTGTTTGTCCTGGCTTTAGTGCCGACTGCCTGGAGACCATCGAAGAAATAGGTCAAGAGAACCGCGATTATTTTCTAGAGGCTGGTGGAAAAGCCTATCAATATATTGATGCGCTGAATGCCGATGAGCAGCATATTGATGCGTTGGTTCACTTGCTTGAGAAAAACCTGCAGGGCTGGCAGGTAAAGCAGGATCTGGCGCTACGAGAGCAATTGGCTAAAGCGGCTGGCGCGGCTAAATAAATTTCTCCACCACCGCTTTGATACGCTGCATATTAAAGGGCTTGACGATAAATCCGACAGCCCCTTCGCTGACCGCTTTTTTTACATTATCGGCGGTGCCATGGGCGCTAATCATCACAATTTTGATGTTTTTATGCAGTGCCCTTAACTCTTGTAGCAGGGTCAAGCCGTCCATGCCCGGCATCTGAATATCCAAAAACACCAAGTCGATATGCTGTTTCTCGTAAAGCAACACAGCCTGCTCGGGTGAGTGGGATTCGATGACATTACACTGAAATAAGTTACGCAGGGTGCTGCGCAAAAATGCCCGCACATCGGCGTCATCATCGACTACCAACACCGTGAAGCTGGAATGGTTTTTGTCCACATCGACCTCGCTAATGTAACTGCTTGCTGGCTGCCATCAGGGCAGCATACAACTCGCCAGCGGCCTTAAAGTCTGTCACATTTTCCATGCTTTTGGCTAACTGTGTCAGTGTGGCCTGTTCAAACAATGCCGCTGCGCCCTTAAGGGTATGAGCGGCCTGCTGTAATTGTGGCAAATCCTGTTGCTGTATGGCTTGTTTTATGGCGTCCAACCTTGCCGGCAGACTGCTGATAAATCTGGCTTTAAGGGCGATCATTTCCTTACTTGACTGCAAAGGAGGCTTCTCGCCCTGTTCTTCGGGCAAGAGAAATTGTTGCATCAATCGGAAGAAGTGATCCCGCACTATGGGCTTGGCGAGATGCCCTGCAAAACCTTGTTGCAGATAGCTCTCCACATCGTGGGTCATGGCATTGGCTGTCAGCGCAATAACCGGTGTATCAATGCCTGCTGAACGCAATAAGCGCAGTGCTTCAGCGCCATTCATCACCGGCATATTAATATCGGTCAGAATTAAATCAAAATGCTCGGCTAAGGATTTTTCCAATAGCTGTGCCCCATCGCTAACCTGCGTTACCTGTACGCCTAGGGTTTGCAGCATTCGGCAAACCAGCTCTCTGCCCTCATTGTAATCATCGGCCAACAACACTCTGCCACTGAGTTTGCTGACCTTGCTTTTGCCTGCATGTTGTTGGGATATTTTTTGCGGTGAAAGGGGGATAGTTGTTAGCCACTGATTGTCAGGACCTTCGTGCAGATTCATATGAAATATAAAACAGCTGCCTTGTCCCTTCTCGCTCAACAGACTGATGTCGCCCCCCAGTTTAAGCGCAAGGTCTTTGGATATAGCTAAGCCCAGTCCCGTTCCGCCATGAAGGCGGTTCACTGAGGCTTCGGCTTGTGTGAAGGCATCAAAAAGCAAGGTCTGTTGCTCTTTGGCGATGCCTATGCCACTGTCTTTGACCTCGAAAATCAGGGTCCGCGGCTCGCAGCTGATGCGGATTTGCACAAATCCCTTCTCGGTAAACTTGATCGCGTTGCCGACCAAATTCACCAGAATCTGCTTTAATCTGGTTGGATCGGTGATGATTTGTGAGGGCAATGGGAATTGTGGCGAAAGTTGAAATGCCAGCCCCTTTTTAAGGGCTTTATCAGCAAATAGCACCCGAATTTCTTCCAGCATCCCCATCAGATCTACTGGCAACTTTTCAATTTCCAGTCGGTTGTCTTCAATTTTGGCCAGATCCAGAATGTCATTCAGTAATTCCAGCAGATGCTTGCCGTTTTGACTGATAGCCGCAAGAGCCTGTTGCTGTTCATCTTCTCTGAATTCCCCGGCGAGAATGGCCTCGGCATAACCAATAACGGTGGTCAATGGCGTGCGGATTTCATGACTCATATTGGCCAAAAAGCGACTTTTTGCTTCATCGGCTAAGGCCAGCTCCTGAGAAACCTGTTGCAATTTTTGGCGCTGGTGGATGATTTCCAGCTGCGCATTGACCCTGGCTTTTACCACCTCGGGCGAAAAGGGTTTGGCGATATAATCTTTGGCCCCAAGGCGCAGGCCTTTTTCTTCATCATGAGCACTGTCCAGACCGGTGACAAAAATAACCGGAATATCTTTAGTGCTGGCATTTGTTTGTAACGCTTTGAGAGTTTCGAAACCGTCCAGTTCAGGCATGACCACATCAAGCAGTATCAGATCCGGTTTTAGTTTGCAGGCTTTATCCAGCGCCTGATAGCCACTAATGGCCAAGGCAATATCCATGTCCTGCCGTAACAGTTCACTTAAAAGCCTGAGATTGGCTTTCTCGTCGTCAACCAGCAAAGCGACGGGGCGATTGGTATCCATAATTTGAAACATCCTTATCCATTCCAGACCACCTGGTTTTTCCCCTGGTGTTTTGCCTGGTAAAGCAACTCATCTGCCTTTTTCAGCGCATCTTCTATTCTGTCACCCATCTTGGGTTGGCAGGTATAGCCCCCCACACTGATGGTCACCGACAACCCTGGCTCCTGCGGTAGCCTGGGTGACATTAGTGACGCGACATGGAGGCGACACGACTCCATGATGTCCCGACTGCTTCCGTGGTCAGATGCACACAGTAGCGCCACAAACTCTTCGCCACCATACCTGGCCACCAGGTCTTTTGGACGTCTGAGCTGAGCGGCAATCACGGCGGCCACTTCCTGCAACAAGATATCGCCGACGGCATGGCCATGGCTGTCGTTAAACTGTTTAAAGTTATCGATATCGATCATCACCAGGGACAACGCTGATTTTTCCCTGATGGCAGCCAGCCACTCACGGTTGAGGATTTCTTCAAATTTACGGCGATTAGCTAATGAGGTGAGTGGATCAATATTTGCCAGTTGCTCCAGCATTCGACGTTGCTGCACTAATTCCAGATGCAAACGGATGCGAGCCAGCACAATAGTGCTATGAAAGGGTTTCTGAATGTAGTCACGGGCACCAAGCAGCAGGCCTTTTTCTTCATGACGTGAGTCGCCCAGCGCAGTAATGAAAATCACCGGAATAGCACTGGTTGCTTGGTGCTGTTTGAGTTTGGCAATGACCTCAAAGCCATCCATTTGCGGCATTACCACATCCAGTAAAATCAAATCGGGCAGATATTCGGTAGCCTTACGGATCCCTTGTGGCCCATTTGCAGCCAGAACGATATCCACCTCTTCACGCAAGATTTCACTGAGGACTTTCAGATTCGCCTTTTCATCATCAATGATAAGTACCCGGGGCTTAACGGCTTGCAGTGGTGGGTAAGAAGATGCCGGTGGGATGGGCGTTCGACTTATCACCTGGTCGGAGACTTGGTCATGGGAAATGGGCATAAGCGTTCACCCATACCTCATCAGCAAGGGGGCCGGACCAGGTGCCACAGAGACAGACGCGCTATTCATGATGTTGCCTCTGAAGCTCTTCAAGCAACTCGTTGGCAATATGACTTGCCTGTTCAAACTCAATATCCTGCACTTTTTGGATCATGGTGTTGACTCTGGGTCCGTAGCTTTTCAGGCCGCTTAATTTTTGTAACAGTGGCAGATAGTCTTCAGCCGATAGATCAGAGCGTAGCAGCAATGGCAGCATTTTTTGCAATGTTTGCATCAATGCCAAGGGGCTGATGTCAATCTCTAGATTGACTTCAACTTCACCAAATACGCGAGCCAACCCAGAGATTAATTGAGTTAATCGGGCATTGATGTCCTCAAGCAACTCCTTTTGGAAGCTGCCGCCGTCGAGCAGCTGTTCAAGACGGGCGCAGGCTTTGGACAACGAGAAGGCGCCAATGTACAGGGCGGTAGATTTGAGTGTATGCACATATCTGAATAAGGTCGGCCATTCTTTTTTGTTGGCCAGGTCGCTAAATTTTTCCGGCGTATGGCGATGTTCTTCCAAAAAGTCTCTAAGCAGACTCATATAGAGTTCCTGCTTACCGCTGAGATTACGCAGCGCTTTTTTGGCGTCCAGTTCTTCCACTTCTTTAAAGCGCTCAATGTCCAGACTTTGCTCTTTTGCAACGGGTATGCTGGGTGGCAGTGGTTCGCCAGGCTTCAGGTAATGACTCAGGGTCTTAAACAAGCTGTCTGGATCAAGGGGTTTGCACATATGATCATTCATGCCGGCATCCCGGCTCTTTTGCACATCGCTTTCCATCACGTGAGCGGTCATGGCAATGACAGGGGTATCCAGCATCAGTTGATTGCGGATAAGCCTGGAGGCCGTCAGGCCATCCATTTCCGGCATCTGAATATCCATCAGAATAATGTCGAATTGACCTTCCTGTAATTTTTCTAAGGCCTCAAGTCCGTTTTCGGCCGTGGTTACCTGAATCCCTGAATCTCTCAAAAAGCCTTCGGCAACCTGGCGGTTAATGGCGTTATCCTCAACCAATAGCAGACGGTAGCGAGAAAAATCCGGCACACTTTCCAACTTTGTTGCAGAGGAACCCAAGTTTTCCTGGTCTTGGGCAATAACACCCATTAAGGCATCAACCAGAATGGAGAGGTTGATGGGCTTTTCCAAAAACTGTTGGATGATATTGCTGTCGATTCGACTGCGAGCCTCCTGACGGTCGTAGGCCGACACCATCAGAATATGAGGTGAGTTGCACAGGGTCAGCGCTTTGATGCGCTTTGAGGTTTCTATTCCATCCAGGCCCGGCATCCGCCAATCCATTAAGATCAAGTCATAGGGGCTACCGTCTTCACTAGCGGCGCTCACTAACCTGATGGCTTCCTCGCCATTTTTGGCTTGATCGCAAGCTATTCCTAATTCGCTGAGCATTTCTGCCAGCACCCGTCTGGCCACCGGCATATCGTCCACCACCAAGGTTTTTAGTTTGGCCAGTTTGCTGCGATCCAAATTGATAATAGGCAGGGCATGGGTTGATTTTTTGACCTTGATAGTAAAGTGGAAGGTGGAACCTTGTCCTATTTCACTCTCTGCCCAGATTTTTCCGCCCATCAATTCACAAAGTTGTTTGCAGATGGTTAAGCCTAATCCTGTACCGCCGTACTTGCGGGTCATGGAGTCATCGGCCTGACTAAAGGGCTGAAAGAGTTTTGCCTGCTGCGCCGGACTCATGCCGATGCCGCTGTCAATGATGCTAAACGCCAGGGTGGTATCGGTTTCGTCTTGTTCCAGGCTTCTGGCTTTAATGCAGACCACCCCGTGATCGGTAAATTTCACTGCATTGCTAATCAGGTTGACCAGTATCTGTTGGATGCGCAGGGGGTCGCCAATCAGGTTGGTAGGAATACTGGTTTCCAAATCCGTGACAATTTCGATGCCCTTGCCATGGGCCTTAAGAGCATTGATATTGACTGCCCGTTGCACCAGCCTGGCAATAGAAAACTGGGTCATCTCCAAGCGCAGTTTATTGGCTTCTACCTTGGAAACATCAAGGATATCGTTGACCAGTCCCAGCAATACCTCCCCCGATTCCTGTATTTTTTGCAAGTAATCCTGCTGTTCTTTGTTTAAGGGCGTTTTGGTGGCCAGGCGACTAAGACCAATCACCGCGTTAATGGGGGTGCGAATTTCATGGCTCATTTTGGCCAAGAAAGATGATTTGGCTTCGGTGGCTTCTTCGGCCTTGGCTTTGGCCTCTACCAGAGCTTTTTCTGCGGTTTTTCTATCGGAAATATCCTGGGCCACTAATACCAGACTTTTGGCGCTTTCATCTGGGCCGAGCAGTTTAGCTTTGACTTCACACCATAGAAGGTGACCATCTTTATGTCTTAACTTAAGGTCTGCATGGTAGGGCTCGCCCTGGAAAATTTGTTCATAGGCTTCCTGACGATTGCGTTCAAAATCAGCCTCAGACTCATGAATGATCAGTGTCGATCGCCCCTCCAATTCTTCCTGGCGATATCCAAATATTTGTTCAAAGCCATTGTTGCAGCGCAGGATTTTGCCATCGCGGATAAAGGCAATACCCGTCATGGCATTGTCGAGAATAGCTTGCTGCTCAATCAGGCTGACATGCAGGTCTGCGGTACGCTCCTCGACTTTACGCTCCAGGTTGGTATTTAGCTCGTTGAGGGCAACGACTTTCTTTTCTAATTCCTCTGCCAACTGTTTATTTTTGAAGTTAATCAACCTGACTTTTTCCGCCAGTGCAAAGGCCAACAACAAGCTATCTGCTGTATTTCCTAACAGCCCCAGTAAGTAAATATTCACATTCAAGCCGGGCAATAAGCCCAGATTCATCAAATTACCCACCATATTCGGTAGCACTACCGAGGCAAAGGCCAACACAAAGTAGCGGGCTGGTCTAAATCCCCTGCGCCAGGAGAGGATACCTGCGTAAAGCCCGAGGATCAGGATCACACTGGTACCCACTGTCGCCAGCAACAGACCCGCTGCCGGGTTGAAAGCCGCAATAGGGGCGCCAACAGCACAGAACAACACATTGCCTTTCAGTATTTTGGTGATGCGTGGGGAGCGTCTTTGAAGTTGTAAGAATTCAATGGCAAATAAACAGGTGAAGATGGCGCCAAGCAAGTAAGGCGGCATCAGAAACATCGGGAAGTGGCTATGGAAAAGGTATTCAGGAACGCCAAACACATGGCTCCATCCCCATAAAAAACTGAGGGTGGCCAAGGCGTAGTAAAGATAGAGACGCTCGCCACTACCGAGAAAGATAAAGAAGTTATAGATACCTAAAGCCAGACAAATGCCAAGGCTTATCAGCATGATCAGATTTTCATGACTGAGGTGGTCCTGCATGCCTTCACTTGGGCCTACCAGGACTTTAATAGGTGCGAAGAAATAGTCGCTTTCAAAGAGTATCACCAGGGTTTCTGTGGCGCCTGGGGCGAGTTTAATCTCGCCTCCATAGTGAAAATCCAGGCTGTTAGCATGACGATAACCAGAGAGCACTTCTTGAGTGCTTTGTATGGCAAAGCTTTTGATGCGAATGCTGTCTACCACCGAACCATAGGGATAGATATACCAGAAGGATTCGTCCGTATCGTTATGCAGGCTGAATACGGCAACGTAGCGGTCGCCGAAATGGTTGGTGGTGCCGTGGGGATGCAGCGAATCAAGCCAAACCGGCAAGGCTGCCGCGCTGTCGGGAAGTTGTCCTTGGGGGAAGGCGTAATATTCTATTTGGTCCGCCAGATTAACCCTATCCACTTCACTTAGCTTGAATGCAGGGACTTCGGCAGCGATACACCGAAGTGAAACCACTATCAGTAGTGGCAAGAGTATTAGGTATCTGATCATCCAATTATTTTTGTGCACAGCTTGTTCCCGATAAGCAGTGTAAGCCATTCATTTGGCATTTTTGTTCAGTTGGCTTGGCCACACTAGAAACGGTAATTTACCTCTACCCCCAGCTGCCTGGCTTCGCCTTTAAAGTCCTGTAGCATGCCAAGTAATCCCATCAAATCAAAGCGCAGATGACTATATTCTTTGTCGGTGATGTTTTTGCCCCATAAGGCCAAAGTCCAGTCCTCAAACTCATAAGCTATGCGAGCGTTCCAGAGGGTATAGCCGCCTTGCCTGGCATAGGGGTTTTCGTTCTGGTCAAAGTAAAAAGCCGATTGATAGTCAAAATTCAACTGCAGTTGCAGTTCGCCGTCTGACAGCGGCAATACATAGTCAAAAAAGCCGTTACCATTCCATTTTGAGGTAAATGGCAGGCGGTTATCGATGATGCGATTGCCGCCGGCATCGACAAACTCTTTCAGTTCGGCTTTGGGCAGGTAACCTATGCCTAACTGGCTTCTGAAAGCCTCGCTAAGCTGCCATGACATTTCAGCTTCTGCGCCGTAAATGCGCGAACGGCCGACGTTATCCAGCAACTGAATGGGAGGCGCATTAGGGTTGACTGCAGCCTGATTCATAAAGACCTGTTGGTCCTGATAGGCGTAGTTAAAGAGGGCAAATTGCAGCATGGCGTTGCGCTTATCCCAATAGGCTCTGCCGCCTACTTCAAAAGCATTAAGTGATTCGCTGCCATAGTCATTCCGTGCCGCTTCTGCCTGGCTGGTGATAATGGCGCCGTTATAACCACCGCTCTTAAAGCCTCGGGAAAAACTGGCATAAGTATTCAGCGAGGGGTGCCAAATATGGTTTATCGCCACTTTTCCCGACCAATTGCTGTCACTTACCACGCCGGGCTCATTCCAGCCTGGAACGTTTATACCGGTTTGATCACCCACCGCAGTGGCCACATTTATGGTGCCAATAGCGCGATAGCGGGTTTCCTCATCGGAGTAGCGAAGCCCTACCGACAAGGTGGTGGCCTCACTTAACTCATAATCCAAATGCGCAAAGGCGGCATTGGCTTTTGTGTCAATTTCGTTGTCATACATAAACTGCGCGGCAAAGCTGAAGAGCTCGGGGGCGCTGCGAAAATCCCTGAACAGGTCAATAAAGTTGTCCTGCGTGAGGGATTCTCTGAGGTAAAAGACGCCGGCGATAAGGTAGGCATCATCAAACTGACGGTGGTAGCGAAACTCCTGACTGAACAGGTCTGAATACAGATCCTGACCGCCTTCGGCAAGGCCCGCAGGACTGCCGTCGCTATTAAAGAAATGTACGCGGTCCAGCTCGCTATAGCCGGTGACGGAATAAAGTTCGGATTTATCATCGAGGCGATAGCGTAGATTGATATCGGCTCCCAGCGTATCGGAGGTGTGTGGGCTGTTGTTATTGATATTGTTATTCACCGCCACGTCGTAGAAATTATCTGAGCCGTCATTAAAGCCAAAGGCGTCAGTACACAGGGCAGAACCTGCTTCTGCGGGAGTGCAAAGCACTGCGGCTTGCCCAGTCACCGGGTTGGCTGGTGTTTTAATTACGCCAATATTACCCACCGGCTTCACAATGCCATCCCATTGTCCCCAATATACTTTGGCGAACACTTCCAGGTCATCATAGTCGGCCAATATTGACCAGCGAGCTTGGGTTTGACGCATATCAGCCTGTGGTGCAGGGGCATATAAGTTGTTAACGGAGTAATCGTAGTCACGGTGGCTAACGGCCAGGCGGGTGGCAATATGCTCGTTAACAGGAAGATTCACCGCCCCGTCGAACTTCAACAAGTTTTGTTCGCCGACCCCGGCATTGATATAGCCACCAAAGTCATGCTCCGGGCGTTTGCTGTTAATCAGAATGGCGCCGCCGGTGGTATTACGACCAAACAGGGTGCCTTGAGGACCACGCAGGATTTCAACGCTCTCCAGATCGTATAAATTCAGGATCAGGCCATTGGCAGAGCCAGGTGCCACACCGTCCTGATAAAGGCCGATGGGTGAGGTGGTGGAGGTGTTGTAGTCCAGGCTGCCTACGCCACGGATATTAAGGGCCGGCGGTGTGCCTTCGGCAGCGTTTTGGGTGATCTTGAAATTAACCGTTTGTCCCGACAACTCCGTCGTGTCTTTGATATTCTGCTCAGCCAACGATTCGCCGTCCAGATAGCGAACAGACAAAGCGACATCGTCCAGTGATTGTTGATGTTTTTGTGCATTAACCCGGATAACTTCAACACTATCCGAGTCGGCAGCCTGTACCGTCAATGGTTGATACAGAGGCAGTGAAACCAGACACAGACAAAATCGCGGTATGTGCATTTTTAGCCTTATTATTAGAGTGCAATGCGCATCCTTGCAACTATGGTTTTTGCCGCTATTTTCTTAGAATTTCAATCTAAAGATCGCGAAATCTATCCCATTTAACCGGTTATTAAAAGTCCTTCTCACCAGCGATGCGTTGTGGATATCCGCTAATTGCCCTGGAGGTTTGCATGCCCGCCATGGTAGCTGCTTCCACACAACCTGCATTGAGACCCGTTTTGATCCAATCACCGGTAATATACAGATTATCGAAGCCTGCTTCATGGGTGTCCAAACGGGTTTCGCTGCTATTAACCACTGACAAAACATAATGCTCGGAAGGATCAATATTGGCTCGCCAATACTGGCTGTCAAATCTGCCTTGTCCTGTTTGCCCATTGGGATCGATCAAAATGGACCAATCAAATTGGCCTTCCCCGGCTACCTTGGGCCACAAATTGTAGATGGCGCCCGTCAGATTGCTGATGGCATTTTGTTTTACCTGCTCATAGCAACGCTCAGGGAAGGCAAAGTCGGCCGGTGGCGGGAAGTCTTTCATCGGCATGGCGCTACAAAAATAGGCCACATTTTTAGGCTCCAAGCTGGCCGGCCAGGTCTCTTTATCCAGCAGTTGATCCATCGACGCCCAAGTATCAAAGGGCTCTACAAACCCGCTTAATACCGGTTCTTCGCCACTTGGCGGCATACAGCACCAGCCCAATTCGGACAAGCTCTTATCACTCCATACCTGATAAGCCTGGGTAACCACGGTTTTTACCCTGTCGCTCATGCGTTTGAGCCCCGGGCTTTGCGCCAGCAGGTCTTCGCACAGATAAGGCAAAGAGCCAATGGAAATGCCAAATACCACCAGATCAAAGTCCTCGCCCTGTCGCAAGGTCTTCTGCGGTAGTGGCTTGTGGAAATGGTTTTGATAAATCTGCGGCCAATTTGTCCAAAAAGATTCCAGGTTGATATTGTTGGCTTTGAGTAAATCAGCTTGAGCGGGGTCCAGTTGCTCGTAATTGGGTCTGTCCGGCCAGCAGTCAATCGGAATGTCATAGCCTTTAACCGGCACGGGCACTAGTGGATTGTAGCCACTTAGTCCTTCTTTGAGAGCCACTTGCTGGGTCATCTTAATGCTATCCACTATGCCGTTGTGGGCTGTCAGCTCCTCAACCTTGTGGAAAAATTCAAATTTTACCCCGCGCGCCTTAAGCGCCTGATAAAAGGGAGTAAAGATGGTATCGCCCATACCGGCCTGCATCTTCCACATGACCGCGCCCTTGTAATTAAAGGCAATGCGCATCATGCAGCGAATGATGGTGCCAGCTTCCACATTGGGCTTATTAAAATCGCCGTCTTCATAGGCGAACACCAAATCGTAAAAACCGCGCACTGGCGCTGAATTGACCGTGTACTTCACGTTGGCACTGTGATCGGTCAGCCACTGCCGGTAGTCCTTGTCATTAATCACGTCAAAGCCATGCTCGAAGACATCGTCTTCAATCATGCCGATCAGAACGGTCAGGCCCAGGTCCAGCGAAATAAACAGCCGGCGGATATCATCGTTGTCATCCAACCATTCACAGAATTCCTGGTTAAGCCACTGGCGTAGTTTCTTAAGCAAACGGTGTATGGCGTGATGGTCGTCTTTATCACGCTTTGAGAGTTGTTTGGGTAAGGCTTTAAGGAAGGATTCCAAATGTTCGGCGGTATCTTTAACATCATCCACCAATTCCCTGGCTTCCACGCGAATTTTGTTGGCAACCCGCTCAAGCCAGGACTCATCTTCCTCGTGCTCTTGGGTCGGGAGCCGATTATGGCGGTGGAGCTTGGCTTCCTGACGTAAATCAGTAATGCCCCGTTTTATCCACATAAAGGCCGTGCGAAACAGATCCCAGATATCCAGCTCATCATCTATCTGTCCGGGCACCAGCTTGTTGGTGGGAAAATCGATAGGCCAGGTTTTCCACTGCTTGTCGATGTATTCCTGCAGCACAATATAGCTATGGGGTTTAAAGGCATCCTGCCAGGTGCGCATGGGATCACCCTGAGGTCTGTCCAACAGCTGGTACGCTTTTTTAATGGTATGAAAGGCATTGTCATAGAAGCCAAACCAGATATGCAGGCCGTGTTCCTGGATGCGCTCGGCATAGTCAGGGTTACGACCGCTGGCACCTTTTCCTCCTAACCGCCAACCCAATTGGTAGACGGTAATATCGTACTTCAGCTGCCAATCTTTCTGATCGGTCAGATAAAAAGCGCTGGTCATGGCGCCAACACCGCCGCCCAATATGGCGATTTTTTGTTTCTTGCTCATGCGCTGTCCTTATTTAATGTCGAGAGCGGCTTCCTGATTAAAATCAAACAGGATGTTGAAAGGGAGTAAAGGGCGTTGATATCCCAGAGGGATACCGAACATCTTGTCCAGCGGGAACATATCGACCTGATTTAGGGTAAAGGCAAATTCGTGGAAGTAGATGCAGCCCGAGTGCACCTTTTGCACCACCGAAGGGGAGTGCAACACATTCTGGTAAAGGGCCTGTGTGGCATCGCCATTGGGCAGCTGTTTAAACAGTAATTGGTCTACTTGTGGCCTGAACAGGCCGCCTAGCATCTGCTTGAAAAAAGAAAACTCCATATCGAAGAAGTTCACATCCATGTCTTCCAACAGATCCAGTCCCTCTTTGACCAAATCAAAAAAGTTTTTAATCGGGCTTTCGCGGTCCTTTTTGACCAGTTTGACGTTAAAAAGCTCACAAGGCGCCATCTTGGTATCCGGCGAGTAGCGTTGGAATGCATCCAAAGTGATATTGAAAAAGTTGGGTTCACCGCCGATGGCTGGCATCTGGTAGTCGCAAAGGTATTTATTAAATCCCCAGGTTTCACGCCCGTTAATTAGGGCGTAGACGTTATTCACGCAGATAAAGGCGGGATACCAATACAGGTGTTCGATATCGTCACCGTCCATACGTGCCACCGGGATCCAGACAATCACATCGGTTTCCTGGAAATAGCCCTGATCTGCCCAAGGCTCAGTAGTGGGTTTGATGTTTTCGATATCGGTAAAGGTCAGCATGCAATAGGGCGAAATAGCCTTGAAGTTCAAGCCATTAACCTGACCGATGGTGTCATCGAGAAAGGTTTGAATGGTGCTGCTGCAGCCTTTGATAAAGAAACCGTACATATTGGCATTAAGCATTCTGCACGGAGGCTGTGCAATCACACTGCCAGGGAACTGGGCGTAGGGTAGGGCGGCCATTTTCTCTCCTTTTTTCTTAATCCAAGGGCAGACACCGATAGCTCAGTTAAGCACCAGTCTCGGTGTTGTCAAACCAACCTCACAGAAGAAACACATCTAAAGCAATCACGCAGATAATTGATTTATAAATATTAATAGTTTCCTCTAAGCATAAAGAGGTAAAAAATATTGTCATCTTTTCTTTTGGGGTCAGGTCTTGAATTTTGCAGAAACTAGGGTGCCAGCTAGGCTTAGCTCATTAGATCAAGAAGAGAGAATAAATGAGTCGTCCTTTACGAGTGGAGTATCCTGGCGCGCTGTACCATGTCACCTCCAGGGGCAATGATCAGCAGGCTATTTACCGGCAGGATGCCGATTATCAAAGATTTATTCAGTTGCTTGAGGATGTATGTAAGCGGTTTAACTGGCGTATCTATGCCTACTGCCTGATGCCAAATCACTATCATCTTCTGGTGGAAACACCAGAGGCTAATTTGTCCCGGGGAATGCGCCAATTGAACGGGGTCTATACACAAAAGTTTAATCGGGTTCATAAGCGGGTTGGTCACCTGTTTCAGGGGCGTTTCAAAGCGATTCTGGTAGACAAAGACAGCTATTTGTTGGAGCTAAGTCGCTATATTGTGCTTAATCCGGTGCGTGCAAATGGCCTTGCAAATTCACCTGAGGAGTGGCCCTGGAGCAGCTACCGGGCCATGATAGGGGAGGCGGAGCCGCAGCCATGGTTGGTGGCTACACCCTTACTTGAGCATTTCCATAAAAAAACTAAAAAAGCCATTAAGAAGTATCAGGCCTTTGTAGCTGAAGGTGTGGGCGTGCAGGTGTGGGACAAGCTACAGTCGCAAATCTTTCTCGGCAGTAAAGACTTTATACAGCAGCATAAGCAAGGGGTGGCTGATGAGATTCTGCCGGAGGTGCCGGCTGCCCAGCGCCGACCACCGGCAAAACCTTTGCAGGAATATGTAGCGGCTGATAATAGTGCCAAAGCAAACATGGCAAAGGCTTATCTGAGTGGGGCCTATACGATGAAGCAGATAGCCGATGCCTTTGATGTTCATTACTCTACCGTGAGTCGCGCCGTTGCAAATTTCAAGACCTGACCCCAAGTTGTTTTTGTTGGTGTTGCTATTCTTGCCGTCTTTGGTGTGGGCGTCACCACCGATGCGGGTGATATTTGTTAATCCCGGTAGTGAGGATCCTGGTGTGACCGGACCTTTTTGGTCTCAGGTCAGTGCTTTTATGCAGGAAGCCGCCAAGGATTTGGGGGTGGAGCTGCAAATTGAATACGCCAACCGCGACAGATTATTGATGGTTGCTTTGGTGGAAAAGGCCATGGCATCGCCGGCCGATTATCTGCTACTGGTTAATGAAAATAGCGTCTTGGACGCACTGACACCGGCCCTGGAAAAACAACAACGCCACTATTTCTTGTTCAACAATGGTCTGGATAAAACGACCGACACCTCAAACCTGAATTACTACCTAGGCGAGCTCAGTGCCGATTTGGCGGCAAGTGGCTATGGTATGGTGAAGGATATGATGGCGCTGGTTAAGACCCGTCCAGCCACTTTGCTGGCCTTACATGGCGATCAGCGTTCACTGTCTTCTCAGTTAAGGGCTGATGGGTTGCTTCGGGGGCTCAGAGAGTTCTCAGGTGATCTAACCCTGCTACATCAAGAGCATGCACATTGGTCTGAGGAGCAGGCCTATACCAAGGCCTTTGCATTTTTTAGCCGGTTTGGCAGGGTGGATATGGTGTGGGCTGCCAATGATGCGATCGCCTATGGAGCGATGCATGCCGCTAAAGATGCAGGACTTAATATGGGGACTGAAATCTTTTTTGCTGGCATTAACTGGGATCCCACACCTGACTATGCGCCAGCAAACTATATCAGCTACGGTGGGCATATGTTGTTAGGTGCCTTTGCGTTGGTGTTGCTGGACAGTCACCATAGTGGGCGGTATGCGTTGGATAACCACTACAAGCAACAGCTTGCAGTTTCGGTCAGTAATCATACACAGACCGCCAAACATCTAACTCAGCTGATTAGCAGCGGACAGATTGGTCAGTTGGACTTTCGGCAGTTAAGTCCCAGATTTACCGATAACCCGAAGCCAATGTGTTTGCAAGCGTTGGTATCCACAGCTGCAAAATCCACTGCAATGCCAGGTCAGTCTAAAGTTTCAAAAAAATAGATTTCCTGCAGCAGGGTACGCAGCCGACCGTCCTCTCGCATTTCAACCAGCTTCTCGTTGATCTTGTCAAAAGCGGCTTGGTGCAGTGGGTGACAAATAATATTGTCGTTTATCACCAATGGCGCAAACGCCGGGTCGTAAGGGAAATGTCGTTCGAGGCCCAATGACCGGTAAGCTCTGATCACATCCGGATAGAATATAAGCGCCTTCCTGATCCTGCTTAGTTGCAGCATTTTTATATTCTGCTCTTCCGAGTCCACGTAGTAGATCTCACCGGCACGAGCCATCATCGCCTTAATGGTCTCATTGGTGGGGCCGCCCCGTATAATGCCGATGGCGTCTTGCTGACTAATATCTTCAACGCGGCTGGCAACCGGTGTGCCCGGTTTTGACACCACACGCACCAATGCCTGATTAATGGGAGCACTGCTGAGGTAATCCATTTGGGCAAGTGCCGGCTTTAATTCATCGAAGGTATCTTCACCGGGACTATAGCAGGCAAATTTACCCTGCACGAAGCCCAGCTTGGCCCTTGCCATGGGCATAACAATAATTTCGTACTGTGCGGCTAAGCCAGTTTCCAGCAAGATTTGGCTAAGAAGATTATGGTAAACGCCATTGTCGGGCCTACCTTCGGCGTCCAGGGTGCCAGGTTGATTGAACAATGAAACAAGCTGGCCCGCCGCGATAATATGCTTGCCGCCATTCTCACTGTGGGCTTGGCCGCACAGCATAAGTGCCATCAGCCACAAGCCCGCTTTGCGTTTCCATTTATGGGTCAAGATTGGCTCCAGCAGCAAATATATGAGGCCCAGGCACGAACACTACATTTATGCATATTAAATCGCCGGCTTGCCAGTGGATAGGAGCAAATATTGTTGCCACTTTGTCGCTGCTATCTACAAACGATAATCCAACGACAGATAAACAGAGCGTGGAAGACCGACAAAATAGCGATACTGGCCAAAACCAATATCGGCACGTTCGGCATAGTCTGTATCCAACAGGTTCAGTACTCGAAGGCCGAACCGCCATTGGCGATCCAACGCGCAACTGGCGCGCAGATTAAGCACATCATGGCCTGGATAATCGGCACTATTTTGTGGGTCGAGGTAATAACGTCCCATGTGCTGCCATTCCAGTTCGAGTTGTTTCCCGGTGGCCGGTTGCCAGTCCAGGCGCATATTCCACATTTGCCTGGGAGCAGTATCAATATCATTGCCTCGAATGCTCTCTTCGCCGAGGTTGAGATCGTTGGCATAACGGTGCTTGGCAAAGGTACCATCTGCGCTTAGCTGCCACTGCGCGTTTAGCGCCAGGGTAAAACTCAATTCCAATCCGTGGTGGCGGGTTTGTCCGTTATCCACGTTTTGTCTGTCACTGTCCTGGAAAATATGGTTACGCTTATTCATGGCAAAGGCACTGAGATCCATATTCAGCGAGGCAAATTGCGCGCGCCAGCCAAGTTCAACGCTGTCCAGTTGTTCAGTGTCTAAGCTGGCCAGTACTTGTCCACTTTGCAATCGAAACAGTTCGCTGGTTTGTGGTGCCCGAAAGCCGCGGCTGAGATTGGCATACAGTTGGTCGCTGCTATCTAGATAGTGAACTACTCCCAGGCTGGGGGAGAGACTCTTGAAATCGGGTTTCTGGCTAACGGGCCGATAAAAACGGCATTTGCTGACTTCTGGCGCGCAAGCACTGCCTGCGGGCACCAAGGTTTGATAATCGTATTGCTGATAGTCGTAACGCAGCGCTGCGTTGAGCTGCCATTGTTCTGAAGGTCGCCAGCGCAAACCGGCAAAAGGGGACAGATTGCGTGCAATTACCTGATAGTCATAGTGGCTGCCCTTTGGCAATGCAGGACTAAAGGACTCGGCTTGGATCTCTTTCAACCAACCATCTGTCCATTCCATATCCATACCCGCTAACCAGGATATTGTGTTCGTAGCGCCAAATAATTGCGTCTGCAGTCCCGCACTTTTATGGCCGTTTTCTTCGGTTGGTTGCCAGGGCACAAAGTGTTGCAGAAAGGCCATACGCTGGGCCCGCAAAAAGGGGGTCATCTGTAGCGTAACGCCATTATCCATTTGATATTGGATATTGGACTGTGTGCGCCAGGACCACGCATCCCGGTAGGCCTCAGGATTGGCATTCTGACGACGTAAGTTTTCGTCTTTATAGGTATCTTTTCCTTCAATGTAACCGGCCGTTTCCTGGTTCAGGTTAGTAAAGGACATCAGACTCTTTACCTGCCATTGGCCGCTATGCCAGCCATGCACCAGGTTCAATTTTTGCTGGTCGTAACCTGAATCTGCCTGATAACCGCCGTCATGAGCCAGATTGCCGTATACCAGGATTTGCTCGTTGCCCGCACTGAACTTGACCCTTGCATATTGATTGGGACCTCCCTCAAGAGCCAAAGATGCGGCGCCAGCATCTGGCAAATCGGGACTTAATATGTGGATGGTGCCATGCACTGCATTGGAGCCATATAATGCGCTGTGTGGGCCACGGAGCACCTCTATAGCGCCGGCCTGCTCAGTGTTCACTTCGAACAGTTGGTTGGCGTTGCAAAAACCACTGGAGCGGGTAGGAATGCCATCTTCCAGCACCAAAAATGCCCCGCATGAACCGGCGCCGGTCAACACCGGGGAACGAATGGCCGTCAAATGTTCCTGACCGTTGCCGCGACTTACCCAAGCACCAGGGACTCTGGACAGGGTTTCGCTGATATGAATTTGACCAAGCAGGGACAGTTCTTCTTGCTCAAGGCGAGTCAGGCTGAGGGAAAGTTGCTCCTGCGGCTGTGACTGACGGCTGGCAGTGACGCTGATGCGTTCTATTTCATTAGCATAAAGGGAGCTGGCGCTAAGCAGGGCGATCGAGGCCAAGAGTCTGAAAGTCATAGAAAAAACATTGGGTAATCAGTGGGGCAAAGGATACCTAAATCAAGCCTTTGGCCCAAGGCATGTTGTCGTGCAGCTTAGTTTATTGTTTTCAGATAAAAAAGGGGCGGGCCACGGAGAGCCCGCCCTAATACCAAACCTGTGGTTGGTAAGCCCAAAGAAGACCAGTAGACTCGGGCTGTAGTGCGAGAGTTAATTTAGTGCAAATGATAACTATTATCAACAATTAATTTGAAACTTGTTGGGTAGTTAGTTAACCAATTGATATATAAGAATTAATCTCGCGTTAAATAAAGGGGGGACAGAGTTCCACTGTCCATCTGGCCGGAAGCAGGCTACTTAGGTGCTATCAATACTTGGCCGCTCAGTGGTTTGCTGGACGGCACAGCGACGACATCCTTAATTTCAGTGCGCCCTGGGCTTACCATTAATCTCTCCAGCCTTGCCGCAATCATGTCTTGCCCGGCGTCGGCTGCAAAATAGGCCACCGGCTCGTCATTGCAATGCAGATTGCGGGCTATGTAGGTCAGCTTATAGCCAGATTGATCGACAGCGGTGATAAAGCCAATAGTATTTTGGGTAACGGCGCTGACACAGAGTCGGCTGGCTACGGACTGATCGGCTGCTTCATAGGTGGCCGCCTGGGACATCAGGGGGGCAGCCATGAGTGTGGTGGCAATCGCCAAAGTACGGTAGTTGAACATGATGAATCCCTCGTTTGCGTTAGGGGCGTTGTGCCCAGATTAAGTGTCGCGTGCCCAGGGAAATATGTTGTAAATGACCGGTGAGCAGACGTAACAGCCTTTAAAGGCCGTGACATCTTTGTGGCAAGATATTGATTTACGGATGATTAATCGCACATAAAAAAGATTCGGCCAGTGGACGATTTACACCTATAAATAACGCACCATGGTAATTGAGGAACTCAAAATCCGTCGTTTTGTGCGCATTTCCTGCATTTTTTATCCGCTAGCAGCCATGCTTAGGGCGAAGAGGCACCTGTAGGTTTCTGATCACAGAAAATGCCGACGATCAGAAGGCAACTGTGCATTAAGTCAGCGGTTGCTGTGTGTCTGTGAATGTTTACTAATCCTATTGAATTGTTGGTTCAGGTTGTTCACAAGAACTCCAAGTGCGATAATAAACGCAAATTATTCTTAGTTGTAAATGTGATATGAACCGAGTCATCACCAAGCTGTTACTGATAGCCACGATGCTGCTGCCTATCGGATTACACGCCGCCCAGCAGGGGCCTGAACGTATTTTGCACCTGTTGGCGTATGTGGGGGTGGACTACCCAATGACCGTGGCTGACGGCAGAGTGGTGGATGAAGGGGAATATGCCGAACAGGTCGAGTTTGCAAGGGTTGCCGAAGAAATTCTGTTGCAGTTACCCAGGGTAGACACCAGCGATACCTTGTTAAATCAGATTAACACTCTGCAACTGGCTATTGCACAGAAGCAGCAGGGCAGCGATATCAAAGCGCTGACCGGTGAGATCAGTAAGACCCTTACCCAGGCCTACAACATCAAGCTCAGCCCCAGAAAGGCTCCCAGACCAGATTCAGTCGCTCAACTCTATCAGGCGCAATGCGCCATGTGCCACGGCAGCACCGGGCTAGGTGATGGTATTGCCGGGCAAGGCATGGAGCCGGCACCGGCAAACTTCCATGATCGCGAACGCATGAGCGAACTGAGTCTGTTTGGTTTATACAACACCATCACCCTGGGTGTTGAAGGTACAGGTATGGCCTCTTATGCACAGTCGCTAAACGATGATCAGCGCTGGGCGTTAGCTGCTTTTGTGGCTGGTTATGTGACCGATACCCCGGTTGATGCCGTGGCTTCTCCCTTTAGCCTGGATGAGTTGGCCACGATGACGCCTAATCAGGTTGCTGCTGATGGTCGCGATGTCGACGCATTTGTGCAACTGCGTGCACACCCAGATCAAATCCTTTCATCCGGTCCAGACCCCTTGGCGTTTGCGCAAATGACATTGCAGAAGTCATGGCAGGCGGCTGAGGCTGGCGATCGGGAGTTAGCCTACGAGTTGTCCATCAATGCCTATCTGGAAGGCTTTGAATTGACTGAATCCGGCCTACGCAACCTCGATGCGCCGCTGACCAGGCATATTGAAAAATCCATGTTTGCCTACCGCGATGGTCTGCGCTCTGGATTACCACAAGCACAATTGGAGAGTCTCTATCAGGCCGCCATGCAAGGTCTGGAACAAGCGGCTCTGTCCTTGGGGCAAGGGGAGCTTTCTCCCTGGTTAAGTTTTGTCGCATCGCTGATTATTCTGCTTCGTGAAGGATTGGAAGCCATTTTGGTACTGGCGGCCATTTTTGCTTTCCTGAGTCGTGCTGGCGCTACACAAAGCCTGAAATACGTGCATGGCGGCTGGATGGCGGCCCTGGGGCTTGGTCTTGTCACCTGGCTGGTGGCGAGCTTTGTGTTAGATATCTCCGGTGCCAGTCGGGAAATTACCGAAGGGGTAGCGGCACTGGTGGCCATGGTGGTGCTGTTATGGGTCGGAATCTGGATGCATTCAAAGGCCCATGCCAATTCCTGGCAGGATTACATCAAGCAAAAACTCTCGGCCAGCCTTAGCTCTGGACAAAACTGGGGTTTTGCGTTGCTGGCCTTTATCGCCGTATATCGTGAGATCTTTGAGATTGTGCTTTTCTACCAAACACTTTGGTTGCAGGCTGGTGAAACCGGACATAGCGCAGTGTTGTGGGGGGTATTGGTCGCCCTGGTAGGGTTGGGGCTGCTCGGCTGGGCCATATTCAAAGCGGCAATGCGCTTGCCTGTAGCAGGCTTCTTTAAGGTCAATGCAGTGATTATGTTTGTGTTGGCATTGATATTTGCTGGTCGCGGTATCGCCGCATTGCAGGAAATGGGGGCGCTGGCAAGCAAACCTCTGAATATGCCATCTGTTGAGTGGCTGGGTTTGTACGCCGACGGCATGACCCTGGCCACCCAAGGTGCCATCCTTGCGCTGATTGCCCTGATGGTGTGGCTGCAACGCAAACCGCAATAACTTTCCTTTTGGGGTCAGGTCTTGAAATTTGCAGAACTCTGCAAATTTCAAGACCTGACCCCCATTCTATAAGTTGCTGAATTTGTACTGCAGGCCCAGTTGCAGGCGGTTAGTTTTACTTTCCTGATATCGCTCGATTTTGGCAAACCAGCTTAACGCGCTTTTGGGGCTGAACTTGCCTTTCAGTTCCGCGGCCAGGGCGTAACCGGTGTCGAGGAAGTCTTCGGTTAACTCAGCTCTTAAACCTAAGTCTTCATCAGTGTGGCTAACGTGGGCAAAGAGCTGGGTTTTTTGTCCCCATAGATCAAGGTTCTTACCCAGACTGACTAAAACTTTTAATCTGTTGCTGTCCAGCTTATCGATGACTTCCACCGCGTAGATGGTATCTTTGTCGGTGCGATGGCGCAGTTCACCACGCACGTAGTTGCTGCCAGTCATTCTCTCCAGGCTGATCTCATAGCCGGTTCTGGGGCTGAGTCGCCCGGAATACTCCATTTCAAAGTAATTGAAGTTCTCAAACGCCTGAAATGCATTGGGGTCGTCCACATGGGCCAACTCTCCCGCCACCAGTTCCAGTCTGCCATCGGAGAGGGGAAGTACATGGCGAAGCCCGGTGATCCAGCCATGTTGGGAAAGACCGGTAGACGCCACATCACCTTTGTAGGTTGGAATCACCCCCACTTCGGTCTTGCCTTCGCCTTGTTGGTAACGCAAATACAGACGACGCAGATAGAAATGGTCGCTATTGCCGTCATCCACTGTGTTATAGCTTGACGAAAAGGCATTACCGGTTACGGCAAAGGCATGCACACTCCAGTTGTCATCGAATTGATACTGTGGATAGAAGCGCAGACGATATTGGGCTCGCGAATCTCTCTCTGTGCGCTTGTCCGCGCGGCTGGAAAAATCCCATTTGGCGCCAAAACCATGCTCATCGGCTGCCACGGGCTGGCATGGCAGTATGAAAAGCAGACAGAAAAATAGTCGAACGTTATGCAAAATCACTCCATTTACCTGGTAACAACCAAAGTATTTTTTGTCTTTGATTTTTATAAGATTATCGTCGATTTTTAAGATGAGATCCTTATCGACAAGTGAGGCATGCCAATGTTCCATTGCCTACTTCTGCGAATCAGTAAGATCTATAATGTAAATACTAGCCCAGTTGGGGAATGCTCATGTTTCGCGTCCTGCTCATTTGCCTTTTTCTGACCAGTGGATACGCCGGTGCCGACAGCACATCGTTGCAAGAATCGATGACGCCATTACCCAAGTTAACTATCCTCACCGAAGATTACGGTCCTTTTAATTATTTGGATACGGGCGAGCTTAAGGGGTTTTCTTCTGAGTTGGTGCGCATGATCTTAACCGATCTGGGAAGTGATATATCCCAGCACGATATGCAGGTCATGCCTTGGGCACGGGCCTATCAGATAGCGCTGGTCAGGCCCAATACCCTGATTTACACCATCACCCATACCGAGCAGCGAGATATGCTGTTTAGGTGGGTGGGGCCCTTGCTGTCCACCCGCGTGGTGATAGTCGCCAAGAAAGATAAAGGCCTGAGAGGTAAGAGCTTTGAGGAACTACAACAGCATCCTGTGGGGGCCATTCGGGACGATGTGGGCGAGCAGTTGCTGGTGGAACAAGGTTTTCCCCTAGAGCGCATCGTGAGTAACAGTAATCCCTTGTATATGGTTGAAATGTTGAACAAAGATCGCATCGATGCCCTGGCCCATGGGGAGATTGCCAGTAACTGGTATTTGTTGAAGTCAGGACAAAGCCTGGATGATTTTGAAGTGGTTTATACGCTCAAAGAATCTCACCAGTATCTGGCTTTCAATCGCAATACGTCAAAAGCGCTGGTTGATCTGGTGCAGGAAGCCTTTATGCGGATAAAGCTTTCGCCACGATATGAGGCGCTGATGGCCAAATATCCGGCCATATCACATCGTTTTAGCAGTAGTCGACAACGTTCTGCAGCAGAGGCGATAGCTGTCCAACGCTAAAGTTTTCCTCTGCTTATGAAATAAGCGGACGACAGATTAATAGTAAGATTCAATTTACCAAACAAGGATTTACTGCTATCTAACAGGCAAGCACAAGAACTTGATACAGAAGATGCCAAGAGCTGCCCTCGTCTCCCTGTCCTCTCCCCTTCTTAGCCTGGTGGTGTATTCCATTGGTCACGGCATGATGACCACGCTGCTGACTTTACGGATGGCCGAAGAAATGGTCTCGGTACAATGGATTGGTGCGGTATCGGCCTCCTATTTTGCCGGCTTGCTGGTAGGCTCTTTCGTTAACAGCAAGGTGATTCTGCGGGTAGGACATGTGCGGGCCTATGCCGCCTACGCGTCGTTACTCTGTAGCCTGGCTTTGCTCTATGGTTTGGTTTTCGACCCTATGGTGTGGATGGGGCTGCGCTTGCTTGGTGGTTTCGCCGCAGGCGGTCTGTTTGTAGTGATCGAGTCATGGATCATGGTCAGTGCTCCGGTCAAGCTGCGTGGCCGCATAATGGCCATCTACATGGTGCTCTTTTACGCGGCCATGGCCAGCGGTCAGATGCTGCTAAAACATGTGGACATCATGGTGCTGGTACCTTTTGCTTTGTCGGCGTTGGCGGCCTCTTTGTCGGTGATCCCGCTGATGTTATCCAAAGTGGATATGCCGCAAATCACCCGCCATGAAAAGCTGTCTGTATTCACACTGATGAAGTTAACCCCTACCGGGGTGATGAGCTGCTTTGTGTCAGGCCTTTATCTCAGCGTTGCCTATGGTCTGCTACCGCTTTTTTTCGCGCAAGTGGGATACAACGTCGAGGATATTGCCAACATGATGGCGGTCATGATCATCGGTGGCATGTGTTTGCAATATCCCCTGGGAAGGCTTTCCGACCGTCTGGACAGGCGCATAGTCTTGGTCGGCCTGTTTGTCAGCACGCTAGTTATCAGTCTGATGTTTGTACTTTTTGGCGTGGAGGATTTCCCGCTTTTTACCAGCATTTTGGTATTTATGCTGGGGGGCACTATTTTCGCCATCTATCCTATCAGTTTGAGCCAGGCCTGTGATGAGCTGCCCACAAGCCAGGTGATCTCCGGCAATCAGGGCTTGCTGCTGGTGTACAGCATCGGTGCCATGATAGGACCGCTGTTGGCGCCGTTGTTCCTGATGATGCTAGGCGCCAGTGGCATGTTCAGCTACTTCGGTTTAATGGCTTTGCTGACCCTGTCATTCCTTTATTGGCGCCTGTCAGTGCGTCCTGCTGTGCCTTTGGAAGCACATCGAGCGTTCTCGGCTTCTACTCCCAACACTCCGGTGATGGCCGAATTGGACCCCCGTGCAGAAGGCGCTGCACAAGAGACAATCGCAACTGCGCGCGAAGAAGAACAGGTCGATACTTTGCAGCGTTGATACCCTGGTATGGCCACAGGGCCGCAAATAGGGATGGCATGGATGCTATGATCTTGTTTCAGTATTGCATGCATTCTGAAAAAGAGAATTCCTTATGAAAAACATTGTTAGCAGATCCTTGGTCATGTCTTCGCTGGTTGGCTTCCTGACGGCGTGTGGTGGTGGCTCAGGCTCTGACACTGGCTCCCTGACACCGCCGCCTGCTCCTGCACCCACTTCCACAACCTTTTCCTTAGGTGTATCCGATGCGCCGGTTGATGATGCTTTGGCTGTGGTTGTCTACTTTGATGAGGTTGAACTGATTGGTAATGCCGATCCTATTCGCTTTACCGTGAGTGACGGCAACGGCGGACCAAGAATGGTGGATTTATTGACGGTGCAGGGCAGCAACTTTGCCAGCTTGGTAAGCAATGAGGAAATTCCACTCGGCGAATATACACAGCTTCGGTTGTCTGTCACTGACGCTTCCTATATCGAGATGGAGCAGGGGACCTTTCCCCTGAAAGTGCCCAGTGGCGAACTTAAGCTTGATGGCTTTACCGCCCTTGCCAATGTGACTGCTGCCTATACTGTGGAGTTTGTTCTTCGAAAGTCATTGGTTGATCCTAAAGGACAACCCTCGATTTTCCTGAAACCCAGGGGTGTCAGGCTGGTGGCTAACGCCGAAGTGGGGGTGTTGGAAGGCACAGTCGCTGAATCCCTGGTTCTGGACCCCAGTTGCAGTGAAAAAGCCGACCCGCTTGAAGGTAATGCTATTTATTTATTCGAGGGTACCGGGCTAGGTTTCACCAACTTAGGTGATGATGCGGACGCTCCGGTCGACCCAAATGAGATATCCCCCTTCTCGGTGGCAGAGGTGAAGTACAATGAAGACTCCGCCAGCTATCAATATCAGATGGGTTATGTACCTCAAGGCTCGTACACCTTGGCCTTCACTTGTCATGCGGCGGTGGATGAGCCTGAAACTGACGAGGGTACCGAACAGGGATTTGCGTTCCTAACGGCTAAAGAGGCAAACGTTAGCGCACAGCAGACCACTGTCGTGGACTTTCCGTAAAGCCGATGGCGCACCGGTGCCTCGCTGGTGCACCTTCCTTGGATGAGACAAAATCCATAATTGCGCAAAAACCGCCGATCCAAATGTTCTCTTGAACGTATCGGAGCCAAATCATTTTTTTCGGTTTGAGTGATGCAAATTTATCGTTATCTATTGGTATTCCTCGTTTTCGGGCTTTTATCCGCCTGTACCAGCCCCCCCAAAGGTGTGCAGCCAGTGACTGGATTCGAGCTTAATCGCTATCTTGGCAAGTGGTATGAAATTGCCCGCCTGGATCACTCCTTTGAGCGGGGATTGTCCCATATACAAGCTAATTACAGTCTGAGGGATGACGGTGGCGTTAAGGTCATTAACCTAGGTTGGGATACAGAAAAAGGGCAGTGGCGGGAGGCCGAAGGCAAGGCCTATTTTGTCGATGATAAGGACACTGGCCATCTCAAAGTGTCCTTTTTTGGCCCTTTCTATGGCGCCTATGTGATCTTGGCTTTGGATAAAGTGAATTATCAGTATGCCCTGGTCAGCGGTCCCGACAGGGACTATCTATGGATTTTGGCACGCACGCCACAGTTGGAGAAGGCTGTTGTCGACCAGTTGCTGGATGCTGCCAAGTCAGCCGGCTTTGCAACAGAAAACTTAATTTGGGTTGATCACAGTGTGACAAAGGCCGTAAAGGAGTCGTAGTCACTGATTGTCAGACAGGCCTTGCAGGATGGTTTCCAACTGGACTAGCGCCTCCTGATATTGGAAGTTGTCCAACTGCTCTTTCAACAGCGCTGCTTGCTCTTTGAAACTTGCCTGTAGCGCCTCTACCAGCTCAGATTTGAGAGTCTCATCCACAATTTGCGCAGTTCTCAGAAGCGTTCTTACCTCGTTGATCACGTCCCGCAAAGGGCGGGTTGGTGCAGTCGCTGACGTGGTTTTTTCAGTGCCCAACAGGGCGACCACGGCAGCTGTTTTGTCCAATTGCGCAATCACAGATTCCAGCCGCCATATTCCTTCGGCTTTCAACTTGCCCTCGGCCTCGGCTGCTTGATCGGCCAGCGTCATTGCGCCAATAGTGGCGGCAGATCCCTTCAAGGTATGTAGTTGGCGGATGGTCTCTTCAGCGTCAGCTTGGCCGCTTGTGAGGGTCTCTTTGGTGTTGTGCAGATCCTCGGCAAAACGTTGTAATAGTTTTCTCAGTAATGTCCAGTTTCCACCCAGTCGTTGTGCTGCAGCTTCTAAGTCAAAGCCCGGTAACGAGAAGGCCTCTTCGCTTGTCTCCGACAGCTTATTTTCGGCAGCATTGTCATTATGTGGAAGCCAACGCAGCAACTCGTCGGCGAGTTTTACCACATCGATAGGCTTGGAAATATGCCCGTTCATTCCGCAGGCTTCGGTTTGCTTCTTATCTGAGAGCATGGCGGCAGCAGTCATCGCCAGAATGGGGATATCCTTACCCTTGTCGGTAGCTCTTATGGTTCGGGTAGCATCGAAGCCGTCCATTACCGGCATTTGCAGATCCATCAGGATCAGATCGAAGTCAGCTTGCGCAAACTGCTCTACGGCTTCTGCACCGTTTTGCGCCACTTCCGCTGTTAATCCCAAGGCAACCAACATATCGTGTCCGACTATCTGATTGACGGGATTGTCCTCTACCAACAGGATCCTGGCCCCTTGCACCGGCTTTAGCATGGCTCTCACCTCTTTGAGATCTGAGGTGCCGGATGTGCTGGTGGATATTTGCCCGCTTTGCAGCTCATACAAGGCATTTTGCATTTGTGAGATCAAGATAGGCTTTTCCAGTATCAGGCAGGAAGGCAGTTCTTTAGCAGCAGCTCGGGCGCTTTCCTTGCCAAAGGCGGTCATCATTATCAGTTTGGCTTGTTGATGTGCCTTTTGAGCCAGAATTTGTCTGCCTAGCTCGAGTCCCTCAATATCCGGCAGTTTCCAATCCAGCAGCAGTAGTTCAAAGGGAGTATTGGCTTTTTCAGCCTGAATGATGGCGGCCATTGCTTCCTCGCCAGATGCGGCAACCTGGGTTTGAAAATGCATGCTTTTCAGCATATTAACCAATAAGTCACGATATTCGGGCAAATCATCGACAATCAATGTACGCAGTGGCTGGATGTTGTGTTTGTCTCCTTCAATCGGGTGTTTTGCCGCAGACAAAGGCAGGTCCAGGGTAAAAACAGAGCCTTGGTTTAGCTTGCTGCGGACATCAATATCACCGCCCATCAAAGTGGCCAGATGTTTGGAAACGGTCAGACCTAAACCGGTGCCGCCAAATTGGCGGGTAATGGAGCTATCTGCCTGCTCGAAGGGTTGAAACAGCTTTCGCACCGTGCCTTCTGTCATGCCAATGCCGGTATCTGACACGTTGATGCCCAGTGCAATATTGTCTCCATCAACCTTCTCTTTGATACCGATGCGCACATAGCCCTGCTCGGTAAATTTAATTGCGTTGCTTAACAGATTGGTCAGTATTTGGCTGATACGCAGGCTGTCGCCATGGTAATAACGGGTCAGATTTGGCTGACTGTCGACGATAAGCTCTATCTGTTTTTCTTCTGCTTTGAGTGAGAACAGATTGGTACAGCCCCGCAAGACGTCCTCAATGTCGAAATCGCTCTCATAAAGTTCCAGTTTATTGGCTTCTATTTTCGAGTAGTCCAGGATGTCATTGAGGATATTAAGCAATGCCTGAGAAGAGCCTTGTACTCTTTTCAGGTAGGAAAGTTGTTGAGGATCGAGTGGGGTGTTGAGCACCAATTGTGTCAGCCCAAGTATGGCATTCATGGGGGTGCGTATTTCATGACTCATATTGGCCAGGAAGTCGGATTTGTACTGACTGGTCTTACGCAGAGCCTCTTCTACCGCTTTACGTGTGCTGATATCACGAATAATCATCAGGATACGGTCACGAGGAATATTGGCCAGGCGGGCTTCCAGGTAACGTTGAGCGCCATCGGCATCGGTTAGTTCGCACTCAACCTGGCATATCAGCTTTGGATCTTGCTGTAAGGAGATAATGGCGTTTTTGATTTGTCTGACCATGCTGGCCGGAAAAATGGCGTCTATGGGTTTGCGGTTAATGTCATTGGCACTGCAATTCAACAAATTCTGCTCGGCGGCCCGATAGTCCTCGATAGTGCCAAGGTTATCTATCCAGAAATACATATCGTCGAAGGTTTTACAGATCGCTTCCAGATTGACAGTCTTTTCTTCCAGCTCCTGTTTGCGTTTCAATTCTTTCGTGATGTCTTCGGATATTCCGAGTATATAACGGGCATGGCCGGCAGAATCCCTGACCGTTGTTTTGCGTGTATGTAAATAACGCATGCCTTGTGGGGTCTTTAATGATTCTTTGGGAATATCGACGATATTGTTTGTCGTCAGGGCTTGTTGGTCGGTTTCTTCAGCAGCTTTGGCTTCAGCATTAGAAAATAAATCGACAGCTTGCTTACCCTTGTATTGACTGGGGGTGAGACCGAGCAGCGTTTCGCCTTGTTTGTTTAACTCAACAAACTTTAGTGAGTCGGCGTCTTTAACAAACACCATTAGCGGCAAATTGTCCAAGATGGACCGCAGGAAAGTCTGGCTGTCGTTTAATTCGATGGTGCGAGCCCTCACCTCCTTCTCTACATGCAGAGCTCTGCTGGCCAGATTGATCATATACGCCACCAAAAGGCCGACCAGCCCCATACCCGCAGAGAGGGTTAGCCATAATCTGCTGAAGAAAAAATCAAATACATACGGGGCTTGCAGCCAGGTTTGAATCTGCCATTCTCTTTGTGCAATGGTTAACTCCACACGCTGCTTAAACGCCAGCTGCTCAAACTCACGTCCAGCGATATCAGCTGGCCAGGCAAATAGGTTATCTTGTGATTCGCTGTCTGTTACGCGAAAGCCTACCCTTGATGGGTCAAGGATATTGGTGATATCTGCGAAGATGGGGTCTAGCAAGAAAACACCGGACACCAAGTCTGGCCTTGTTCCCGGCTGCAAAGGCAAATAGATTATGAATGATGACTCTTGTCTATCGGATTGCACCAGCTGTAACGGCGGCGTTGCTGCCGCTTGTTCAGTCTCAATCGCGCGTTGGATGGTCGCCCGGCGATCAGGCTCTGAATAAAGGTCAAAGCCAAGAGCGGCTTGGTTAGTGGCCTGGGGCTCAATAAAATATACTGGATAATAAATGTCTTTCTGTGGGCTGATCCGCAACTCACCATCGACCCTATTTTTGAAGTGAAATTGTGGCACTTCCTGCCTGGCAAGTTCTTCCCAGGCTAAACGCTCATCAGCAGGCACTGCGGGTATCCATGACAGAGCCTTTATGAATTGGTGATGCTCCAGGGTGATACTGGTAAATTTGGCAAATGCTTCACGACTCACCGTTTGCTCTGCATCGAAATAGGCTTTCAATGCCACCAACACATCTGTATACACCGACAGTTGGCTTTCCAAATTTTGCTTTAGGTTTTGCGTTCTTTGAGTCAAAAGCCGATCAAGCTCTTCCTCTGCACTACGCAGATCTGTTTGGTAAAGTGAAACTAGGGCGGCCAGTAACAGCAAGAAAGAGCATGTTGTGATCAGCTTTTCTCGCAGACCAAAGAACCCCCGGCTAAAGACCAGAAGCAGAAGTGGGGCAAAGACGAAAACACCCAGGCTATCTCCAGCCCACCATGTCAACCAGCTCCAAAATAACTGCTCCTGCGGCACAATGTTCATAGCATATAAGAACAGGTGACCATTGCTGGCGGATACAAGGGACGAGACCAGCCCCCCGAACACAATTAGCTTTAAAAGGAAAACAGTGTCCCACAGTTGAATGATGTGATGATTGCGTCTGCCAGTAATCAATAATCTGGCAATCCAAGCTTGAATGCTCGAGCCTATCGCTATGCCACCGGCCAAAACAAAGGTCATGCCATCAATGTCAGAGGCGATGTTTTGCCAGGAAATAAACAGGTTGATGGCCAATGAACCTAAAAACACGCCAATGCACAGATGGGTACCGCGTGCGATCACACCTGCCACAGCCACCCCCGCCGCCGGCCAAATAGCGGTGGAGTATCCTGGCGGAATGGAGAGAAATAAGCTGAGACGCGCAGCAATAAAATAGGCCAGCGCCATCAACAGTATTTCCAACAGGATCTTTCTCTTTTTCATTGGCTTAGGTGTATGCCTTTGGCAATCCAATGATAAACATACACCATAGATTCTGAATACGATCTCCTCTGTGGACGAAATCTACTAAATTTTCCTATCTTTTTGATTTGTAGGGGTTAGTAATATCGCAAGTCGCGTACCTTGCCCCAAAACACCCGGTAAGAAAACGCGGTGTAGGCAAGGATACAAGGCACCACCACTATCGCCCCCACCAAAATAAAGCGCAGCGACTCCGGTGCGCTGGCAGCCTGCCAGATATCCAGTTGTCCCGGCACTATATAGGGGAAGAAACTCACTGCCAGACCCTGGAAGCAGAACAGGAAGATAAACAACGCAATCATAAAGGGCACCCAACAACCGGCGTCATCGGCAAGGGGCAGGCGTTTAAGTACCAGATGGCAAAGCACAAACAAACAAAAGCACACAAAAGGAATCGGCCAGATAAACAAGGCGAAGGGCAGGCTGATCCAGCGGTCCAGTACCCCAGGGTTGATCAACGGGTTAACCAGACATACGGCCAGCACACCGGCGAAACACATCCAACTGGTTTTACGTGCCCAATAAACGGCTTTGATCTGCAATTCACCGTCGGTTTTCATCACCAGCCAGCAGGCGCCGATAAAAGCGTAGGCCGCGGTCACACCGATACCGCTTAACAGTGAAAAGAGCGTGGCCGCCAGGCTGTGCTCGAAGCCCATGATATAGCTGCCCAGCATCACCCCTTGCATAAAGGCGGTGAGGATAGAGCCGAACTTAAAGACTTTGTCCCACAACGCTTTTTTCGTGAAAGCCACTTTGGCGCGAAAATCAAACGCCACACCACGCATAATCAGGCCGAAGAGCATAAAAGTGGCGGGCAGGTAAAGTTCGCGCAGCACCAGGCTATGGGCGCTGGGAAAAGCGATCAGTAGCAGCCCGACGGCCAGCACCAACCAGGTTTCATTGGCGTCCCAGAACGGCCCGATGGAAGCGATCATCTGATCTTTACGTGACTCGTGGCCCAAGGGCAGTAGTATGCCCACTCCCAGGTCATAGCCGTCCAAAATGGCGTAGAGTAATACGGCCAGGCCCATCAGGCCGACGAAGATAATCGGCAAGGTTGCATCGCTGATCATGCCTGAACTCCCATAGGTTGTGAGAAGGGGTTTTCCCCGGGCTGATATTCTTCGATTTCCACCGCTTTTCTGGCCAGTAGAAACAGGGTGTGCAAATAGGCACCAAGCAGCACCACATACAATGTGATGTACAAACAGAAGGTTAACAGCACATTGCCTGGTGCAATGCCGGTGACGGCATCGGCGGTCCTGAGCACACCGCTAACCAGATAGGGCTGGCGGCCGACTTCGGTGACATACCAACCAGCCAGAGTGGCAATCCAGCCGGAGAATGTCATGGCCATCACGGCTTTTAGCAGCCAAGACGGCAATTGGCCCTGGCGCAGCAAGCTCCAGCTACCCAACCAGGCGGTGAGCAGCATCAACATGCCCACACCCACCATAATCCTAAAGCCATAGAACACAGGTTTAACCGGCGGATGTTCACCGATAAATTCATTCAGCCCGCGAATTTCGCCGTTGGGATCGTGGGTGAGGATAATGCTGGCCATATTCGGAATGGGTATTTCGAAGTGATTGGTGCGCGCTTTCTCATCGGGCACGGCAAACAGCAGCAGCGGTGCGCCTTTTTCAGTGTCCCAAACCCCTTCCATGGCCGCGACTTTCTGCGGTTGATGTTCAAAGGTATTCAGACCGTGCATATCCCCCACCAGCACTTGTAATGGGGCCAGCACCGCCGCCAGGACCAGCGCGGTTTTCAGGGCCAGACGCGGCGCATGTTTGGCGTCACCACGATGAATACGATAGGCCGACAGGCCGGCCATCAAAAACGACGCGGTCAGACCGGAAGCCAGCAGGGTATGAGTGAAACGGTAAGGGAAGGAGGGGTTAAAGATTACTGCCCACCAATCGGTGACATAGGCCACACCGTCAATCAGCTTGAAACCATCCGGGGTTTGCATCCAGGAATTGAGGGCCAAGATCCAAAAGGCAGAGAGACTTGTGCCGATGGCCACTAAGAGGGTCGAAAGGGTGTGTACCCAGCCCGGCACCCGTTGTTGGCCGAATAGCATAATACCGAGGAATGTGGCTTCCAGGAAAAACGCGGTCAGCACCTCATAGCCCAGCAAGGGGCCGGCGATATTGCCGACTTTTTCCATGTAGCCCGGCCAGTTGGTGCCGAATTGGAAAGACATAGTAATGCCGCTGACCACGCCAAGGGCAAAGGTCAGGGCGAAAATCTTGACCCAGAAGCGATAAGCCCGCATCCATACCGGCTGCTTGGAAATATCAAAGCGGATCTTGAAATAACACAGCAGCCAGCACAGGGCGATGCTGATGCTGGGAAACAGGATATGGAAGCTGATATTGGCGGCAAATTGCAGCCGGGATAACAGGAGTACGTCGTCCATCAGGATCTCCGCAGGATGCCGGGCAGGGCAAGGTGGGCCATTCGCCCGGGATTTTAAATCTTGTCCAGGTCTGTCGGCGGCTTTTGGCTAAGCCGACTATTTAGGCGCTGTCTTTATCTTTGCCCAGGAATTTGTCTTTCATATCCAATACCTTACCCACCCCTGAACTGAGTTTTAGTAGGGTGTTAAGGTTATCCGGGCTTAAGCGCTGCAGTTCATTGGTCCACTGCGTGACGGCTTCGAGCAGGTCGTGAATTTCCTGCAATTTATCCTGAGCATGACGCTCATGCTCATTGGCAGGGGCATCCAGCAACATATCCCGCAGCAGCGATAACGTGGGGTCAATTTCCCGCTTGCGGCGCTCTTCCATAACCTTTTTGGCCATATCCCAGATACTGCCAACGGCGCGAAAGTAATCTTTGCGATCACCCTGCTGGTGTTGGACTTGTACCAGCTGCCAGGACTGCAGCTCTTTAAGGCCCATGCTCACATTACCGCGGGAGATATTCAGGGTTTCCGCCATATCCATGGCGGTCAAAGGCTCCGGACTTACCACCAGCAGGGCATACATCTGCCCTACGGTGCGATTAAAGCCCCAACGGCTACCCATCTCACCGAAGTGCATCACAAAGGAGGTCAACATAGGGGTCAGTTTCATGTCTTTTCATAAGTTTCAGAAATTATTGAAACATTAAATCCTTTTATTGATCTGGTGCAAGGACTTTCAATAATTTTTTGTGGCTTCTCAGGACGGTTGTCATGGGCTTTTCACAGTTTGCCATGATTGCAGCTGCTTGATGACCATGGGAAAGTCATGCTGATTAATAATGGTGAGGTGAGGATCTTAAGGTCTGCACTTTGGGTAGGGAGACACAGTATTTACCGGTCATACCGAGGCGCTAGTGCACATGATTGAGCGCGGACAATTTTTCCCTGAGGAACTTGAAAAAATCCAAGCATCAGTGAATGCAAAGCGTTTATCCTGCCTTGTGTCTACAGGCTTGGTTAGCTGTACCCTTCTCCCAGATGATGTATTCTAGCTGGGTCAGAAAGAAACCATTGGCTACCACTTGCCAAGCAGAGTAGCGGGCCAGGGAGGGGAAATTTAAAAATGTCTGAACAGAACATCACTGACGATCATAAGCGCCTTCCCCATTACCAGAACCTCATTTTTCATCATGTAGGCATTCCCGTCAAATGTGGCCTGCCGGCAGAGAGCTATAACGCCCAGCAACAGATGAAAGCCGTCGGTTATTTCGACTCCCCCTATGCAGTCGAATGGATGGAGTTTGATGAGGACTGCGAGTTGCCCGACATCATCCAGACTCAACCCCATATTGCTTTTGTGGTTGATGACCTGGCGGCCGCTATCCGTGGACGAGAATTGGTGCTGGCTCCCAGTAGTCCCGCCGAGGGTGTAACAGTCGCCTTTGTGTTGGAGGGGCGAGACTTAGTGGAGTTTTTGCAATTCGATAAACCTGAACAGGAAGTCTGGCCTCATTCCCAAAAGTTTATGCTGAAATGTCTTTGAATCATCTTCGATGGCTCAAGAATAGGAAGTCGCCAATGCAATGGAACAAATTGGGACCGGAATTGATGATTATCGACTACCCCAAGATGAGCTAATCGCGGATTACATAAACAAAAGCGCTGACGGTATTTCCCGTCAGAAGCTGCACACTGGTTTCTACTCGTTGGTAGCTACTGCCTTCAAACTTATCCAGTGCTGGCCAGTATTGAATGAGACGTTCTGAACTGAAAAGCTCACCTTTTACCGTTTGTCCGTTGGGGTTAAGGATCAGGCCAGGAAAGACGATATCCCTGCCAAAACGCAATTCCACTAATTGGCCCTGAACTTTGGCCGGTTGCCAGCTACCTCGCAAGTGGCTCAGCACATGTTCATTGGCCTGGCCCTGACGCAGACTACCGTACACAAAAAGTCTATGCATAACGGTACTATTCCTCTATTTGAGGGGGCGATAAGTGTTACTTTTTTACCCACTTACCGTTTTCGCGCTGGCGGTAGTGGTCTTTTATTTCCCGCCAGGCGGCCATATGGGACAGTTCTTCCCTTGTGTAGTCCTTATCTCTTTTTTCCTCATCTTCATATTTGTCCCAGGCCAGGTTGAAAGCCACACGATAGAGTTCCTGTCCCTCAGGTGGTAAGTCGTCCTGAATGTAGTCTGGTAAATGGGCACAATCTACATATGACATATGAACCTCCAAAGAGCTTCTTCGTTATTAGACTGCACTAATAGTGAGCCATAAATAGTTATAGCAGGCTCTTGGCCAGGCTCAACTGGCTTAGGAGATGAAGCTGCATGGCTTTCTACGGAGCATGTCGTTATCCTCAAAACCACCTTCCCCATGCCGTGTTTTCTTTTATTGATTTGACTGGCCGCTCTTCGAATATGCTTTGGGCTGGATTAGAATCACCTAAAGACCTATTCAGCGCCTTCAATTTGATCATTTTTCGTTTCAGACAGTTTGCGTTTTCTCCCGACGATGGCATATTGAAGGGACCTGAGGGGCAAGTCAGGTTGCGCCCGAAAACCGCTGAATTGCTGACAATTCTATTGCAAAGTCAGGGGCAAATTGTCACCAAGCAGCTGCTCTTTGAACAACTTTGGCCCCATACCCATGTTACCGAGCATACCTTGTCACAGAGCATTAGAGATCTGCGGGTGGTGCTTGGCGACAATCCCAAAGCCCCTCTGTTTATTCAAACCTTGCCCAAGCGAGGGTTTCGGTGGTTGGTCGAGGTCGACGCCAGTGACATCGAAAGAAACAGCCCAGTACAGACGCTAACCGCTTCGCGCCACCCTGTCAGTCTTTGGTTTAGAGCAGCACTGCTTTGCCTGCTGTTATTCGGTCTATGGGCTGTCATTGTTTTTCGCCCAGCGCAAGACAAGCCAGTTAGTCAGGCCGATCAACTTAGATTGGCCATATTGCCGACCATCAATGCCACCGGAGACCAGCAGCTGGATTGGGTGCGCTTAGGATTCAGTCGTTGGTTGGCACAGGAGGTGGCTCGCTCTGAATCGGTCCAGGTAATGGATTCATACCATCTGCCAAACAAAGCGCTGCGAAATACAGACTTGCATCCCATCTCCACAAGCAATGTTGGCGATATGCTGCAGGTGCTTGAGGCTGATGCGCTAGTGCAAATGCGATTGGAAGGGGCTGAACAAGGATATCGCCTATATTACTTTTGGTCTGCAAACCGGCACGATCAGCTCTCCGGGGAGGGGGTCATTCACTTTCCAGAACTGCCTGCAGATTTGGCCAAGTTCGCTGTGCATATCCTGCGAAACGTCCTGCAAGACCCCAGCATATTGCTTACTTCAGCCCCCCCTAAAGACGCTGAAGCAACACAGGATTTGGCCAAAGGTGTCTTCGCTTACAACAGTGAAAGCCTGAACCTGGCCAAAGGCTATTTTGAGGCGGCGTTGATCCGTCAACCACAGTTTTCTCAGGCAACTCTTATGATAGCCAAGACCTTATTCAGAATGGGGCAGTGGCACGATAGTCTGACGTATCTTAATTCGTTGTCGGCGCTACCCGCTGATGATGAGGACTATTTATCCGGGCAGATCCTGCGGGCCCGTATGGAAATTCGCCAAGGAAAATTTCAGGCTGCAGAGCATCGCCTTGGCAGCGTGAAGGCGGCAGCAGAGCTGTCCGGTAATAATATGCTGCTTTCTGAATGCCTGTGGGCGTTGGGAGAACTGCGCGGTAGACAAGGGCGTTGGCAAGAGGAGCAGCGTCTTTTGCAACAAGTGAAGACTCTTAATGCTGAAGGGCAGAACGCCGGGTTGCTCTACCAAGGGTTGCTTAACTACGCCAAGCTGGACAGTCCCGGCATTTCCGGCCCTGACATTATCAGTGATCTGCAAAGCGCCATGGTCTATTTCCGCCGCTGGCAGCAGAAAGCCGGGGAAGTCGCTACCCTGCACGCCTTGGGCAGTAAAGGCGAATTGCCGATAAAGGAGCGAATTGATTATCACCACGCCGCGCTTGGCGGTTATCGGCAGATGGGTGACTTGCTGGGCGAAGCTGACACCTTAAGGTCACTTGCCTGGCTGTATTTGCAGATGTTTGAACCGCAACAGGCACAACAGCATGCTTCGGCCGCACTGGCGCTTCATAACCAAATGGGCGCCATGTCAGATGTTGCGCAGGATCGTTTTTACCTTGGCTTTGCCTATCTGGATACCGGCTCCAGACGTGGAGACGTTTACGATGGGGCAATGCTGTCATTGGCCCAGCAGCAGTTGCAGCTTGCTGTGGACGCATTTATGCAAGGCGGCATGCCTGAGCGCATCCCCCTAAGTTATCTCCTGCTTTCCACCATTGCCGCTGAGCAAGAGGACTATGAGCGCGCATCAGAATGGTTAGTGCAGATGCAACTGCAAGCTCTGGAGGATCAGCAGTCAACCGCTGCTTGGTTAAGTGCCGTTGGCAAGGCATTTATCTTCTTACGCCAGAGTCAGTGGCAACAGTGTATTACGCAACTGGCAAAGGCCGAGACATTGATGCCTGATTCTCCATTGGTGTTGCATTATCTGACCCGCTGCCAACTGCAAGAGGGTAACTTTGATGGCGCATTGCAGAGCATCGAAAAACTAAAGCGCATATTGAATGATAAATGGCAGGATGATCTTCAATCCCGGCTAATGCAGATCCGCTTGGCTCATCAAAACCAAACCATTCCCCCCTTGTCACAAGAACCTAGCCCCTACCTTCTGATGATTCGATACATTTTCTAAATCATTGAAAATAAAGAATTTGATTTTTCTTTGAAGTTTATTTCAACGGCAATTCAAGATTTATTCAGGCACTTCATTACCTTGGCACTCTGATTCAATAGGGAGATAGCCATGCTTCAGCTTCATGAAGTCAGTAAGACCTACAGCGGTGGTGTTTTGGCCCTAAATCACGTCAGTTTACAGATTGAGCAAGGATTGTTCGGCTTGCTCGGCCCCAATGGGGCCGGCAAATCATCGCTTATGCGCACCCTTGCCACGTTGCAGCAACCTGACAGTGGTAGTATTTCCATGCGGGTAGGATCTGGCGAAACCTTGCAATGGCAGGGCAACGACCAACAAGTGCGGCATTTACTGGGCTATTTACCCCAGCAATTTGGTGTGTATCGGGGCATTTCCGCCCTGCGGCTGTTGGATCATCTGGCACTGCTTAAAGGAATTGTGGACAGTAAAATCCGCAAAATGGAAGTGGAAGCGCTGCTGGATATGGTCAACCTGTGGGAGCGGCGGCATGACCAGGTTGCCGAGTTCTCCGGGGGAATGAAGCAGCGTTTTGGTATTGCCCAGGCATTGTTGGCACAGCCGGAATTGATTGTGGTAGACGAACCTACCGCCGGTTTGGATCCACTGGAGCGAAACCGGTTTCATAACCTGCTCGCGGAGTTGGGACAGCAGGCCATTGTTATCCTGTCTACCCACATCGTGGAAGATGTGGCCGACCTTTGTGATCAGATTGCCATCCTCGCCAACGGCAAAGTCATGGCCCAAGGCGATATCGATACCCTGACTGACCCCAACGCGACCACCATCTGGCAACTGATCCTAAGCCGTGAAGAGGTTGCACTTTTTGAAGAGCACCCCCGCCTGATCTCCAAGCAGCTCAAACGAGGACAGTTTGAACTGCGATTTTACGGCCAGCATTCACCTGCCCCTCAGGCCAAGCAAGTGCCTCCTGCTCTGGAGGACATCTATTTTACCGTCTTGGCCCAACACCAGCTGTTGCAGCCCTCTTCATAAGGAATAATGATGCTCACTTCTCTTATTCGCTTTGAACTGCATTGGCAATTAAGACAGGCTTCGCTGTGGGCGGGATTCGTCGTTCTCGGGGGCTTGGTCTTTCTTGCCAGTGTGGGCAATATCGATTTTGGCGCCGGCGATCAGGTCAATATCAATTCACCCTATGCCATTGCCGTCAATGTGCTGATGTTTGCCGCTCTTGCCGGCTTTTTCATCCCCATGCTCGCCGCCAATGCGGCGCTGAAAGACCATAGCGTGAGAATGGATGAACTGGTGTTTACCAAGGCGGTGTCACGTCGCCAGCTCTTTACCGCGCGTTATCTGGGGGCGCTGCTGGCGGCAAACATCATGTTTTGTGGCGTATTGCTGGGTCTGCTGCTTGCCGAGTTCGGGCCTTTTGCTGAGCCAGGCAGGCTGGGTGACTTTCACCCTGAGTATTATGTTAAGGCATGGTTGTTCCTCGCCCTGCCATCCCTGTTATTCGCTACCAGCTTGTATTTCTTGGTGGCAAGGCTGACAAGCAGTCTTTCCGCCACCTATTTTGTGGTGCTGCTGGTGACGGCTATGTTTCCTATCTGGCAATCGGTGTACAGCGCCGACACTAAGGATCTGGTAGCGCCGTTGGATACCATAGGTATTTTCGCCTTTCTGGATATGACCAGATATTGGAGCCTCGAACAGCGCAACCTTGAGTTGTTTGAAATGACAGGCCCCTTGGCTTTAAACCGGGGGCTTTGGCTACTGGTCGGCGCGGTACTGATGGCCAGCTCCTTCATTTGTTTCAAGCCCAGAATGCCAAACATCCAGCGGCCCAAAAAGTCTGTGCGTTTTCAGCGTTTTGATGGCGCCAGGCCGCCATTACAGCAGCTAAAACGACCGATCATGGGCTGGCTGTTTCATTTTTACTGCTTTGAACTGCGCAGCAGCGCGAGCAGCTTGGTTTATATTGGTCTGATAGTGGTTTTTTGTCTCAATCTGTTGCTGGGCACCAATGCCCATCTGCTTGGCGTGGATGGAGTGGCCCACCGGCCGACAACGCAATTCATGCTGGCCAGAATCAACGAATCTTTCGTTTTCTCTGCCTATCTGATCATTATCTATTTTGGTGCCGCTTTGGTCCATCGCAGCAAAGACAGCGGCTTCGACGCATTATTGGATGTTCAGCCACTAGTCAATGCTGTCAGGCTATTGGGGCATTATGCCGTTTTGGTAAGTATGCTTTTGATAGCCTTACTGGTGTCCATTGTAGTTGCACTTTGTGTGCAACTGCTGCACGGCGAGGGCCCTGTTGATCTGCTGGCATTTGGCTATGGGGTGTTGGTAAACCGGGGAGTCAATCTCTACCTGCTAGCAGGATTATCAGTTCTGGTGGCGACATTGCTGCCCAATAAATATCTGGCCATGGTGATAACCACAGGCCTTATTTTATTACAACAGTATGCCGGTGAGCTGGGGGTGGAGCATCATTTGCTGGACTTTTCTATTCCAACTGCCGTTTATACCGGGCTCAATGGATTTCATCCCTACCTGCAGGCACAAGGATGGTTTGCCGTTTTTTGGTTCTTAGCATTGGCGGTGCTGTTCAGGGTTTTTCTGCCCTTTTATCCCAGAGGCAATGAGCCGCAATGGCGCTTTGCCAAGCGAAAATTCTTTGCTGGGGTCAACCCGGTTTCGATAAGTTGCTTTGTGCTGATGCTGGCCACGGGGACCTACATCTATTTCAATACCAATATATTAAATCAGTACTCGCATACTGATGCTTTGTTAGCCAACAGGGCCCAGGCAGAGAGACTCTTTGCAAGCAGTCAGCATAGCGTTGGCTTGCAAGTAACCGATGCCGATATTGCCATTGACTTGTACCCGTCAAGCCAAGAAGCAAAAGCGCGCGGCGTTCTGCACATTAGCAACGTATCAGCTGAATCCGTTAACTCTCTTTTGGTAAGGGTTAACCCAGCACTGAAGCTGCAGGCGTTAACCATTGATGGCAAAGTACCGTCCAGCGCAACGCCAACGCTTGGCTACTATTTGTTTGAGTTTGATAATGCCATTGACGCCAATCATCAGGTGGCATTGCATTTCACCACCCAGTGGTTGCGGGACGGCTTTAAAAACCATGGGGAGTCAACGAGGTTAGTGAACAACGGCACATTTTTAACCCCGTTTGACCTGCTACCCAGTCTTGGCTTTTTTAACGCAGAGCGCATCCATGACAAGCATCTTCGTCAGCGCCATGGTCTTGGGCCACTTCCGCCGCTGCCAGATTTGGATGATAAAGCTGCACAGGCCAGCACCTACCTGGGTAATCTGGGAAGGCTGAATTATCATGCCGTTATTTCTACTGAGCCCAATCAGCGTGTAGTCAGTTCAGGTGAGCTCATCAACACATGGGAAGCCAATGGCAGAGCCCATTTTGAATTTCTTTCATCGCATCCTATCGGCATGATGTTCCCGGTGTTGTCCGGTGACTATCAGAAAGCCAGCCGCATTTGGCAGGGCGTTGAGCTGGCAGTGTATTTTCACGAGGATCATGGCACCAATGTGGATGCAATGCTGAACGCCATGACAGCTTCAATGCAATATTACACGGAACAGTGGGGAAGCTATCCCCATGCTTCACTTTCTGTGGTGGAAGTGCCCGGCTATCAGGCCAATGCCATGTCCCTGCCGGGTGTGATCACCATGGCCGAGAATCATGGCTTTGATGAAGCAATACCCAGCAAGCAGAAGAGCAGCAGAATGTTCTTTACTCTGGCACATGAGATAGCGCATCAGTGGTGGGCAAATCAGGTGATAGCAGCCAACACCCAGGGGGCCAGACTGCTCACCGAAACCCTTGCCCAATATGGGGCAATGAGAGTGGTACAGCGGACTTTTGGTGAAGATGCGGTGGTTGACCTCAGAGGTTATGAGCTCGACCAGTATTTTTCATCCCGGGGTCATGTGGAGTCTGAGCACCCCCTGTTCCGGTCTCAGCAGGATCATGTTGCTTACCATAAGGGCGCGATAGTACTGGAACGCATAGTCAGTTTGCTGGGGGAAGAAAAACTGAACATGGCGCTGGCTGAATTTTTTGTGCAACACCGGCATAAAATCAGCGATTACCCTACTTCCAAGGCGTTGCTGGCACAGATTTATAGCATTACTCCACCACAACATAAGCAAGAGATTCATGCATTGCTTGAGCAACGACAATGGTTTGATTTTTCAATAGATTCGGCAGAGATGGTTGAATCCAAAGCCGGGTTTACCCTGCATATTGACCTTGTTAATCAAGGCTGGATGAGCAATGCCTCCGAACAGCACATCAAGCTTAACCAAGAAGCCTTAACCAACTTGAGTGTGCGCGATGAGCAGGGTACTGAAATCTATGTCCAGGCGCTGAAGCTAGCGCCCGGAGAGTCAACAATTGAGGTGACTGTGTCGCAGAAACCGGCATATCTGCTGATAGATCCGGGCATTTTGTGGCTGGACATCAACAGACAAAATAATCAATGGCGCTTGTGAATCAAGTGCCATATTTTAAGGTTTTTCCCTCCCCAAAGGGCTGGCGGGGGTAACCCCAATGCGGGGGATATTGGTCAGCCACGGGGAAATGATTGTCCCTGTGGCCGACCACACTGCCAAGCCAAAGACCAACAATGTGATCTGCAGCTTAAGGCGTCGCCTAGCCCCGTGCAGACAGGATATTTAGCAAGTAATCCAGTCTTGCCGGGGCAAAGTCCATGCCCTCACCGTCTTCTGCAGGCAGGACATTGGAAACGATGCCCACGACTTTGCCTTGTTTATCTAACACCGGCGATCCACTTAGTCCCCTGAGTTTGCTCATATCCACACCGTCAAAGTGAATGCGTAGATTATGCTCAGAATAGCCTTTAAAAGTGCCGGTGTAGCGGTCATTCTGGCAATCTTCGGCAGAAAGATAGGTACAGCCGATGGCCGTCAGTTCTTCGCCAATTTCCACCGGTGTCTCACGCAGCGTCAATGGTCGCAAGGCTTCGGCCGGTCCGTTAATGGAAAACAGCAAATAGTCTTTTTCCAGCGTCTTCATATCCAGCACTTCATTGGCATCGGCATTAAGCAATTGCCCAAATTTCACGCTTTTTGTTGGCATGGATCTGGGTGATAGCACCCAACTCTCAATATGGGGGGCAATATCGGTACTTTTCGGTGCCGGCAACTTTACTTCAAACAGGCTGTGTTTGACGGTAACGCCGTAGAGCATGTCCTTGTAACTTAGCAAAAACCCATTGCCCACAAATTCTTGCACCTGGCCCGATGTTGTATGGGTCAGGGTATTAATGCCCGATACAAATTCAGTGGTCTGGTCGGCCCATACTGATCCTATGTTCAGTAGCGCGGACAGCAGAGAAAGATGTACAAGGTTTTTCATCGTTAATTTCCTTAAAAAGTGCCGACCCACCACCTTACTAACAGCAGGCCGGCGAAAAGTTGCAGAGATGTCTGCATAGCGTTAGTGGTGATGGTTGGGAGCATCAGCAAAAAGGGTGGTCGGGTTGTTAAACTCGGTGCAAATTTACAGTTGGTACACTGCATTGGGACATGTAGAGGTTGTCTTAGGTGTCGCCTGGGGAATGGTGCTAAACGCCGATAAGCTTGCGCGAATGCCGCCCAAGGAGTTTTTGCAGAATTTTGGCCAGCAGTATACTGCCCAATATGCCCGCTAGCAGGTTCGCGCTACCCAATACTAAGGTCCAGGCGCCTTCCCGGTGACTACTGTACCAGTCTGCTGAAGCCATAATCACAAAGCCGATAAAGGTCACATGCAAAAAGTAGATGGCGAAGGAGTAGGTGCCAAGGGTCATCAGCCATTGTGGCAAGCGTGCTTCAACGCGGCAAAACAGCGCCAGGACCAGCAGGGCGGCCAATGCCTTTTGCCCATAGAACAGCGTCTGATACACAGAAAACAGGCCGCCAGTTGGGTACTCCCATTGGTACAGCAGAAATAAGGTAACGGATATCGCCAAGCAAATAAGCAGCATCGACAGCCAATATCTTGTTACATAGCGCTGCACCTTTAGGTAGTGCAGACCAATGCCCATTCCCAAGGCATAAGCACCGGCAAAAAAGACAAAGGTCTGTAACTGGATAAAATCCGGGAAAGGGCTTCTGGAAATGACCAGTGGCGACAAGCTAAACAACCAAAACGCCCAACGGACGCGTTTGTGCAGCCATACCAGCAAAGGGGTTAGGGCAAACAGCACCATCAGTACCGGAATATACCAAAGGTGGATGGAAGCCTGACCCAGCAGTAAATTGCTGCCAAGGACAGGCAGAAAGGCAATGTCCTTTCCTTGCCCTTGCGCATATTCCAGCGCATAGGGCCAATAAATGCCGGTCAATATCAGGGATATCACCAAGTAGGGAAGCAGGACATTCACTACCTTGCTGATGAAAAAACTATGCCAAGGCTTGCCCGATAGTATTTGACTGAACAGCAACCCGGAGATCAGGGTAAAAAACAAGGTGGCGTCGTGGAACAGGGTTTCGGTCAGGTGAAACAAGGTGGTAATGCCGCCAGGCTTAAGACCACCGGTCCAGAAAATCATAAAAGACCAGGCATGGGCGCCGATGATGCACAATATGGCAAAGCCGCGAAAGGCATGCAGATGAGGGATAAAGCCAGTTGCTGGCGCCACGGTTGCAATCCTTGGGAAATAAAACGCTATATCATCAGCCTTGGCAGACAGAGGCAAGGCGCTGCAAACGTATGCACCTAAACTTTTCCTGTTTAAATCCCTGTTGATGCGTCGCTCATCCACCTGTTAGGTATAGGAATAAAGGCCTGAGTTATGCGGGTCTTATCCATATTCTTGCCGGACTAGGATTTGTCAAACTGGCCGGCTACTTTTGTTGCTTGTGAGGTATATGCCAGCAAAGCAAATCTGAATGATAATAGGCCTATCGCTCTGCGGGCGGGGTGGTCTTTAGCTTGCTGACCAAAGACTGTACCTTGGCGCTGTTACAATCCAGGATTCTGCGCTTCGTTGACGGTCCCTGGAATGTCAGGCTAATACCTGGCCTGTGGGCGAACTTGGGCCTAATGGGCCTGGGCACAAAGCCGCCGCCGCAGTTGGGGCAGACATTGTACAGTAGCTTGTCCACACAGTCAGTGCAGAAAGTACATTCGTAACTACATATTCTTGCATCTTCTGCCTCGGGTGGCAGATCCTTGTCACAGCATTCGCAATTAGGCCGCAATTCAAGCATGGCAAGCTCCAGCATTTGGAAATGAATATTCTCTTTTAACTTTTACCACCTGTACCTGGTAGCTTTTATACCAACGGGCTTGTCCCTGTTGCTGAGCCTGGCGATGCTGTACATCCTGTTTCCAGGCCAAAATTGACGCTTCATCGGGCCAGTAGGAAATGGCAATCTCCTGATCGCCTTCGGTGACGGCAATAAATTCCAGGCAACCATATTGGCTGATGGCTAACTCCCGCATTTTAGCTGCCGTATCGCTGTATTCCTGATCTTGATCGCCTACTTCTGCCCGGAAGATCACTGCATACATAGCTGCTCCTTATCTAAACCATTTTTGCTGCCAATTCATATAGTCAAGCAATGCACCGGTCTGCCACTGGGGTTGTGTGGCCAGTGCATGTTGAACGCCCATCTGGTCTGCCTGGCTGCGATGCAGCCCGAGCTTTTCCGTGCCTTCCAGGCTGCTTAATCTCAGGCGAAATCCCACTATCGCCTCAGCCAGCTTTTCAATGTAAGCCTCTGGCATGATCTGCTCCTGATTTACCATATCCGGCTCCATCTGCGTGGTCTGTTGCGTGAGCATGTCCAGGATGCTGGTCTTATCCAACAGCTCGGCATGGCCCCTGGCCCTGACCATGGCATAGTTCCATGTAGGCACCGCTGGCTGACTCTGATACCACTGTGGCGAGATATAAGCATGGGGGCCCTGAAAGAGGACTAAATGTTCTTCTTCCTCAAGGCGCTGGCAATGAGGATTGTTTTTGGCCAGATGTCCTAAAAGACAAGGTGTATTGCCTTCTTCCACTATAAAGGGCAGGTAGCTAACGTGCCAGTTTGGACCCACCATAGTGGCAAAGGGGTAGCGGCGGATAAAGGCGGTTATCTGCTCTGAAGCCATCGCCGGTTTTCTTTGCATCATCAAAATCCTTTTGGTGCTTGCGGTAAAGGATAATTCTCCATATTGACTAGTCTGGGATCGGGCAAAGGCGCAGCCCACTGCCGCTGTAAGGGCAGAACACCCGCCCAAACCGGCCACTCATAGTCCTGCTCTTCGTCCACTGGTGGCGCAGACCGCACTTTCACCGAGACCTCTTTGATAGGGATCCAGGCCATGGCCGTGATCATCAGCTCGTTATCGGTCATTGGTCGCAGCGTGGGCCATCGTCCCGGTGAAACCCTTTCCACAAAGCGGCGCAGTTGCAGGCGTTTTTCGCTCTCTTCGCTGACCAGTTGCGCCTTGCCAAACACAGTGACACTGCGGTAATTGACCGAGTGATGGAAAGCCGAGCGAGCCAGCACCAACGCGTCTAACTGACAGATATTGATGCAAACATCTTGCTGGTCCACCCCATACACATTGCGGGCTCTGGCATGTCCGTGCCAATAAAGCCTGTCACCGTCGCGCCAGTGACAGGTTGGGGTGACCACGGGTTGACCATCGACGTTTTGCGCCACATGGCAAAGCAATGTGTTGTCAATGATGTCATTGGCCAAAGCCAAGTCATAGCAGGCACGCTTTCTACCGCGTTTGACCTGTGTCAGAGGTGAGGGGCATTCAGACATTGAAGAAATCCGTCGAGTAAGTTGACGACAGAATAGATTGAACTGGTTATGATAAAAATATCCAGAAATGCAGAATATAACCATACCAGATGAGCCTCGCAGCCAGCCTCAGCCTCACTGTCGATGAAGACAATGCAGTGCCTATTTATCTGCAGATCCAACAACAGATTTGCCAACTAATACAAGGTGGGCGTTTGCACGCGGGCGACAAGTTGCCTTCCAGCCGGGAGCTTGCAAAAAGCCTTGGCGTTTCGCGCACAACCAGTCTCAAGGCTTATGACAACCTGGTGGCAGAAGGTCTGTTGCTAAGCTTGCCCAAGCGCGGCGTCTTCGTGGCCAGAGCATTGCCGCCAATGCCAGGGGGGCGTTTTGCTGACTCAAGGGTGCATCTCTTACAAAATAATGTGTCACCCCCCGAAGACGCCTTTGACTCGGGCGCCGATGTCTGTGCGTTTCCGGCCAAACGCTGGGCCAACAGTCTCAGGCGCAGCTGGTTGGCCCCCGATCCCGTGCTGCTCAGAGGGGATTATGTTGCTGGGTACCCCGCGCTGAAGCAGCAAATAGCGATCTATCTGAATAGCCTGCGCGGCATCGACTGTGAGCCCGGACAAATTTTACTAACCGCCGGTAATCGGGATGCTTTGACGATTATCAGTCACGCCGTGCTGAAACAGCAGGAAGGACTGTATTTGGAAAATCCTTGCTACCGGCAGATGACATCTTTGTTTCATCATCTTGGGAAAACGCCGCTGCCCTTGTCCGTCGATGCAGAAGGCGCGCTACCCCCAACTGATATCCCCTTTCAGCAGGCGTTAGTGGTGCTGACGCCTGGGCGTCAGTACCCACTCGGTATGCCTATGAGTTCGGTGCGTCGGCAGGCATGGCTGAATACTATCGCGAACCAGGAGGCTAAAGGCGCCCAACTGTGGGTGGTGGAAGATGACTATGACTGTGAGTTCTTGTATCAGGGACGTGCCCACCTGCCGCTGATACAACAAGATGGACAGCGCCATGTGTTTTTTGTGGGTAGCTTTTCCAAGGTGATGTTCAGAGGTCTGCGCCTGGGATTTATTGTGGCCCCGCCAGATAAGGTGCAGCTGCTTGAACAAAGTCAGGCGCGGCTAGGATCCTCTGTTTCGTTAGGGCTGCAGTCGGCATTGAGCGAGTTTATGGCAAGCGGCGAGTTCGCCGTGCACCTTCGGCGTATGCGTCGACATTATTTGCAGCGCCGGGATTGGTTGTGTGAGCAATTAAGCGAACTATCACCTTGGCTTAACTTTGAAAAGCCGGGGGGAGGAATGCATTTAGTCGCCTATTTGCATGAACCCTGGCAAACCATGCCTGACGATAATCAATGCTGGGACAGCAGGCTTGCAGAGGCCGCCGCCCGAAAAGGCCTGCATTTACCCATCCTATCCAATTGTTATTTCACATCCCCTTATCGTCAGGGATTGTTGCTTGGATATTCAGCTGCCGAAGAGGGCACCTTGCTACAGGCGGTAAAGACTCTGAAAAGCTGTTTGCAAGCTACATTGGGTAGTGCCGCTGGCTTAATAGATGACTTCACCAACTGATCCCTTTCTCCACAACCCTTGTACCTATTCGAACCTGTTCAGCTGTCCTTATTGAATTTGCCGACTACCATTAAAGTCGCAAAAAACAGAATAATAACAAGGAGCTAAATGTGAACTGCGAGGCCGGAGGGTGGCACTTTTCATTCGCTGGTAGCAAAACTGCCAGCCTCTCAATGAGCCTATGGCTAACGCTGGTGGCGCCAAGTATGGCAGAGGATGTCAGCGTTGAAGCCCTGGTGGTCAAGTCCCAACCCATCTTTGAAGAGGTCTCGTTAAGCGGCACATTGACCTCACCTCATCTTTCTTTGGTATCGACGCAAATCGCCGGATTGGTGGAAAAGATCTTGGCAGATGCCACCGACGAGGTAAAGGCTGGACAGCCCTTGCTGATGCTTGATTCCGAGCTCAGTTCAATTGCTCTTGAAGCAGCTAAGGCGCGATTAGAAAGTGCTCGTCAAACCTACCAAGACAGTCAGCGACGGTATCGCGAAGCCCAGGCGTTGGTCGGCGATAAAAGTATCGCTCAAAGTGAAGTCGATGCCCGAATGGCGCAGATGGGCATTGATGCAGCCAGACTAAAGGAAGCTGAAGTGGAAGTGCAAAACCAACAGGCGCGCCTGGCGCGTCATACTATTCGGGCTCCTTTTGATGGCGTGATAAGCCGACGTCTTGTGGATATTGGTGAGTGGGTCGCGCCTGGAGAGGGATTAGTCGAACTGGTGGGGCGTGAACGGTTGTGGGTGGATTTTCAGGTACCCCAGCGATTTTACCCCCTGCTTGGCGGCGACAGTAAAGTACAACTTCGTTTTGATGCATTACCTGGCCTGACGCTGGAAAAGACGCCGCTTGGTCGGGTACCGCTAAGTAGCGGCAGTGCACGCACCTTCTTGCTGCGCGTGGAAATGCAAAGAAGCAAGCTTGCCTCTCTTATTCCTGGGATGTCCTCCAATGCTGTGCTGCAACTGGATTTAAAGCGAGAAAACGTGGTGGTGCCCAGGGATGCGCTGATCCGTTATCCAGACGGACGTATTTCGGTATGGGTAAGCCAGAAACATGTATCCTTTGGGCAAAGCGCAGAGGTGGTTGAGCGAATGGTAAACCTTGGCTTGGGCTTTGGCGACTGGGTGGAGATAACAAGCGGTCTGGCAGCCAATGAACTGGTGGTTGTAAAAGGCAATGAAGCACTCAGAGAGGGCAAAACCGTGCGCTTTCTGGCCTATGAAAAGGGGCGTTAGCGATGTTTGCCAGCATCGTTCGACACGGCATCCTGGTAACCGTTATTGTCCTGATTGTGGCAGTGCTTGGCATCGTTGCCGCCATGCGTATCCCGGTGCAGATGATCCCGGATCTCGAGGTACGCACCATCACAGTGCAAACCCGCTGGCCCGGCGCCACACCCCAGGATATCGAAAAAGAAATCCTTATTGAACAGGAAGAGTTCCTGCAGAATATTCCGTACTTACAGCAATTAACCGCCAGCGCCAGCTTGGGGCAGGCGGAGATAGAGCTGGAATTTCCCTTCGGCGTGGACATTACCGAGACCCTTATCCGGGTAAACAACGCACTCACGCAGGTGCCTTCTTATCCCCTTAATGTGGATGAACCCAGGGTCTATGCCACCTCCTTTTCGGCCAATGCCTTTATGTACTTTCGCGTTTCTCCGCTTGAGGGCAATCCGCGCAATTTGGATATGGATATGATGCGGGATTATATCGAGGACCAGGTGCGTAACCGTATGTCATCGGTGCCTGGGGTAGCGGAGGTGAATGTCGGTGGCGGTGCACAGCGCCAGATACAAATCCGACTCGATCCTGAGCGCCTCGCCGCCAAAGGGTTGACCCTGAATCAGGTGCGTAGTGCCATCAATGCGCGTAATCGCGATGTTTCCGCCGGTGAGGTGGAAAGCGGCAAACGGCGCTACTTGCTGCGCACTATTGGGCGATTCAGCGACTTGGAGGATATCCGCAAACTGATATTAGTGCGTGAGGGCGACAGTCTGGTGCGCCTTGGAGACGTGGCCACCGTGACCCTTGATCACTTTAAAATCCGTCAGGCTTCTTCGGTTAATGGCAAGCCCGTGATCAGTTTATCCGTGCGCCGGGAAAGCGGCTCCAATGTGATTACCATTAAAGAAGCCATGATGCAGGAAGTGGCGCTGATAAACAGCGAGTTGCTCGGCCCTCGGGGTATGGTGCTGGAGCTGACCGCCGATGATGTGGTGTATGTTGAGGATTCGGTTTTCAACGTCTGGAAAAATCTGGCACTGGGTGCATTGCTCGCCACTGTGGTGATGTTTTTGTTTTTACGCTCTTTTCGGGCCACAGCCCTAGGCGTAGTGGGGATCCCTATCTGTACCATTGCTGCCTTTTTGGGGCTTTTGCTGGCCGGGCGCACCATCAATGTTATTTCTCTGGCCGGAATCGCTTTTGCCATTGGCATGACTCTGGATAACAGTATTGTGGTGTTGGAAAGTATCGAACTGGAAAGGCGCAAGGGGCTGGACAGATTAAAAGCCGCTGTGGCCGGCGTGCAAAAGGTATGGCCGGCGGTATTGGCATCCACCTTGACCACGGTGATGGTGTTTTTGCCGGTGATTTTTATCCAGGAAGAGGCCGGGCAGCTTTATTCCGATGTGGCCATTGCTATCTCTGCCGCCATCCTGGTTTCCATGTTGATTGCCATCACCGTTATTCCCACTGCCAGCGCCAGGCTCTCTTTTGGCAGTAGCCTGTCTGACAAAGATTCGAGTCGTGCAAGCAGCATATTGGCCGCGTTGTTCTGGCTGATCGAAACACCAAAACGTCGCTTTGCCTGTGTGGGAGTCACGGTGTTGATTAGCACAGCCATTGTCTATTTCTTAACGCCACCGGCGGAATACCTGCCTGAAGGAGAAGAGCCAAAAACCTTTGCCTTTATGAGCGCACCGCCAGGTTACAACTTAAAGACTATGGAGCAGATTGGCCAGGAGCTGACAGATTACTTTATGCCGTTCGTGGGCGATGATCCGAAGCGTTTTGCACGTGGCGAAACAACCGTCCCGGCCATGGCCTATCTGAATATGGGCATTTCCCCCAATGGTCTTCGTATCATCAGTCAAACCATCGATCCGGGTCAGATAGATGCACTGATGCAAGCCATTGTGCAAAAGTACGAGTCCTATCCCGGTATGCGAGCCTTTGCCGCCAGGGGCTCGATTATCAGCAGCAATGATGGTGGTACCCGTAGCGTTAATCTGGACATATCCGGTCCTAACCTTGCCGATCTTTTTAATGTGGCCAGAAAGGCGTATGACCGGGCCAAGGAGGCATTTGAGAACCCCAGTATTCAGTCAAATCCCTCCAGCCTGACCTTGGCTCAACCACTTCTGCAAATTGAACCTGACTGGGACAGACTGGCAGAAGTGGGCATGAGCGCTCAGGATATCGGCTTTGCGGTGGCTGCCCTGACCGACGGGGCTTTTGTCAGTGAATTCTTTATGGGCGATGACAAGATTGATATGTATCTCTACAACAATCAGGGCCCAGGCGCGGATATCGGCACCCTGAATGCCATTTTACTGCAAACGCCAAGCGGGGATGTATTGCCCCTGTCTGACTTGGCCTATGTGCGGGAGATTGTCGATACCAGCACCATTCGTCGTGTGGATGGGCGACGCACAGTGACCCTGAATATTATTCCGCCGCGCACTACTGCGCTGGAGACGGGGGTTGCCATGGTCAAAGAAGAGGTGGTTGCGGCCATGCGCGAAGCCGGTGATATTCCCCTTGGTGTAGAACTGGGAATTTCCGGTGCCGCCGATCAACTCGATGCCACGCGGGAGAGCCTGAGCAGCAACTACATAGTTGCGTTAGTGATTGTTTACTTACTGATGGTGGCCATATTTAACCACTGGGGCTATCCCCTGTTGATTATGACCAGTATTCCCCTTGGCGTTGCCGGTGGCATTGCCGGCTTGGCTCTGCTCAACGGCGTTGGGCAGACGCTATCGTGGCTGGGATTGGGAGGTGTGCATCAGCCCTTTGATATGATCTCTATGCTCGGCTTTTTGATACTGATGGGCACGGTGGTGAATAACCCAATACTGATAGTGCACCGGGCCATTGATAATGTGAAAGAGCAGGCCATGGATGCGGTAGAGGCAGTTAAAGAAGCGGTGCAGTCACGCTTGCGTCCCATTGCTATTTCTTCCATTACCACTATCTTCGGGTTGGCGCCGTTGGTGTTTTTACCCGGCGTCGGCAGTGAGCTTTATCGCGGCGTGGGGGCGATAGTGATGGCAGGCATCATCGGTGCTACCTTGGTTACCTTAACCATGCTGCCCGCGCTGACGGTGATGGTCCTCCATCGATGGCAGGAAAATACCACCACCAGAGAGTTGTAATTGTTGGCAAATTCGAGAGTTTCAACCTTCATATCGACTAAAAAGCCATTCAGTGGCCCCCGGATTTCTGCAATAATGTAGGCTGTAGTTTAATCCTGCCGGGGCCGCTATGACCGAACTGACTATCACCACCCCAGATGACTGGCATCTGCATTTTCGCGATGGCGACATGCTAAAGGAAACCGTGCCGGCCACTGCGCGGTGTTTTAAGCGGGCCATCTGTATGCCCAATCTGGTGCCGCCTGTAACCACCGCCCAGATGGTCATCGATTACCGCGCCCGTATTCTCGATGCAAGACCGACAGGCAGTGACTTTGAACCGCTGATGACGCTGTATCTAACCAACTGCACTACCAAGGAAGATATCCGCCAGGCCAAGGCCGCTGGCACGGTTGCCGCCAAGCTCTATCCAGCTGGCGCCACCACCAATTCCGATGCGGCGGTATCAGCCCTTGAAAGCCTGTATCCGATTTTTGAAGAAATGGCCAAGCAGGGGATGCTGTTACTGGTGCATGGCGAAGTGACCGACAAAGATGTGGATATTTTTGATAGGGAAAAAGAGTTTATTGACCGTCACTTGCAGTCGATTGTCGCCAAGTTCCCCGAACTCAAAGTGGTATTTGAACATATCACCACCGCCGATGCGGTGCAGTTTGTGAATGAAGCATCTGAGAGAGTAGGCGCAACTATCACACCGCAGCACTTGATGCTCAATCGGAACGATTTATTGGTTGGTGGTGTACGCCCCCACAATTACTGTTTACCTGTGCTTAAGCGCCGCACCCATCAGGAAGCCTTGCGAGCGGCGGTTAGCACCGGCTCAAGTAAGTTCTTCCTGGGCACCGATTCGGCCCCTCACGAGAAGCACCGCAAGGAATCTGCCTGCGGCTGTGCCGGTTGCTATAGTGCCTGGAGTGCGTTGGAGTTGTATGCACAGGTATTTGAGGAACTGGGGATACTGGATAAGCTGGAAGGTTTTGCCAGTTTCCATGGCGCGGATTTTTACGGTCTGCCCCGCAACAAAGGCACAGTGACCCTGGTACGTGAAGCCTGGCAGATCCCCGAGCAAATTGTCCTGCCAAATGGCAATCCCATTGTGCCTTTCTTCGCAGGACAAACGGTTAACTGGAAGTTGAAGCCGTCATCATGATCTGCAGCGGACGGCTCCTCGGCTTGTTTTTGTGTCTGGCCACCATCAGTGTCCAGGCCCAGCAGCGAGTGGCCGCCGTACTCACACATGCTGATAAGCCATTTGTTTATCAAGACAGTAAAGATGGTCTCACCGGCTACGCAGTGGAGCTGACTAGGGAGATCCAGCAACAGGCAGGCAGTGATGTTCCTATTCAAATGCTGCCCTGGGAGGCAGTGCAGGAGCGGATGCAACAAGAACCCAATCTACTCGCTTTTGCCGTTGTCAGAACCCCTGAGCGGGAAGAGCAATTTCACTGGATAACACCTATTACCCGCAATATGCATGGGCTGTTCACCACACAAGCGAGAAGCGACAGAATGGACAGCCTGCAACAGGCCGGGAAATTGTCATCCATTGGTGTGCAGGGTGAAGATTTTCGTGAGCGGTTATTGAAGCAAGCGGGACTGAGCAATGTGGTTAGTTTTGACGATTGGCCACAGGCTGTTGAGGCCCTTGCAAAAGGGGAGATAGAGGCGATTTTCTATTCCGCCGCCGGCTTGGATTTTCATTGCCATCGTATGAACCTGGACTGCAGCCAATTGTCCAGTATCTATGTCCATGAAGAGGTAGCCACCTACCTGGTCTTATCAAAAGGGCCTGATAGTGAATCACTTGCTAAGCAGTGGCAAAAAGCGGCACAGGCTTATAAAGCCAGTGCCGCTTTTCAAAAATTGGCCAATGCCTGGTTAATTCATTATCAGCGCCAATACCATCTACCTCTGCATATTGCTGATGGCACTATGAATTTCTGGCGCTTATCAGAAGACTTTCCGGCGACTATTTCCCATTAAGCTTCGCCAACACCTCATCCAGTTGTTTCTTTAAGGCATCGATATCCGCTTTGCTTGCCGCTTGAGGAAGGTCTTTTTGCTCTTCCTCATGCATCACTTGCATGGCATCGACGATAATGCCGATAAAGAGGTTCAGCACTGCAAAGCTGGTAATAATGATAAATGGCACAAAAAACAGCCATGACAGTGGGAAAAGCTCCATCGTGGGACGCACAATACCCATGGACCAGCTTTCCAGCGTCATCACCTGAAACAGGGTATAGGCAGAGGCGCCGATACTGCCAAACCATTCCTGCATATTCGCATCAGGGTGGTTGCCAAAGAGTTTGGTGACCAGCACCGCAGAGACATAAAAGATGATGCCCAGCACCCCTACTACCGATGCCATACCGGGTAGCGAATGACCCAAAGCACCTATTACCCGGCGCATCTGCGGCACCACGGAAAATAACCGTAGCACCCGCAATATGCGAAATGCCCGCATCACTGACAGCGGTCCGCTGGCCGGTAACCAAGAGGCCGTGACGATAATCAAATCAAACCAATTCCAACCGCCTTTGAAAAAGGTGCTCCGATAACAAATAAGCTTTAGTACCAGTTCCAGGGTAAATACGCAGAGAATCAGGGTATCCAGGGTATGCAGCAAGGTACCATGGCTTCGCATCAGGCTGGTGGTTTCCAGACCCAGGGTGACCGCGTTAATCAAAATTAAAGCAATGATGCTGCGTGTAAACAGCGGATGCTCTACCAGTATTTGCAAACGATGTTGCGGCATAGGAAGGCTGAGTTCTTGCGATGCCATGATGACTCCATGGGAATTGAAATAGGCAGCCACAAGATAGGGACACGTAGCATTTTTACAAGAGGGCAAACACTGATTTGTGACGGAATTAGGTTTAGAATAGGCGCCCTTTTGATTTGCAGAGATCCCCATGAGCCTTGATTTCTCCTCCCTCCCTCTTTCCGAAGCCATGTTGGATAACCTCAACAGTCTGGGTTACCTGCAAATGACGCCGATACAGGCCGCGAGTCTTCCCCTGATCTTGTCCGGGCGTGACGTACTGGGCAAGGCCAGCACCGGCAGTGGTAAGACAGCCGCTTTTGCCATTGGTTTGCTCAATAAAATCAATGTGCAGGATATGAGTCCGCAAGCCTTGGTGCTTTGTCCCACCCGAGAGCTGGCCGAACAGGTCGCGGCGGAAATTCGCCGCCTGGCTCGTCATCTGGCCAATATCAAAGTGCTGACTCTTTATGGTGGCACGCCTATGGCCCCACAGGTGGCTTCCCTTAAACATGGTGCCCAAATTGTGGTAGGGACGCCTGGAAGGGTGCTGGATCATCTTGGTCGCCGCAACCTGGATGTGAGCAGAGTTGGCTGCCTGGTGTTGGATGAGGCCGATCGTATGCTGGATATGGGCTTTGCCAAGGATATGGCTGCGGTCATCGCGTTGTTGCCCAAATCCAGGCAAACTCTGTTGTTTTCTGCCACCTACCCAAAAGAAATCGCAGCCATCAGCGCTGATATTCAACAGCAGCCCGAACAAGTTGAAGTCTCTGCAGTGCATGGTCAGGAGAAAATCACCCAGTTCTTCTATGAAGTGGCTAATGATAAGCGTCTGCATGCGTGCATGAGTTTACTGACTCACTTTGAGCCAGAGTCGGCCATGGTCTTTTGTAACAGCAAGGTCGAGTGTCAGCAGGTGGCAGACAGTTTGGCTGAGCGAGGCTTCAGCGCGCTGGCCCTGCATGGCGATTTGGAGCAATGGGAGCGTCAACAGGTGCTGCTGCGTTTTGCCAATGGCAGTGCAAGGGTATTGGTGGGTACCGATGTGGCGGCTCGCGGTTTGGATATCCCTGCCGTCGGTGCGGTGATTAATTACCATGTGACACCCGATCCTGAGGTGCATATTCATCGTATCGGTCGCACCGGCCGAGCTGAGGCCAGCGGTGTGGCGCTGACCCTGTGTTCACCAGAGGAGGTGTCCCGGGCCAATGCCATCGAAAACTATCAGCAAAAGCCAATCCAATGGGCCGATATCAGCCGTATCCCTTTTAAAAATCACAACATTAAAGAAGCGGCTTTTGTGACCTTGTGCTTGGACGGCGGAAAAAAAGCGAAGATTCGTGCAGGCGATATCTTAGGTGCATTGACCAAAGATGCCGAGGTGCCTGGCGTGGATATTGGTAAAATAGACCTCACAGAGACCCATGCTTTTGTGGCGATTAAACAGCGCAGCGTTAAGCGGGCTATGGCCCATTTTCGTGAGGGCAAGCTCAAAGGCAAGAAAGTAAGGGCCCGAAAGTTATAAATACATGACCACAGAGTCACGACAAGAACTGGAATTGAAGTGACTTGACACTGTTTTAGTCGGTCATCGTCGGGATAAGTCAAAATGTCCATGAACCTTGATGCTCTCTTATCCTCTGTGTCTCTGTAGTAAAAAACTCATAAAGGAATGCGATGTTTTCTTTTTTTGAAAAGTTGGTGCAGCCCTTCCCGCAGCAAGCACCTGCACAACCGCCCAAAAACCTGCTGGCGTTTTGCCTGCATTATTCGAGGGGCATGAAGCGGGCGTTGATTAGTCTGTCTTTACTAAGTGCATTGATAGCTGTTTTGGAAGTGAGCCTTTTTGGCTATTTGGGACAGCTGGTCGACTGGTTTGCCACCCGTGATAGGGCAACATTCCTGTCTGAAGAAGCCCATAGCCTGATGTGGATGGGGGCGGTGATCCTGATATTCTTGCCGGTGAGTATCCTGCTGCATTCCCTGGTCAATCATCAAACCCTGCTGGGCAACTTCCCTATGCGAATTCGCTGGCAGGCGCATCGGTATTTGCTGGGGCAGAGCCTGGGCTTTTTCCATAATGAATTTGCCGGGCGGGTTGCTACCAAGGTCATGCAGACGGCGCTGTCGGTGCGTGAAACCGTGCGTAAGCTGCTGGATCTGATGGTCTATGTCGGCGTGTATTTCCTCAGTGCCTTATGGCTTATTTTTTCAGTCGACTGGCGATTGGGAATACCGCTGGTGCTGTGGTTGCTGGTTTATATAGGTATCCTGCGACTACTGCTGCCCCGAATGCGCGCCGTATCTGAGCGTCAGGCCGATGCTCGCTCTGTGATGACCGGGCGCATCGTCGACAGCTACACCAATATCGCTACCGTCAAACTCTTTGCCCATACGCAGCGGGAAAGTGAATATGCCCATGAGGGTATGCGCAGTTTCCTTGGCACTGTTTATCCGCAGATGCGACTGGTCACCTGGCTTAACGCCGCTGTGTGGTGCAGCAATGCTCTGTTGATTTTTATTACCAGTGGCCTGGCGATTTATTTGTGGCTACAGGAACTGGCCAGTCCCGGTGATATCGCCATCGCCGTCAGTTTAACCCTGCGTTTGAACGGCATGTCGCAATGGATCATGTGGGAAGTCTCCGACCTGTTCGAAAATATTGGTACGGTTCAGGATGGCATGAATACCTTGGCCTTACCGGTAGCTGTGCAGGATAAACCCCATGCTGGCGCTATGCAGGTGAAAGGCGGCGCCGTTGAATTTAAAGCCGTGGGCTTTGCCTACGACAGTCGCAACCGGGTGTTTGAAGATCTGAATATTCACATTCGCCCCGGTGAGAAAGTCGGGCTGGTAGGGCGCTCCGGCGCTGGTAAATCGACCCTGGTGAATCTATTACTGCGCTTTTACGATGTGCAGTCGGGACAAATCTTTATTGACGGACAAGATATTCGTGAAGTGTCCCAGGAAAGCCTGCGTGAAAAAATCAGCATGGTAACCCAGGATACGTCCTTGCTGCATCGCTCGGTGCGGGAAAACATATTGTATGGGCGCTTAGATGCCAGCGAGGAGGATATGATCCGAGCTGCCAAACAAGCCGAAGCCCATGAATTTATTCAGAAGCTCTCCGATGGTCACGGCAATACCGGTTACGATGCCCAAGTGGGAGAAAGGGGGGTAAAGCTCTCTGGCGGTCAGCGCCAGCGCATTGCTATCGCTCGGGTAATGCTTAAAGATGCGCCAATACTGATTCTGGATGAGGCTACCTCGGCGCTTGATTCCGAAGTGGAAGTGGCCATTCAGCAATGTTTAAACCGCATAATGGAAAACAAAACCGTGGTCGCCATTGCCCACCGCCTTTCCACCATTGCGGCGATGGATAGGTTATTGGTGCTGGATGAAGGACGTATTGTTGAAGCCGGTACTCACAGCGAGTTACTCGCACTTAACGGTATCTACGCCAAGCTATGGGCCCATCAGACAGGCGGATTTTTGGGATTGGAGTAGCCCTAATGGGCTACTCTGCTTATGTTTCTGGAACTCACCACGAGTATCAGAATGCCCAGTGCAAAAAGCAGAAGGGCTTGGGGTTCGGGTACTCGTGGGGTGTCCAATGATGCTGTCGCAATAAATAACTGCTCATAACCATTATTCAGGTTCTTGCCGAATCCTGAAACAAGGCCTGAACATATTTCATCGCCTTCAGCACCGAAGCCTGGATCGCAGCCTAAACGTAAATCAATATGCATTGTGTAGTCGGCCAGGTCAGTATCGCTGACACTGGTAAAAAGACCGTCTAGCAAGCTATTCAATTCAGGGCCAATAATTGCGTAGGCCGCAGTATCTGCACCCAAATTATGATTGATTGGCCCCTCGTCTGCGTCCAAAGAGGTACAGGATACTGGGACTGGAGTGCCTGGTAATGCGTCATTATCAATGCAAATAGGACCACCGGAGAGCACATAATCTGTACTGGTGTTGTCACCCAAGGTAGGACCGCTCCCGGAACTGGTATAAAGGCCTGGATCACCTAAAAAGTTTCCGCCACCGCCCTCCGAGATAAGGGCATAGGCGCCACCGTTATTAGTGAAATCAAAAATGCCAAGGGTGCCACCCACGTTATTAGTGACTGTGATTTGGGCCCAAGCTGCCAGGCTCTGTTCGTTTTGACCATTTAAATTATTGTTATTAAAAAGGAAAACCATAGCTTCACCGGCCAGAAAATCCTTGAGCGATAGGAGAGATGCATCCCAGGTGTCACTGCTATCACCCGAAAAAGCCGATACTTCACCAGGGTCAGGCTCACCACCAGTACTGAAAAAGTTGGGATCACCCTGACCATTAGGAGTGGCGTAGGCGTTGTCCATTCCGGCAAAGTTTGTATTCACACCCTGACCGCTGGCCCCTGTAGCCACTACAACCAAATCCTGAATTTGACCAGGACCTGACTTTACCGTTAACGGACAATTTCCAGTAGTGCAGCCTAATTGAAGATTACCAATGGGTAGCGAATAAGAATTGAAGTCGCCGTAGGTTGCATACCCAATACCTGTCAAGTTTATGAGGGCGGCGTTAAGTGGCATACTTGCCAGTAGAGCGAGGGTGCACAGAACTTTAAATTTTGTCATAACAGTATCCTTAATTTGTTAATCAAGGATCACATACCCAAGTTTTTGCATAGTTGGGTAACTTCGGGATCAGGTCATAAACGCTGCTAATCTAGTATGGCGAAGCAATAATTAAGCCAGTTAAGAAGTCATTATAAATCATGCAGATAAAAAATAATGCTGCGCACAATTGTCAAATATTCCGACATTCATATTGAAGCTGCTACTGAATTTACAGTGATAAGGCGGTAAGCTGGTCGCTCAGTTTTAGCATCTGTTTGGCACAGTACTACTCCGATAATTGGTCATTCAGTTGTCTTTAGAAGGAAAAGGGAAATGAAAAAACTACTTATATTGTCTCTTAGCCTACTTAGTGGATGGTGTGGCGCAGAGGCAACTTTCTCTCAGCCGTATTACAAATCACAAGTGAAAACCATCGCCTCCGATGAATTCGAAGGTCGAGCGCCGATGTCTGAGGGGGAAGAGAAAACCATTCAGTATCTGGTTCAGGAACTCAAGGCCCTGGGGGTTGACCCGGGATACAAAGGCGGGTTCGTGCAGACCCTGCCCATGGCTGGTATTGCCGCCTACCAAGATATGCAACTGAAGCTGGGCGATATGGTGCTTAAGCCTGGACAGGACTTTGTTTCCCGTACACAAAAATGGACCACCAGTACTGAGCTTAAAGACTCCGAGGTGCTGTTCGTTGGCTATGGCATTGATGCCCCTGAGTACGGCTGGAATGACTATGAAGGGGTGGATGTTAAAGGCAAGACCTTGCTGATGTTGGTCAATGATCCCGGCTACGCTACCCAGGATCCAAAGGTGTTTCGTGGTAACGCCATGACCTATTACGGTCGCTGGACCTATAAATACGAAGAGGCCATCCGCCGTGGTGCCGCTGGCGTCTTTATCATTCATGAAACCGGTGCCGCAGGTTACCCCTGGTCGGTGGTGGAATCCGGTGCGACAGGCACCAAGTTTGCCTTGGTGGATAATACCGGAAACGCCGACGAGCTGGAGGCCATGGCCTGGATACAGACAGAGGCCACCCGGGCCTTATTTAAGTCTCTTGACCTGGATTATGACAAGATCAAAGCTGCTGCCGCTAAGCCTGGCTTTAAGGCAATGGATTTAGGCATCAAAGCGAATCTGAAAACTCGCTATTTCCGTCAGATGGGTGAAAGTCGCAATGTCGTGGGCCTGATCCCCGGTAGCAGCAAGGCTGACGAATATATCGTGTTATCTGCTCACTGGGACGGTTTTGGAAAAAAGGCCGGCGTAAAAGGTGACAATATCTTTAATGCAGCGGTAGATAATGCCACCGGTGTTGCTGGCGTTCTGGAGCTTGCCAGAAGACTAAAAAGCCGAGAAAAGCCGTTGGCGCGCTCCGTGATTTTGGCCTTTTTCACCGCCGAGGAAACCGGCCTGCTGGGGGCTCATGCTTTTGCCAACGAGCCGCCGGTGCCCACCAATAAGATGGTGGCGCTGTTGAATATAGACAGCATGAATATGGCTGGTGCCAAAGACTACGTGCTGCAATATGGGGACGGTTTGCAGGAGCTGGAAGATTGGCTGGCTGAGGCAGCCAAGGCTCAGGGACGTCACGTGGTGCTTGATCGCAACCCGCAAAACGGCCTGTTTTTCCGTTCAGATCATTTTGCCTTGGCACAAAAAGGCGTCCCGGGACTGTTGTTTATGGATCTGGGTGACAGCGACCCTGATTACATTGCCAATCGTTATCATAAGCCCAGCGACGAGTTCCTGGAAAGTTGGCAATTCAGCGGGGTAGAACAGGATCTTAATCTTATTTACAGCCTTACTGAAAAACTTGGGAATTCAGATGCCTGGCCGGCTTGGAAAGATGGGGCCGAATTCAAACCGGCCCGCGATGCGGACCTGGTCAAGCCATAAGTTCCAGAAAAATGCCGCCTCCGGCGGCTTTTTTAGTATATGAAGACAGCGATTATTAAAAGAATGAAACCACTTCAAGAAAATATTGGTCTTATGTTTGAACCATCTGATACGCCAACTGACAGATTAGTGGGATGAAAGGGGTTGTTGCAACATTGTTGAGTATCTAGGGTTAAGTAAAAGGAGTGATTAGGCTGCATAGGAAGACGCGTCTTGCAGCCACCGGACAAATTTTTGTGGAGGTACCATGAAGCCAATCTTTGTCTTTGTGTTAGGTAGTTTGCTTCTATTCTCAGGTTGCGCTGCCAACATTAATAGTACTCATGTGGAGCCTCATGACGGTCTCCATGACTATGTCTTCCCCGACTACGAAAATGTTCCTATCGAAAGTGAGGATGAAGTCTTTGCCATCAGTAGGGAAATGAAATCCTTTGTAAACCGGCTCATCGCCCGGGAGGATGATCCTGAGAAACGTATTCGTTTGTTAGCCAAAAGTATCTTCGACCATTCTGATATGAATCTGCTTTATTCTGGCGCTGCCAATACGATCGCCAGTGAAACCTTTGAAATTGGCGCTGCAAATTGCCTTTCTATGTCAATCATGACCTATGCCTTGGCATCATACGCAGGAATGGATGTGGCTTTTCAGGAAGTTGATATTCCAGAGTTTTGGACCCGACGAGATGGCTTCAGCATGCTCAACGGTCATATCAATTTGCGCATTGTACCTAGAGACGAGAGAGACAGATTGTTTGTAAGTCGGAGCGGCCTAGAAGTAGATTTTAATCCTCTCGAGCGCCGTACAGAGTTTCCTACTAAGGTAATCAGCAAACGCCGCGTGCTTTCTATGTTTTATAACAACAAGGGTGCTGATGCACTGATGGGTGGTGAGTTTGATAGAGCATACGCTTACTTTAGACAGGCTTTGATTACAGAACCCAGTCTGAGTGAAGCGTGGGTAAACTTGGGAATATTATACCGCTTTAATAATCTGTTTGAGTGGGCTGAAGATAGCTATGAGATAGCGATAAGCTTGACGAATGACCGAAGTGCCCAAGAAAACTTAGCCATATTGTACACATACATCGGTCGGGATGAAGAGGCACAGACAATCCTTGCCAGACTAGAACGGAGCAGGATAAAGAACCCTTACTACCATTTCCTGCTGGGAGAGCAGGAATATGATTATGGTCATTGGCGAAAGGCGATCGGTCACTACAAAGATGCTTTGTCTTTGGATGAATCAGTCCATCAGTTTTACTTCGGTCTTGCGAAAAGTTATTTCCACCTCGGAAAGTTGGATGCTACAGAACGCTATTTAGAAAAGGCAAAACGTCTCTCAGTGAACGACCAAGACGAAGGGCGCTATCAGATTAAATTGGATCTCCTGAGTAAGATATAGTGGGCTTGAAGTTGTTTGTTAGCTTTTGGATGCTGGCGTGGCCAGTGCTGGTGGCCGGTGCGAGTGTTGATGAGAAAACACTATGGCATCACCTAAGTACTCTAAGCGCGGATGTCATGGAGGGGCGTAAAACAGGATCTCGGGGGGCAATGCTGGCGCGTCAGTATATTCAGGACGTTTATCAGAATATCGGGCTACTGTGCTTCGGGGATGATTACTTACAGCCGTTTAAACTCAATGGTCTGTTTACCGATTCCACTGCCTATAACCTGGTCGGTTGGGTGAAGGGAACGGCGCCAGAGGATGAGGATGTAATTGTTGTATCTGCCCATTATGACCATTTAGGGAGCAAGGGCCGACGCATCTATAACGGTGCCGATGACAATGCCTCCGGTGTAGCGGCAATGCTGACCTTGGCCAAAGTGATTGCCCATTCTCCACTGCAACATCATGTGATTTTTTTGGCTACCGATGCGGAAGAAAAAGGCTTATATGGCGCCAAGGCTTTTTTAGCACAGTCGCCTGTGCCGCTGGACAACATCAAGGCCAATCTCAATTTGGACATGCTTGGTCAGGGGGGGAAAAAAAGACGCCTTTATCTTGCCGGGGCGAAATATTATCCGCAGTTTCAATCGTTGGTAGACAGTGCCATCAGAGATGCTCCGCTTAACCTTCTACAAGGACATGAAGGCCGGGCCAGGGGCTATGATCGTAAAACCACCATTGATTATCGTGATGCCAGCGATCATGCTGAGTTTCATGAACTGGGCATCCCTTATCTTTTCTTGAGCGTAGCCGATCATCGCGACTACCACACAGAGCATGATACCGCCGAACGCTTAGATCCACAGTTTCTGCATCAAGCGGCACAAACGGCATTAATGGTGTTACAAAGGATGGATAAGACGCTGGCGTCAGATCCGTTTTAATCTTGCAAACTGCGCCAGCTGGCTATGATGTGTCGGTAAGTTCCTCTGGAAATCAGCCTGATGTTTGCTTCTTGAAAAGCCAGAAATCGCTCCTTGGAGACAGATTTTTTGCTTAATGCAAAGAAGGTGGGCACAGAGGAAATCTTAAGTGGAAGAATGCGCAGTTCTTGTGAATATTTAGGGTTCTTTTTCAGCATATAGGCAGCAAAATCGTAAGTGGTGATGGCGCCTGACAAGCGTTTCAGATAGACCGATTCAAAATTGGTTTCCACCGCACTGGGTACTACTTTTTGGCTGAAGGCTTCGCTGCTGCTGAGTTTGTCGGTAAAAGCCTGATCAAAGATAACCCCTTTCTCATAGACGATATCCAAGGGCAAGGATATTAAGTCATCCAGGGTTTCTATCTCTATTTCGGCGTCGTTTCTCGTCACCAACACCTGCTCTTCATAGGTATCTGGGGAAATAAAGTAGTAATGTTGGGCTCTGGAGTCGCTATACCCCACATTCATCATGATATCGATGGTGCCCTTTTCCAATTCCATTATTGCGCGTTGCCAAGGCAATTTATGATACTCAGCCTTGCACCCCGCTTCTTGCAGCAGGGCTTCAACCATCTCGACGGCAATACCAGTCCACTTATCCTGTTCGTTGAAATATTGCGGCGGCGCATAATTGACCCGGACTTTCAGGATACATTGTGCCTTGAGGGGCAAGGCGAAGAACAATGTGCACAACAGCAACCCGATTTTTGTCATATCTGAATACTTCGCCATGTTCGTTGTTATCACCTGTTGCTCTATTCAGACGATTTAGCCTCAGCTTCCATCATGCCTTTAAATGGTTGGAATAAAAAGCGAACCCTGAAGATCAGAAGAAGGCTAATTGAACACCCAAACTAATTCGCTGCTGGTGGCGGTTATAGTCGATCAGCGAATCGCCATAGCCGTTAAAGTATTGCAACAGTAATTCATAACGGTCTGACAAGGGATAACTCAGATGCAAGCCTATGCTGCCTTTGTTATCACTGGTTTTTAGGTTATTCCGAATAAGGGTCATAAGGTTGAAATTGCCTAAGCGGGTGCCATAACCAAATTCAAAATGGCCTAAATAATGTGTGATATCCGGATTGTCATCGCCCATAGGATCCAGTTCATCTTCCTTGGCGTCTTCTTTAAAGCGATACCAGGCACGCAAGTAATACAGGGATTCTTCATCACTGAATAGCAAGGTGCCAATCAGACGATTCCAACTGCGCGAACGTAGCTGGTTTTGGCCGTTAGACTGATGATTGAGGCCAATCTGGGCCAGATTAAAGCGATATCCGAGCAACTTGATTTTGGTTTGGAAGGTATAAAAGAGTTCAGGTTCGTAATTGGTTTCCCGAAAGGGCTTGGAAATTTCATCGTTATATACCTGCCAGTGAGACAGCGCGGTGAAACCGAAAAAAAGTCCTTCTACCTCGCTGCCACTTTCAGGGAGGTAGATGGGCATCTTTACGCTGATCTGAAATCTGCTTTCCAGATGGTCGATATTGTCTTGGGTAAAGCCGTCACTGCCAATCTGATTGGGGTTGGACTGGTAGCTTACTGGTAACAGGAAGTTCGGATGAAGCTGGGTGATGGCATAAGGGTTTACCAGAGCACTGGCATCGGATCGAAGGCGTTTGTCAACGATACTGTCTTGTGAGACATCCTGTTCTTCGGCTGTTTCCGGGTTGTCCTGCTGCTCCTGCGCCTGACACAGAGCGCTCCCCCATAGCAGTATCAATGACACCAGCGCGATACAGCTTCTATTGTTCATTTCGCCTTCCCCTGAGCCTTTCTTTAGGACGCCAGTGTAGCTAATCAATGAAATTGCCTCCAACGGCTTTTGCTATGCACCAAGTTGGGGCGTTCAGGTTTTGCTGCACGTCAGTGGTGCAAAAAATAGACTATCCTTGTGGCGTTTTATTTTTATCTTTATGAAAAATAACAAAAAAACACGATGGCACAGCTCTTGTTAGAGAGTAGTGCCACACATAAGAACTACCAGGAGCAACAAGATGAAACTAGTCAGCGCCATCATCAAGCCGTTTAAGCTTGATGATGTCAGAGAAGCGATATCTGACATCGGTATCGACGGTCTGACCGTTACCGAAGTCAAAGGTTTTGGTCGCCAGAAGGGCCATACAGAACTCTACCGTGGTGCCGAATACCAGGTGGATTTTTTGCCTAAGGTAAAGCTAGACATCGCCGTGCAGGACGACCATGTGGATCGCCTGGTAGAGGCTATTGTCAAAGCTGCCAAGACCGGCAAAATCGGTGACGGTAAAGTGTTCGTGTTTGACCTCGAGCATGCCGTCAGGATCCGCACTGGCGAAGTCGACGGCGACGCCATTTAAGCAAGAGGAGTATGAACATGGAACAGACTTTCCACCTGCAATATGCCATAGATACCTTCTATTTCCTGGTCTGTGGCGCCTTGGTCATGTGGATGGCCGCCGGCTTTGCCATGCTCGAGGCCGGATTGGTCAGAGCCAAGAACACCACAGAAATCCTCACTAAAAACGTCGCCTTGTATGCCATAGCCTGCATCATGTATATGATTTGTGGCTACGCCATTATGTATGACGGTAGCATCTTCCTGGCCGGTATTGCCGATGTTGATGTTGCATCCACGTTAGGCGAATTCTCGGACCGTGAAGACGGCTTCGAAGGAGGTGCGATTTACTCCTCTGCCTCTGATTTCTTCTTCCAGGTGGTATTTGTGGCCACCGCCATGAGTATCGTTTCTGGTGCCGTTGCTGAACGCATGAAACTGTGGACTTTCCTGATTTTCTGCGTGTTTATGACTGGCTTTATCTATCCAATGGAAGGTAGCTGGACATGGGGTGGCCAGGCGGTATTTGGTATGTACACCCTGGGTGACCTTGGCTTCTCTGACTTTGCCGGTTCTGGCATTGTGCATATGGCCGGTGCCGCTGCAGCCTTGGCCGGCGTGCTGTTGCTGGGTGCCCGTAAAGGCAAGTACACCAAAGATGGTAAGGTCAACGCTATCCCTGGTGCAAACCTGCCTCTTGCAACACTGGGGACCTTTATCCTGTGGATGGGCTGGTTTGGTTTCAACGGTGGCTCAGTATTAAAACTGGGTGATATTGCCAATGCCAACTCCGTGGCCATGGTATTCCTTAACACCAATGCGGCGGCTGCGGGTGGTGCTGTTGCAGCATTGCTGCTGGCCAAAGTGCTGTTTAAGAAAGCTGACTTAACTATGGCTTTGAACGGCGCGCTGGCAGGCTTGGTGGCCATCACCGCAGAGCCCTCAACCCCTAGCGCTCTGGAAGCTACTCTTTTCGGTGCTGTGGGTGGCCTGATTGTGGTGATCTCCATCATTACTCTGGATAAGCTGAAGATTGACGACCCGGTGGGTGCCATTTCTGTTCACGGTGTGGTGGGCCTGTTCGGTTTGTTGATTGTGCCTATTACCAACAGCGGCGCTACCTACAGTGGCCAGCTGATTGGTGCGGCGACTATCTTCGTCTGGGTATTCGTGACCAGCCTGATTGTCTGGGGCGTACTTAAGGCCGTGATGGGGATTCGTGTCAGCGAAGAAGATGAATATCAGGGCTTGGATATGGTGGATTGCGGTCTGGAAGCCTACCCTGATTTCACCGGTTCACGCAAATAAGGTTATGTCTTGGGCCAGCTAGAATAATAACCATAGTGCTGGCCTGAGATAGCCTTTAAAACTAAAGCAAGCCCCGGATTTTCCGGGCTTTTTCTTTTTTGCAAAAGCATAAAGATTTGCTGCAAAAGGGCCCCTTCCGATAGGATGCAAGTATCGAAATTTGACGAGCTTTACCATGCGCCCTGTTCGTTCCCTCTTTGCCACGTTGTTGCTGCTTCCTGTTCTTGCTCAGGCCTATGATCGTATTACCGGCGAACCTTTTGCCAGTCGCTCCGAAGTTATCGCACAAAATGGTATGGCGGCCACCAGTCAGCCTTTGGCTACGCAAGTCGCACTGGATGTTCTAAAGCGTGGTGGGAATGCCATTGATGCGGCGATCGCCGCCAACGCCATGTTAGGACTAGTCGAGCCCACCGGCTGTGGTATTGGCGGTGACTTATTTGCCATAGTGTGGGATGCCAAAACCTCCAAACTCTATGGCCTTAATGCGTCTGGGCGTTCGCCACGCTCACTGACCCTAAAATATTTCAAAGACAAGGGTATGACCAAGATCCCTGCCCATGGTCCCTTGCCTGTATCAGTGCCGGGGGCGGTGGATGGCTGGTTCGAGCTGCATCAGAAGTTTGGTTCGCTACCGATGACAGATATCCTGTCACCGGCCATCGGCTATGCCAAACAGGGTTTTCCGGTTTCAGAACTCATCGCTTATTACATGGCCAAAAGTGCGCCTACCCTGGGCCAATTCCCTGGGTTTAAGGAAACTTATATGCCCAATGGAAGAACGCCGCGTAAAGGGGAAGTGTTTAAAAATCCGGATCTGGCTGCCACCTACGAAAAAATTGCCACCGGCGGACGTGATGCTTTCTATCGTGGCGACATCGCCCGAGTAATTGCTGCCTATATGAAAGAGCAGGGGGGCTTTCTCAGTTACGATGACTTAGCTGCCCATAAGTCAGAGTGGGTGGAGCCGGTGTCGACCAATTATCGTGGCTACGATGTGTGGGAACTGCCACCAAATGGGCAAGGTATTGCGGCACTGCAAATTCTCAACATTTTGGAAGGCTTTGATATACCAGGTATGGGCTTTGGCTCTGCCGACTATATCCATACCTTTGTAGAGGCCAAAAAGCTGGCCTTTGAAGATCGCGCCAAGTATTACGCCGACCCAGCCTTTAACCAAATCCCGGTGGATTGGTTGATCTCCAAGGAATATGCGGCCAAACGCCGTCAGCTGATAGAATCAGGCAAAGCGGCCAAGCGTTACGATGCCGGTAAATACCAGGGTGACACAATCTATATGACGGTGGCCGACAAAGACGGCAACATGGTGTCATTGATCCAAAGTAACTATCGCGGCATGGGGTCTGGCATGACCCCTACCGGATTAGGTTTCGTGTTGCAGGATCGCGGCGAGATGTTCTCTTTGCAGGAAGAGCATTTTAACGTTTACGCGCCTGGTAAACGCCCCTTCCATACTATTATCCCTGCCTTCGTTACTCGTCATGGTCAGCCTTGGTTGAGCTTTGGGGTGATGGGGGGCGGCACCCAACCGCAGATGCATGCACAGATCATCATTAACCTCATCGATTTCGGTATGAATCTGCAAGAAGCGGGCGATGCCCCGAGGATTTTGCATAGCGGCTCCAGTGAACCCACTGATGAAAAGATGACAGACGGTGGCTATGTCAGTCTTGAGAGTGGTATTGATTACAAAGTGCGCCGTACGTTGATGGAAAAAGGCCATACCCTGACCGATGAAGTAGGCTCTTTTGGCGGCTATCAAGCCATTATGCGTGACCCGCAAACTGGCGTATATTATGGCGCTTCAGAAAGCCGCAAGGATGGTCAGGCGGCTGGCTACTAGTCAATAGAGGACTGATGTCACAACCACAAAAAGGGGTTTGTGCGGAGCCCAATCTGCATGCCCTTTATCTGCTGTTCAACATTATCGACGATGATGCCGCCAAAGTGCGTCGTAAGTTGGCGAGGATGCTCGACATCTTCGATTTTTACGATGAAGACCACTATGAAGCCATGGTCTCAGGCATGGTGGCGATTGGTAGCAGCTACTGGCCAGAACTCTATCCTGGCCCTATGCCCAGGCGCCTGGCCCCGTTTCCTGATGTGCGCAGTGAAGATCGCGTCGCGCCGGCTGAGCCTTTCGATCTTTTTATCCAAATCCGTGCCGACAGAGCGGATGTTTGCCACGCCATCGGTATGGAAATCACCGCCTTATTAGGCGAACAAGCAGAGCTGATGGAACAGGTTAAGGGCTTTCGCTATATGGATGGGCGCGACCTGACTGGCTTCGTGGATGGCGCCGATAATCCTAAAGGCATGAAGAAATTTGATGTGGCCCTAGTGGGGGATGAGGACGAGGATTTTGCTGGCGGCAGCTACGTGCATTTCCAGCGCTTTCGCCACGATATGGACCGCTGGAGCAGTCTGTCGGTGGCCGAACAAGAGATGATTATGGGTCGCTACAAGGCTGATAACAGGCCATTACCGCCCACACAGATGCCCGCTTTTGCACACGCTCGTCGCTGTAGTTTACGCGACAGTCATGGTGAGCCTATCGGGCTACTGACGCAAAACATGCCTTACGGCGATATGAAAGTGCAAGGATTGATGATGGTGGCCTGCTCCAGGCTGCCAGAGGTGTATCGTCACCTGCTACAAAGTCGCATTATTGGTGATAAGCAAGGCCACTACGACAAGCTGTTGGATTATAGCCGGGCGGAAGCCGGGGCGGCCTTTTTTGCTCCGTCGGCCAGTTTTATCAAGCGCCATAAAGGCGGTTGATTACTGCAACACTTCTTCAAGCACCTTTCCGGTGGCTTTGTCGGGCTGACTTATCTGTAACAACACTGAAAGCGTCACCGCCAAGTCTTCCGGTGATACTTGCCGGCTAATGGTGCGAGGGCGGATATTCCAACCCGCAAAGTAGAGGGGCACGTGCGTGTCATATTTATAAGGCGAACCATGGCTGGTAGCGGACTTAACATTTATCAGGGTTGATGCATTTTGCACCAGCACTACATCACCTGAGCGGGCCGGATAATAACCGTTTTGGACCATGGCACCGATGCTGTCTGGTGCAAAGCTTTGTGTCATCAGTTGAGTGCGGGTGAAAGCCGCAGCCACACCTGGGAGTTCCAAGGTCTTGGTGGCCAGGACCTGCTCCACTTGCAACGCTGATAGCCCCTGCTTAGCAATAAGATCATGATTGAGGTAGAGGAAGGGTAATTGCACCTTCTCTATTAGCTCTCCTTCTACCTTGAACTGTCCTGAAAGGGCCTGATTCAGCTGCGTCAATGACTCACTGAAAGTGCTACGAAAGCCACCAAAACCGATGGATTTCTTGTATTCGGGGATGCTATCGATACCGTGATCGGCCGACAGCACCAACAGAACATTGTTTAAACCAACCTGCTTATCGAGAAAATAGAAAAAATCCGCCAGCGTCTTGTCCAGATGCAGCAGATTGTCTTCAGCCTCCAGGCTGTTAGGACCAAACTGATGACCTACGTAGTCATTGGTGGAGAAACTGATAGACAAGTAGTCCGTGACATCGTCCTTGCCCAATTTATGTTGCTCAACCAGCAACCGGGCGAAGTCAGCCGTTAACTCATCGCCATAAGGACTGTATCCCAACAACTTGTAGTAACCTGTATCATTTGTTGCGGGCATTTGATGAGGAAAGCCTGTACTAAAGCCCATCGGTGGAATTTGAAAAGGACGGTTAGCCGCATCATTGACGTAAAGGTGTTGCGGCAGGCTAAGCTCCCAGGTCTTGCCCAGATAGTTATCTTTCAGGCCACTTTGATTAAAACCTTGCACATAGTCTGGCAGTGCGTCGAAGTAGTAGCTGCTGCTGACCATATTGCCGCTTTCTTTATCCATCCAGAACGCCTTCCCCAAACGTCCTGCTGTCAATACCGCACCGCGATCTTTAAGGGATACTGAAAATATCTTGGCATTGCCTCTGGTGGCAAAATACAACTCGTCTGCGAAGGTGGAGGCATCCAGATTAGCCGGAGAGGCACTGTAACCATCAAAGCCCAGAGGCTGAGTACTTGCGTCTGCCGTGCAATACACAGGCTCGCCTGATTGGCGATCGATCCACTGGTTTGCAATGACCCCGTGTCTGGAAGGCAATGCGCCTGTCGCTAGCGTAGCGTGGCCCACTGCGGTCAACGTTAATGCGTGACGATAGTGAGCGTTGGTGTATAACGTGCCTTGCTGCAAAAAGCGATTAAAGCCTTTGCGATTACCTTGGTTGATAAAGTTTTTCTGGTAGCGCTGCAGTAAGTCGCCGCGTAGTTGATCTACCGTGATCTGCACGATTAGCTTGGGCGGGTCAGCCCAGGCAGTCATACTGCCCAGGCTTATACATAAAAACAGCCAAAGGTGCTTCATCATTTGGCTTGTTATACCTGCTAGATAACGCCGAGTTCGCGCAGACGCTCTTTAAGATAGCTGTCTGCGGTATGACGTTCTGACAACACCACATCGGGACGCGGGTGCAGGAACAGTGGTAGTGAAATACGTGAGCGACTTTGGTCCTGACCTTCCGGGTTGATCACGCGGTGGGTGGTGGAAGGGAAGTAACCGCCAGAGGCTTCCTGTAACATATCACCGATATTGATGATCAGGTTGCCGAAATCACAGGGAACGTCAATCCAGTTACCGTCTTTGCCCAGTACCTGCAGACCAGGTTCGTTGGCGGCCGGTAACACCGTCAACAGGTTAATATCTTCATGGGCTGCAGCGCGGATGGCGCCAGCCTCTTCGCTGCCGGTTAATGGCGGATAATGCAGCACGCGAAGCAGAGTCTGCTCGCTGTTTTCAATCATCTTCGATAAGGGCTGCGAATAACGCGCGGCCACATCGTCAGGACTATGTTTCTCAACCCAACCCAACAGGGTCGCCGCAAAATCAGTGGCGGCCTGGTAATAGTCTGCTAGTTGCTGACGCAGTTCTTGTGGGCAACGGCCCCATGGATAGTAGTGGAAATACTCTTTGATATCTTTGACCTTGTGGCCTTTGGCCACTTCAGATACCGAAGGTGGGAAATAACCATCCTGGGTTTTGGGATCAAACGTAAACTCATGCTTTCGCTCGGAAGCGAAAAATTCACGCCAATTGGCGTAAATACTGTCCACCCATTCTTGCTTAATGGGATGGTTTTTAAGCACACCGAAGCCTGTCTGATGCAGGGATTCCACAAAAGCCTGTTCGGCATTATCTGCGGTAAAATCTACGGCTACGAGTTTCATACACTTACCTACTCTTCAAATTCGGGCTGTGACGCCAGCCCGTTCCACGGCCTGCACCCTAGAGGTACAAGAAAAATCCGGCAATGGCTGCGCTCATCAGGTTGGCCAAAGAGGCCGCGACCACCGCGCGTAATCCGAGGGCAGCGATATCATGGCGACGACTTGGTGCCATGCCGCCCAGCCCACCCAGAAGGATGGCAATAGAGCTGAAATTAGCAAATCCGCAAAGGGCAAAGGTAACAATGGCCTGAGTGCCCGCGCCCAGTTGGTCCTTGTAGTTAACAAAATCCAGATAGGCGACGAATTCATTGACCACAATCTTCTGACCGATAAAACTGCCGGCCATTCTGGCTTCTTCCCAGGGCACACCAATAACCCAAGCCAGAGGTTGGAATACAAAGCCTAAAATCAGCTGCAAAGTAAGCTCTTCCTGGCCGAACCAACCACCTACCCAGCCGATAAGGCCATTAACCAGACCAATCAATGCCACAAAGGCCAACAACATCGCGCCGACGTTGAGCGCCAGCATCATGCCGCTGGCAGCACCTGAGGCCGCAGCATCAATCACGTTGACGCTTCTGTCTTCCTTGGTGTTGAGCTCTTCCAGGTCGTTTCGCGGGTGCTCAGTCTCTGGCAATATCAACTTGGCCATCAACAAACCACCAGGCGCTGCCATAAAGGACGCGGCTATCAGGTATTTCAGCTCCACACCCAAACCTGCGTATCCCGCCAATACAGAGCCTGCCACCGAGGCCAGGCCGCCCACCATCACCGCAAAGAGCTCGGAGCGCGTCATGGTCGGAATAAAAGGTTTCACCACTAAAGGGGCTTCGGTTTGGCCAACGAAAATATTAGCGGTGGCCGACATGGCTTCTGGACGGCTGGTTTTAAGCAGGCGTTGTAGTGCGCCACCGATAAGACGAATCACCCAGCCCATAATGCCCAGGTAGTAGAGCACGGCAATAAAGGAAGAGAAAAACACAATAATAGGCAGCACATGTATGGCAAACATAAAGCCATATTTTTGCGCGCCCATATCACCGAACAGGAACACCACGCCTTCTTTTGCATAACCTATGACCTGCGCTACTGTGCCGGAGACTGCCAGCAACATATCTTTACCGACAGGCACATAAAGCACTAGTGCACCAAATCCTACCTGCAGGGCGAAGGCGCCGATAACGGTCCGCCAGTTAATCGCCTTGCGATTAAAAGAGAGTAAATAGGCAATGCCGAACAGCAGTAAGATTCCTAGCAAACCCGTCATTAGACTTCCTTATTATTTTAATACTTGCTGGATATGGGATTTGAGTACGTCCAAAGCGATACGATTCTTGCCACCTTGTGTCACTATCACATCGGCAGTGAAGCGGCTTGGAGCTACAAAGCGGTGATACATGGGTTTTACGGTGGATTCGTATTGTTCAGTGATGGATTGCAAAGACCTGCCGCGCTCCTGCATATCCCGGTTGATACGGCGCAACAGGCAAATATCCAGTGGCGTATCAATAAAGACTTTAATATCAAACAGCGGCAGCAATTCAGGGCTGGCCAGCAGCATAATGCCTTCGACGATAATCACCGAGGCGGGCTCAACCTTCTGTGTTTGCGGCAGACGCGTATGGGTTTTAAAGCAATATTCGGGGTAGTCGATGCTTTGCCCGGTTTTGAGCTGCTCCAAATGACTCAGCAGCAGTTCATGCTCGAAGGCCGCTGGGTGGTCATAGTTGGTCAGCAGGCGTTCATCCATGCTCAAGTGTGTCTGATCGCGATAATAGTGATCTTCACACAGCACCCGGATATCCATGCCTGCATCGAGGATTTCGGTAATAAGTGTTCTGGTAAACAGGGATTTCCCCGAACCTGAACCGCCGGAAATGGCGATGATTCTCGTATTTGGCATGCTGGGCGTGAGTCTTCATTAAACAGGAGTGGCAAGAGTACCAGCGAAACAGAAAAAAGCCAGCCATGGGGCCATTTTTGGCCTAATTAGCTTTACGTAAAGATAGTTTTTCCTGAAGAAGCTGAATTGTCATTTACCGAAGAGAATGCTGAAGTTATTTTCCGATGATTTCGATGTCTGCGCTTTTGATATCATCCAGGGCATAGCTGTGAACTTTGGAACGTGAACCTTCTCCTTGGGCCTTGGGAGGGTAGAACACCATCTTAGCTTCCGGATTTTCCTTGAATGCCTCATCTAAGGCCGCGCGCACTTCACTGAGCATCTTATCCAAGTTGCTGCGAAAATCCGGTCGTTTACGGATGGTGTGGCCCAGCTCTATCAGCCTGGAGAAGTAGCGATTGGCGCTGTCCAATAACTCCTGCGGCATATCCTTATTGTGACTCAGGCTGGCTTTGTCGTTTTGTTGGCAATACTCAAGCACCGCTAAATAAAAGCACAATGGCTTATTAGAGAGTTGTACAGGATGGTGGCCCTTGTGACAGCTCAGGCTGCGGTCGTGCAGGTTGATAATCAGGCGCGGACGCTTTGGCTGAGCGTTTTCACTCAAAGACTGCTGTAGTGTGGGACTGTAATCCATACGCCCTTTACTGAGCAAAAACAGCAGCGCGGTGGCCAGAAAAGGCCAAACGGAAAGATTGGCCAATAAGCTGAAATTTGCTGTTCCTACCTGAAGATTGAGTTCCTGACCGGGAGTTTGTAACTGCCTTTGCAATGCATGGTTAAATTCAATCGGACTTTGAACCTGAATGCCTTGTAGGCTGTGAATTCTGATTGGCATTTGCATCTGCTTGGCTTGTTGGTTCAGGCTTTGCAGGTAGCGCCTTACCGAGGGCTCATCGGCAGCGGTATTCATCGCTTCGTTGGGGAGTTGCAACCAAGGAACATCCAGGGCAATGCGTTTTTCCAAGGCGACAATTGAGCGTTCGATGGCTTGAGTATGGCTCTTCTGTGAAGACACCCAAAACAATGTCTGAAATAACAGATAAGCCGACAGGATCAGTAACGTATAGCGAAAGGCTGGATTTTCAAGACTGGCTTTCATTGGCAATATCACAGCTGGGTTCAGGTGCCAGTTGGTTGTAATAACTGGAGTTCTGCTTCCTTGCTATTTCTATCAGACTTTCCTGAATGGCGCAGAACAAATTAACGTTATTGGTTTGCATCTTCAGGTACCACTTATTCCCGCTAACTTGTTGTTCCAGTGGAGTAATGTAGTTTTTGGAGAGGATTTCACTATCGCTCTCCTGCCAATAGGACGAGATCATATCCACTTTACCACTGATCAGCAGTTGTCTTAACTCCGTGTGTGAGTTGGCGTAAACGAATTGAAGCTGTTCGGAAGATAGCCCCAAGGACTTAAACAAACCCATTGGGATAATATGACCCGAGCGGCTGGTAGGGTAGTCAAGCAGTCCTATTCGTTTACCTAAAAGGTATTCTTTAGTCAGCCTTGGCTTTTCTCGGTTGGCAATCAGATACGCCGAGTAGTCCGGGTAGGAAGCAATCATCCTGTACCCATAACTGTTTTCTGCTCGCAGCGCTTGCATCAAATTTTCTTTCACCAAGGCCAGATCGGCAATACCTTTGCCGACAAATTGCAGTACCTGATCTTCATATTGATTCCAGTAGATTTTGACTTGACCGAACTGCTTAGCCACAATGCTGTTGGTACAAAGAGTCTGAGACAGGACTTGCGCGAGACCAGGAGTGTTAATGAAGGTCGTTAAAGTAGCCTTACTATTGCTTCCTGTTTGGCACTCAAGATGAGTTTGGATAACGGGACTGAATTCTTGTTCTGTAGAAACCAGTTCGCGACCAGCAATCCACCAAATAAGCAAGGACAGACTCACTGCTACCAATGCCAGCAGGGTTTTTGGCAATACAAGATTCAGTTTAACCATGAGTGGGATAGCATGTTGTTAAGTGCGGCTAATTTCACCAGCTAATCTTACTTGTTGCAATGAGTAATTTTACTGATGATGCGTAACTCTTTGAAAAATAAGATTTATGAATAAGAAGTTATGAATCTTTTTAGGGTCTTCCTTTTTTTTTAAAAGAACGCACAATTTGTCCCGACTTTTTAACGACGGGCAAAGCCGCAGAATAGTCTTTTCGACCTCGTCACGGGGGGCGAACAAGGTGAAATCGCTTTGCAACAATGCTCCCGTAAAGTGAACACACACAATAAACCACTAGGAAAGTACAATGTTTAACAACTCCAAGCTTAATCGCGTAGCGTTGGCTGTGGCACTGGCTGCCGGGGTCTCCTCCGGAGCACTGGCTCAGGAAACCTCGTCAGGCATTAACGGAAAGGTTTTAGGCCCTCAGGGCAATGCTGCCGCCAATACCAAAATCACTATCACTCACGTTCCTTCCGGTACCACCAGAACTGTTACTACCACAGAGGCTGGTAACTTCTCTGCCAAAGGCTTACGCGTAGGTGGTCCTTACCGCGTAGAAGTCGATTCTGACAAGTTTCAGGATACCGCGGTCAGTGATATCTACCTGACGTTGGGTGACGCTTACACGCTGGATCTAACGCTTGAAGAGCAACAAGCTATTGAAGCTATCGTGGTGACGGCCAGTCGCATTACCGGTAACTATGGCCAAACCGGTCCATCCAATAACTTTGACCTGACCAGTCTGCAAGCTGCGCCTTCTGCAAGTCGTGACATTAAAGATGTGGTGCGTATCGATCCCCGTGTTTACATCAACGAAGCGGGTTCAGATGCCATTCAATGTGCCGGTGCCAACCCACGCTTTAACAGCTTAACTGTTGACGGTGTGCGTATGAACGACAACTTCGGCTTGAATAGCAGCGGCTATCCGACAGAGCGCATTCCCTTCTCCTACGACGCCATTGCCCAGGTTGCCGTAGAATTGGCGCCATTTGATGTGCAGTACGGCGGTTTCACTGCTTGTAATATCAATGCTGTTACCAAGTCTGGTACTAATAAAGTCCGTGGTGGCGTTTTCTACGATTACACTAGCGATTCGCTAAAAGGTGACAAGCTGGAAGGCGACAAGATCGCCACAGGTGATTACACCGAGAAACGTTACGGTTTTAATGTTGGCGCTCCGCTAATCGAAGATACCCTGTTTATCTTCGCAGCCTACGAAAAGCTGGAAGGCGCGCAGATTTTTGAATATGCACCTTTTGACAACGGCAGGGTTTCCCAGACTGAGATTGATCAAATTGCTCAGGTCGCTCGCGATGTTTATGGCTACGAGCCGGGTTCACTGCTGCCCAGCATGCCGGTAGAAGATGAAAAGGTCCTGGTTAAACTGGACTGGAACATCAACGATTACCATCGTGCCAACCTGGTTTACAACTACAACGACGGTTTCTCCATCGATCAGTCGGACTCCGGCTCAGATCGTATAGCTCTATCGAATCACTTCTATGAGCGAGGCGCTAAGTTTAACTCTGTAGTCGCTTCATTGTACTCAGACTGGACTGACAGCTTCTCAACGGAACTGCGTATCGGCCACTCCTCATTGGATAACCGCCAGATCTCCATTGACCAAGCCAGCGGATTTGCAGAAGCGCAAGTCACAGTGTCAAACGGCGTAGTAGTTTATATTGGTCCCGATGACTCTCGTCAGGCCAACAAGCTGAAGTATGACAACTTGTCATTCAAACTAGCCGGGACATATTATCTTGATGAGCACAAGTTGGACTTCGGCTATGAGTTCGAAGAACTGGATGTGTTCAATATGTTCGTTCAGCACACAGTGGGCGAATACCGTTTCGACAACATTGACGCGTTCCGTAACGGTGTGGCCCGTGTTTACTATGGTAATGCCGCAAGCCACAATCCTCTTGATGCGGCCGGTGAGTTTGAATACACGCTGCACACCGCTTATGTACAGGACGAATACAGCTTCAGTGACGTAGATCTTAAAGTTATGTTCGGTCTTCGTTATGACTGGTATAGCAGCGACGACCTGCCTAAGCACAATCAGAACTTTGAAGATCGCTATGGCTTCTCCAATAGCCAGAACCTGGATGGAAAAGACCTGCTGCAACCCCGCTTTGGCTTCAACTGGGCGGCCAGTGACGATGTAGAAATCCGTGGTGGATTCGGCCTGTATTCCGGCGGTAACCCCAACGTTTGGATTTCTAACAGCTATTCCAACGACGGTGTGCGCAATATTCAGGTTAATAAGCGCGGAATGCAGCTGCTTGGTCCTAATGCTGTAGCTCTGACTGGTCAGGGAAATGCGATTTATGATATTCCCGTTGAGTTGTATAATCTGGTTGGCGGCGGTTTAACCGATGCTGGCGTTGATGCCACCGATCCAAACTTTGAGATTCCATCTGAGTGGAAATACGCTTTGGGTCTGACCTATACCTCGCCCGATGACTATATCGTAACTGCGGACATCCTATACACGGATAAGCAAGACTCAGCGATAATCAAGAATCTGGCCAACGTAAAAGTCGGTGAGGCTCCAGATGGTCGTCCTGTCTATGCAGACACTAATCACCCCGGTCAATCTGACTTGTTGCTGACCAATGTTGAAGGTAAGGATGGAGAATCCACGGTATTCTCCGTGGGTGTGAGCAAGCAGTATGACAACGGCGTGGATATGGCGTTTTCTTATGCCTTTACCGAGGCCAAAGAAGTGCACCCCATGACCAGTTCTGTGGCTTTCTCTAATTATCATCGTATTGACACCGCTGATCCGGAAAACCCAGGTTTAGCCCGCTCTAACTATGAGATCCCGCATCGCTTTACCTTGAACCTGGCGTACACCACACAGCTGTTCGATGGACTGGATACCAAGTTCAGTCTGTTTGGTCAGGCTAACGAAGGTCGCCCTTATGGCTACACCTTTAATACTGCAAGGAACTTCCTGGGTTTCAATGATGAGCCAAGACAGTTGCTGTATGTTCCGTTAGAAAATGATCCTAATGTCGTTTACACGCCAGCTGTATATGATGAGCAGGGTAACTTGGTTAGCGGATTTGATCTTAATGCCTTTAATGCCTTTATCGAGTCCGAGGGCTTGACCCGTGGCGAGATCCTGGATCGCAATGCTCTGAGCAGCAGCTGGTGGGTGAAGTTTGACGTTAAAGTCGAACAGGAATTCCCCGGCTTCTACGAAGATCATAAAGGTAGCGCTTATTTCGTTATCAAAAACATCGGTAACATGATTAACGATGATTGGGGCGTATTGAAAGAAGGTGGCTCTTTGCAGCCAGCTGTAACTGCTGGCATCAATGCTAACAATCAGTATGAGTACAAAGAGTTTCTGAATCCGGCAGGCCAGAGCCGTGAGATTACGCCTTCTCTGTGGGAAGTGCGCTTGGGCGTGAAGTACAGCTTCTAATCCCAACCTGTCTCCCTATAAAGCCGGCCTAGCGCCGGCTTTTTTCTTTTTTGGTGAGAGCGTTACGGCTTTCACGCATAATACCTGTCCAGTAACCCGTTAAGCCGTTCAAATATGATAAGAACCATTGCAATGACACTGACTCTGGTAAGCAGTTTCTATGGTCAAGCCGCCGCTGAAAAGGCCGAGCTACGTATTGCGACTTTTAATGTCAGTATGGAAGCCACCAATTATGTGGATAGAGAATCCAAGGCTACAGGCAATGAACTCTTCGAGCGACTGGCCGACGGCCAACATCCACAAATCCGTAATACCGCTGAGATCATCCAGCGAGTGCGCCCCGACATTGTGCTGCTTAATGAATTTGACTATCACGCCGACCCGCAAAAAGGCGTGTTGGCTTTCGTTAAAAATTACCTTCAGCACAGTCAGAACAATGCCGAACCCATCGATTATCCGTATTTTTACATTGCGCCAGTCAATACCGGCGTAGATTCTGGGGTTGATTTAAGCGGTGATGGTATAGCCTCTGGCACGGGTGATGATGCCTTTGGCTATGGCGTCTATCCGGGGCAATACGGCATGGTGCTGCTAAGTCGTTACCCCATTGATAAGGAAAATGTGCGTACCTTTCAGTATTTCCTGTGGAAGGATATGCCAGGCAACCTGATGCAAACTGTGGTGCATCAAGATGGTCGCCCCTGGTATGGCGAGCAAGCCCGGCAAGTAATGCGCCTGTCGTCTAAATCTCATTGGGATATTCCGGTAAAGGTCAACGGCAAGACTATCCACGTGCTGGCCAGCCATCCTACGCCGCCGGTATTCGATGGTCCCGAGGATAGAAACGGTAAACGCAACCATGATGAAGTGCGCTTTTGGGTGGACTATTTGTCGGCAGGCGAACAAGCAGCGTATTTGTACGACGATAAAGGACAGCGCGGCGGCATTTCTGGTGAGACCTTTGTGATTGTGGGGGATCTCAACTCCAATCCCGTGGAAGGAAATGCACATAAAGAGGCCATTTCTGCCTTAATAGGTCATGAAAAGGTGGCAGGGGACTTTATCCCCACTAGCGAAGGTGGTGAGCTGCATTCGCCGGATAATCCCCGGGGCAAAAGTCATACAGCCGGGTGGCGTATGCGTGCCGATTATGTGTTGCCTTCCAAAGCCGGGTGGGACATTCACTCTGGTGGGGTATTCTGGCCCAAAGAGGGAGAGGAGCTTTATCGATTGGTGAAGGACAGACAGTCTTCTTCAGACCATCGGCTGGTGTGGATGGATTTGCAATTTCAATGAACAGATCTTTATCAGCAGTGAGGTTATATCACCTCACTGCTCACCGGTATTTACACATTCTCAAATAAGTCTTCAACCCGTTTACGGGTTTCCTCGATACGCGTCACATCGGCCGGGGCGATAAAAATGGTATCGTCACCTGCAATAGTGCCCAGCACGCCATCTGACGGACTCAGTGAATCCAGCAGTCGGGCAATCAACTGAGCAGCCCCGGGGCTGGTACGAATGATGATCATCACGTTGTTATGGATAATATCCAGCACCAGTTGTTTGAGTGGGCTTTTGGCAGTAGGCATGCCCAATTCAGGGGGTAAACAGTAAACCATCTCGCCACGGGCGTTACGGGTGCGCACCGCACCGAACTTACTGAGCATTCTGGACACTTTCGATTGACTGATATTGTCAAATCCCTGTTCTTTAAGGGCATCCACAATTTCTCCCTGAGAGCCAAAACTCTCGCCTTTAAGGATTTCGCGGAAGGCTTTAATCAGTTCGTCTTGTTTGCTCGCCATGCTCGTTGTGCTCGTTACTCTGTGTGGTTATTAGGAAAGTAGGCCGTTACTTTACTCGCCATCCTCAGACAATCAATAACTTTGCTGCTAATCGTCGCCAATTGGAAGCAAAACAGCCTGTTTGAAGTCCATCAGAAAAATGACACTAGACCAAGGGTGAACTTGCTATGCACAGCGCCAGCCAGTAGACTTTGCCAGCACCAATCTGGTCCAATTTCCCAAGGAGAACAAGATGAAAGTTGCAGTGTTGGGCGCCGCCGGCGGTATCGGTCAGGCCCTGTCCCTATTGCTTAAGACCCAGCTGCCTGCTGGCTCTGAGTTGTCTCTGTATGACGTAGCGCCCGTGGTTCCCGGTGTTGCTGTGGATCTGAGTCATATCCCTACCGATGTAAAAGTAAAGGGTTTCGGCAAAGACGATCTGGCCACGGCCCTGACAGGTTGTGACATTGTACTGATCCCAGCTGGCGTGCCTCGTAAGCCTGGTATGGATCGTTCTGACTTGTTCAACATTAATGCCGGTATCGTGAAGAACCTGATTGAAGCCATTGCTGACAACTGTCCCAAAGCTTGTATCGGTGTGATCACCAACCCGGTTAACACCACTGTGGCCATTGCCGCAGAAACCCTGAAAGCCAAGGGCGTATACGACAAGAATAAGCTGTTCGGTGTGACCACCCTGGATGTGATCCGTGCAGAAACTTTCGTTGCCGAACTCAAAGGTCTGAATCCTGCCAATGTGCATGTGCCTGTAATCGGCGGTCACTCCGGCACCACTATTCTGCCTCTGCTGTCGCAGGTTGAAGGCGTGAGCTTCAGCGATGATGAAATCTCCAAACTGACTCACCGCATCCAAAACGCCGGTACCGAAGTGGTGGAAGCCAAGGCCGGTGGCGGTTCAGCAACCCTGTCTATGGGGCAGGCAGCAGCACGCTTCTGCCTGTCTTTGGTTGCTGCCATGCGTGGTGAAAACGTGGTGGAATACACTTACGTAGAAACCAACAGCGCAGACGCCCGCTTCTTCGCTCACCCTGTGCGTTTGGGTAAGAACGGCGTGGAAGAAATCCTGCCTTACGGCAAGCTGAGTGACTTCGAGCAAAAGGCTAAAGACAGCATGCTGGAAGGTCTGCGTGGTGATATCAAGCTGGGCGAAGATTTCGTTAACGCCTAAGAGATACCATTCGCCTCTGAAAAACCGGCCAACTGGCCGGTTTTTATTTTTTGAGGTCAGGTCTTGAAATTTGCATAAAATCTGCAAAATTCAAGACCTGACCCCAAATACTTTTAAGCTTACCAATACTTTACCTTTCTTTACCAAATCTTGACCCACTTAGGCCCTGCTATTGCTGACACTAATGTACCGCCAATCCGGCGGTGTCAAAAAAGGAGCATAACAATGCAAATCCAAGCGATGTCAGGGGCCGCCTATATGCAAGGTGCCCAGATGGGACAGGTAGGGCAGGGACAACGTCCACCACCGCCTCCTAAGGATGGATTGTCCGGTTTCATGGACACGGCGAAAGATGACCCCGAAATAAGGGATTTCCTGCAGAGTATCCGCGAAGCCTCAGACAGCGGTGAGTTTGATGCGCAGGCCCTTGCCGAGCAGGCCCCTGACTCATTGAAGTCTTATGCTGAGGAAAACGGCATTGACCTGGCGTCCATGTTTCAGAAGAAACATGATGCCCATCAGGAGCGAATGGCGTCATCAGAAGGGGGACGGCAACCTATTGCCGGACGTTTTGCCCAACTGCAGTTTTCGACATCCAGTGAAGGCATTCTGATGTCTGCCTTGCAGCGAAGCACTGGGGTTGAGACGGCCGCTTAAGCACTGAGGCACTTGGCTTGTCAGGGAAGACAAGCCTAGCCGGACTGCCAGCGTAATAAGTTCAGAAATTCCCGTCGGGTTTTAGGTCCATAGGTTTGAAAGTGCGGTGATGTCTTTTCCTGAAGTTCAGCTTTGTGTAGCGCTACCTTGTCTTTACTTGTATGTCTGGCCACTTCCTCAGGGCTAACCTGATAGGGTTTGCAGGCGTTAAGACCTAAAATCTTGGTTTTGAGGGAGGTGCTCAGTGCCGGGTAGCCATATTGTTCCTGAAAGGCCTCGCTAATCTGAAAAGCTCGGAAGGCCTGGATCTGATCCTGCGGCGAACCATACCAGATGCTGTCAGTACCCCACAGCACGTTGTCTTCTCCCACAGCCTGCAATAATTTACCCAGAGCATGGGCCGCTTGCTCGGGATGGCGCATTAAAAAACGCCAGGTGGAACCAAGTTCTGCATAAACATTGCTGTTAGTTTGTACTTCATTGTCCCTGATTGACTGCACCAGGCTGTCGATACCGGCGCGGCCTTTGCCTGGCGCAAAAGACTGCTCTTCTAATCCTGGCTCAAAACCACTGTGGTAGATGATAAAGTTCACATCGGGATAACGCTTGGCCACGATGCCGATATCGGTGCACAGACTGTGCTCGTAAGATTCACGGCCAAAGGGAATGCCTTTGTGGATGCAGATATTTTTGATCCCCAACTGTCTGGCCTTTTCGATAAAAGGAATACCCACCTTTTCGTCATGCAGATAGAAGCCTTTACCATCAGGCCCCCATTGGGTATAGGTCTTCCAGGCGCTGACTTTCCATTTCTCTGCCAACTCGTCCATGCCCTCTAAATCACCGGTTTGATTGGGATTGACCCGGCCATGCAGCAACAGCCGATGTTCGCCTTCCAACTCATCGACGATGCGTCTGGTGGCATCGGCTTCCTCAATGGTCAACGGCTCCCGCTCCCGATGTGAAGGCACAAAGGAGAGCACCATCATGCTGGTATCGCTGTCCATAAAGACGTCTTTGACGAATTGTTTCGGCCCGAGACATTGCAAATAGGAGCGATCGCCAGGCAAGTCAGCCAAGGGACAATCCGCGTAGGGCATACCGGAAAATGGTTTGGCATCGGCAGGAACTTGATTGAGCCAACGACCATTGGGATCGACAAAATGCCCCTGAATATCAAAGATAAACTCTTCTCCTTCCAGCACCGCGGCAGCAGCAGGCTCAACCGCGGCATCCTGATGCAGGGCGAAAAAGCCGCCGTTAAGTCCGTGAGCAGCATTGACCTGATTGGCACACAGCAGGGTTGCGGCAGCGGCGCAACTGGATATTAGAAATTGGCGTCTGTCCTGGCCAAGATAGTGGCTTAGCCGAACTATCTCCTCGCTGGCTTGTTGGTTAACCTGGCATTCTCTGGGGCTTAATGGGATAGGACAAAACTCACCATTGGAGGTGCTGTCCAATTTGATCGGCAGGGGCTGGTGCATTGAGGGACTCCTTCATCGGTGTCCCTAAACATAGTCGACTTGTTATGGTCTTGCTTAAGCGGCGCGTTCGACGGAAATACGGGCCAGATGAATAAGCGCCTGCTTGTATTCAGACTCTGGCAAGCAAGCTAGCGCTGACACCGCCTGCTCAGCTGCTTCATGCGCTTTCTTCTTGGTGTATTCCAGAGCGCCGGTGCGCTTCATTGCCTGATGGATAGTGGCAAGGTGAGGTAAGCCGTTGGCGTTTTCGATGGCGTCACGGATTAACGCCGCCTCATCCTCGTTGCCATGCCACATGGCGTACAGCAGGGGTAGGGTAGGTTTGCCCTCAGCCAAATCATCACCGACGTTTTTACCCATTTCTTCGGCATCGGCATCGTAATCGAGAATATCGTCTACCAACTGGAAGGCGGTACCCAGATAGCGCCCATAATCCTGCATCGCCAGTTCAATTTGCGAAGGTTGATCGGTAAGCACCGCTGCCAATTGCGTGGCGGCTTCAAACAACCTCGCCGTTTTGCTGTAGATAACCTGCATATAGCTGTCTTCGCTGGTATCCGGATCATTACAGTTCATCAACTGCAACACTTCACCTTCGGCAATCACGTTGGTGGCATCAGACAGAATTTCCATCACCCGCATACGCTCAAGGCTTACCATCATCTGGAACGAACGGGTATAAAGGAAGTCGCCCACCAGCACACTGGCCTGATTGCCAAATAGCTCATTGGCTGTCTCGCGGCCACGGCGCATAGTGGATTCATCCACCACATCATCATGTAACAGGGTGGCGGTATGGATGAATTCGATAATCGCCGCCAGTGTGTGATGGTGATCGTTCTTTATTCCCAGCGCACGGGCTGCCAGTACGCAGATCATCGGACGGATACGTTTGCCGCCGCTGTTGACGATATAGAAACCCAATTGGTTGATCAGCGCCACTTCGGAATTGACCTGTTGCTGAATCAGCAGGTTGACGGCCTGCATATCTTCTTGTGCTAATTGGCGGATCGTTTGGATATCCATCGGGCTATTGCTGCTCCTGTCGAAGTTGGCGGCATTTTTACAGAAAATGACGTTGTGTTCCAGTAATGCCCAAGCAACTCTGATTTGTGAGATAATAACAGAGTTAACACTGATGAATTAACCACCGTCAGGCTCCATCACCACTAGCTTACAGGCCTGTAACAGCGACCGCGATTTTTTCAGATTTGCTCTTGCGGCGTTTGCACACTTCACGTACAATTCGCGCCCTGTTTTAGAATTGTGGCGTCAAGCAGACGCAATGAGCGGAGTATAGTATGTACGCGGTTTTCCAAAGTGGTGGTAAACAACACCGTGTGGCTGAAGGTCAGACCGTTCGCCTAGAAAAGATTGAGATCGCTCCAGGTGAAACTGTCGAATTCGACAACGTATTGATGGTCAGCAGCGGTGACGACGTTAAAATCGGCACCCCTTTCGTGGCTGGTGGTAAGGTTACTGCTGAAGTGGTAACTCATGGTCGTGGCGATAAGGTCAAGATCGTGAAATTCCGTCGCCGTAAGCATTCACGCAAGCAAATGGGCCACCGTCAGTGGTTCACTGAAGTCAAAATTACTGGCATCAGCGCTTAATAGGAGTATTGACAGATGGCACACAAAAAGGCGGGTGGTAGTACTCGTAACGGTCGTGATTCAGAAAGCAAACGTCTTGGTGTTAAGCGCTTTGGCGGCGAATCTGTTCTGGCTGGCAGCATCATCGTGCGTCAGCGTGGCACCAAGTTCCACGCCGGCACTAACGTAGGTCTGGGCAAGGATCACACTTTGTTCGCTTTGTCTGACGGCAAAGTACAGTTCGAAGTAAAAGGTCCTCAGAACCGCAAGTTTGTGAGCATCGTTGCTGAATAAGCAACGTCTTAGCAAACTTGAGAAGCCCCGCTCCATGCGGGGTTTTTTTTAGCTACTATTTGTGATGGTTTTCCAGATGTCAGGTACATTTGGGCAGATACTTGTGTTTCGCGGGGGCGTTTATGAAGTTTGTTGATGAAGCCGAAATTCGTGTTGAGGCCGGTGACGGCGGCAATGGCGTTGTGAGTTTCCGCCGTGAGAAGTATGTGCCCAAAGGTGGTCCCGACGGCGGTGACGGCGGTGACGGTGGCAGCGTCTATCTGCTCGCCGATGAAAACCTTAACACCTTGATTGATTACCGCTTTGAGCGGGTTCATCGTGCCGAACGTGGCCAGAATGGTCAGGGCGGTAACTGTTCCGGTAAAGGTGGCGCCGATCTGGAACTGCGCGTGCCCGTGGGAACTCGTGCTACCGACGAAGACACCGGTGAAGTGCTGGGCGATCTGACCCGTCATGGTCAGCGTTTGATGGTGGCCAAAGGCGGTTTCCATGGCTTAGGCAATACCCGTTACAAAAGCAGTACCAACCGTGCCCCGCGGCAAAAGAGTAACGGTACCCCTGGCGATATTCGCAACCTCAAGCTGGAATTAATGCTGCTGGCTGATGTAGGCCTGCTCGGCCTGCCCAATGCCGGCAAATCGACCTTTATTCGCAGTGTATCGGCAGCCAAGCCCAAAGTAGCGGACTACCCTTTCACGACATTGGTGCCCAACCTCGGCGTGGTTCGTGTGGAAAGCAGCAAGAGCTTTGTGATTGCCGATATCCCCGGATTGATTGAGGGTGCTGCCGAAGGCGCCGGCTTGGGGATTCAGTTCCTTAAACATCTTGAGCGCTGTCGTGTGCTGTTGCACCTGGTGGATGTACTGCCTGCAGATCAATCTGATCCTGCATATAATGCCAAAGCCATCATCAACGAGCTGGAAAAATACAGTCCAAAACTGGCTGCCAAACCTCGTTGGTTGGTGTTTAACAAGACCGATCTGCTGTTGGAAGATGAACTGCAGGAAGTGATTGACAAAGTACTGGCTGAACTTGAATGGGAAGGTCCGTATTTTCAGATATCCGCTATCCAGCGTCAGGGCACAGATAAAGTGTGCCGCGAAATCATGACCTTTATCGATGCCTTGCCGGCGCCGACTGAAGAAGAACTGGAAGCCGAGAAACCCGAATTTAAATGGGATACCAAGCGTCAGGTGGAAGATGCTGCCGATGATTGGGACGATATCGACGAAAATTATGACGAAGATTTCGATGATGACGACTGGGATGAAGATGACGACGATGGTGTCGAAGTTATCTATCGGAGGTAAGGCGTGAGGATTGCTATGATTGCCGCAATGGCCAGGGACAGGGTGATTGGCGCTGACAATCAAATGCCCTGGCACCTTCCGGCCGATCTGAAGCACTTTAAAGCTGTGACTTTGGGTAAACCTGTGGTGATGGGCAGAAAGACCTTTGAGTCCATTGGCAGACCCTTACCGGGAAGGCGCAATATCGTGATTAGTCGCGATCCCGGCTTTAACGCGGCAGGCATTGAGAAGGCAGAAAGCCCGGAGCAGGCGATGGCCATGGCTGGCGATTGCGAAGAGCTGATGGTGATTGGTGGGGGGGCTGTTTATCAGGCGTTTTTGCCTCTGGCAGTACGCTTGTATTTGACTGATATCGAACTGTCCGTTGAAGGGGACACTTGTTTCCCTGACTACCAGCAAGCCGCTGATTGGCAGCTGATTGATGAAGTGTTTCGTCCAGCCGACAGCGATAACCCCCATAATATGTGGTTCAGGACGCTGGAACGGCGATAAGCAGATAAAAGATAAACATAAAAAACGCGACCCGAGGTCGCGTTTTTTATTGAGCGTTTACCTTAGACTCTGAAGGTGCGGATGGAGCCTTGCAGCTCATCTGCCAGGCGCGCCACTTCATGGCTGGAGTCGGAAGTCTGTTCTGCACCGATAGCCGTTTCTTCGGCGATAGCGACGATGCTTTCCAGTTTTTCGCTGATCTCCTGGGATACCTGGTATTGCTCACGAGCCGATTGTTCAATCTGGCTGCTTACATCATGGGCTTTGTGTACGGCGTTGGTAATCAAATCCAGGGCAGAGGTGGCTTTCTCGGTTTGATTCACACAAGCCTCGGCCTGAATTTTGCCTTGCTGCATCACGCTTACCGCCTTCTCGGCGCCAGCTTGCAGCATCTCGATCATTGAGTGGATTTCCTGGGTCGATTGCTGCGTGCGGCTGGCCAGGGTCCTTACTTCGTCGGCTACTACCGCGAAGCCTCGACCTTGTTCACCGGCACGCGCAGCCTCAATGGCAGCGTTCAGGGCCAGCAGGTTGGTCTGGTCGGCAACGCCACGAATTACATCCAGGATACCGCCGATACTGGCGCTGTCCTGATGCAGTTTGTTGATAACTTCGGCCGCTCTTTCCACTTCCTGAGCCAGCTGCATGATAGTTTTCTTGTTCTCCATGGAGATGACTTTGACCTTTTCGGCTTCGGCATCGGCATGACGAATCTGATTGAGGGTATCTTCTGCGTTTTGTGTGACCAGCTGTGAGGTGCTGTTCATCTCAGTAGTGGCCGCTGCCACCTGACCCACCTGCGACTTCTGTTGCTGGATAGAGGTAGTGGTTTGCGCGGTCACCGCGGAGGTTTGCTCTGATGCGGCCGCTAATTGGGTCGCTCTGGAGCTGATACCGGAGATAAGCGACTTCAGGCTATCAATCAGGTTGTTACAGTTGCGGGCGAGCTCGCCGAATTCATCTTTGGAGCTGTCATCCAGCTTACGGGTCAGGTCGCCGGAGGAGACCACTTTGAGCATCTCGTTGACTTTGTTCAGCGGTACCGTGATAGCGCGCACGCTGAAGAAGGCGATGGCACTGGCGGCGACAGCCGAGATCAGCATGATCACGATAGTGCTGGAGGTACCACCAGATACGGCGTTGGAAACATCAGTTTTTGCTTGAACCGTGATAGCGTTGGCCAGCTTCAGCAGGTTATCTAACTCCACCATGCCAACTTCAATGTCTTGTTCCGATGCACTTAAGGCTTGAGAAGCCTGATCCTGGCTTTTTAACCTTGCTACCTGGTTAGCCAAAATACCCTGACCAGAGCCTATCGTGCTGTTCAGGTCTTCAACCAGGCCTTGCACTTCTTCCAGCATACCGCTGCTGTCGCGGTCATTGGCGGCATCTATCATCTCACCAGTCACCTTGACTACATCAGCAAGTATTAATTTGAGCTCGTTACCAATGGTTTCGGCCTTGGTTAAATCCCTGGTGCCCAGATATTGGTTACCTACAGTCACCATAGACATTAAACGGGTTTCCAGTTGGGAGCCAATCTTGGCGGCGGCGGCCAATGCGCCATTGCCTCGGGCAGCATCCAAGTCAGAGAAATCCAGTAGCATAGTAGAAGTGTCATCGGTGTTATCTTCTACATCACCCATCTGTGAGCGTAACTTACGAGCCAGTCCCAGGTCGGTGCGTCGATTATCAAACATCTTGGTGACGTTCTTTAAGTAATCGACATACACCTTTTCGACTTTGTTCAGGGTTGCTTTCAACTCAGCCTGTTCAGCAACTGTACCCTGCAAGGTCTCAAGTGTCTGATCAAAACTGGTTCTGCTGGCGTCAAACTTTGTCTGCAAGGAAGCAAGATTGTCTAATTCAGTTTCGTAGTAGGCTTCAACCGTCGCTCTACCCATACTCACGAAAGCCACTTTGAGTCCAGTGCTGCCTTGTAAGGTGGGTATGGCCAGATTGTTAACTTCATCTGTTTTACTACTCACGCTATCTAAATTGAGCAATGAAGAGATACTGACGATAAATAAGAGCAGCGTAATGATGGCAAAACCACCGATAACGCGCATTGCAACAGTTAGTTTCATTGACACTCCACTCTTTCCCGGGACCTCACATTGCAACAATTCTGCAACGGGCTTTAACTAAAAACCAGAGACAATTCGTAATAATACCACTGTCATGACCAGTATAGGTGACTAAGTTATTGTATCTTTTAGGAGTTATGTCGTCTTTTATGGCAGTTTTTTCCTTGAGACTGACTACTCGCCAGCAGTTTGAGTTACACAAATGGCGCGTGCGCCCCAAATTCCCTGTGACTTACTGAAAACCTTTTATCTGGATGCGATCACCAGACTCCAGATGCAATGCCGTCAAGGCGCCTCCCCAAATGTAGCCCGTATCCAGTGCGATGCAATGTGGATTACTGCTATTGCCTTCCAGTGATGCCCAGTGGCCAAAAAGTACTTTTAGCGGGGAGCAAAGGGGGAGCGCAGGATGAGCAAACCAGGGAATGAGGTTGATAGGTGCCTCTGCTGGCGGGGATTTCACTTTTAGATCCAGTCGTCCGTCTTTGTCCACGTAACGCATTCTGGTAAGAGCATTAATGATAAAGATCAGGCGCTCTTTGCCCTGCAGTCCCTCTTGCCAGGCTTGAGGCTCGCTGCCATACATTTGTGCTAGGAGTGTTTTCCAGTTGGGACCATTCAGCATATCGCCAACTTCTTTGGATAACGCTATAGCTTGATCCGGCGTCCATAACGGATAGAGTCCGGCATGACTTAAAAACGTCTGCTTATTAATCCATACAGCCAGCGGTTGCGCGCGCAGCCAGTCGGCATATTGCCGGCATTTTGCAGAGCCAAGCAGCTGGTCAAACTTATCGGCCGCTTTGGGCGCCTTTATGCCGGCATAAACAGCCAGAAAATGCAGATCATGATTGCCAAGAACCGTGCTGAAGCTGTCTTCAAGGCCATACAGAAAACCAAGAGTTTGCAGGGCATCTGGTCCGCGGCCAATCAAATCGCCAACTGCCCAAAGTTTGTCGATACCGGGTTCAAAACGGACTTTGTCGAGCAATTTGCATAGCCCGTCATAGCAGCCCTGGATGTCGCCAACGACATAAGTGGCCATGGTGGTTTAGTTAACCAAGTGCGGGACAGCCAGGCTAAAGATTGGAATTGCAGCGTTGAACTGGCCGCCATCCAATCTTTCCATGGTGTAAAATCCTTGCATGGTGCCCACAGGGGTTTCGAGCATGGCGCCACTGCTGTATTGGTAGTTTTCGCCAGGCATGATCACCGGTTGTTTGCCCACAACCCCCTCACCGGAGACTTCCATCTTATTGCCGTTGCCATCGGTGATAAGCCAGTATCTGCTGAGTAGCTGTACCCCCTCATCCCCCTGGTTTTTGATGGTGATGTGGTAAGCAAAAGCGAATTTGTCGCGAGTAGAACTGCCTGGCAGAAAGTTGGTCTCCACTTCGACCTTGATAGCTTGCTTGATGTCAGCCTCAGACATGCTGTTACTCACCCTTTTTGGCGGCCAGATTGGTCAGCGCGGCATAATCCGACAACGACAGATTTTCAGCCCGAAGCTCGGGGTTAAGCCCAACCGATTGGATCTCTTCTTCACTCAGCAGTGATTTAAGGCTGTTGCGAATGGTCTTTCGACGCTGATTAAAGGCGGTGGCGCAGACTTGATTGAGCAGACCGGCATCGGCGACTTCCACAGGCTTATTCTTGTAGGGAACTAACCTTACTACCGCTGAATCCACTTTAGGGGCCGGCTTAAAGGCGCCCGGCGGCACACTGAGCACCGGAATGACCTGGCAGTGATACTGTGCCATCACTGACAGCTTGCCATAGTCTTTGCTTCCAGGACCGGCAGCCAAACGCTCTACCACTTCTTTTTGCAGCATAAAATGCATGTCTTGGATCTGCCCGGCAAACTCGAACAGATGAAACATCAAGGGCGTGGAAATATTGTATGGCAGGTTGCCAAACACCCGCAGCGGGCGTTCATCGTTGATAAGGGTAGTGAAATCAAAGCGCATGGCATCGGCTTCGACCACATTCAGCTTGGGTCCTAAAAACGGGTGGCTGCGTAATCTGGCGGCGAGATCCCTGTCCAGTTCCACAACGGTCAGTTTGTCTACCATGTCACACACCGGCTCGGTCAGTGCAGCCAATCCCGGACCGATTTCCACCAGGTTCTGTCCGGGCTTAGGGCCAATGGCATCGACTATCTTGCCGATAATATAGGGGTCATGCAGAAAGTTTTGGCCGAATCGTTTGCGTGCCGTATGACCTAAGTGTTGTTTACTCATCTTGCTATTCCGGCCATTTCAATGGCTTTTTCTAATGCCAATACAAAGCTTCCGGCGTCAGCCTGTCCACTACCGGCCAAATCCAGCGCTGTGCCATGGTCTACCGATGTGCGAATAAAGGGTAAACCCAGAGTGATATTCACCGACGCACCGAATCCTTTGTATTTGAGTACCGGCAAGCCCTGATCGTGATACATGGCCAACACCGCGTCCGCTTCTTTCAAATATTTAGGCTGAAAAATGGTATCCGCTGGCAGCGGTCCAATCAGGTTGATCCCTTCCTGACGCAGCTCTTCCAGGGCCGGGATCATCACTAACAGTTCTTCCTTGCCGATATGGCCGCCTTCACCGGCATGGGGATTGAGGCCGCAAACAAAGATCTTGGGCTTTTTGATACCGAATTTGAGTTTCAAATCGGTATTCACGATATGGATCACCTTGTGCAGCCGCTCTCTGGTAATGGCTTTAGCCACGTAAGCCAGAGGAATATGTGTCGTGGCCAGTACCACGCGAAGACCTTCGGTCGCCAGCATCATCACCACATCTGGGGTATTGGATTGCTGAGCGAAATACTCGGTGTGGCCGCTGAACGACACGCCTGCTTGGTTGATAATGCCTTTGTTAACCGGGCCTGTTACCACCGCATCAAATTCGCCACTGATATTCTTTTCGCTGGCTTGGCGCAAAGTTTCTACTACGTAGCGGCCATTAGCAGCGTCCAGCTTGCCAGCTTCAACCGCAGTATCGGCTGGGATATTTACCAAAAACGCCTGTCCCTTTCCCAACAGGCGTTGATCATTGGCATCGTAGTCCACCAATTCCAGTGGCAGATTTAAAAGGGCAGCCCGTTGTTTGAGCATATTGCCGTCGGCAAATAGCACAAGCTGGGCAGGCCAGCTTCGCTGCAGTAAGGCCAGGGTGAGGTCTGGACCTATCCCGGCAGGCTCACCTGGGGTAATGGCAATACGAATCGGCGGCATTTATTGCTGTTGCTCCAGCACTTCGATATAAGCCTGGTCGCGCATTTCACGCATCCAGTTGTCTGCTTCTTCGGCAAATTTACGACTGAACAACAACTGATAGGCTTTATCTTCTTGCAGCTTCTCTGTGGCATCGCCTACCCGACGGTCCAGCAGTTGCACCAAGTGCCAGCCAAGCTGACTGCGAAAAGGTTGGCTGTATTCGTCTTTTTCCAGGTTGTTTAAGATATCCCTGAACGCGGGGACGTAGATAGTTGGATCGGCCCAGCCCAATTCACCGCCTTTAAGCGCAGAGCCTGGGTCGGCTGAGTTGTCTTTGGCCAACTTGGCAAAGTCGGCCTCGCCCTTGATCAGCTTTTCGCGGAAGTCTTTGAGCATCTGTTCGGCTTTTTCCTCGCTGAGAATGACTGAGGGTTTGATCAGAATATGACGGGAGTTCACTTCGGTGACTTCAACGGTTTGCAGACCACGGGTATCAAAAATAGTAAGAATATGGAACCCGGCGCCGCTGCGGATAGGACCGATCAAATCTCCCTTTTTCTTTCCCTGTACCGCTTCGGCGAACAGCGTAGGCATGGCGTTGATATTCATCCAGCCCATATCACCCCCTTCCAGGGCTTTTGCGCCCGAAGATGAGGCAATGGCGATCTTGGAAAAGTCTGAGCCGCCGTTCAGCAGTTCGATAACTTTGTCTGCACGTTCACGGGTGGCGTCAATATCGGCGTCAGTGGGCTGTGCCGGGAAACCAATCAGGATATGACCCAAGTGATACTCCGCTTGCTGCATGCCTTGTTCTTCCATCAGGCTAACCAGGCTCTCCACTTCTTGCGGGGTGATATAAACACGACGACGTACATTGGCACGACGTACCTCACCCATAATCAGTTCGCGACGTACTTCTTCACGGTAGCTGTCGTAGCTGACGCCTTCTTTAGTAAGCTTTTCGCGCAGCTGTTCTTTGCTCATGCCATCACCCTGAGCAATATTGGCAATGGTTTGTTCCAACTGTGGATCGCTGATTTGGATGCCCATACGCTCAGCCATTTGTAGCTGCAAGTTGGTCAGGATCAGGCGCTCGATAACCTGTGTGCGCAGGGCGCGTTCGGAAGGCAGTTCTTGCCCGGACTTCAGCGCATTACGCTTGACGCCTTCAAGCATTTCATTGATTTCGCTCTCCAGGACTACGCCTTGATCAACGATGACCGCAACCTTATCCAATTCAACAGTATTCGCCGAAAGGCCAGCACTTAGTAGTAGCAAGAAGGAACAACAAAGGAATTTCAATTTCATAGTTAGCAATCACACATCATCAATTGTTTAAGAAATAAGGTTGGCGATATCCAAACAAGCCCTGGTTAAGTATTGAGCGGGCATTTCTGCTGCCACCCAAGCCTTTTAACACAAACTGTAAGGCAATACCGGATTCAAATTCATTTTCCGAACGTTCACCTAAGGCATCGAATCTATTACTCAGGTTTCGCTGTGCAACCAGTTGAATGGCCCAGCAGCAAGACTCATACTGAATACCGGTAAAGGTCTCAATGCTACGATTCCCCTTCACATCCTCATACCAGCGCCCCACCCATTGCCAGCGATCCGCGATGGGCCAACTGGCGGTAAGGCCAAACTGGTCTATCTGTTCACCGGAGATATCTCTGACATAGCGGTGGTTTATTTGTACCAGACGATTGGGACCAATTTGGTAGTCCAAAGACAGGTTACTGCGATCTACCTTCTGGTTGGAACTGGAGAGCTGAACTTCAGAGTGCAAGAACCATTTACTGCTCAGTCGCCAGTCCACTTCGGCCGCCAGCGCTGAACGGTCTGAATTACGCTCATTCTCAGTCAACTCACTATCGGAAAAATAGAATATCTGACCCACGCTTAAGCGTAATTGTTCCCGGTTGCTTTGATCTACAAAGCGGGTGGCTACCCCCAAGGTCAGATGATTGGAATCGCTGATGCGATCCAAACCGGTAAACTCCTGTCCTCTGAACAGGCCGATATAGTCGTTAAGCAACCGGTTGGTATCATACAGACCAATATCGTCCTGATTTTCGTAAGTGGTGTAGAGATATTGGAACTTGGGCTCCAGAGTTTGGGTCATCTCTTCGCCAAAAAAGCGGGTCTGTCTTTCCAGATTAATGGCGCCGTAGAGGCGGCCCTGGCCAATGGTGCGGCTGACCGTTTCAGACAGTAACGACGCCTCAGGTACATCCTGCCAGTAGAAGGTTTGCAGCAAGCTGGTTTCTGCCACCAATTCCCCCCAGGCGTTGGCCAGAGGCAGGCTCAGGGTGGGCGCCACGTGAAAGCGGGTTGCTGTTGGGCTGTTAATATCGCCGTTGTCGAAGTAGGCCAGTTCTGAGTTAAAGCTGAACTTGAAATGGCTCAACAGCGGCTGGCGGTATTGCAGACGCAGCTCAGGGATGGCCCGATAGCTGTTTGGATGATTGCCGATGATTTCAAAATCACGGATTTCGGCGCTGAAGTTGAGCTGGTTAGAGAAATAATTCAGACCCACATTCTGATACAGGTGAGTGTCGGCGCGACTGTAATAGTCAGAGCCCAAATCGACGATGTAGTTATCGTCACTCAAGCCGTTGTAATCGGCGCTGACCTGCCAGTTTTCATCCAGCTCGCCCAAGTGTTGCAGGCGATAAAAATAACGCGCATCGTCAAATTCATAGCGGCTGTCTGCGTCCAGATATTCCAGATCCACTTGTCCCCGGTGGGCTTCAGTCAGATAACGGAATTCTGTTTGCAGCTGCACGCCGCGATCGGTCATCAATCTGGGGGTGATAGTGGCGTCATAGTTGGGCGCCAGGTTCCAGTAGAAGGGCTGGGCATAGCTCACCCCGACCCTGTCGGAGGTAGACACCTCCGGAAAAAGCAGGCCGGTCTGGCGTTGATCGGTAACCGGAAATTTAAAGTACGGCAGATACATCACCGGCACATCGCCCAAATAGAACCGGGTATGGCGCACGGTTCCCCACATATCGCCGGGCTCTATGGTCAGGCTACTGGCTTCAATACGCCAGTCCTCGGCGCCCTTGGGGCAGGTGGTAAAGCTGAGATCATTAAGACTTATGCCATTGTCGCCATTAATATTGATATTGCCGGCTTGGCCGCGGCCATTGAAATTAAGCATGCGGTATTGGGTTTCCTGCATGTTTAATTCACCAGATTTGAAATCGAGCAGAATATCTTCGCTGTCCACCCGGATTTGCTGATCAAGGTAGCCAATTTTCCCGCTGGCTGTCAGTTGCCCCGCATCTTTGTCAATTTTGGCCTGCTGGGCCTTGATTCTGGCGCTGCTGCTATTTATTTCCACATTGCCGGAGAAGGATGCTTGAGTGTCCTGCTGGATTTCAGCTTTTTGGGCTTTGACCATAATGTTGTCACCCATATCGGTCATGGGCTCAAAGACATTTTCAACCGGCGCCAGGCAAATGGGTTGCTGCGCCATGGTGACGCATGGAAATAGCCAAAATGAAAGTGTAATTGCGCGCCGTAAATTCATCAGGAAATGTTTAGTATTCTTATGGGGTTGGAACTGGCCGGACAGTTGGGCAATTTTAAGGGTTTCGACCAGATTTACCAGCAAAGTTCCCATATTTTATCCTGTTCCTGAGCAAGGGCTGATGGCCGCCCTATTTCCCTGTATTCACCAAGCTATCAGGGCTTGCCCAAAAATGCAGCCGGCGGCAGTGAAAATCCGAAACAAAAAACGGCAAAGTGGCAGTAGGGTGATTGGCAATGAACTTATCAACATGCGCTGTGCTTCTTTTCATGTAAGCCTTTGGTTATAGTTCCGGTCAATTGTTTCCCGATGGTTTTTCGCTAAAGGGGAATGGTCATTCAGCGATTGGGTTAAGGATCACAACGGCATGCCAATTTGGGGCAAAGTACTGGGTACGTTTTTCGGTTTTATGTTTGGCCGTATTCCCGGCGCGATTCTGGGATTTATTGTTGGACATCTGTTTGACCGCGGTTACAGCCAGAACTTCGACCAACTGGGCGGTTTTGGGCGGTTTTTCGGCCAGGGTGATGATTTCCAGCGCCAGGCCGTCTTCTTCCATGCCCTGTTCTCCAGCATGGGCCATGTGGCCAAAGCCAGCGGCCAGGTCACCAAAGAAGAAATCCAAATGGCCACCTCCTTGATGGACCAGATGGGTCTCTCTGGTGATACCCGATTAGAGGCGCAACAAGCCTTTCGCGAGGGCAAAGCGGCAGATTTCCCGCTTAAAGAGACGCTGATGGAATTTCGCCAATCCTGTCACGGACGCCGTGACATCATGCAGGTGTTTCTGGAGATCCTGATCCAGGCCGCCTATGTGGATGGCAGTCTCGACAGTGCCGAACACAGGGTGTTGGAGAATGCCGCTGCCCATTTAGGCTTTCGCCGCCATGAGCTGCAGTATTTACTCTCTGTTTATGAAGCAGAAATGCGTTTTCGCACCCGGGGGCGACGCCAGCAGAGCAGTCAGGGGCGCAGCAGACCCGCCTATACCGAAGCCAACAGCCTGGATGACGCCTACAAAATTCTTGGCGCAAAAAAGACCGATGATATGGCCACCATCAAGAAAACGTACCGCAAGCTGATGAGCGAGCACCACCCCGATAAGTTGGTATCAAAAGGCTTACCTAAACAAGCCATGGAAATTGCCAAGGCTAAAGCCCAGGATATCCAGGCCGCTTACGAGATGATTAAGAAGACTCGGGGAGAGTAGTTGGGGGTCAGTACGAAGATTCCCGCTAACGACATGCGGGAATCCCTATCTACAATCGTGCATCAAAACTGCTGCGGCAAGATAGTCGCCTTTTTAATCACAACAGGCTCTACCGGCACATCTGACCAACCAAAGGTCGGGTCGATATGGGTTTCCACGGCGGCAATCTTGTCCAGTACATCCATGCCTTCCGCTACCATGCCAAATACGGCGTAGCCCCAGTTACGGCCCGGATCGAGGCTGGGATTGTCCTGCATATTAAAGAAGAACTGACGGCCAGCCGAGTGGGGATCGTTTTCCCTGGCCATGGCGATGGTATACATGCCGTTTTTATTGCCGTTTCCGGATTCGTTAAAAATGGTACCCATCACCGGCTGGGTGTTGAATTCCTTGTCATAGCCGCCGCCTTGCACCACAAAGTCTTTGATGACGCGGTGAAAAATGGTGTTTTCATAGGCTCTTTTGTCCACATAGAGCAGAAAATTATTGCTGGTAATCGGGGCTTTGGCGCGATCCAGTTCCACCACAATATCGCCCATGGTAGTTTCCAGTTTTACCCTGGGGAACAGATTATCAGGCTGAATTTTGCTGCCGTCGGCGGCTGCGGCCAGTACCTGGCTTGCCAGGAACATGAGGGTGATGGTCAACCATTTCATAAAGTTAGCTCCGCTTATCGTTTGCTGGCCGATAGAATACTGAATTTGGCGTTGCCCGCAACCAGGCGACAGCCGCCAAACAAACGCTTTAGTTTTTGAAAGTAGTCCAGGTGGCGGTTGCCGACAATACATAGCTCACCACCAGGTTTAAGGGCCTGTTTGGCATCATTAAACATCTGCCAGGCAATATGATCGGTAATACGATTTTGTTGATGAAAAGGCGGATTGCACAGCACCAGGTCGATGGTTCTGGCCACTGAATCATTCAGCTGTTCAAGGCAATTGCTGACCACAAATTCACAGTCTTTCATTCTCTCTGGCAGATTCGATTGCACATTGAGTCTGGCGCTTTCCACCGCCATAAAGGATTCGTCCACAAAGATTACCTGTGCCTCGGCAAAGCGTTGCAGGATAGACAAGCCCAATACGCCGTTTCCACAGCCTAAATCGATGACCTTTTTGCCCTGGCAATCGGGCATATGCTCCAGCAGAAAACGGGCACCGATATCCAATTGCTGACGGGCAAACACATTAGCGTGGTTGTGAATAACAAAGGGCGTTCCAGCCAATGGCCAACTGGTGGGGAAGGTCGAGGGCAGAGGGCTGTGGGCCTGTGGTGTGCAAAACACCAGCCTGGCTTTTTTCTTGGCCAGGGAGGTCTTGGTGGGACCTAAGTACTTTTCAAACAGTGTAAGAGTGGATTTTTGAATAAGCTGTACCTTACCGGACGCGACCACCCGCGTGTTGTCATTCACTTTGCTTTGTAGCATTTGCAATTGATGCTCAAGTAACGCCAGGGTCTTGGGGATTTTAATCAGCACCCAGTCCGGCTTATCGTCCGGGCAATGCAGGCTGTCATAAAAGGTGACTTGTGCTGGCGCAATGTGGTTTAGCGCCAGGTTTTGCTCACAAGCCAGCTGCGACACTTTGGAGTCACCGATCCAAATTGGCTCGAAGTGCGAAAAATAACTGGTCAGCGCGCCGCAATCGTCATTCAAGATCCACACTTTTCCTAATGATGGGGCCGGGGCATCCTGCAACTCGCCGATCAGCAGTTCATCGGCGGCATCCCAGGCCTGCTCGTTCTTATCCTGCAGATGGGCCGGATAGCGGCGAAGTGTGAGGCTGCGGTCGAATAAGGTTAAAATGGTGTTCATCATGGTTTATGAAAGCGGGCAAAGGTTGCAATCAGGGTTATTTGACGAGCCGGCGATAGCGCTCCCGGACGCCGCGTTGGCTTACTGGCCACATTGGCTGTCTGGCAAAGACGCTTGGGCTTATTTCAATTCACTAAGACAAGCGCTGGCTTGGCGACAGGATCATATCAAACTCTATGGCAAAGAGGTGAAAATACCCCGTCTTCAGGCATGGTATGGTGAGCCAGAGGCAAGCTACCAGTATTCTAACCTGGTGATGCGGCCATTACCCTGGCATCCCGTCCTTCTTGCTATTAAACAACAATGCGAGGCACACACCGGTTATCGCTTTAACGCCGTGCTGGCCAATTGCTATCGGGATGGGCAAGACAGCATGGGATGGCATGCGGACGATGAGCCGGAACTTGGCCCAAATCCTGCCATTGCCTCTGTGAGTTTAGGGGAGGGGAGGGACATGGATTTTCGGCATAAGCACACCCAGGAGCGCTATCGCTTGCACCTTGAACATGGCAGCCTGCTGTTGATGTCGGGTCACACCCAACATTTTTGGCAGCATGCTTTACCAAAACGAACCAAATCAAAAGGTGAACGTATAAATTTGACCTTTCGCTGGGTATACCCTAGCGAAAGTACGCGTTATAGATAGGCAAAAAACAGGCCGTAAAAAATATATCTCGAGAGGTCAGAGAGTTAACTTAAGTCAATAGGCAAACCTGCAAAAAGAATCTTGTTTCGCGTTGGCGGACAACTAAATTTAGACATTAGGAAGTGACATTGTGACGTGGGAAAAGCGGTAAGAATGAGGACGGTCACTTTCTGTATGTAGTTGTATGGTATGACTTTTTAGGCCGATGTTAGGTGATACGGTAGCAAGGGGAAGAAGGAGGGAAACCTTATTCCACCAGCTGTATAAGAGGGGACGTTGATGAATATCCAATCCACAATTGAAAAGAAGTTATTGGAGCACTTTCAGCCAGCCTATCTAGAGGTAGTCAATGAAAGCGGCCAACACAATGTACCAATGGGAGCAGAAACTCACTTTAAGGTGGTGTTGGTGTCTCCTTCGTTCAAAGGTGAGCGTTTAATCAATCGCCACCGGGCGGTTAACGCCATCTTGCGGGATGAATTGGCCAATCATATTCATGCCCTGGCGCTGCACACTTACACCGATTCAGAGTGGGAAGGGCTGTATGGTTGTTCGCCTAACTCCCCAGCCTGCCTGGGCGGCATGAAACGTCAGGCTTCCTGAAAGCTGCACCTTATTCTATTACGCCGGGTTATCCCGGCGTTTTTCATTGTGTCCTGTGTAAACGCAAACATTCCCTTTTGCCGGGCGATTTGTTAAAAGCTTGTTCACAAAATAACAAAAACAACTCCAAGGATTGTCATGTCCATTGCCGCTTGCAGGCAGGTTATCGATAGTGCCAACGGCTATCTGGCCAAAGGGGTAAGTTGGCTTACCCTGTTAATGGCTATTCTGGTCTTTACCATTGTATTGCTGCGTTACGGCTTTAATCTGGGCTGGATTGCCATGCAAGAGTCCGTGATGTATTTGCATGCCATGGTCTTTCTGCTCGGGGCAGCCCATACCCTGAAAGTGGATGAGCATGTGCGGGTAGATATTCTATACCGGCGCATGAGCATGAGGGGACGTGCTTGGGTAGATTTACTCGGCACGCTGGTATTGTTAGTGCCGCTGTGTGTATTTATCCTGATTTCAAGCTGGGATTATGTGGCCAGTTCCTGGCGTTTGCTGGAAGGTTCGCCAGAGGCAGGAGGCCTGCCGCTGGTGTACTTTTTGAAATCATTATTGCCTCTTTTCGCTATTACCCTACTTCTGCAAGGCGTTGCACAAGCCATATCCAGTGTATTGCTACTTTTGTCTGAGGAATCTGCCTGATGGAATGGCTGGCTTTATTGCTGTTTGGAATGGTCTGCCTGGTATTGATGCTGGGCTATCCGGTGGCCTTCTCCCTTGCTGGCACCTCATTACTCTTTGCCTGGGTCAGCGCCTATTTTGGTTATTTTGATTTAGCTTACCTGCGGGCGTTACCGTCACGTTTATTTGGCATTATGACCAACCAAACATTGCTGGCGGTGCCCCTGTTTGTATTTATGGGCGTGATGCTGGAAAAATCCCGGGTTGCAGAACAATTACTGGGGGCGATGGCAGGGTTGTTCGGGCGATACCGTGCGGGGCTCGCGGTGTCAGTGATCCTGGTCGGCATGTTAATGGCAGCCAGCACAGGTATTGTAGGGGCCACAGTGGTCACTATGGGCCTGTTGTCTCTGCCGGCTATGTTAAAGCATGGCTACCAACCCGCATTAGCTACAGGCACTATTTGTGCTACCGGCACCTTGGGGCAGATTATTCCGCCTTCCATCGCGTTGGTGCTGCTTGGCGATGTCCTTTCCAGCGCCTATCAGCAGGCGCAGTTGGATATGGGCATCTTTTCGCCCGAATCGGTATCGGTGGGCGACCTGTTCGTTGGTGCCATCATTCCCGGCTTGCTGCTGGTGCTGTTATACCTGGCTTATGTGTTGGCTATCGGTCTGTTCAAACCGCAAGCGATGGGCCAAAGCCCTGAGACCGAGCAAGCCCCTGGGCAAAATAAATTGATGTTACTTAAAGCCCTGCTCCCGCCATTGCTGCTCATGTTGATTGTCTTGGGCTCCATTCTGGCTGGGGTGGCAACGCCAACGGAAGCCGCTGGTGTAGGTGCAGTGGGTGCGTTGCTGTTAGCGATGGCTTACCAACAACTCAGTATTGCACGCCTTAAAGACGTTATGCAAAGCACCACACGTATTACCTCCATGGTCTTTCTGATCCTGATTGGCGCGTCCGTTTTTTCTCTGGTATTTCGTGGGCTGGGTGGCGAAGAACTGATTGAACAGGTCTTTTCCGGATTGCCCGGAGGTGTCTTTACTGCAGTGCTGTTGGTCATGCTGGTGATTTTCCTGTTGGGCTTTATTCTCGATTTTATTGAGATCACCTTCGTGGTGGTGCCGATAGTGGCGCCAGTGCTACTGGCCATGGGCGTAGATCCGGTATGGTTGGGGATCATGATTGCCGTTAACCTGCAAACCTCATTTTTAACCCCGCCTTTTGGTTTCGCCCTGTTTTATCTTCGCGGGGTGGCGCCGGCCAGCATCAAAACCTCGGATATGTACCGGGGTATTGTGCCCTTTATCCTGATTCAGTTGCTTTTACTGGTGTTGATGGCCATCTGGCCGCAACTGATTACCTGGCTACCCGATCAACTTTATGGTTAATAACAAAGAGATGGACCCATGCTAAAAAATACTTTCTTTGCCGTGCTGATTAGCATTCTGCTAAGTGGCTGTGGGCAAAATACCCCTTCAGGGAATACAAGCACCGACGCATCGGCGAGCAAAGCACAGCAGCAATATGAATGGAAATTGGTGACCTCCTGGCCGAAAAACTTCCCCGGTCTTGGCCACGGCCCTGAAACCTTCGCCAAATTGGTGGAGCGCATGTCCGATGGACGACTCAAAGTAAAGGTTTATGGTGCCGGTGAGTTAGTGCCGGGCTTTGAAGTTTTCGATGCGGTTTCCAGCGGTACGGTACAGATGGGGCATGCCGGCAGCTATTACTGGAAAGGCAAGGCCCCTGCCGCACAGATTTTTTCTGCCATTCCCTTTGGCATGAACGTGACCGAGACCAATGCCTGGCTTCATTATGGTGGTGGCATGGCGCTGTGGCGCGAAGTCTACAAGCCTTTTGGCGTTATCCCCTTTGCCGGTGGCAATACCGGCGTGCAGATGGCAGGTTGGTTTAAAAAGGAAATCAACAGCGTTGAGGATCTCAAAGGCTTGAAAATGCGCATGCCGGGTTTGGGCGCGGAAGTGCTGAAAAAGGTGGGGGCAGTGCCGGTGGCATTAACCGGCGGTGAGATTTTCACCGCACTGCAAACCGGCGCCATCGATGCCACAGAATGGGTGGGGCCTTACAATGACCTGGCCTTTGGTCTGCACAAAGCGGCTGACTATTACTACTACTCCGGCTGGCATGAGCCTGGCACCATGCTCGAATTTATCGTTAACGAGCAGGCCTATAATGCCTTACCCGCCGATCTGCAGACCATCGTCGAAGTGGCAACCAAAGCGGTTAATCAGGACATGCTGGATGAATACACGGCCAAAAATAATGAAGCCATGGCAGCCCTTCGCGACCAGCACAAGGTAGATATTCGCCCCTTGCCTGATGATGTGATGCAAGCCCTTTATGCAGCATCCGAAGAGGTGATGGCTGAGCAGGTAGCGCAGGACCCTCAATTTGCCAAGGTGTATGCCTCGTATCAGGCGTTTTTAAACAAGGCCAGTCGCTATCACAGTCTGTCTGAACAGGAATACTATAAAAACAGAGCACGCTTAAGAAATTAATCGCGCACAACGCATTTCATCAAAGCGATCTATGCTTGGCATGGCGCAATTTAACAAAACGAGAGAATAATGAAGAAAGTTAATCCATTGAATTTGATCCTGGCTATCTTCCTACCGCCCATCGGGGCCTTATTGCAAGTCGGTTTTAGTGCACACTTTTTTATCAATATTCTTCTGACTATTCTGGGTGTTTTGCCCGGCATTCTTCACGCAGTGTGGTTGGTATTAACCGACAAGAAAGGGTGATCTGATCATGTACAAGCAGGCCGCTCAGCGGCCTGTTTCTTTTTCTGCCGCTGCTCAGAGTTGTTTATCCGGGTATCGCCCTTACAATGAGCGCAATTTCTAACAAGGAACCAAAGATATGGTAATTCAGCCCAAGATCCGTGGCTTTATCTGCACCAATGCCCATCCGCTGGGATGTGCTGCCAATGTTCAGCAACAAATTGATTATGTGAAGGGCCATCCCGTACAAGGCCAGGCCCCAAAGAATGTATTGGTTCTGGGCTGCTCCACTGGCTATGGCCTGGCCTCGCGCATTGTGTCTGCCTTTGGTTATGGCGCCAAAACCCTGGGTGTGTGTTTTGAAAAAGAGCCCAGTGACAGAAAAACCGCTACCGCCGGTTGGTATAACACTGCCGCTTTTCATGACAAAGCCAAGGCCGCAGGATTATATGCCCGCACCTTAAATGGTGATGCCTTCTCCAATGAGATGAAGGCCGAGGTGATTGAGGCCATTAAGCAGGATTTAGGACAGGTGGATCTGGTGATCTACAGTCTGGCTTCCCCCCGTCGTACCGATCCCAACACCGGTGAGACCTACAAGTCTACGCTCAAGCCTGTAGGCAAGGCATACACCACCAAGACCTATGATACCGACAAGGATCTGGTGCATGAAGTAACTCTGGAGCCTGCCAATGAAGAAGAGATCCAGAACACCGTGAAAGTGATGGGTGGTGAAGATTGGGAAATGTGGATTGATGCCCTGGATAAGGCCGGTGTGCTGGCCGATGGTGCCAAAACCACCGCTTATACCTATATCGGCAAAGAGCTGACCTGGCCCATCTATGGTCATGCCACTATCGGCAAGGCCAAAGAAGACTTGGATCGTGCTGCGGCCGCTATCAACAGTGAATTTGCCGGTAAACATGTGAAAGCCTATGTGTCTTCACTCAAGGCCCTGGTGACTCAGGCCAGTTCAGCCATTCCGGTCATGCCTTTATATATTTCTTTGATTTACAAGGTGATGAAAGAGGAAGGCACACACGAAGGTTGTATCGAGCAGATTCATGGCCTGTTTAGTGAAAAGTTGCTGGCAGAGAATCCGCAAATGGATGAGATGAAGCGCCTGCGAATGGATGGCAAGGAAACCAACGACGCTACCCAAGCCAAAATCAAGGCGCTGTGGGAGCAGGTGACCCAGGACAACTTCCACGACCTTAGCGACTATAAAGGCTACCATCAGGAATTCCTGCACCTGTTTGGCTTTGGTTTTGACAATGTGGACTATGGTGCCGATGTCGATCCCATGGTGAATTGGTAACTCATACCAATCTATAAAAAACCGCCTTCGGGCGGTTTTTTTGTGCTTGTGGCGGACTGTTCACGGCTAGCCAAGGAAATTTGCCGATTAAGCACTACACTAAGTTCTGAAACCTCCACCAACTCGCTGATTTACAAGTCTATTACGCTTTTGCTTGGTGTCGAACGGTGGTCATTGGTCCATTCCCACAATAAAAAAGGGCAGGGATTGCAAATGACTAAACAGCGCCGTCTTTCCGGAACATTGTTGGTGTTCTTCAGTGTCGCCGCCATCTTAGGTATTGGTGGTCTGCTGTATTACTTCAATATCGAAAAGAACGAGGAATACCAAAACCAGCTGCATTTTCGCGAACTGACTACCTTCACCCGCTCATTGGACAATGGTGCACAGGGCGTTAAAGCGCTGTTTAAGAACTTCCAGGCCAGCTACCGTCCCAAAGCGGATCTGGTCAGAGCCATCGAAGACAGCTTGCAGCGCTTGGACAAGGAATTTGCCAGTGACGAAGTGGAGGGTCGGAAAACCCTCTCTGGTTTGATCAATGAGTCCGATTCGGTGCTGTATAAATTAGACGATTTGCATTGGCAGTTTAATGAACTCTGGCAAGAGGGAAGTGACCAAATTCCTGAGTTCGAAGAGCTCAATACCAAGATTAAACAATGGCAACAAAAAATTGCCGATCTTGCTGAGGGCACTGACCAGCAGCCCGGTCTGGACGTGCTGGGAGCTGAATTGAGTGAAGCTGATGACGCCTACTATGATCTGATCTTCGAGGTTGAGTCTATCGTCGAGGCGGCTGGTGAGGAACTCTACTACCGGGAAGAGCAGGATTGCTCCACGATCAGGGACTTTTGCTCTTGGCTGGACAATCTCGAATTTGACACCTTGGATCTCGATTTCTATGAGGTCAAACCGAAAGACGCCTCGTGGTTAACTGCCAGACTCAGCCGTCTCATCGAGGAGGGAAAAGCGTTTCAGGAAGGTTTTAAAGACCAGCACAATAAGTTGCTGAGTACGCAAAAGCAACTTGAGCAACTGAAAGAGGGGCAAATAAACCAAGATGCGCAATGGCATTGTCAAATGCGTAGCCTTTGGCAAGACCATATTAACGCCTGCCTTCGTTTTGAAAAAATCACCCAGGAACCGAATACCCCCGCTGCCGACAACACTTTTTTGGATGAGCAAATTGCGACAGAGCAACAGCGCATTGCAAAGCTGATTAGCTTAAGCAGCGTGAAACAAGATTTGCTGTCGAACTTGCTGCTTAAATTGCAGGATGAAATGTTTGCTGGGCAACTCATAGAAGCTTTTAACAAGGTTAATTCGCTGATTAGGAAAACCAGCGCTTTGTATGAGCAGGAAGATGCTGCCTATAATGCAATAGAGGAGCTTGAAGATAAGAAAAGGGATTTGCTTGAAAGCACAAACTTTAGTGGAGAATTCGCCGACAGGGTCAAAGCGAAGCAGAAAGAAATAGCCAGCGCCAAAGAGAGATTGGCCAACATCGAAGAGGAGTATTATCGGAAATTTGAAAGTTTAAAGTTAAATGAGGAAGATATTTACCCTGGCTCTGGCAAAGGTAAGAAGCGCACGGAAAGTGGGCGTAAAGTGCTTAGTGCCTACAATGATTATATTTACTGCATCAGCGACTTCTCGCCAGACTATTACGACTGGTATCAGTTCACGCCCAACTTTTGTGATGTCCCAAGAGAAGAGTTAGACAGGGTGCTAAAGAAGCATCTGACGGTTAAGCGTTTCTCTGCCTATCAATTCCCCAGACTAAAGACACAGCGCACGCCAGCCATCGAGGTAGAAAAGAATGGCGAATGCCCGGTGGGGATTGCCCAAGGACGCTACTGCAATCCGTATTACGATTTGCCGATGATCGCGCCCTATCATCCGCTATTGGAAAATCAGGAGGCGGTGATCGCCGGCTCTTTTGTTAACCCTTCCGCGCGCGAGGTGGAGATTATTCAGATCCCGCTGTCGTCTGTGGTAAAAGACTTTCGCTTTCAGCTTTTTCCCATGACTCTGCTGGTGGATGAGCAAGGGCATCGTTTAATGCGCTCCGAAGAGGTAAAGCATGCAGCTTTCCAGTCGGGTTTGCGCTTTGAAAAGGTGGATTTGCTGCTGCAGAAGTTGGCCAGCAAGCAGCAAGAGGATAAGAAGCGGGAAACCGGCGATAAAGCAAAGAAAGACTCACTAAAGGATACAAAGGGTGAAGGGCGTCCGGGGTATTCGGGCTATGTGGATATGGATATCGCCGGTGAGTCCTACCGGGTGTTTATCATGCCGTGGCAGGGGTTGGTGAACTCCAAATCGGCACAAACCTATTATTTACTGGGTTTTAAACCTATTGCCGAGCTCACCAGCCGTAAATTAAGTATATCCAGCACCAGCATTACGTTGCTGGTGTCCGCGCTTCTGGCTTTCTTTGGCATATTACCGCTGCTGAAAATCCGCCTGATTTCCAAGCATCAGGGGATCACACCCAGTGATCGCAAATGGGTGGTCGCCGGGCTGGCAATGCTAACTGCTGTGGGCACAATCGTTCTTTGTCAGCACTTGCTTTACGACCAACTTAAATCGCGGTTGACGGCTCAGGCGCAAGCTGTTGTGGGGCAAATTCAGGCCAACTTTTCCCAGGAACTTACTGCGCTAGTTAGTCAAATCACACAACAAGGTGATGTATTCGCTATGCAAGACTGTGTTGGTGAAAAGTGTCCGGATAAGTTGCTAAGGCGGCAAAGCACTGAACAGGGCTATTTTCTGGAATCTCTATTCCTGCTGCCCGAGGATGGCCAATTGCGTTATTCGGGGGATTCGCCCACGACCGTTCTTTGGTCATCAAACAAGTTGTTCAGGGAGAGAGATATCGACCTGTCAGCGCGCAATTACTACACCAAAGCACTGCATAAGGATACCTGGTCCAATGATGAGGTTGAGGTTTGCCTGACGGTTGATATGGCACTGCCAGATAAACCTAAGTGCTTTAAAGAGTTTGTGGTAGAGCGGATTCTAAATAAAACCGATGGACGCAAGAACAGTCAATTTGCCATGCCCTTGTTTGACCAAAGTACCCAGCAGGACAAGCATATTTTAAGCTTCGGCACCCAGCTGCAGACATTCCTCTCACCATTGTTACCTAATCAGTTTGGCTTTCTGGTCTTCGACAACGACTCAGGACAAGTGCTGTTTCACAGCGATGACAGTCGCAGTCTGACAGAGAATATTTACGTTGAGACCGACAACAGCCTCAAGCTGAAGAGTCTGGTGGAAAACATCCCGCAGATTAAACCAGTGAGCTTTGTGACTAATTACCGGGGTGCAGACCACCTGTTTCAAGTCGCTTCTTTAATGAACGGGGTGCCATGGACACTGGCCGTTTATTATCAAAAAGATCAACTGCGTAATCTGCTGATGTTGCTGGCCTTTACCACCTTTATATTGACCTTTTTGCTGATTGGCCTGGCGCTCCTCCTATATGGCATCTTGCAGGGATTCGGGAAGTCACATTTACTCAGGCAATTTCTATGGTTCAATCCATTGTTGGTGCGATTCAGGGCCTATCCATTATTTAGTGTCTTTCTGCTGGGCACCGCTATTGTCGAATTGACGCTGTTTGCTTGGCTGACTGAGCACACCCCCGGCGCACTTTGGTGGCAACTGCTGATACTGGTTCTTTTCGTTCCTGCGCTACTTTGGATGGTGGCATGGCGGTGGCAGCGCCGTAAATTGGCCGGTGAGTCTTCGCATCAGCCAGCGGAAAAACGAATTTCACCGCTTATACTGCGCCAATACTGTCATTTTCTTATTTGCCTGTTGCTGTTTGTGGTGAGTATCCCTTCCTTATTGATCTATGTGCATGTTGGAGACTTCTATCTTTCCCGTTACAGCCAACTGGAAGCCAGTCATCTGCACGAGGATTACCAGGCATCGATGTCTGCCCGAAAATCTTACTTTGCTATGGTGCTGGATAGTCCAACACCGTCAACCCAAGGCGCATCAAGAGGTCCATGTTACCTGGGGCTAGAACCGGCATCTGAGACTATGGCCACAGGAACCTATGGATGTGAAATAGAGGCAGGCCAATCACAAAATGATGGGATTTTGAAACCCTATTGGTTCGCTGAATCTGCTGTCGGCGCAAAGCCGCTCAGTGACAACAACCTGGCCGCCATGATCTGGCGGGTTGTAGATATTCAACAACCCATTGCTGCACTGATTTGGCTTCACAGCCAAAGCCAGGTCAAAACCGAGTATGAAAATCTGACTCTGTATAAAGGCACATCGCTCTTGGGCAACCTGGCTTTGCCTGTTTCGGCATCGGTTACTGGTTTGTTGTCAGAATCGCTCAGATCGCATTGGTTAGTGGTCGCATTTATACTTCTGACGGTTTTTCTTCTTTATTGGTGGATGATCCATAACTGGCTGTGCATGCGTTTACTGGGTATTAATATCCCTCACAATTTCAGGGTGGGGGATAACCTTCCACCAGCGGACTCCAAACCAGAAATTCCGGTGGTTAACCAAGACCAAACCGGTCCAGGCAAATATCAAATGCTGATGGCGTATTTGACCGCGAAGCCCACACAGACCGCCTTTGCCAACAATCTGCATATGCAAATTATCAGACCAAGCCCAGTGACATTAAGTGTGTTAGATCCGAAACGTTATGAGGCGCTGGCAAAAAACAAACGGCTGACGGAACAAATGGAGCAAGTGGAAATCATCACCGGCTCGGCCGTTTCCCTGTCCGAATTATCCGCGGTTTCTGAAAGTAACGCTGAAGCCTTGGTCGCTCATCATCTTGATCTGCACAGAGAGAATGAAGGCGGATTACTGGTGCTGAAAGGCTTTGAGGGCTTGCCCTTTGAACGCGAACAACGGCGCAAAGCGTTGGAAATTATGGAATATCTGCTGAGCTTGCCGAAGTTAAGAATAGTCTTGCTGGTGGATATTTCTCCCTTGTACCGATTGACCCAACAAGACGCCTATCCTTTTGAAAGCAGTGCCAAGCAAAAGGCCGATGCTGAGGAGGTGGTGCGTTGGTGCCGGGTGATGAAACGCTTTACCAAGTTTTATGATTGGACGCCTGGCGAGCGAACCGCATTGCCTAAGTTTGTTAGTGCCTCTGAATTGCTGCTTCACGAGAGTGGGTCCTGGCCCGAGTGTGAAAAAATCGCCATGGAGTTTTTAGATTACCATCGCGCCACCCGTGATCCAGAGCTAGCCATGGGGGAGGGCATGACACTCAGAGATTTACATTCTGTCTGGCTCGAGTCCATCGATCGTCACTGGAGTCCTGAACAAGTGATGGAATTCTTTGCCGCCAATGCCGGCGCCCATTACCGCTATCGCTGGGAGCTATGCACCAAAGAAGAGCGCTTAATGCTGCTGCAGGTAGCCGTTGGTATGACCCCCAATCCCATGAATATTGAGCCTTTGGAACACTTGGTTCGACGCGGTTACCTGTTTCAGGACAATGGCTGGCATATGGTCAATCGCAGTTTTTCCCGCTTTGTGCTGACGGCAGAGGGCGAGCAGCGTGTGGCTGATTGGTTTGGCGAAGCGGCGGAAAGCAGCTGGAAATACATCCGCATCCCCATTTTCTTGTTGCTGTTTGTGCTGCTGGGGATACTGGCCTATTCCGCCACAGAAGCTTTTGAGTCAGTGATGGCGCTGCTAACCGCCTCATTGGGATTGATCCCCTTGCTGCTGAGGAACATTAATTTACTGCGTGGCGGCGGGAACGCTGAAAGCTAATCCAATTAGTGGTTTTTGTAGCTGTTAGGGGCAGAAAAGAGGATAACAACCCGCTAAACCAAGATTGCTGGTGAAAAGACAAGCAAATCATTGCTATGCAATGGTATTACCACTGTTGTGTTGATATTTTGCATGGCGAAAAGCAGGGGTTTAATGCTAAAATGCCGGGTTTAGGGGCGAGTCTCGTCGCCACTTAAGTAAAGACCTTTTTCGCGGGTGACATTCTCAGAGTTTTTATTATGTAAGCTGGCCTTAAGGACGCCGGCATAGCGTGCATGTAAAAACCCTGTTGTTGGGAAAAGGTACATAGCAATGTTAGTTCTGCAACCGGCAGAAATTGTTATGTCTGGCTTGCGCTGTGTCGCAAAGCCTCACCGGTGCCTTTGATCAGACTGGAGGCTGTATAAAGGCGAGAAGAGAATTGCAGGTGCTTGTTGCTGGATAACAGAAAACAGGTGGAACTCGTGTGAATACTCATCAGAATTGGCCTGCCGAATATCGCAGTGGCCGTTAATCCTGATGAGTATTTAGTTAATAAGTAGTGCAATTACCTATGATAAAAATCACTAAAGGGTTGGATCTCCCTATCCAGGGAGCACCACAGCAGTCCATCCAGGAAGGCCCCCGGATTACCCGGGTTGCCATTTTGGGTGAAGAATATGTCGGTATGCGTCCCACCATGTTTGTGCAGGTGGACGATCGCGTCAAGAAAGGCCAGGCGCTTTTCGAAGACAAGAAAAATCCGGGCGTGAAATTCACTGCTCCGGCTGCCGGCGTCGTCAAAGAAATCAACCGTGGCGCCAAGCGCGTGCTGCAATCCGTGGTTATCGAAATGGATGGAGAAGAGCAAGAGCAGTTTGCCAAGTTCGACGCCGCCCAACTCGCTAATCTGGATCGTGCCGAGGTGGAAAAGAATTTGGTCGAATCCGGCCTCTGGACCGCCATTCGCACTCGCCCATACAGCAAGATCCCCAAGCTTGGCTCAAGCCCCCGCGCTATTTTCGTCAGCGCCATGGATACCAATCCATTAGCCGCTGACCCTGCTGTCATTATTAACGAGCGTAAAGACGACTTCGTTAACGGCTTGGCCGTATTGCGTCGTCTGACTGACGGCAAGCTATATGTCAGCAAAGCCCCTGGCGCAGATATCCCGGTTGGCCAAACACAGGCCGAGGTGAATGAGTTCGCTGGTCCGCACCCTGCGGGTCTGGTCGGTACTCATATTCACTTCCTGGACAGTGCCGGTGCGGGTAAAACTGTATGGCATGTGGGTTATCAGGATGTAATCGCTATCGGTCATTTGTTCACTACCGGTGAACTGGACAGCCGTCGCGTGGTGTCGTTGGCCGGTCCTGCCGCCAAGAACCCGCGCCTGGTGCGTGCTTTAGTCGGTGCCAGCATCGAGCAGTTGACCGCCGGTGAACAAGAAGGCACTAACGTGCGTAGTATTTCCGGGTCGGTACTTTGCGGTACTAATGCCTATGGTGTGCACGGCTATCTGGGACGCTATCATCTTCAGGTTTGTTTGCTGGCCGAAGGCAATGAAAAGCACTTCCTGGGGTGGATCACGCCTGGTAGCGACAAGCACTCTATTACCCGTGCTTATCTGGGCCATCTGAACCCCAAGCGCTTGTTCAGCATGACTACTACCACCAATGGTTCTGACCGGGCCATGGTACCCATCGGTAACTACGAGCGCATTATGCCGCTGGATATCCTGCCCACTCTGTTGCTGCGGGACCTGCTGGCTGGTGATACCGACAGCGCCCAACAATTGGGTTGCCTGGAATTGGATGAAGAAGATTTGGGTCTTTGCACCTATGTCTGCCCCGGTAAGTACAACTACGGTCCTGTGTTGCGTGACTGCTTGGCCAAGATTGAGAAAGAGGGCTGATCCATGAGCATGAAAGAATACCTGGAAAAAATCGAACCCAACTTCGAGCCAGGCGGTAAGTATGAAAAGTGGTATGCCCTCTACGAGGCTGTTGCCACCATTTTGTATACCCCTGGTAAAGTCAATAAAACCCATACCCATGTGCGTGACAGCATTGACCTCAAGCGCATCATGATACTGGTGTGGATGGCCACCTTCCCAGCCATGTTCTATGGCATGTTTAACGTTGGTGCCCAAGCGCATGAAGCTATGCTCAACGGCGCTACGCTGCCAGCTATGTGGCAGGCTGACCTGTTTACTGCGCTGGGCGGTATGCTTGGACAGGAGTCGACCTCTTGGTTGGCCATGTTTGGCTATGGTGCCTGTTTCTTCCTGCCTATCTACGCGGTGACCTTCATCGTGGGTGGTTTCTGGGAAGTCTTGTTTGCCTCTATCCGTAAGCACGAAGTGAACGAAGGCTTCTTCGTCACCTCTGTACTGTTCGCCTTAACTCTGCCGGCGACAATTCCACTGTGGCAGGTCGCTTTGGGTATCACCTTTGGTGTCGTGATTGCCAAGGAAGTGTTCGGCGGCACTGGCCGTAACTTCTTAAACCCTGCCTTGTCTGGTCGCGCTTTCCTGTACTTCGCCTATCCGGCGCAGATCTCAGGTGATGCTATCTGGACTGCTGCTGACGGCTTCTCTGGCGCAACTATGCTGGGTCAAGCTGCTGCCGGTAACCTGGATTATGCCAACACCGCTCTGTGGTGGGATGCCTTCTTCGGCAATATCCAAGGTTCAGTGGGTGAAGTCTCTACCCTGGCGCTGCTGATTGGCGGCCTGTTTATTATCTATTTGCGCATTGCCTCCTGGCGCATTGTGCTCGGCGTGCTGTTTGGCATGGCCTTGTTCAGCACCTTGCTGAATATGATCGGCAGTGAAACCAATCAGATGTTTGCCATGCCCTGGTACTGGCACCTTGTCACCGGCGGTTTCGCTTTCGGTATGTTGTTTATGGCTACCGACCCGGTATCCGCCTCTTTTACCAACAAAGGTAAATGGGCGTACGGCCTGTTGATCGGATTCATGTGCGTGATGATTCGTGTGCTTAACCCTGCTTTCCCTGAAGGCATGATGTTGGCAATTCTGTTCGCCAACTTGTGGGCACCCTTGTTCGACTACTTTGTCGCACAGAGCAATATCAAGCGGAGGATGGCGCGTGTCAGCTAAAAAAGAAACTTTGGGTCGCACGGTCGGCGTTGTTGTCGCCGTCTGCCTGGTCTGTTCAATTGTAGTATCGGGCGCGGCCGTTGGCCTGCGCTCCTTGCAAACGTCTAATGCGCAATTAGACAAGCAATCCAATATTTTGGCCGCTGCCGGTTTGCTGGAGCAAGCCAAAGGCAACATTGCTGGAACCTATGAGCAGTTCATAGAAGAAAAGTATGTGGACCTGGAAAGTGGTCAGTATGTGGAGAAGGAGGCTGGTTACGACATGTACAAAGCCGCCCGTGATCCACAGCAGAGCATTAAGCCTCAGCCCGACACAGCGGGTATTTTGCGTCGAGCCAATGTGGCCAGTGTTTATCTGGTTAAAGACGAAGCCGGCAATGTGTCACGCATCGTTCTGCCTGTCCATGGTAGCGGCTTATGGAACCTGATGTACGGTATGTTAGCTATCGACAGTGACGGCAACACCGTGCGCGAGTTTGTTTACTATGACCAGAAGGAAACCCCTGGGCTGGGTGGCGAAGTGCAGAACCCGGAATGGATGGCCAAATGGAATGGTAAAAAGCTGTTCAATGACGGTGAATTGGCGATTCAGGTGAGGAAGGGTGCCAATCCGGACAATCCATACAGCGTTGATGCGCTGTCGGGCGCGACGCTGACCAGTAATGGTGTGCAACATACACTGGATTATTGGTTGGGTAGCGAAGGCTTTGGTCCATTCCTGGCCAAGCAGCCCTGGAAATCTTAAGGAGCGACCACAATGGCAAATAGCAAAGAAATGAAAAAGGTGCTGTTCGGGCCGATCCTGGACAACAACCCTATTGCCCTGCAAATCCTGGGCATCTGTTCCGCCCTGGCGGTGACCACCAAGCTCGAAACTGCGTTGGTGATGTCGTTGGCACTAACCGCGGTTACGGCCTTCTCAAACCTGTTTATCTCGTTGATCCGTAACCAGATCCCATCAAGCGTGCGGATCATCATCCAGATGACCATCATTGCTTCTTTGGTAATCGTGGTGGATCAGATTCTTAAGGCTTACTCCTATGAGATCTCCAAGCAGCTATCGGTATTCGTTGGTTTGATCATTACCAACTGTATCGTAATGGGCCGCGCCGAGGCCTATGCCATGAAGAGTCCACCATTAATGAGCTTCCTGGATGGTATTGGTAACGGTCTTGGCTACTCTTTTGTACTGATTGTGATCGGTACCATTAAGGAACTGTTGGGATTTGGCACCATTCTGGGCTTCGAAATTCTGCCGTTGGTACAAAACGGTGGCTGGTATCAGGGCAATGGCTTGTTGATTCTGCCCTTCAGCTCATTCTTCCTGATTGCTGGTTTGATTTGGGTCATTCGTACTTACAAGCCCAGCCAAGTAGAGCCTAAGGAGTAACCTGTGGAACATTATATCAGTCTGTTTATTCGCTCCATCTTCCTGGAGAACATGGCGCTGTTCTACTTCTTGGGTATGTGTACTTTCCTGGCCGTGTCCAAGAAAGTAAAAACGGCAATGGGCCTTGGTGTGGCCGTAGTAGTCGTACTGACTATCTCCGTGCCTGTTAACCAGCTGGTGTACGCCAACATTCTTGCCCCCGGCGCGTTAGCCTGGGCCGGTTTCCCCGATGCGGACTTGAGCTTCCTGAGCTTCCTGACCTTTATCGGTGTTATCGCCGCCTTGGTGCAAATCCTGGAAATGGCGTTGGATAAGTTCTTCCCTGCGTTATACAACGCACTCGGAATTTTCCTACCGCTGATTACCGTTAACTGCGCCATCTTCGGTGGTGTGGCCTTCGCAGTTCAGCGTGACTACAGCTTTACCGAAAGTATTTTCTATGGTGCCGGTAGCGGTGTGGGTTGGGCGATTGCCATTACCCTGCTGGCAGCGGTGCGTGAGAAGCTCAAGTATGCCGACATGCCTGATGGCATTCGCGGTCTTGGCTCTGTATTTATGATTGCTGGTCTGATGGCGCTGGGCTTCCAGTCGTTCTCAGGCGTGGCCCTGTAAGCGAAACCAAGGAGTAAAACAATGACTGAGATTTACCTTGGCGTAGGCATGTTTATCGCCATCGTACTGGCCTTGGTTTTCATTATTATGTTTGCCAAGTCTAAGCTGGTACCTTCTGGCGAAGTGACCATTGGTATCAACCATGATCCCAGCAAGGCCATTAAAGCGCAGCCCGGCAGCAAGCTGCTTGGCGCTTTGGCCAATAACGGTATCTTCGTTTCTTCTGCCTGTGGTGGCGGCGGTTCATGTGGTCAGTGCCGTGTGCATATCAAATCCGGCGGTGGCGAAATTCTGCCAACGGAGTTGGATCACATCACCAAACGTGAAGCTAAAGAAGGTTGCCGTCTTTCCTGCCAGGTTGCTATCAAGCAGGACATGGAAATCGAGCTGGAAGATGAAATCTTCGGTATCAAGAAGTGGGATTGTGAAGTTATTTCTAATGACAACAAAGCCACTTTTATTAAGGAACTGAAACTGGCCATTCCAGCGGGAGAAAGTGTGCCTTTCCGCGCAGGTGGTTATATTCAGATCGAAGCGCCGCCTCACCATGTGAAGTACAAAGACTTCGATATTCCTGAGAAGTACCGTGGTGACTGGAACCGTTTCGGTTTCTTTAACCTGGAGTCCAAGGTAGATGATGAAACCATCCGTGCCTACTCCATGGCTAACTACCCGGAAGAAAAGGGCATTATCATGCTCAACGTGCGTATTGCTACGCCGCCACCTAATAACCTGAGCCTGCCTTGCGGCAAGATGTCTTCTTACATCTGGAGCCTGAAGCCCGGCGACAAGGTCACCATTTCTGGTCCCTTCGGTGAATTCTTCGCTAAGGAAACTGATGCTGAGATGGTATTTATCGGTGGTGGTGCCGGTATGGCGCCCATGCGTTCACACATTTTCGACCAGCTGCGCCGCTTGAACTCCAAGCGTAAGATCAGCTTCTGGTACGGTGCCCGTTCACTGCGTGAGATGTTCTATGTAGAGGACTTCGACACCCTGCAGGCCGAAAATGAAAACTTTAAGTGGCATGTTGCCTTGTCTGACCCTCAGCCAGAGGACAACTGGACAGGTTACAAGGGCTTTATTCACCAGGTATTGCTGGAAAACTACCTGAAGAACCACCCGGCGCCGGAAGACTGCGAATACTATATGTGTGGTCCGCCGATGATGAACGCTGCGGTTATCAATATGCTCAAGGAATTGGGTGTGGAAGATGAAAACATCCTGTTGGATGACTTCGGTGGCTAAACAGCAAAAATTATAAAAAGGGGCTACGGCCCCTTTTTTAATGTTATTGAACCACGGAGACACAGAGCGCACAGAGGTTTTTAGGTCGAATGCTTTGTATCAAAAAGACCTTACCAACCCTCTGCGTACCCCGTGTCTCTGTGGTGGAAACTTGAATTAACTAACCAATGAGACACGGAGCGCACGGAGATTTAATTGGGACGAATGCTTGGTATCGAAGTTTTATCCACTCTCTGTGTCCTCCGTGTCTCTGTGGTGAATAGAGATAGTTAAATGAAAAAGACAGTGCTGCGTATTTTTTCGGTTCCGTTATTGTTGTTGTGGCTATTGGCCTGCAGTCAACCGCCGGCAGAGGTATTGCTTAGCGGCAAGACCATGGGCACCACTTACAATATTAAGTTTGTGAATGACCTGGCGCTCGATGAACAGGCTTTGCAGATGGAGATCGATCAGGCGTTGGTGTTAGTGAACAAGCAAATGTCTACTTACGATCCCGAATCGGAACTGTCACGCTTTAATACCTGGGATAGTACTGAACCATTTGCGTTATCAGCCGCTACCCTTGGCGTGATGGCAGAAGCCAAGCGCCTCGGCAAACTCAGCGATGGTCTGTTAGATGTGACAGTAGGACCGCTGGTCAATTTGTGGGGCTTTGGTCCTAACGCCAAGCCAGAAATTATCCCGACCCCCGAGGAGATTGAGGCAGTGCGTGCACGCACCGGGCTGGATAAATTGATCCTGGGCGATGGCTGGGCCAAAAAAACGCAAGCCAATCTCTATGTTGATCTCTCCACCATTGCCAAGGGCTATGGCGTGGACGTGGTCGCCGATATGCTGTTGGCTAAAGGCTTGCAGCATTTCCTGGTAGAGATCGGCGGTGAAATGCGTTTATCCGGTGTTAAGGCCAGCGGTCAGCCATGGCGTGTGGCTATCGAGAAGCCCGTCTCCGGGGAGAGAGCGGTGGAGAAAATCATCAGTGTAGGCAACAATGCAATTGCCACTTCTGGTGATTATCGCAATTACTACGAGCAGGATGGGGTGCGTTATTCACATCTGATCGATCCTACTACCGGCGCTCCGATCAAGCACAATTTGGTGTCGGTGACAGTAGTGCATCCTTCGAGTATGACAGCCGATGGCCTGGCTACCGCGATCAGCATTATGGGACCGGATAAAGCCAAAGCCTTCGCTGAAGAGGAAAATTTAGCGGTATTTTTGATAACCAGAGAAAAAGACGGCTTAAAAGAGTATAATAGCCACGCTTTTGAACCTTATTTGCAATAGAGACAGGCCCGTGACAACGTTTTTCCTCGCCTTTGGCTTTTTCCTGCTGGTTGTGGCTGCGATGTCGGTAGGATATTGGATGCAGAAGAAAACCATCTCCGGTAGCTGCGGAGGCCTCGGTGCCTTGGGCATCGAAAAGGCCTGTGACTGCCCAGAGCCTTGTGATCGCCGCAAAGCCAGAATGGCAAGGGAACAAGCCCGCCAGGAAAAGCTCGCTGAGTGGCAGAAAAATAAGATTATATAAGATATCGACTAAAAGGGGCCTCAAGGCCCCTTTTTTGTAGGTTTTTCAGGCGAGTGGGTTTACATCCCTTGTTATAAAACTGCAAAATGATTCGCCGATGGCGATCCCCTCTATCGCTACAAAAAGAATAATAACGAGAAGCGAGTGTCTATGTGGTACCAAAAATCCTTAAGTCGTCAGTTAATTCTTGCCTGTGTGCTTTGTGTGGCATTGCTCTTCTCCCTCTATGGCTTCTGGCAAATTCAGCAGGTTAAATCGGATACCCAAGAGCAGGTTAAGCAGGATATCGGATCGCTGGTCAGCTTGAGCGCAACACAGATCCGCGGCTTTTTTGAAGCCAAAGGGCAGATAATTCATAGCGTCTTTGCTAATCCGCAAGTGCTCGACTGGTTTGAGCGGTATGACGATCGTGGTGGCGCCATTAACCAAGACCAGGATTATCGGGCCGTTTGGCAGTATTTTAAATTTTTCTCCGATAAGGACACATCCATCAAGAGCGTGTTTTTCGGCTCAGCCAATACTTTTGAGTATTTTGATTTAAATGGTCGCTATGACGGCGACCCCAATTACTACACCAACAAGCGTCCCTGGTGGGCCGAGGCTCAGGGCAAGGGCCGCCTGTACGTATCTGACCCAGCGGTAGATGCCAACGATGGCTCCATTTCCGCCACCGTAAAAACGCCGGTAACCCGTGACGGACGCTTTCTCGGTATCGGCGGTATGGACATTCTGATCACTACCATCGGTGAGCAACTGCTGGGCAAAATCAAATACCAAGGCGTAGGTAATGCCTTTTTGGTCACCGATAAAGGCGTGCTGGTGTATTTCCCTGGTTTTGGCAAAGATTTCCCGCCCGGTAGCGATATGGCTGATGTGGATAGCAAATTTGCTGATACCAGCGGATTCAGTGCCCTTAAAGCCATGACCTTTTCCAAAGATAGCGGCAACGCAACAGTGACCTGGCAAGGGGAACAGTTTCAGGTGCTATTTGAGCCTGTACACAGTGAGTATCCTTATATGGATTGGAAGCTGGGCTTTATGGTACCGGAGTCAGTGATTGAAGAGCCGGTGATCGATGCCATGCTCTCCACCCTAACCTACCTCATGTTGATGCTGGTAATTATCGCGGCCGGTGTGGCGGTGATTATCAAGCCCATCTTGCGTCCATTGAATGTGATGTTGCACGCCATGGCGGATATTTCCCGCGGCGAGGGGGACTTGACCAAGCGCCTGGATATTGAACGTGCGGACGAAGTCGGGCAGTTGGCCAAGGAATTTAACGGCTTTATCGCCAAGATCCAGGATTTGGTGGCGCAGACTATGGATATCACCACCGAAGTCAATCGCGTTACGCAAACGGTATCCAAGCTGATAGAGAAAAACGTCAAGCTGGTCAGCAAGGAAAAAGCCGAGATTGAGACAGTGGCGCAGGCCAGTCAGGAGATGGCGCAAACCAGCCGCGATGTGGCCATGAGTACTGAAAACGCCATGGAAGTGTCCGATCGGGCCAGAAAGCAAATGGACGATGGGTCACAGGTAGTGCGCGGGGCTGTTTCAGGCATCGAAGCGCTTTCTCATGAAATAGGCCGCTCTGCTGAAGTGGTGTCTGAACTGGAGAAGCAAACGGATAGCATTGGCGCGGTATTGGAAGTGATCAATAACATTACCGATCAAACCAATTTGCTGGCGCTTAACGCGGCTATTGAAGCGGCCAGGGCCGGAGAGATGGGACGGGGCTTCTCGGTGGTGGCGGACGAAGTGCGCACGTTGGCCAGTCGCACCCATGACTCCACCCGCAGTATTCAGGAAATTATCTCTAAATTGCAGCATACCGCTCGTGAGGCCAGCCAGGCCATGCAATCCAGCAGCCAGCAGGCAGGGCAAGGTGTACAGCAGGTTGGCGAAATCCAACAGGTACTGGACGATACCCTGGCCAATATCGGCCAGATCCAGGAACGCATGCACAATATCGCCGCCGCTAACAGCCAACAGGCCGCCATTGCCGAAGAAGTCGCCAAGAACGTGGGGCAAGTGCATGAATTGGCCGACGAGTCGGTGCACGAAACTGCCGATGTCAAAGACAGCATGCGCCAATTAGAGGAGTTATCGAGCGGCTTAAATCGGGTACTTAAACAGTTCAGAGTCTAGAGATCGCTCTTGTGAGACAAAAGCCCTGCCTTTAAGGCAGGGCTTTTTACTTAGTATCCCTGACCGTTATTGACTATTGGCGCTTCCTGCTGAGTACCAGGTCGGGTGCCAGATAAGCGGTATCCATTTGCCAGGTTACCATCATGGCAATCCAGGCGGCCCTTGATACAACCATCGACGATTTCTTCCATGATTTGCGGATGCCAGGCATTAAACCAGTCACCATGCAGTGAAATACCACCAGGAATGGTATCGGTCACCTCATACATATCGGCTGCCAGGCGCCAGCCACGGGTGCTACGATCGGTGGGGTGCTCATTCTCGGGTTTTACCGGAAAGGCGTAGTGGAAAGAGGGTCTGGCCAGCGCTACCGGATGGCTGGAAGGGCACTCCATCTTGCCGGTGGTTGCATTTTTACCGGGATAGGCCATATGACTCTTATGATCGGCTGAATCCAGATCGGTACCGTTCCAGCAACTGGGAAAGAAAATATCCAGACGCAGCCTGTCGGGCGTGCGACAGATGGGAATGCTGGCGCTCCACTGTGGATTGCTGCTGTCGTCAGACTGCCAGGACTGGCAATGCCAGCGCACGATAGAGGTATCCTGCTCCATGCCCGGCATCGCCATATGGTTACCGGCGATGATTCGAAGCCCTACTGGCACCGGCTGAATACTCTCGAGATCATCCACCGCCGCTGAGTAATAGAATATCTCATGGGCCACATCGTCATTGCCCACCACCGCCTTGACCACCTGCCAGGCTGGCTCTCCGTTTTCATCGGTCAGGCGTTCGCCGCTCTCCAGATCGTATGCCGGGGCCAGCAGTGATGGCATCCAGTAGGCACTGCGGTTTAGCGAGTTGCCCTGACAGCTGGATTCGCCGGTCGTTAGCAGTGACTCTGCTGTGGAGTCATGATCAGCCAGGGTATTTCCGTAGAAGCTATGCAGATGGGCGGCATTTTCCTGTCCCGGGAAAACAATGGGGTCGTTATAGCTGGAATGGGCAAAGTCACAGTTTATTCTCAATATACCGCGCCAACTTTGATTTTCCGTGGGGCTGGGCATTACCTCTGTGGCAATAAGCTCCTGATCACCCTCTTCGAAAATGTCCCGGGTTTGCCAGCTATGTTGTAGCCAGTCTCCCTCGGTATTGTCAGACGCCAAGGCACGGATTTGCAGATTATGTTCGCCTTCTGACAGCGGCATCAGCATCAGGGGCGATTGGCAGCTATCTATGCTTTCACCATCAAACAAACATTCATAGGAAGCAGCATCCGGAGCTGAGAAGGTGACCTCCACAAAAGCCGCCGTGCTGTCAGTAGGCAGCGCGTCGGAAATAATGCCCAGGTCATATGTTGGGGCAGCAGGTGGGGGCGTTACAGTGTCTACTGGAGTCTCGACAGGGCTTTCAGCGCTCGACTCAGCACTGCTGCCACCGCCGCAGCCGCTTAATAGTATTGCGATGGTTGTGCCTATCAGTAGGTTGCCAGTTGCTCGGTTCATTGGAATATCCTTTTGTTGCCATTGGATTGGCTCAATAAATGCGTGAGCCTCGATGGCAGCAAAATTAGCAGCACAATTGGCAAAAAAGGTGCAGCAAATGTGCAAAGAATGTGGAAACAAATCCATCGTTCGCAAGTCGACAAATGAATTCATCGTTGTATAAACGAACAGCGAAAGAGTCCTCTTGACTTATTCCGGTGTTAACGCAAAATAACTGTATAAATAAACAGTTTTATTGGGCCTTGTGCGTAAGATTATCCATATTGATATGGACTGCTTTTTTGCTGCGGTGGAGATGCGTGATGATCCCTCACTCAAAGAGGTGCCGCTTGCCATTGGTGGCAGTGCAGATCGACGTGGCGTGATTGCCACCTGCAATTATCCGGCGCGCCGCTTTGGTGTGCGTTCTGCCATGGCCACCGCCCATGCGCTTAAACTCTGTCCGCAGCTGGTATTGCTGCGTGGACGTATGGATAAGTATGTGGAAGTGTCTAAGCAAATCCGGCAAATCTTCGAACGTTATACCCATAAGATTGAACCCCTGTCGCTGGATGAAGCTTATCTTGATGTCAGTGACTCCGAGCTTTTCGGTGGTAGCGCCACGCTGATTGCCGAGGATATTCGCCGCCGCATTTTCGCCGAGACCGGATTAACCGCATCGGCAGGGGTGGCCCCCTGTAAGTTTGTAGCTAAAATTGCCAGCGATGAAAATAAACCAGACGGGCTTTGTGTGATCCCGCCCCAAAAATTGGACAACTTCGTCAAGACGCTACCCCTTAAGCGTATCCCCGGTGTTGGCCAAGTCACCTGGGAAAAATTGCAACACCTGGGGCTACGTACCTGTGAGGATGTGCGTTGTTATCCTTTCGATCGGCTGGTTAAACAATTTGGTAAGTTTGGGCCGGTACTGTGGCAACGGGCCCATGGTCAGGATGAACGCTTGGTCAGTAATGACCGCCAGCGCAAATCTGTCGGCGTAGAAGTGACACTGCCGGAGGATATCAGGGGCTTTGAACAATGCTGGTCGGTTATTGAAAGCCTTTATCCCAAACTGGAAAAACGCCTGAAAGCCCATCAGCAAAGTCATGCCGTGCAAACCCAGGGTATTAAAATTAAATTTGCCGACTTTCAGCAAACTACCGTAGAGCATCGCCATGGTCGACTTGAAAAAGCCTACTTTAAAGACCTGTTGAGTGAAGCTCTGGAGCGTCAAGCCGGCCGCGGCATACGTTTGGTTGGTTTGCATCTGGCCTTGCCAACAGAAACTGACAGTCAGCAGTTACCGCTTCCTCTGCCACAAGTTGAGACGCTGGCGGGATAAAGGCACAATAGCTTTATCCCTGCAGGCTGCCCCTGGTGGCGGTCTCTGTATCAAAACAGAATAAGAGGCTTTCAATGGCATTTCCCCTTCCTATCAATGAATCCAACCTTGAGCAAAGCATCCAGTCTGCCAGTCAGTGGGACGCAGTGATCCTGATCGCACCTGATACGAGCAGCCTGGACAGTCTTCTGCTAAAGCAAACCATCGCCGCTCATCAGCGCTTAGATGCCCGCATCGGCAAAGAGCCGGTGTTGATGGTCTCCAGCGAAATTGCGGGTGGTCGTTTGGTGTTTGCACCAACGGGACCTTTGGGTCGCGATTATGATGATGTGCGCCGTTTTTCCGATGCTGCCAAAAAGGCCATTGTAATAGCCCGCGATGCTGGTGCCCGCAAGCCACTATTAATGGTAGCGGGTGTGCCTGACAGACAAGACTATGCGCATAGCCTGGAAGTGGCCTACTTGGGTGCCTGTCAGGCGCTTTGGCAGCCTCTGGAGGCGCGCGAAGCACTAGGCGAAAAAGAGATTGAGCCGGTAGAAGCCATTGGTTTATTGGCCCGAGACAAGCTGGATATGGGCCGTTTGGTTGCATTGGAAGCCGGTAAGCGGGTGGCCCGCGACTTGTGCGGTACCGAGCCCGAACGCATGGCGCCACCCCGTTTTGCCGAGTACTGCGAAAAGGCGTTTACGGGTAGTGCAGTAAGCGTCAGTGTGCTCAGTGACGATACCAAAATTCGTCAGGATTACCCTTTGTTGCATGCTGTGGCACGTGCCTCTACCCATGTTGAGCGCCATCAACCTCGCGTTATTCGCCTCGAATACCAGGGCGAGGGCGAGATACAACAAACCTTGCTGTTTGCCGGTAAGGGTCTGACTTATGACACCGGTGGTGCCGATCTAAAAGTGGACGGCCATATGGCCGGTATGAGCCGGGATAAAGGCGGCGCCGCCGCAGTAGCTGGCTTTATGCAAACTCTGGCACAGATCAAGCCCAAAGGTATCCGCGTGATCGCCGAAATTGGCGCGGTGCGCAATAGCATAGGCTCTGACGCTTTTGTGGCCGATGAAATTATCACCAGCCATGCCGGCAAGCGCGTACGTATCGGTAATACCGATGCCGAAGGCCGTCTGGTATTGGCAGATCTGCTCTCCCATCTGCGTGAAGATGCGAAAGCGGCGGTGAACCCCAGCTTGTTTTCCATCGCTACCTTGACCGGCCATGCTGCCAGAGCGGTGGGTGGTTATACGGCTTATGTGGAGAACGGGCCAGCTCGTGCCGCCAAGTGTTCACAGAAACTGACCGAAATGGGCGATTTGTGGGGTGATCCCGGCGAAGTATCACGCTCTCGTCGTGAGGATTACCACTTTATTCGTCCGCGCAGCAAAGCCGACGATTTACTGTCCTGTAACAACGCCCCTTCTTCTGCTACACCCCGTGGTCACCAATTCCCCATGGCATTCCTGGCAGTAGCTTCGGGCCTTGATGCTCATGGAATTGACAGCACATTGCCGATGCCTTACGTGCATATCGATATTGCCGGTAGTGGCGTAGACGGTGGTGATTGGCAACATGATATGCCATCTGGTGCGCCTGTGGTGGCGCTGGCTGCCCGCTATCTGGGACAGGGCTGAAGCATGGCCCTGCAGCCTGGGCGCTATCGCCATTACAAGGGCAAGGATTACGAGGTGCTCGGCGTTGCCCGCCACTCGGAAGATGAATCCGAGCTGGTGGTTTACCGCCCTTTGTATGGCGAGGGGGGCCTTTGGGTCAGGCCGCTGACCATGTTTTTAGAGCAGGTAGAGGTCGACGGGGTTAAAGTGCCCAGATTCCGGGCTGTGCCCGAGAACAGTCAAGAGTTTTGAAAATGAAAAGCGGGACATGATGTCCCGCTTTGTTTTGTTATCAATTATTAGAACTTCAGATTAGCCGACAGTGTGATACGTCTTCCCACTACATCATAAAGTGATGGGTCGGTACCAGATTGCACATTCGGTGCGTAAAGCTCTGGTTCGGTGTCAAACAGGTTGTTGACGCCCAATCTCAGCGTGTGGTTCTCCGCCAGGTGGTAGGTTACCGAGGTATCCCAGTACATGGTGGAGCCGGTACCGCTAGGCGCAGGTTCACCAATCATTTCCACCGCCAGGCGGTTTTTCATACCATCAATATAACGGCCACGCAGCGCGATATCGAAATCACCAATATTAATGTTGGTATTCAGATTCGCTTTCCAGGATGGGAATGACTGACCCAGACCGGCACCGAAGTAAGCAACCGTATCGGCATAGTCGATGGCCGGAAGGAAGTCACGTTCTTGGGTTTTGAACTCTAGGATATGGTTCAGGTAGAAGTCCATTTTGATAAAGGCGCCACCTAACCAGTCTGTGTCAAAACTCCAGGACGCCTGCATATCGATACCCGAGGTTTTGATAAAGCCGGAATTGATGCCTGGCAGGCTGCCGTCAGCCGTGTTGGGATCGGCGAGGAAGAAAATGTCGCCGCCTCCCCGGACAATATATTGACAGGAATCCTGGCTTGCACTGAGGTTAGGGTTATTGCCGTAGTAGTTATAGCAATCGGCAATAATCAAGTTGACGTTGGGCGCGATGATGGCGTCTTCCACATCGATGTTGTAATAATCCAACGACATGGTAACGCCGTTCTCAAAGCTCTGTACCGCACCAAGGGTAAAGGTGTCGGCCGTTTCAGGTTTCAGCTCTACGTTGCCGGCAGTGCTGATTGAGGCTTGTGTGCCAGGTGTTTGCACATAGGTCGCCGGTGAGGATACACCGGTAGCTTGGCAAAGCGCTGCGCCTTCTGCACCGTTGTCAGCCCTGAACTGAGTACCGTTTGAGCATGGATCGAAGTACTGCGGGGCGCTGCCGCCACCGTCAAACAACTCGGTAAAGTTGGGCGCCCTGACCGCACGTTGATAGGAGGCGCGGATCCTGGGCAGACTGTCATCGATATTCCAGCTGAATTCAGCTTTGTAAGCGGAATTACGATCCTTCTCACCTTCAATGGCATTAACCACATCGGTAAACTTGGATTCGGATGTGCGATAACCCAGACTCAGGTCGATAGATTCGGCAAAGCTTGCATCTTCTACCAGGGGAATAAAGGCTTCCAGGAAAATGTCGTTAAATTCGTTTTCGCCGCCTGCAGGGTTTTGCGTGTTAAAGCCGGAGACGGGGCCGCTTAATGCGCCGGGATCCAGTTCATATTCGAACTTGCGACTTTCCATACCCAATACCACACTGAGCATGCCGGCCGGTAATTCGAACAGATCGCCAGTGACATAACCTTGCATGATTTGCTGGTTAAACTCACGGGACAATGTGGCATCCAGGGTCAGATAGTCTGCACATTCCTGAGATACCGAATTCCGGCCAAAGGGATTGTATCCACCGGAACAGATACTGGCGCCGCCATCCGGTGCTGCCAGAAGATCCATCATACGCTGAGTGTCCAGGTTGCCTGTCTGGGTTTGTTTAATAGTGGTTTTGCCCTGCATGGCATAGACTTCCCAGCTCCAGAAGTCGTTAATGTCTCCTTTGAAGCCGAGCATATATTGGACAACGGTGTTGTCACGCTGTGACCCCCGCAGACCACCCCACAGAGATCGCTGTCTCATCAGGAAGGGTTCGGTTGCCCCTGAACCCACCAGTGAGGCGTTGTCGCCGGTACGGGAGTTAAGCAGGGTCATAAAATCATCAGGGATAAAGGGGTTGGTCACAGGGATCACCAACTGATTGGCCACAACGCTGCCCGGCTCAACCAAATCTGAATTCACCCGATCGGTTGCTGTGCCGCCAGGTCCCTGGGTGCGGACGGTGGGGAAAGGCGTCGGCGCAAGCGCTGTCTCCGAGTTGTAATTGGTCCAGGAGGCGGAGGCAAATACTTCGACACTGTCGCTGATGGCATAGTCAAACTTGGTCGAGAAAGTCTTTCTTTCAAGCGGCAGGGTCAGAATGTTTACGGCGTCAAAGTTATAGCTGTATACATCCGGGAAAAGTGGACCGTTGACCGACAGGTCCACCGGGTAGCGCCAGTTCTGTACATCCAGGGGGCTGTTAAATACACCGGCAGAGAACATAGTGCCATCGGTATTAAAGCCCATAATGCTGCCGTTCGCCGGTACTGCACCGGCATCTACGCCATAACTACCGAAAACAGCGTCCACAGCGGCCTGACTGGGGTGGTTACCCGAGCTGAAGTAGCGCCCTTCAGGGAAGAAAGAGGTAGTGGAGGTGGCATTGGCGGAAAAGTCCCGTTGGGACTTGATCATGCCTTCACGTTTTGAATAGTCAAAGGCCATAATGGCATTGCCTTTACCTTCCTCAAAATTGGCTCCCGTGACTACAGAGAAGCCATATTCTTCGGCATCCCTTTCCTCAATGTGGTTGGAGTGAGTGAGTCTGAAGTCAAAGCCCTCAAAATCGTTTTTCAGTTTGAGGTTCACCGCTCCTGAAATGGCATCGGCACCGTAGGTGGCGCCCGCACCGCCGGTGATAACCTCAATGCTGTCAATCATGGCAGCAGGGATGGTGTTTAAATCCACCGTCATATTAGATGCTGATACCATGACCCTGCGACCATCAACCAGCACCAAGTTGCGGTTGGAGCCAAGGCCGCGCAAATCAATATTGGACTGGCCACCATTACCTGGGTTGTTGGATGTGGTAGTACCCGCAGGGTTGACCTGGGGCAAGGTGTTCATATAGGTATCCAGTGTAATGTCTGAACGGCTGTTCAGCTCTGCCGAGTCCACTGTCAGCATGGGACTGTTCGCAATGAGATCCGGATTCTTGATTCTTGAGCCGGTAATGGAAATTTTTTCCACCGCCGCTGTTTCTTCCTGGGCTTGCGCAATGGCCTGCAATGACATGGCGTATGCAGATACGCCTCCTAGCGTTAATGCCAGTCGCACGGCGGCCGATAGTTTGGTCCTGTTGTGCATGGTTTTCTCCGATTGTTGTACGAGGTCATTTAGATAACCTTTGTTATCGATGACTACGCTAGAGCCTGCGGGGTCAAGGAAATACTGGCGATCCGCAGAAGGAGGGCGTTGCGTGATAAACGGCGGGAGCCGTGGGGTAAGCGGGTTGAACTTCGTTTGTTGGCACAATTAACATGGCTCAAGGTATTGATATATAAGAAAAATATTTTACTTTGGTACAGGCTGGTGGTTAGCTTTGACCAATCGTAGTTTGCCTTAGATGGCTTGGGTGGTGAATAATCGGGCTTTCGCAGTGAGTACTGTTTTCAGATGTATCAGTTATTACGCTCTTATTTTCCAGGTCGGCGATTCTTAACCGCTAACGTTGTCCTGTGGCTTTTTATGGTCACCTTTTCGACTGACCAACGCTACAGAGCATTGGTCAAAGCCGAACAGCAGGTAGATTGGCTGGCACTTTGGGTAGACTATTTTCCATGGTGGCTACCTTGGGCGATTTTATCGCCCATTATTGTCGCCGGAACCCGTGCGATTGCCTCTAAGCATAAAAGCTGGCTTAAAAGCGCTACGCTGCATTTACTCATGCTGACCTGTATTTTCTGGCTATATGGTCTGATGGCCGTACCGCTAGTAACGCTTATTGAAAACAGCAGTGAAGAATTTACATTAAGTGCTGTCAAAGTCGGCTTTCAAACTTGGCTGAGTTTCAATTACTGGCATCTGGATTTCTTAATCTATTTGTCAGTGATCAGTGCCGGGTTCAGCCTGCAGTACTACCAACGTATGCTCAACGAAAAAGCCCACAGTGAAACCCTGTCTCGGCAGCTTGTTCAGGCAGAGCTGCAGGCGCTGAAGTCACAACTAAACCCCCACTTCTTGTTTAATACTTTAAATACCATTGCCAGCCTGATTCGCTTGGAGCATAAAGACAAAGCCATCAGGGCCCTGAGCGAACTCAGTATGATGCTACGCAAGGTCCTTGAAAATCAGCGGAATCAGATGGTGAGGTTGAGTCAGGAAATGGAGTTTATCCAATGTTATCTGAGCATACAGCGGATGCGCTTCGAGGAAAAACTAGAAACCAAGGTGGAAGTGGATCCCGCCTGTTTGGAGATGGAAATTCCTTTTATGCTGTTGCAGCCATTGGTGGAAAACGCGGTGCAGCATGGCTCTCAGTTGGAATCCAATAAAAATCTGCTGAGCCTCAAAGTGCATTGTTCACAAGGACAACTGCATATTAAGCTGATCAACAAAGTGCCTAAGCAAGATGAGCACAAAGGCTTTGGTATTGGTATCAGCAATTGCCGTGAGCGACTTGAACGTTTGTATGGCGGACGTTTCAGCTTTACTCTGAAGGAATTGGAAGACGACTATTTTGAGACATTGTTGAGTTTTCCTGCTGGAGATTGCGATGATTAACGTGTTAGTCGCCGATGATGAAACCCTTGCCCGGCAGACCATCTGTCTGTTGCTGAAGGATCAGGAAGGAATCGGTGAAGTGTTTGAGGCCGCAGACGGTAATCAAGCCGTGGCCTTGTATCAAAAAGAACAGCCCCAGTTGGTGTTTCTGGATATCCAAATGCCTGGACTAACCGGCCTGCAGGTGGCGGAACAGATTGGCCGCAACAGCGTTATTTTGTTTGTCACGGCCTATGACCAATACGCCATACAGGCCTTTGAGCTAAGCGCTGTAGATTATCTGCTTAAGCCCTATGATGATGAGCGATTTCATACTGCCCTGGAACGCGCAAAGAACAGGCTGAAAGAAAAACAGTTTGGTGATCACCAACAAATTGGTGAGTTACTGCGGCATATGATGAGCGAACAGGACCGTCACTATAAATCCCGGTTGGTGGTGAAGGATCCCGGACGCATCCGCCTTATCGATGTGGCCGATGTGGATTTCATCCTCGGCGCTGGAAACTATGCGGAACTGCATTTGTTTGACGGTAAGGTGGTACTGCACCGCGAAACCTTGGGTAGCTTGGAAAGCCAGCTCGATCCCAGCGTTTTTGTGCGCATACACCGCTCTTCTATTGTTCGCCAGTCGCGGATTGCAGAGCTTAAGCCCAATGAAAAAGGCGACTATAGCGTGCTGCTGAAAAGTGGCCATGAGCTGACCTTGTCCCGACGCAACAAACACAAGTTATCTGACTTATTGGGCTGAATTTTTTGATCTTTGTGCCGATGTCATGGCTATAGTTTGGAAGCTCAACACAACAAGGAGTAACCATGAAAAGATCAATAATTCTCGCCACCGCACTCTTCAGTCTGCAAGGTCTTGCCCAAAACGACTTTGCCAATGTGGTGATTGAACCCATCCATCTTGCCGATTCTGTGCATATGCTCAAAGGCGCCGGTGGCAATATCGGTGTTTCAGCAGGCAGCGATGGGATCCTGATCATTGATGACCAATACGAGCCCTTGGCAGAGCGCATTGCCAAAGCGCTGGAAGGTATCAATAAATCCAAGCTCAGCTATATCGTTAATACGCATTATCATGGCGATCACACGGGCTCCAATGCCTGGTTTAAAGAGCATCATCACGCCACCGTATTTGCCCATGAAAATGTGCGGGTTCGTTTAGCCGGTAAAGAGGATGTGCAGGCCAATACTTTGCCTGTGGTGACCTACGAACAAGGCGTGAAGTTTCACTTTAACGGCGAGACTATCAATGTGATGCATCTGCCCAAGGGGCATACTGATGGCGACAGTGTAGTCTTGTTTGAAAACGCCAATGTGCTTCACACCGGTGATTTATTCTTCGAAGGTCGCTTCCCCTATATCGATCTTAACGGAGGAGGTACGGTGGCAGGCTACATAGCCAATGTGGAGAGCCTGATTAGCAAAATTGGTGATGACACCAAGCTTATTCCGGGTCATGGCAAACTTGCCAATAAAGCTGATTATCAGCGCTTCCTGGCGATGATGAAGGAAACCGCTGCCGATGTATTGGCCAGAAAAAACGCAGGACAGAGCCTTGAGAAGATCACCAAAGATGGCCTCGATGCCAAGTGGAAAGATTGGGGCTGGGAATTTATCAGTGAAGAAAAGTGGATCGCCACCCTGTATAACGGCCAGTGATCTTTCACCAGGGACGGCACGTCAAATAAAGGGATAGATATGACTACATTGTTCGTCAGGCAAGCAACCCGTCAGGATATACCCGCCATGTCGGCTATTCGCATGGCGGTGAAGGAAAACCAGCTCTCTGATCCTAACAAGGTGACCATGCAGATGTATGAGGATTACCTGGAAAAGCTTGGCCGTGGTTGGGTTTGTGAAGTCGATGGGCTTGTCGTTGGCTTTGCCTATTTGAATCTCACTGACGACTCAGTCTGGGCGCTATTTGTTTCGCCGCAATACGAGGGACGGGGTGTGGGCCGGCAATTGATGGATACCTTGCTTGCCTACAGCCGGGACAACAATATCGGCGGGCTTTCACTTTCCACCGGTGCCAACACCCGGGCCGATGCGTTTTATCAGGCCCAGGGCTGGCAGCGTGGAGATATGCTGGACGATGGTGAGGTGTGCTTTAGCCTGGCACTTTAAAGCCCCGCGCTGGCTAAAACAGATTCCGCCTGGGTTTTATCCAATTGTTCGGCAGAGCTTACGCCCTCTGCCAACTGTGCCAGAATTTTCTTATGGATCTCACCCAAACGCTGCGCTTCGGCATAGGGCAGATGATGGAACATAACCATGGCATAGCGCGGGGTAAAACGTTCGGGAAACCACTGCTCTAACTTAAAGGCGATTTGTTTTTTCAGCAGATAATCGCTTTGCAAAACGCTGTCGCGCATCTCCAGATAGTTTTCGATGGCCATATCGGCAATGGCATTGCCGTTGGCAAAACGCAGATTTTCGGTTTTCTCAAAAATCCTGGCCCAATCCTGTTCTTCGTCCAACACCTTGGAAAAATCCAGCGCATCCTCAAAACCACAGTTCATGCCCTGGCCATGAAAAGGCACCACCGCATGGGCGGCATCCCCTAACAGCAAGGCTTTGTCCTGATAGTGCCAGGGCGCACAGCGCACCGTGGCCAGCCTGCTGGTAGGATTGTCGAAATATTCCTGCTGCAGGTTGGGAATAAGAGCTTTGAGATCGGCAAAATACGTAGAGAAGAAGCTATCCAGTTTATCCGCTGTATCGATACTCCCGAAGCTGATGTCTCCTTGATTGGGCATAAACAGGGTAACGGTAAAACTGCCATCCAGATTAGGCAGGGCAATCAGCATAAAGCCGCCCCTTGGCCAGATATGCAGGGCATCTTTGGCAATCTGAAAGCTGCCGTTTGGCCCTGGTGGTATACACAACTCTTTGTAGCAGTGGCCCAAAGGCTCTTCTTTGTTATAGCGACCGGCCTTTGCCATCAGCGCTTCGCGCACCGCCGAGCCCGCACCATCGGTACCGATAATGCGATTAAATGGATGTTCGCGGCTTTGACCATCTGGTCCACTGACCGATAGCCTATTGCTATCCAGATCGAGGCCCGTCACCTGATGCTCAAAGTGGATCTTTACCCGACCGCTTTGTTCGGCGGCATTAAGCATTAATTTATTCAGTTCTGCGCGCGATACCGAGTAGATCACTTCATGGGGCTTCTGGCCATAAGCCTGAAAATTGCTGTTGCCTTGCAGATCGTGAACCATGCGCCCACGCATTGGCAGTAGCAGTTTGTTGACCTCTTCCATCAACCCCACCGCCTCCAGGGCGCGAATACCGCGATTGGCCAGGGCCAGGTTGATGGAGCGACCAGCAGAAATGTCGGTGCGGCGCATATCGGGGCGGCGTTCGAAAATCCCTACCTGATAGCCGCGTTTGGCCAAAAACACCGCCAGCAACGAGCCAACCAGACCGGCGCCGGCCAAAGTGATGCGGTTATCTGTCATGCCAGACACTCCTTGAGGATTTGCACGAAACGGTATACGTCCATAAAGCTGTTGTATAAAGGTGCCGGGGCACAGCGGATAACATTAGGCTCTCGCCAGTCGGTGACCACCCCGCGAGCTTCCAACTGAGCCATCAGGGCCTTGCCGTTAAGATGGGGAAGGGTGACCATCAACGACAACTGACAACCTCGTTCCTTTGGGTTGTCCGGGGTGATAAAGGCAATTTTACCGGCCAACTCGTTTTTAAGCAGATAGGCCAGATAGCCGGTCAGCTTGACCGACTTTTCGCGCATGGCCTGAATGCCACCCGCCTGCTCAATCACATCAAAAGAGGCGCGGATGGCGGCCAGGGATAAAATCGGCGGATTGGAGAGTTGCCAGCCTTCGGCACTGGCAATGGCATGGAATTGATTACCCATTAAAAAGCGGCTTTGTTTGTCATGCCCCCACCAACCGGCAAAGCGCGGTAGTTGGGTGTTATGAGCGTGGCGCTGATGCACAAAACAACCGGCCACCGAGCCGGCGCCGCTATTCAGGTACTTGTACGAACACCAACAGGCAAAATCTACCTGCCAGCTATGCAGCTCCATTGCCAGGTTGCCGGCCGCATGGGCCAGGTCAAAGCCTACCAGAATCCCTTTGGCATGGGCGCGACGGGTGATTTCCCGCATATCCAATACCTGGCCGGTGTAATACTGCACACCAGGTAACAACAGTAAGGCAATTTCGTCGCCTTGTTGTTCTATCAGATCATAGAGATCCTGGTGGTTCAGCAGCTCTTCACCGGCTCTGGGTTTCCATAGCAGTAAAGCCTCTTGTGGTGTCAGGCCATGATGGCGGATTTGCGATTCCACTGCATAGTGATCGGAAGGAAAGGCATGATCTTCCACTAAAATCTTAAAGCGACTGCTGGTGGGCTGGTAGAAACTCACCATCATCAGATGCAGGTTGGCGGTGAGGCTATTCATCATCACCACTTCATCGTCTTTCGCACCGACCAGTTTGGCTGCTTGTTGGGTCAGAAATTCATGGTAGGGCAGCCAGGGATAATCCCCCTCAAAATGGCCTTTCACACCGCGCTGCTGCCAGCTGGTCAGAAACTCCTGAACATAGTCTGCGGTCAACTTGGGTTGCAGGCCTAAGGAGTTACCGGTGAAATACAGTTCATCGTCGCCATTAGCCTGTTTGGGAATGTGAAATTGTTCACGCATGGGAGCCAATGGATCCTGGCTATCCATTTCTTGGGCGAAGGCGACGCCGGCTTGGTATTGCATAGATTTTCCTTTTTTCACCGCAGAGTCACAGAGAGTAGATAACGCTTTTTGTCACAGACCATGTAACTAACTACTCCGTGCTCTCTGTGTCTCTGTGGTTATTATTTTTCCAGTTCTACAAGTGGATACAATATCGGTCGACTTGGCGCGGCATCGCTGTCAAAGGCCGGTACCTGTAAATTCAGTAGATAACTGCCATCGGGGATGCCCTCATCGGCAAAGATCATTTCGGTAATGGTTTTATGCCGCAGTGTGTGCTCACTTAACTGATGCGTGCCCGGTGCCACCTGCCAGAAAATATGGTGATTGCTTAACAGGCCCTCGTCGTACATCTTGTCCACGCTTGGCAGGTCGGTCAGCAGGTGCTGTACCCCCAATTCATTGAGATAGCGCAGCGCATCCATACTAAAGAAAGCCGGCTCTTCATCCTGACCATAGCGGCGGGTGAGTTTGCTCCGGTCGTTAGGCAGGGTTCGCACCAACACCGCCTGTAGTACTTCGCCGGGATAGTCAGAGAGTTTTTCCTCAAGCATGGCGCGGGTGATTAAACGGTCATTTTTCACCGGCGTTGGCAAATATTCATCATTAGTCTCTGCGGACATTACCGGCGTAACACTTACCAGCACCGCCGCGAGTAATTGCTCAGGAGCGATCGCACCGACAGACACCGGCTCATCAAGGATATGGCCGCAGCTTTCCGTATGGGTGCCGTTACAATGGGGAATAAAGCGCAGTTCGCTGACATTGCAGCTGCCACCGCGTCGGGTATCTCCCACAAAGCCTTCAATTTCCAGGGGCTTGGAAATGGCCTGTTCAACACCGAAATGATTGGGTTGCTCACCGTTAAAGTGAAGGCCAATAGCCACCGACAGCGGACAATCCATATTGGCTTGGTAAAGATGCCCCTGTATTTCCACTACAACTCTCATCGGATAAACCTCTCCATGGGCAGATTCAGCCATTCCAACGCCGTGCCATGTAACAGGCGCGCCTTGGTCTCTTTATTAAAATCACTGCTTTCAATCAGTTTGCCGGGTTCAAGTTCACCCAGCGGAAAAGGGTAGTCGGTACCAAGGGCAATGCGCTCGGCGCCCATCAATTCGACCAGATAACGCAGCATGGCGGGGTCGTGCACCAGTGAGTCCAGATAGATACGTTTTAGATACTCTTTTGGGGCATGGGGATTGTCGATAGCGCAAAGGTCGGGTCTGACCTCAAAGCCGTGTTGAATACGGCCTAAAGTGGCAGGAAAAGCGCCACCACCATGGGCAAAGGCGATACGAAGCTTAGGCAAACGTTCCAGTACCCCGCCAAAAATCAAACTACAGATGGCCAGCGCGCATTCGGTAGGCATCCCTACCAACCAGGGCAGCCAGTATTTGCCCATACGCTCCTTTCCCAGCATATCCCAGGGATGTACAAAGACAGCGGCGCCAAGGGCCTCGGCCGCCTCAAAAACAGGAAAAAGTTCAGGCGCATCCAGATTCCAATCATTCACATGGGAGCCGATTTGTACCCCGGCAAGGCCCAACTCTTTGACGCAGCGCTCCAGCTCCTTGATGGCCAGACCAGGTGCCTGCATGGGAATGGTGCCAAGGCCAGCGAAGCGGCTGGGATGGGCGTCACAGACGCCTGCGAGATGGTCATTCAGCAGCATGGATAAATCCAGCGCATGCTCTGGTTTGGCCCAGTAGCTGAACATCACCGGCACGGTGGAGAGTACCTGCACATCCACCTGGTGTTGGGCGCAATCCTTCAGGCGTGCGGCCGGATCCCAGCAGTTTTCATCTATTTCACGGAAAAACTTCTCATCCTGCATCATCCGCGCACAGCCGCATTTATGATGATCCAGGTGGATAAAGCCACCATAACCGTAGCGCGCTTTTAAATCAGGCCAGGTTTTGGGCAGGATATGGGTATGGATATCGATTTTAAGCACCGGATGTCCTTATTCGAGCTTGTTACTGGCGGGCATCACGGTGCCACATTGGTCACAGGTGCGATGTTCTTCGCTTGAGAAAAAGCGCTCGAAGACCGCATGAAAGTCCTTCTCTATATTGCGAAGGGGAAAGTATTCTTCATACAGCTTGTGGTCGCAGTGGTCACAAAACCACATCAGACCATCCTTTTCGCCTTCATCCAGGCGGCGCTTTTGTTCAATCACCAAGCCCAGGGAGTTGGCAAAGCGCACCGGCGAATGGGGCGTCTTGGGCGGCAGTAGAAAAATTTCACCTGCACGGATGGGATAAACTACCCGTTTGCCATCCACCATCAGGCGAAGCTCCATTTCCCCCTCTAACTGATAGAAAAACTCCGGCCCTTCGTTGTAGTGATAGTCGCGCCGGCCATTGGGACCGCCTACAACCATCACAATAAAATCCCCTTCATCGAAGACCTGCTTATTGCAGACCGGTGGTTTTAATTGGTGGCTATGTTCTGCAATCCATTTTTGAAAATTAAGCGGCGGTACCATCTTGAATGTACTTTGCATAGCTAGTCCTCAATGGTGGCGATACATTTCAGTTCGATGGCGATGGGGGTGGGCAAACTGCTGATCTCCACCGTGGTACGACAGGGCTGATTATCGGCAAAATACTCGGCATAAAGGCGGTTGTAGGTGGCAAAGTCGGCTTTCATATTGGTCAGAAACACTGTCACATCCACCAACTGCTCCCAGCTTGAACCAGCTTCTTCTAAAATGGCGCGCACATTGTTAAATACGCTATGGCACTGTGCTTCGATATCGTAGGCGCTGATATTGCCGTTCTCGTCTAAGGTCACCCCAGGGATGACTTTGGTACCGCGCTGACGGGGACCTACGCCGGATAAAAACAGTAAATTGCCTACCCGCCTGGCATGGGGATAGAGGCCCACCGGCTCCGGTGCCTTTTGCGATTCAAATTTGGTTGCTTTCATTATTTTTCCTTTTCACCACAGAGACACAAAGACGTCAGGGTTTTTGGACTCGATCAATTTCATTGCATTGTTAATCTTCGTGTTCTTCGTGGTTTTTTAAGTCAAATTTCCACCACAGAGACACGGAGAGCACAGAGAGGGAGGTATTCTTGATTCTCATCCCCCTTAAAATCTCCGTGAACTCTGTGTCTCTGTGATATTTATCAAATACCGATTTTCACCACGAAGCCACAGAGAGCACAGAGAGGTTTGGATGTCAGATGTCGTGATCTTCACCTTTAAGATCTCCCTTTGCTCGGTGTCTCTGTGGTTCATAAAAATTCTTTTCGGTTAAATAAACGAGATACAGACGTTCTTTACTTCGGTGAAAAAGCGCATGGCTTCCAGGCCGCCTTCGCGACCGAGGCCCGAGCCTTTCATGCCGCCAAAGGGCGTACGTAAATCCCGTAACAACCAGCAGTTGACCCAGACAATCCCGGTTTCCAGCTTTTCGCCAAGACGATGGGCGCGCGCCAGGTCGGATGTCCATAAGGTCGACGCCAGGCCGTATTGGCTATCGTTGGCCATGACCAGCGCTTCCTCTTCTGTATCAAAAGGCTGCAAGGTTACAACGGGGCCGAAAATCTCCTCCTGATTAGTACGACAGCTATTGTCGAGGCCCTCAAAGACCGTCGGCTTCACAAAATAACCCTCCGCGCAGCGTCCAGGCACCTGGACTTGCTCGCCACCACAAAGCAGGGTACCGCCCTCATCTTTGGCTAATTGGATATAGCCAAGCACCTTATTCAGATGGGCCTGGGAAACCAGTGCTCCAAATTTGCACTCCACTTGCGCCGGATCGCCTGGAATAAGGGACACGGCCTTTTCCACAAAGGCGGCTTTAAAGCGATCATAAATAGGGCGCTCGATATAAAGCCTCGAAGGGCAAAGACAAATCTGCCCCTGATTGGCAAAGCTGGCGCGCACCAGGGCATCTACGGTCTTATCAACATCACAATCGGCGAACACCAGCGCCGGGTTTTTACCACCAAGCTCCAGGGAGACTTTCTTAAGCTGACCTGCTGTGGCCTGTGCTATGGCTTTACCGGTCGCGGTGCCACCAGTAAAGGAAAGCCCCTTGATCTTGGGATGACTGACCAGGGCTGCACCAATATCAGCACCGCGGCCATGCAGGATACTCAGTACCCCCGGTGGCAGACCCGCATCGTTACAGATTTCACCCAACAGATAAGCAGTTAACGGAGTGATTTCCGACGGTTTGGCAATCACACAGTTGCCTGCAGCCAAGGCCGGCGCGATTTTCCAGGTAAACAGATACAGAGGCAGATTCCAGGGGGAGATACAGCCGACAATGCCCAAGGGCTGTCGCAAACTGTAATTGATCGCACTACCGGCCATGGCATGGGCTTCGCTGGAAAACTGCGAGCAGGCATGGGCAAAAAAGGCAAAATTGCTGGCCGCACGGGGAATATCCACCATCTTGGCCAGACTGAGTGGCTTGCCGTTGTCTTTACTTTCGGCTGCGGCCAGCTCTTCCAAGCGCTCGAGTATTCGTTGCGAGATACGAGTGAGAATATCGGCGCGTTGCTCAAGTGGCATGGCTGACCAGGCGGGAAAGGCCTTATCCGCGGCATCGATGGCCAAGGTCAAATCCGCTTCATCGGAGTCGGGAATTTGCCCATAAACCTTGCCGCTGGCGGGCTCGATATTATCCAGATAGCGTCCGCCTTTGGGCGCCAAAAACTCACCATTGATAAAATTAGCCAGGATTTGCATATCAAATCCTTACAGACAGGCGGTGCGCCCGCCATCGACCGGCAGGTTAACCCCGTTGATATAACTGGCGGCGGGGCTGGCTAAAAAGGCCACGGCGGCAGCCAGTTCATGGGCTTCGCCAAAGCGGCCGGCCGGAATACCGGCTTTTTCATCGGCGATGACTTCCTCTATGGATTTGCCGCTTTTGGCCATTTTGTTTTGGATAATGGCCTCTAATCGCACCGTATTGGTGGCGCCGGGCAGCACATTGTTCACGGTGATACCGAATTGCCCCAGTTCGTTGGCCAGGGTCTTGGCCCAACTGGCCACCGCGCCGCGAATGGTATTGGATACTCCCAGGCCGACAATGGGCTGTTTTACCGAGGTAGAAATAATGTTGACAACGCGCCCATAGCCCGCCTTTTTCATGGCTGGAAAGCAGGCTTGCACAATATGCTGATTGCTAACCAAGTGCAGGTTAAAGGCATTGATAAAGGCTTGGGGGTCGGCTTGGTGCGCCGGACCCGGGGCCGGGCCGCCGGTATTGTTAATCACAATCTCAATAGAGTGGCTGTATGTGTAGCTTTCGATAGCCGTTTTTACTTCCTGAGGATTGGCAAAATCTGCCAGCAAAACTTCATGCCGTTGACCAAGACTGACGTCCAATTCAGCCAATACGGCCTCAAGCTTTGCCTGATTGCGGGAGAAAAGCGTCACATTGGCACCCAGCGAGGCCAATTCGATAGCGCAGGCTTTACCAATGCCTTGGCTGGCGCCGCACACCAGCGCCCGCTTGCCCTTGAGAGATAAATCCATGGAGATAACTTCCTGAAAATTGTTGTCTTTTGCTGACGATGCAGTCGCCAGGTTGTTAACAACATTGCAGAAGTTTTAACAAATGATCAACAGGTCATCTGCCCAGATCCGGTAATCCGAATCACCGAAAAATATCGCTCCTGTTCATTCAGCTTGACGCTATTGTGTCATGGGTGCCGAGCGAGGTAATCTTAGCGTGCAACTAAAGCCTTTTCCTTCTGCACTCTGGATATCGATTTGCCCACCCAACAGTTGCGTGGTGAGGTTATACACCAAGTGCATCCCCAAACCTGAGCCACCTTCTCCGCGTTTAGTGGTAAAGAAGGGTTCGAAGATTTTGTTCAGGGTCTCCTGGCCCATGCCCTTACCGTTATCTTTATAGACAAAGGTGATTAAATCGGTTCCTTGCGTCACTTCCAGCGACATTTCACCGGGTGGGTGAATATCAAAACCGTGCATCACCGAGTTGCTTATCAGATTGCTGAAGATTTGAAACAGGGCGCCGGGATAAGTGTTCATTTCGATGCCCACAGGACAGCTCCAGACAAACTTATGTTTGCCCTTGCGGTATAACGGCTCCAAAGCGTAGGAAACTTCCTGGAGGAAATCATGAACTTGAATTTCACGCCGTTGCTCACTGCTTTGATCAACCGCCAGTTGTTTAAAACTGCTAATCAGGTTTTTGGCACGTTCCAAACTACCGAGAATTAGTCGATTTGATTCGGTCACATTGCTGGCATAAGTCTGCAGACTCGATTTGGTCAGCTTGTTATTGGCCACTTTATTCAGCAGTTGCTGGGTGGCGGTATCCATGGTTGAAGCCGCTGTCACTGCAATCCCGATTGGGGTATTGATTTCATGGGCAATACCGGCGACCAGATTGCCCAAGGATGCCATTTTTTCTTGTTCTATCAAGCTCTGCTGAGTTTGTTGCAACTCTTCGGTACGCTCGGATACCAAAGAAGCCAGCTGATCGGCGCGTTTGGCAATTATGCGGGTGCGGATTTTAATCAGGGTAATTATTGAGACGACGGCAACAATGAGCAAAATGCCCAAGAACCAAGAGGTCTGCCAATACTGAGGCATGACGCGCAACATAAGGCCGAACTCCTGCTCGTTCCATTGCCCTAATCTGTTGGTTGCTTTCAGTCGAAACCGGTAGTCTCCTGGCCACAAGTTACTGTAGGAGGCAACCCGGCGCTCGGCATCGGTGCTTATCCAGTCGTCATCGAAGCCATCGAGTCGGTATTGATACTTAACCCGCTCCGGGGCAGAGTACTCCTGCGCCGCAAACTCGATACTGATGCTTTTGTTGCCAGCCTCGATGACCACTAGTTTTTCATTATCTTGCAGTGGGTGGAAAGCGCCGTCTATACGCAGATCAGTCAGCACTATTTTGGGTTGTCGCCGCCAGGGCTCAAATTTATCCGGTTCAACAAAAAGCAGGCCGCTACTGCCACCGAACAACATGATGCCATCCTGGGTTTGGCTGTGGGAGCGATACCAATTGGTACCCAGGGCCACCCCATCAGCCTGTTGCAGCGGTGTCATGGTATTATTGGCAGGATCATAGACATGTTGTGGGGTCCAGATCCTGCCTCTGCTGTCCTGCAGCAAATTTGCCCCCATAGGGCGACCGTTCAATTTGAATTTTCTGCTGATGTTAACGGCGGTGGCATCACCCTTTTCATCAAATTGGACTTTATGTAACCCTTCTGTGGTATCCAGCCACAAAAAATCGTCGGCTCCGAGCATGCCGACAATGCTCATGGTCGGCAGCGGTTGGCCACTATCGCTTTGCCCGTCCACCTGAACCAGGCCCCTGGCGCCTGCATCCAGCCGGTAAAGGCCTGTGGCGCCGGTCGCTACCCACAGCGTTCCTCGATTGTCTTCGTGCAGTGCATTGATGCCATCTTCCATGGGACTGCCGATAGCCATACCATACTTGCTGATACGATCTTCGGCCGCCGACCACTTTTGCAACCCCCTGTTGGTACCAATCCAAACGTCACCGTTACGGGAAACCCAAAGGCAACGGATATTGGCATTTTGGAAACCCTTGTCTTGGTCGTAAAGCTCAAATATTTGCTCACTTTGACGATAGCGATATAACAGGCCCGGATTGGCTCCCACCCAAATATCGCCCTGTGGACGCTGTACCATGGCAGTTATCCAGCCTCCTGCTAGCTGTCCATCCTTACCAGCATCGGGATGATAATGATCGATCACGCCCTGTTCCGGCTTAAAAACATCTATGCCATTGCCTCGCGTGCCCAGCCACAGGGTGCCGTCCTGAAGGGCCAAGGTACTGCTGATATTGGGATCAGAGAGGGAATTGGGGACGATCAAGCTATGCCTGAACATATGCAGTCCACGACTATCATCTAACTTGCGTTGCAAGCCGCCGCCAAAACCGGCAACCCAGATCAGGCCACTTTGGTCTTTTAAAATATCGCGAATATCACTGTTCGCCAGGCTGAAGGGATTGGAAGGATCGTGGATTTCCCGGCTTATCCATTGACCATTATCGAAGTTGGCGCGATCTATCCCGCCGATGCGGGCCACCCAGATTTCGTTATCGGAAATTTCCCTGAAAGCATAGATAGGGGCCGAATTCAGCTGACTATCAATACCTTCCAGCATGGGGGTAAAAGCTTTGGTATCCGGATCCAGGCGCAGTGCACCATTGTATTCTGTACCAATCCAAAGCTTGCCAAGGCTGTCCTTATACAAGGTTCTGACAAAAAGACTGTCTCCAGAGCTATCATCAGGATAGGGCACGGCAATAAAATCATCACTTCCGGGCCTATATAGGTTCAAACCGCCACGGCTGCCAACCCATAAACGTCCGGCGTTATCGGTGACCAATGATCTTATATCGCCATGTAACAGGCCCCGACTGAATCCCGGATACAGGCGATAGCTGCCATCGGCAAGCATTCTTACCAAGCCATTCCCTGTTCCCAGCCACATATCGCCATTATCTGCTTCGGCAATAGCCGAAACAGAGGCAAGCTGAGGCGCGACTTCGATATCGGCGTTGCTGAAAGGACGTTCAAAACTATCTGTCTGTGGGCGGTAAATGGAGAGACCGCCGGGTTCTGTACCTACCCAAATACTGCCATCTTTGCGCGCAACCAAGGCTCGCACAAAATTGCCGCCAAGGGACTGGGGGTCGTCCTCATCGTGTATATATAACTTAAAGCGATAGCCGTCATAGCGCACCAGACCGGCAGCGGCTCCAACCCAAATGAAGCCATTACTGCCTTGGGCCAGTGAACTGACCACATTCTCGGGGATCTGTCTGGCATCACCAACGCTGACAAATTGCGGTTGGCTCGGAGGAAACTGGGCCTGCGCCTGCCAACTGGCGGAGATCAGCGCGTTTAGCAGAACGCTATACAGGGTGATTTTGCGCCAATACTTCATCCGGATGACCTCTGAGGAAACACAACGGCGAAACAAGATATTCATCAATACCAATATAGCGAGTATTTATTGATCAAAGAACGACTAATGTGAGGAAATTTTGTGCTGATGCAAAGAAAAAAGCGCCGAGAGTCAGTCGCTTGGAAGCATTTTGCCTGCAAGCGACTGTTATAAGAACGAGACTGACCTTAATGCTGAAATACAGATTCACCGGCCAGCCAGGTTTGTAGCACCTGGGTTTGCCAAAGCGTACTGGCATCGATATTAAAGATGTCCCGGTCAATCAGGATAAAGTCAGCCCATTTGCCTGCTTCAAGATTACCCAGGATATTCTCCTGATGCGCGGCATAGGCTGCATCCAGGGTAAAAGCGCGAAACGCCTGTTCCAGCGTGAGTTTCTCTTCAGGTAGCCAGCCGCCTGGCGGTTCGCCTGCGTGGTTTTGTCGTGTTACCGCGGAATACAGGCCATGGAAGGGATTGGCCAATTCCACTGGGAAATCTGAACCTGCAGCCACCACAGTGCCCTGCTTTAAAAAGCTTTGCCAGGCATAGGCGCCTTGAAGGCGTTCTTCACCCAAGCGATCGCCGGCCATATTCATATCGCTGGTGGCATGTACCGGCTGCATGGAGGCGATAATATCCAGGGTTTTGAAGCGCGGAATATCTTCAGGCGAGACGATTTGCGCATGTTCTACGCGATTACGTAGTTCACGCCCACCGACCTTTTTATACGCCGCTGAAAAGTTGTCCATGGCCAGGCGATTGGCGCGATCGCCAATGGCGTGATAGTTAAGCTGAAAGCCGGCGCCCAATACTTTTTCAAATAGCGGGGCCAGATCCTTTTCGGCAGTCACCAGTAAACCACGGTTATCCTTATCATCGGAGTAGGGTGCCAGCAGGGCTGCGCCACGACTGCCCAAAGCCCCGTCACCAAAGGCTTTAACACTTTGGATCCATAGGCGATCGTCCTGCAGATGCTGATGACCTTTTTCCAGCATCTTATCCAATATAGGGTCGGCGGCCGAAATCATGGCGTAGATGCGTACACCCAAAGCATTGGCCTTGGCCTGATCCAGATAGAAATGGTAGGTCTCATGATCGATACCGGCATCATGCATACTGGTGATCCCCAAGGATAGCAGGTGCCCGGTAGCCGCCTTTAATGCGCGCGCTCTGGCGGCATCGTCGATTTTTGGTAAGTGTTTTCCCACTAACGGCATGGCATTGTCGATAAGCACACCGGTGGCATTGCCTTGTGCGTCTCGAACTATCTGTCCACCCGCAGGATCTTTGGTGTTTTTGTCGATGCCGGCCAAGGCTAAGGCCTTGCTGTTTACCCAGGCGGCGTGGCCGTCTACCCGTTCAAGCCAGACCGGCTTATCGGCGATTAATGTGTCGATCTGCGCGGCGGTGGGGAATTGCTTACCCGGCCATAAGACCTGGTTCCAACCCCGGCCCACGATCCAAGGCAAATCAGGATTGGCTTTGGCATATTCGGCGACTTTGGCTACAGCATCCTTCGCACTTTTAGCCTCGCGTAGCTCAACTTGCAGCAGATTATCCCCCAGGCCCAGCAGGTGCCCGTGGGCATCAATCAGTCCTGGCAGCAGGGTCTTTCCCTGGCCATCAATGCGCTTGGCATCGGGATACTTAGCCAGCAAAGAGGCATCGCCTGTGGCCAGTACTTTGCCATCTTCAAAGGCCAGGGCGGAGAAGGTGACAAGGCCTTTATCGGGCAGAATATGGTAGCCCTGGACATTCTCGATCAGGGTCGGCGCGGCACTTAGGGTGATGCTGGTCACGAGGGAAAATAGCGAAATAAATCTTATGGTTAAACGCTTCATTTTGGATGCACTATTGCAAGAAGATGCTAGTGTGATAACACAGAATAAGGCGAGTGCCAAATGCAGAGCGGTTCGTTCGCCGCTACCCGGCGTTGATAAGTAATAACTTAATTGTATTTACAGGAGAAAGTATGTGGCGTAGCCAGCAACAAAAGAACCTGGATGCCCTGAATCGTTTGATCGAAGGCACCGAAGATGCAGCTTTACTTATGGATAAGGGGAATCGGATTCTGCAGGCCAACAGTGCCGCTGCCGAGTTGTTTGCAGTGCAACAGGAGCAGCTCAGCGGTCAGACTATTGGCCAGTTAACGCAGCCCTTTCATCCCTCAATTAGGGGCACAAAGTCGGCTGAACCGGATGTGCTCACCATCAAAAGTAATCACACCTCCGTTTCTGTTATCAGTTCTTTTGTGCGTCTGGGAGATGACCAATGGCAACTGGCTTTGTTAAAGCCATGGCAACCTGATCCGCAGCAACAACTGCTTGAGCAAGTCTTGTCAAAATCAGACCAGGGCCTGCTGCTGGTGGATGACAATCATGAGGTTGTTTTTATCAATGATATGGCAGCCAGTACCTTGGCTAAAGAGAAGATAAAGGTCGGCCAGGCGCTGCCCAAGTCGGCAATGATCAGTGCACTGTTCAACATGGGCGAGGGGGAGAGCCTCTCTGAGATTGAAAAGGGTTGGCCTCAGTTATCGGTCAGGCAACACTCGCTCAACTTTGACGGACGCGCTCTTACTTTGCTCAGTTTAACGCGACTCCATCAGGGACAAGACCGATCCGATGATGCTGAAATGCTAAGTCGCGTTGTCAGTAACACCAGTACGTCGGTGTTGATTACGGATGTGAATGGCTTGGTGGAATATGTGAATCCCGGCTTTGAAAGGTTGACCGGTTACACCCTGGCTGAGGTCAAGGGTCAAAAGCCGGGTAAGTTGCTGCAAGGACCCCATACCAATAAAGACACCGTTGCCCGTATTTCCAAGAAATTGAAACAGCGTGAGCCCTTCTATGAAGAGCTGCTTAACTATGACAGAAACGGCGTGCCTTACTGGATAGTGCTGGCGGTTAATCCCACCTTTGACAAACAGGGGCGGCATACCGGCTTTGTGGGAGTTAGTTCCGATATTCGCGACCTCAAGAAAGCCGTACTTGAACAGCTGAGTCAAAAAGAAGCCATCAGTGCGCAATCAGCCGTTATGGAATTTGATTTGGATGGCAATCTTCGCAGCTCCAACAATTATGCCCTTGAAAAACTGGGGTTACAGAGCAATGAGCAGTTTGCCAAATTAGTGGGTAAGCTTTTTGATCATTTGGATGAGAAAGACAAAGACAGGGTACGAAATGGCCAATCTGCGAAGCTGACCATAAAACTCAGTGGCGAAGCAGGGCGGCAAGCGGTATTCGAATGTGTGGCCCAACCGGTGAATGACTTTACCGGCAAAGCACAAAAGTTAGTGGTGTTTGGAAATGATGTCTCCAAGCGTAATCAAGTGATTGAAAACACCCATAATGCCATGTCTCAAGTGCTGGATAGAATTCAAAGCATTGTGACCACCATCAATTCGGTGTCTGACCAGACCAACTTGCTGGCCCTCAACGCAGCTATTGAAGCGGCACGTGCAGGTGAAGCCGGAAGAGGCTTTGCGGTTGTCGCCGACGAAGTGCGGACCTTGGCGCAAAGCTCCAATAAAGCAGCATCGGAAATTGGCCAGCTGATTGTGGAAACCAAATCCCATGTGGACGATCTGTCCAAGTTTTTGGGTTAGTTCAGCAAGTTGTGCACAGAAACCCCGGTACTCTTGCGGGGATTCTTTATTGCTTGGCGAATACAGCCTGGCAGCGGTTTGACAGTATCCCGAAAGCGATATGAACGCCTTCTCAACATTGCGCTTGGTTAAGAGTCTGCATACGCTGATTTGGGCACTATTTGCCGGCGCCATCATTGCTATTCCCTTCCTGGCTCTGGCCGAAAACTTTACTCTCGCCTGGGTGCTTATTGTTTTTGTGCTATTGGAAGTGCTGTTATTAGTGGCCAACCGTATGCGATGTCCACTCACTGAAATCGCTGCACGTTATACAGATGAAAGGCAGGATAATTTTGACATTTACCTGCCGCTTTGGCTGGCCCGCTATAACAAACATATCTTTGGCGGGTTATTTATTATCGGGCTGCTCCTTACCTGCTGGCTGTCGATGTCGAGCTGAATCTGCAAGCCTTTTCATAGTGCCTCCTTAGCCTTTCAGGCCGAGCTTTGCGATTGGCTCTGTGAATCGCCCTCATGCAAAAAATACTGTTCTGCCAACTGGCTGTGGATATCTGCTAAATCTATCTGTAACTCATCGATATAATCGTGCAGCACCTTGCCTTTGAGGCTGTCCACGTCCTGCTTCTGCAGTTCATTAATGCTGTGGTCGATTCTGTCCAGCATCAGGGCGTTATTAGGGGCATCTTGCATCAGGTACTTCAATTTACTCAGACAGAATGTGACTGAACGGGGGAAGGTGCGGCTTTTAAGCAAAAATTGCAGCACATCTTCCGGGCGAATCCGTACGCCCATTTCGCGGCGATACATCTGATAGGCGCTTAAAGACCGTAATACACTCATCCACTGAATGTTTTCAAAGGGCTTGGTGCTGGGCATATCCAGTAAATTGGCCGAGCGCACATCTAATATCCTCGAGGTCATATCGGCGCGCTCCAGCAAGGAACCAAAGCGGATAAAGTCATAACCCAGGTCATGGCTGATGGTGGCATCCAGGGTGCCGAATATCTCATGTACCGATTCGATCACTTTCTCCAAGAAGCCAAAGCGCCCGCGCTTACTTAAGGCATCGGCGGCATTCTCTTTAATATAGTAATTGAGGCTATTAACCGCTTCGAAAACCTGGCGTGGCATCACTTCACGTACGGTGCGGGTGTTTTCCCGGGCGTTACGCATGGAATTGAGAATGGAGGAGGGATTGCGCTCATCCACAGTCAGGAATTTGAGAATGGACTTTTCACTAAAGTCACCCCCTACCTGCAGATAGACCTCACGTACGCCGATGATATCAATCAGCGGCTCCCAACCGGCGGAGGCGCCTTTGGGCAAATCCATCAACAACAGGTTATTGACATTAATCAGTCTGGCCACATTTTCGGCGCGCTCAACATAACGGGCCAACCAATACAGGGTTTCTGCTACTCGGGATAACATCTTAGCGCTCCTCCTCGTCCACTATCCAGGTGTCTTTACTGCCCCCTCCCTGAGAGGAGTTTACCACCAGGCTGCCTTTGACCAGCGCCACCCGGGTTAAACCGCCGGTGGTGACATAGGTACTGTCACCAGAGGACAGGATAAAAGGCCGCAGATCCACATGTCGCCCTTCAACATCTTTACCATCCAATGTCGGCACAGTAGAGAGGCTTAAGGTGGGTTGGGCAATAAAGTTGCGGGGATCGGCTTTAATCCGCTCGATGCATTCCTTCTGCTCTTTTTTGGTGGATTTAGGGCCGATTAAAAGCCCGTAACCGCCCGATTCATTGGCCGGCTTGACCACCAGTTCGCTGATATGCTCCACCACATATTTAAAATCGTCGGGCTCGTAGCAGCGATAGGTGTGCACATTGGGAATCTTGGCGTCTTCATCCAGATAATACTTAATCATCTCAGGCACATAGGCATAGACCACCTTATCGTCTGCCACACCAGCGCCAGGCGCATTAACCAGGGCCACATTACCGGCACGCCAGGCGCGCAACAGACCCGCCACACCCAATTGTGAATCGGGATTAAAGGCTTCAGGATCCAGAAACAAATCGTCGATACGCCGGTAAATGACATCCACCCGGCGCAGGCCGGCGACGGTTTTCATATACACAATGTCATCATCGCCCACAACCAAATCCCGGCCTTCCACCAACTCACAACCCATTTCCTGGGCCAGATAGCAATGTTCAAAGTAGGCCGAGTTAAAGATACCCGGGGTGAGCACCACCACTTCGGGCGTATCGCCACTTCGTGGAGACATGGCACAGAGCATATCGAACAGTTGCGAGGGGTAATCGTTGACCGGCAGTACCTGAATCTGCTCGAAAATCTCCGGAAAGACCCGCTTCATCACCGAGCGGTTTTCCAGCATATAGGAGACGCCGGACGGTACCCTAAGATTGTCTTCCAGCACGTAGATAGTGCCGTCTTTGTCACGCACCAGATCTGAGCCGCAAATATGCGCCCAGATCCCTTTAGGCGGTGAGATCCCCACGCATTGGGGGCGGAAATTCACCGACTTACCCAGCAAATCGGCAGGGAACACGCCGTCTTTGATGATCTTCTGGTCGTGATAGAGGTCGTCAATAAACAAGTTAAGGGCTTCAACCCGTTGCTTTAGACCGGCTTCTACCTGTTGCCACTCTTTCTTGGCAATAATGCGCGGAATGATGTCGATGGGCCAGGCCCGGTCAATAGAACTGCCCTCGCCATACACGGTAAAGGTAATACCCATTTCCCTGATGGCATATTCTGCCACGGATCTGGCATTGCTCATTTCTTGAGGACTGAGATTGGACAGGTACTTTACCAATGCCTCACCATGGGGGCGGGGTAGTCCCTGTTCGTCAATCAGCTCATCGAAGAAGCCTTTGTTCTGATAATTTCGCCAGTCACTTGCCATGGGTATTTGTCCCTCATTGCCTGTTGATTTTATTTACCCTTATAAAAAAGATAGTCGTGAATCTCTCTATTAATCCAACCTGTTCATATCCACCGCCACCGCCAAAGTGTGGCTGCCGCCACCAAACATTACGCCCTTGAGGGGGGTGATATCGGCAAAATCTCTGCCGCTGGCCAAGGTGACATGCTGCGAGCCCGGTACCAGGTTGTTGGTTGGATCAAAATCCTGCCAGCCCAGCCCTGGCATATACACGGAAAACCAGGCATGGGTAGCGTCGGCGCCTTCCAGTTTAGGTTGCCCCGGGGGCGGCAAGGTTTCGATATAGCCACTCACATACCGAGCCGCCAAGCCCAGGCTGCGAATACAGGCCAGGGCAAAATGGGAGAAGTCCTGACAGACGCCACGCTTATGGGCAAAAACTTCACTGACTGGGGTATTGATGGTGGAGAAGCCGGCATCAAACTGAAATTCATTGAAAATCCGCGCCATTAGATCTTCACAGGCACCCAGCATCGGCCGACCCGGTGTAAAAGACTGCAAGGCATACTGCCGGATATCCTCATTGGCCTTTGTGAACTGCGTCGGTAAACAATACTCGGCTGCCAGTAGGGAGGAGGGGTCGAAGGGGGCACGCAAACGGTCACGTACGGCTTCCCAAGGCAGTTGTTGATCGAACAGACCTTGCTGCGGACGGGACAAGACTTCCACTTCGCTGATGGCCGTGACCACCATCTTGTCGTGCAGGGTGGGCACTTCAAAAACCGACACCTGGTTGCCGAAGTAATCGCGGTAATCGGTAAGATAATCCGGTGGTGGCTCGACGCTGATCTGACAACTGATGCAGCGCTGATACTCGTCTTGCTGAGGGATCAGCCGGGCCTGATTTTGCGACAGGCTGACCTTTTCCTGATACTGATAAGTGGTGGTATGTTTGATTCGGTATCTCATGCCGGCGCTCCCTGGCTCGACCAATCCAGTTTTTTGGCCTGCTTGGTGTGCGAGAAGTACTGCACTTGCAGAGTTTCCTGAAATTCTTCCAGATGCGCGCGCGCTGCTTGCAATAGCTTTTGCAAATGTGGCCGGTGTCCATCCACCACAGCTCCCAGTTGCTCCCGCTCATTCAGGCTGCAGTCGGTCTTCAAGCGCAGCAACGCTTTGTCGGTGGCGCTTAAAAAGCCGGGGCTGGTCTTGGCAGGCAAGCGCTTGCACAGGTCAATGAGTTGATTAATTTGAAAGGCCAGAGAGCGTGGATATTCGCCATCCAGTAGCAACAACTCCAGACCAGTATCCACACTTTGATACATGCGGTAGCGGCGTCTGTGGGTGATAGAACTGACATGGGTGGTTAGTACGGCTTCCAACAAGCCGTGCTGCTCGGCTTCGGGCAATTCCTCGGTGAGCAGGCTGGCGCAGATACTCACCAGTTGCATGCTGCGCTCTACACGACGACCAATGCCCAGCATAAACCAACCGTTACTATTAGACATGCTGTCTACCACGGAGCCATTGAAGGCCATGACCTGGCCGATAATCTTATCGAGGGTGGTTTGCAGCACGTGGGTGGCCACATTGCCGCTGCTTTTCTCCAGACGGCGCTTTTCGGTTTCCAGATTCTCAATAATGCGCAAGCTGTCATACGAGAGCAGTTCGCGCACTTGCATGGCACTGGACAACAGCGCACCCAGCACGCTGACCAGGGTACCGGGTAGTAGCTTATCGGTCATGGCACTTTGCACGGTTTTCTTGCATTGGGCACTCTGACTGGCCAAATTGTCTTTTTGCATGGGGTTGAAAGGATACAGCAGTGACTGGCGATCCAATCCTGCTTTCAGCCAGGCCACCGCACTATGGCTGCGGATATCCGGATACATAGCCAACTCGGTAAACCTGTCGATAAATAAACGCAGCAGGCGACAGGCGCTCTCACAGCGCTCCAGGTAGCAGCCGAGCCAGAACAGATTTTCAGCCGTGCGACTGGGAATTAAGCCTTCTACTAAGGCCAAATCGGCGGTTCGGCGACTGGCTTTAGGTAAGGAGAATGCCTGTTCTACGGGCTCTGCGGTCAGTACCCAGGTATCTTTAATCCACTGTGGGCTGCCGCCCACCATCGGATCTCTGGCCAGACACAAGGCCGAAGGTAAAATATGCACCACCCCGTTACGCCATAGTGCAAAGAAGCGATAAGTTACCGGCCGGTTTATCAATTGCTTCTTATGCCAGAACGGGGCTTGGCTAAGTTGGGGCTTTTGTATGAAGTACAGATCATCGGTGTTTTGCCTGATTGCCTGGGCGATGGCGTTGGCGATGGCTTCTTGATCCTTGTCGCCATCAAGCAGGAAACCCGGATCCACCTGGCTTCGCAATTCTTGGCCCGCCCAGCTGCCGTTAGCCATCTGGTTCGCCGCAGCGGTGGGCATTTGCGACAGGCGCAGTGGCTCACCTAACAGCCGGCGGCAGATGGCATCCATTTGATTGCGTACCGCCGGTGCGCGTAAAACGCCGCTGCCAAAAGGATTCAGCAGCCTCACTGAACCGCTGCGGATAGCTTGCAATAGGCCGGGTACACCCAGCATCGAGTAATCTGCCTGCTCCAGGGAATCGAGGTAGCGGTCTTCCACCCAGCGTAGCAGTACATCCACTTTACGCAGGCCATCCAGCGCTTTGAGCCACAGTTTGCCTTTGCGTACCGTAAGATCGGCACTTCGCACCAGGGTATAACCCATATAGGTGGCCAGATAAGCATGCTCGGAATAATGATGATCCTCTGATCCTGCAGTGAGGATCACTACCCTTGGATCGCGCAGCCCGGTGGAGGCTTCGTTAATGGCCTGTTGTACCTGCTGGAAGAACCCGGCAATGCGCTGTACGCCACATTCGGCAAACTCTTCACTCATCACCCGTCTGGCGATGATTCGGTTTTCAAGCAACATTCCCAGTCCTTTGGGGAACTGACAATGTTCATCCAACAGATGAAATTGGCCATTATCATCGCGGCCGATATCCAGTGCTACCATGCACAGCCCGCGCTGTTCCGGGGGCAAACTATAGCTTTCCCGTAAAAAAGAGGGGTGACGTAGCAATTGCCTGGTATTGATCAGTCCACAAGTCATCAAGGTGCGTTCACCACACAGATCTTTTAGCACCAGGTCCAACAGCTGCATGCGCTGCAATATTCCCTGCTGAATGCTGTGCCAGTCTTCTTCACCCAACAGTTGCGGCAGGGCATCCAATTGCCAGCGACGGTTGTCGCTGGACTCTACAAAGCCACTGTTTCGCAGCAGCCGGCGGATCTCTGTAGTGCGATTGTAAATGTCTTCGCCGTTTAAATGATAAAGGTGCTCAAACAGCGCCTGAGTCGGCTCAGAGAGAGTCTCGCCCGCAGGAAGTCCCTGCAGGTATTGAGCTATCCAATCAGGTTGAACACCGGTGTTGGGGATCTGCATACTGCGCTTAAGCTCCCGATGGACGACGTAAGTCCAGCGTATTGGGGTAATCGTTATTAACCGGCTCTTTAGGCGGTACTGAAACAAAGGTACTGCCGTTATGGCTCACTACCGCCCTGGAATATGCCACCGCAGATTCTTGCTGCATGGTGGGGGTGAGTTCGGGAGTATGACCATGGTCCCAAAAGCGTGCAATACGCCGACCTTCTGCCTCAAAAGCATTAACCGGCATGGACGCGAAGTTGCGCCCCCCGGGATGGCTGACATGGTAGGTAAAGCCGCCTATAGAGCGGTTTGACCAGGTGTCAAAGAGATCAAACACCAGGGGGGTATGTACGCCAACGGTGGGATGCAAGGCCGAAGGCGGATGCCAGGCGCGAAAACGTACACCAGCCACATATTCGCCTTTACGGGCAGAGCGATGCAGCGGCACCCGGCGACCGTTGCAGGTCACCAGATAGCGATTTTCCGGCATATTGGTGATCCGCAGTTGCACCCGTTCCAAGGACGAGTCCACATAACGTGCGGTGCCACTGCCGGTCGCTTCTTCCCCCAGCACATGCCAGGGTTCGATGGCTGTCCTGAGCTCAAGCTTGACTTGCCCGAGCTGGCGTTCACCACACAAAGGAAAACGAAAGGCAAAGAAGGGTTCAAACCAGTGGCTTTGAATGGCAAATCCGGCACTATGCAGATCCCGACACACCTCTTCCATGTCTTCACGCACGAAATGAGGCAGCATAAATTTATCATGCAACTCTGTGCCCCAGCGCACCAGTGGCTTGTGATAAGGGGTTTTCCAAAACCAGGCCAGCAGGGTGCGCAAAAGCAACATCTGCATCAGGCACATGCGGGCATGGGGTGGCATTTCGAAACCGCGGAATTCCACCAGACCCAGCCGGCCAGTGGGCGAATCCGGGGAATAGAGTTTATCGATGCAAAATTCGGCTCTGTGAGTATTACCGGTCAGGTCCACCAACAGATTTCGCAAAAGCCTGTCAACCAGCCAGGGTTGTGGCACTTCGCCGGCGGGCATGTGTGAGAAGGCGATTTCCAATTCATATAACAGCTCATCTCGTGCTTCATCCACCCGCGGCGCCTGGCTGGTGGGACCGATAAAGAGCCCTGAGAACAAATAGGATAAGCCGGGGTGGTGCTGCCAGTAAGTAATAAAACTGCGTAGCACGTCGGGGCGACGCAAAAACGGGCTGTCGGTCACAGTGGCACCACCCATGGTGACATGATTGCCACCACCGGTGCCGGTATGTCGACCATCTAGCATAAACTTGTCGGTACCCAGACGGCTTTCACGCGCCAGGGCATACAGCTGTTGCATATTGTCCACCAACTGTGACCAGCTTGTGGCCGGGTGGATATTGACCTCGATAACGCCGGGGTCCGGGGTGACCGCAAACTTGTCAATACGGCTGTCAAAGGGTGGGGTGTAGCCTTCCAGCACAAGTGGAATGGCCAAATCTTCAGCCACAGCCTCGGCGGCCTGCAGCACCAACATGTAGTGTTCAAAGTATTGCAGCGGTGGCATAAACAGATGAATGCGGCCATCGCGTTCTTCCACCGCCAGCGCCGTTTTGATCAGTTGCTGGCCCATACGGCCTTTTTGTGTTTTGGGTAAAGCAGAGAACTGTTCCGGAATCGCAAAGGGATCGCGCTCCGGCGGCATTTCCGTGCTTTCCAAACTGGACAGGGGTAAACGATAGCCAAGCGGTGAGTCACCGGGCATCAAAAAACAATGACCCCGCCGAAACTCCCAGACGCAGCTTTGCCAGCCATTAAAGCCAAAGTCCCATTGCAGGGGCAGGACAAACCCCACAGGCTTATCCAATCCGCGCTCAAGCTTGGCCAAAAGGCCCTTGCGGGTCATGGCTTGCAACAGCTCCGGCTGATTAGGTGACAGGGTTTCAGGTAGGGTGCCTTCCTGCCACAGATGATAAAGAGTGTCCTCGTAGGCGGGAATGACAGCTTTTGCCATCAGTCCCAGCTTTTCAGCCAGCTTATTGGCCAGGTTTTGCGCATCATCGACGCTGAATTCATAAGTCTTACTGACATCGGCAAGCAGGCTGGGATTGTGCCAAAGGGGTTTGCCGTCTTTGCGCCAATAGCAGGCATATTGCCAGCGTGGAAGAGGCTCACCGGGATACCATTTGCCCTGGCCGTAATGACGAATTCCTCCTTTGCCAAAGGCATCCTGCATCTTCAGAAACAGGCTATGAGCCAGGCGGCGTTTATCCTTGCCGTCGGCGGCAGTGTTCCATTGTTCACTTTCCATATCATCAATGGAGATAAATGTCGGCTCCCCACCCATGGTCAGGCGAATATCATGGCTTTGCAGTTCCTTGTCTACTTCATCGCCCAACGCCAGAATTTGTTGCCACTCCTCTTCCGCATAGGGTTTGGTGACTCTTGGGGTTTCTTTGATTCGGGTGACCTTGTTTTGATAGATCATCTGGGATTCGCACTCATCCAGTACCCCGGTTACCGGAGCGGCTGAGGCTGGCTCCGGTGTGCAGGCCAGTGGAATATGGCCCTCTCCGGCGAATAACCCTGAAGTGGGATCCAATCCAATCCAACCGGCCCCTGGCACATAGACTTCCGCCCAGGCATGCAGGTCGGTAAAGTCCTGCTCAGGCCCGCTGGGACCATCCAGTGACTTCTCATCGGCTGTTAATTGCACCAGATAGCCGGACACAAAACGTGCCGCCAATCCCAGATGGCGAAACAGTTGTACCAACAGCCAGGAGGAATCACGGCAGGAGCCTGAGCGTTTACTCAGGGTTTCATCTATTGTTTGCACCCCCGGTTCCAGGCGAATGCCGTACTCAATCATCTCCTGGATATGCTGATTAACCGAGACCAGAAAATCCACGGTAGGGGTGGGTTTTTGTGGCTTTACCCTTTCTATCAGGCTGCTGAAGGCGTCACTAGGATCTTCAGTTTCCAGATAAGGCGCCAGATCCTGCTTAACACGTTTCTCATAATCAAAGGGGACCTTCTCGGCGTAACTTTCCAGGAAAAAATCGAAGGGATTGATGACCGTCATCTCGGCGACCAGATCCACAGTAAACCAGAAAGAGGTGGTTTTCTCCGGGAACACCACGCGGGCCAGATAGTTGCCGAAGGGATCCTGCTGCCAATTGATAAAGTGCTCTTTGGGATGGATCTTTAGTGAATAGCTTTTTATTGGTGTGCGACTGTGAGGAGCCGGGCGCAGTCTGAATACGTGGGGACCCAGATTGATAGCCTTGTCATACTGATATTCCGTGTGGTGGCTGATGGCTACCTGAATCGTCATGGTCGCTCTCCAAGGCTTGCACGATGCCCATACTCACGATGGCACCGTATGAAATGTATTCAGCAATGACGATAGTGTGATGACTAAGCCTTTGCAAGTGAATAACTTATTGCAAGCTAGGACCTGGAAGTGGCCCCATAAGAGACGGAGAACTAAAGCATAGGCGGTTGCGTCAGGTAGTCTGTTTGCCAGATACGCTGCATCATCGCCTGATCAATATTGCCGCCTGAGAGGATCACCAGCACCCGTTTAGCGCTTTCCTGCTCGGCCAGATAACCGGCTACGGCCGCCATACTCATGGCACTGGTTGGCTCTACATGGATTTTCAACAGGTGCTGTAGCCATTGGGTCCAATAGGCGATTTGCACTTCATCCACCTCGTAAAAATCATCCAGTTGCTGAATAAATGGGAAAGTGAGCTCGCCCACGCAGGGAGTTGCCGCACCATCGGCCAGAGTTTGTGGCGTCTCAGTCAATTTCACTATCTTGCCTTCCCGTAGCGACACAGCGGCGTCATTGGCATTCAAAGGCTCGGCGCCAATCACTTTGGCGTTAGGGCATAAGCCGCGAACGGCCAGCAGGGTGCCTGATATCAGCCCACCGCCGCCCACCGGCGCAACAGCGGCATCCACTTCACCAATGTCTTGAATCGCTTCAAATGCCGCGGTGCCCTGACCGGCAATAATATGGGGGTGATTAAAGGGCGGTACCCACAACACGCCTGACCGGGTAGCGGCTTCCTTTACCGCCTCATCGGCCTGCTCGCGGGTGTCAAATTGCAGGATATCGGCGCCGTAGTATTCCGTGGCCGCAGCTTTGACTTTGGACACCGAGGTGGTAGTGAAAATTGTGGCTGGCAAACCAAATTCCTGACAGGCATAAGCAATGGCCTGAGCATGATTTCCTGAGCTATTGGCTACCACATGGGTCGGCATTTCGCCTTGCTCTGCGAGTGCGGCCAGCACATTGCTGGCGCCGCGCAATTTAAAGGCACCGGTGCGTTGCATGCACTCGGCCTTAAAGAATATACGATGACCTGCGCCTTCTATGCCTTCTGGCGTCAGCCAACTGTCGAGCAGACTGGAATTGAGAATCTGCGTGCGACTGACCAATGGCTTAATGCGCTCGGCGGCCAAAAGGACATCTTCAAAACGAGGCGAAGGGAAGTGTGACATGACATTAAGAATATAGTGGCGCTGGTGAATAGAACATATCACGTCGCCCCTTGGGCAGGAAGCGCCTGTGCTTGCTCAAAATCTGCTGGAATCGACGTCAAGTTACGTCAGAACAAACTACACTTAAGGCTTGGTAAAAGGAGATCACTATGCAATGTTTTGCTAAACAAGGTGCATTTTCCCGGTCGTCCGCTTATCCACCACCCCAGTTTCAAGAGCAGCATGCCAAAGTCCGGGCTGCCCTGTCTCGGGGGAAAGGCCAACAGGCAGCCCAATTCGAGTCTCCCCCAAAAATCAACGTTAGCCGCTTTGCTATGGCGCCGCCTGCCATTCAGCCATGGGCACCACAGATTCAGGATGGGGACAAAAGTACATCTGAAACCCTGGGCGATCAGGACCAAAGTGCCGACGTCAAAAAGTTGAACAAGACAGCCAGAGGCGTTTCCATCGAAGTGGACCCACAAGGCGCCTATTCCTCACCTGAGTACCCGGATGGTTTTCGCTGGACCCAGACCATTGTGACGAACACCAAACGCGGCGGCAGTATTTTGGCTACTCCTGTCAGCTATGTGGATCCGACCCCCAATGACGACAGCAAGCCTTTTTACTGGACAGATGCAGAGCATGCCACCCACTCAGGGGTGTTCAAAGACAGTCCTTCCAGAAATCCGCGCCCAGGTGGCACAGTGCATTGGGACGCCACACTCTCACTCAACGGCGTGAATGCTAAGGATTGCGATCGCTTCGACAGCATCAGCTATGGCTTTAGTGTTACCAGCGCTGGCGATGTGAGTAAACGTGGACCCTCCGCCCCGGCCAGTATTGCCGATCACCTGTCCACATTACGCAGTGCCTTCTCAGATTGGACCTTTAACTGACTGAGACTTCACTGCTCGTCAGACTCGGTAAAAGACTTATTTCCCAACCAAATGACATTTCAATCAGGGCCGCAGATGCGGTCCTTTTCTCACTGGGCTTAACTCGGCAAACAGACAAAAAATGTACGAGTTGTGGCAGAAACTGTCATAGCTAGTGCCCTAGCAATACCTGTACATTTGCGCCCTCGGTCTCAGATTCGGCCATAACAGCCCTGTCTGTGAACATAGCCAAAGATGCCAAGTTAACAGGCTTTTTGGGTACTGGCACAAGCAGACCGTTTCCGAATAGCGTCAATTGCACAACATCTCGGTTTATTCCTTGGTGAAAAACGTTAGGAAGTGCATGGCGCTGATTCGGTAGTTACCTTCGTTTTTTAATTTTGGAGCAATAAAACAATGAAGTCTGCTGTCATCGCCCTGCTTGCCTTAGGATGTGCTCTTCTGAGCTATTCTACCTCTGCCAACCTGATTATTAATGGTGGCTTTGAGGACAATAACGTCAAAACCAATACCTGGGCCTGGTTTACCGCCGATAAAGTACCTGGTTGGGAAGGCAGCAACATTGAAATCTGGGATACTTACCAGAAATTCCAAGCCTTTGATGGGACTCAGCATGCTGAGCTTAATGCCCATGGTGGTAACGGCACCTACAGCATTTTCCAGACCTTCGCCACTGAGATTGGCGGTTTATACGAGCTAAGCTTCGCCTATGCGGCCAGAAGCAAAATCTCTGAGTCGTTCAGAGTGGATTTGAGTTCAGGAAAAGATACTTTCTGGTCCCAAGTTTTTACCTACAAGCAGGTAAAAAGCTGGGCTACTTTCGATTACCAGTTTAAAGCCTTGAGTGCGTTTACCACTTTGCAATTCACTGCTTTAACCAAAGGTACTGTGGGTAATTTTCTGGATGCGGTATCCGTTTTTCAGATCAAACCACCAGTGACTCAACAAACCTCTTCTACAAATAGTGCTACAGCAGTTCCTGAGCCTTTCAGCCTGTCTGTATTTTTAATTGGTCTGATGGCGCTGGCTTTTGCCCTATTCAGGAATAACCCCCCGGCAGTTCGCTTTTCCTAAACATTCGCGAAATGTTTTAAAGGGCAGCTAACGACTGCCCTTTTTTATTGCTACATGAACCGTCTTTGTCTTCTTCGGTTAGCCAATGCAATCCTATGCAAATGGTACGTTGCTAAAGCCTTTGCTAGGATGCTGCCTATCAGAACAACAGAGTCGATCCCATGCAAAGAGTCGAATTAGTGCCAGGTGAGTTAAGCTTTTCCCGATTTATTCAGGGCTATTGGCGTTTACCTGATTGGCAGCTTAGCCCACAGCAGTTGGTGGCCTTTATCGAACAGGGGCTGGAACTCGGTATTACCACCACAGATCACGCCGATGTATACGGTGCTTTTACGGAAGAAAGGCTCTTTGGCCAAGCGTTAAAACTGGCCCCGCACCTTCGCGACAAAATTGAGGTCGTCAGCAAATGCAATATTCTGTTCCCCTGTGAACAGCAGCCCTCGGTGGCAGTAAAGCATTACAACTCTGATCGTGACTATATCGTTGCTGCTGCAGAACGCTCTTTGCGGGAAATGGGTATCGACACCCTGGATGTGCTGCTTATCCACCGCCCTGATCCATTGATGGATGCCGATGCAGTGGCCGACGCTTTCCAAAGTTTAAAGGCAGACGGCAAGGTAAGGCATTTCGGGGTATCTAACTTCAGCAATGCACAATTTTCTTTGTTGCAGTCTCGTCTTCCCTTTGAACTGGTCACCAATCAGCTGGAAATCAGTGCCACCAGCAGTCAATACTTGTTTGACGGTACCCTGGATTATCTGCAGCAACAGCGGGTGAAGCCTATGGCCTGGTCTTGCCTGGGCGGCGGCGATATTTTCCAGGCCTATGAGTTTAAAGAATTACGCGACTGTGCGGCTAAGATGGAAGACGCTATGGGAGCAAGCCTGGATCAAATTTTACTGGCCTTTGTGCTCGCTTTGCCCAGCCAGGCCATGCCGATCATCGGTAGTGGCAACATAGAGCGGATTCGCCGTCAGATTGGGGCTGCGGATATAAAACTGGATCGCCAGCAATGGTTTGCCTTACTGGAGGCGGCGCGGGGGATTCCGGTGCCTTAGTCATGTGCCTGGCTTATGTACCCGATGTTAATTAATTTCACTGTTGTTTCAGCAATGGATTTGCTACTAATTACTCATCAAACATGGCTGTATCGAAGATGAGATTTCCGGCAGTTATTTTTAGTATCTTTTTGAGTATCACAGTCAGTGCTCAGGAAATCCTATGGCTGAGGCCAGACTTCCCGCCTGCGACCTTTGTCCGCGGACCGTTGAAAGATCAGGGCTATAACGATTTAAGCCGGCAGTTTATTGTGAAGCGCTTGCCACATTACAAACACCTGTTGGTGGAAGCAGGCTACGAACGTATTGTGCTTTTTATGCGTGAGCACAACGCCTGTATGGTCGGTCTGTATAAATCGCCAGAGCGCGAGGTCGATCTGGTGTATTCAGTCCCAAGGATGCTGGTGTTGTCCAACGGACTGATTGTCAGAACCCGCGATCTGGAACATTTCTCCCCTTACATGAAAGACGACAGCATCGATCTTTTCGCCCTTTCCCGAGATCCGGCATTAATCGGTGGAGCCGCCGATGGCCGTTTATACAAAGGCAGTATTGACCAGGTTATCAAGCAACACCGCAGCGACCCCAATATGCTGATGCGAAGCGGCCAAGATGTATTTAAGGGCTTGTTGAAGATGCTGGATAAAGGCCGAATTGACTATACCTTCGGCTTTCCGGTTGAGCTGACTTTTCAGCAGCATAGCGGCGAATTGCAACAAAGCATGACGTACCTGGCCGTTGAGGGTATGCCGCCCGCTATTCCCAGCTACGTTGCCTGTAGTCGCAACAACTGGGGGCAGGAGGTGATTCAGCAAATTGACCAAATATTGTTGGCTAACCGTTCCAGCGACGAATTTTTGGGGTTTTACCAGAGTTGGTTGGATGAAAGCAGCAAGCGTTATCACCGCAAAGTTACCTTGGAAAATTTCGGCCTACACTAATGCTCAGGGTCCATGGTTTACACTTTGAGTTTATGTTGCCTGAAAGTGGCCAGTTATAACACGAGAAGGATGTGGCAAAGGTGAAGACTCCGGTAACGTCAAGATCTGCTATTAAGACAGCATTTTGGATCTCGCTGGTTTACATTGTCTTCGGTGCAGGGTGGATCCTGTTCTCTGATCTGGCGTTGGAAAGTACCATCACCGACAGCGTCAAGCTTACCCGTTACCAGACCTATAAGGGATGGTTCTATGTCGGGATAACGGCGACCTTGTTGTTTTTTCTTATTTACCGTGCGCAAATGCATGTTCAGGGACTGTATCGGCGCGATCCGGTGACCAACCTGTCCCGTCATTACCAATTTGCCGCTTATCTGGGGCAAATGCTTGCCCAAGCCAAGGAGCAGGGCAAATGCGTGCAGTTGATGTATTTGGATATCGACAACTTTAAAGCCATCAACAGCAAGTTAGGCTTTGAGGGCGCTGATGGTTTTTTACGTACTTTCGCCGAGCGCCTCAAGGCCAGCTATTTGGCTGAAGTGCTGACTGCCAGGCTGGGTACCGATCAGTTTGCAGTGGCTGTGATGTCAAACCAAAGCACCTTGCAACAGGAACGCGAAACACAGCATTTGCGGGAATGTTTTCATGATGCTGCCGCCCGGCAAAACCTGGATGTTACTTGTTGTATTGGCGTTGCCATTGCTCCCAATGATGCCAGCAGTGGGCCAGAGCTGATAAATGCGGCGCAATCTGCATTAAAAGCTGCCCGCCAGACAGGTAAGGGCAAAGTACACCTGTTTAACCGCGCACTGTCCAAAGAAGAAAATGACCGTCAGGCCTTATTGGAAGATTTGCGTGCCACTATTGCCAGTCGCAGTTTGTCGTTGGTATATCAACCACAATTTGATATTGCCGGGGCCAGGCTGACAGGGGTTGAAGTGTTGGTGCGCTGGCACCATCCGCGCCGGGGAATGGTGCCGCCGGATAAGTTTATCCCGTTGGCCGAGGCCGATAACCTGATCTCTTATATCTCCGAGTTTGTGGTACGTCGTGCTGCGCAAGAATTATCAGAGGCAGGGCTTTTAGGAACGCTTATTCAGCGTGTGTCAGTAAACGTGTCGGCCAAAGAATTCAATACGCCGCAGCTGATGCAACTACTGACCGATAGCTTACGTAATGCCCATCAGCTAGCCCCTTATTTGCAATTAGAGATCACCGAAACAGCAGCCCTCAGCAATTTGCCAAGTAGCGTGGTACGCATGACAAAGCTCAAAGAACACGGGATCCGCTTTTCCATCGATGACTTTGGTACGGGCTTTACATCACTGGCGATGCTCAAAAATCTGCCCATCGATGAGGTGAAAATCGACAGATTGTTCGTCAAAGACATGCAGGAACATCCCAAATCTCAGAGTATTGTTGCTGCTATCAGCCGTATGGCCTCAGATTTTGGCATATCTGTGGTGGCTGAAGGGGTAGAAACGCAAAGCCAGCTTGAGCAGCTGGCGTTATGCGGTTGCCAGGAGGTACAAGGCTATCTGCTGGCCAAACCCATGGCCGTGCAGGATCTCAAAGTCTTCGTGCAAGCTCTACCCCAGCAACCGCCGCAGGAGAGTGCCTACAGCAGTTATCTGGGGTAATCATCATAGATTGCGGTCGAAGAAGCGGGTGATGGTCTGGTACAGGTGAATACTGGTTTCTTTGCCACGTAAACCGTGTTTTTTACCCGGGTAATCCATCATCTGGAAAGGGATCATATTATCTTGCAGCAGTTTATACAGACGGGTGCTGTGGCTAAACAGTACGTTATCGTCAGCCATGCCGTGATAAATCAGTAGCTCGCCTTTCAGATCCTTGGCATATGGGAACACAGCAGAGGCGGTATAACCTTCCGCATTGTCTTTGGGATGATCCAGATAACGCTCGGTATAATGGGTGTCATACAGCGCCCAATCAGTCACCGGTGCGCCCGACACGCCGGCTTTAAAATAGTCCCCTGCTTTGAACATGCTCATCAGCGCCATGTAGCCACCGTAGCTATGCCCATAGACACCGATACGTTGTCCATCCACATAGGGCAGAGTGCGCAGGAATCTGACCCCTTGCACCTGGTCGCTGACTTCCAGCTCGCCAAGCTTGCGATAAATCGCATCTTCAAAGGCCTTACCACGATAGTCAGAGCCACGGTTGTCCAGGGTAAAGACCACATAGCCTTTGTTGACCCAATGTTGGATCACCAGACCTCGGGGTCCACCCCAGCTATTGGTGACAAGCTGCGCACCGGGACCGCCGTAAAGATAAACTATCGCCGGATGTTTGCCACTGACTTGTTTGGGTGTGTAGAGGCGATAGTGCAGTGGCGTGCCGTCTTCGGCAGCAATGGTGCCAAATTCAGGCTGTACCCATTGTGCACGGTAAGGCCCCAGCGGATGTTGTTCATTCACCGCATTTTCTTCCAGGTAAGCCAGGCGGGTACCGTCAGCCTTGTGCAGGCTCACTTGCGGCGGTGTATTGACGCTGGAGAAGCGGTCTACATAGACACTGGCTTTCTTATCGAAACTGACCGCGTGGGTGCCTTTCAGCTGGCTGATACGTTTAATTTCCCCATCCGCCAGACTCAGACGATACAGATGGCGCTCAATGGGGCTGTCCTTACGTCCGGTGAAATAGACCAGATTCTTGGCCTCATCGATGGCATTGATTTCATCCACCACCCAGTCACCGCTGGTCAGCTGCTTCAGCAACTCGCCATTGGTGTCATAAAGATAAAGATGCTTAAAGCCGGCACGCTCTGAAGCCCAGATAAACTGAGGACGAGCGCGGAAAAAGCGCAAATCGTCATGCAGGTTTATCCAGGTATGGCTGGTTTCTGCCAGCAGCACCTTTTCGATGCCAGTGGCCACTTCTACCTTGCGCAGTTCCAGGCGTTTCTGATTGCGACTTTGCCACTGATAGGTCAGGTTGCGACTCCCTGGCAGCCAATTGACCCGTGCCAGATAGATATCTTTGTCATCGCCCATGTCCAGCCACTTGGTTTCGCCGCTGTCCAAATTGATCACGCCAAGCTCAATCAACACATTTGCCTTACCTGCAGCGGGGTAGCGTTGGGTAATGACATCCACTTTGTCGGCATAAATTTCACTGCGGGTGACTTCTTCCACCGGCGATTCATCCACCCGGGTCAGGGCGATGTTGGCTTCATCGGCCGCCCACCAATAGCCGGTCATACGGCCCATTTCTTCCTGGGCCACAAATTCGGCCATACCGTATTTAATGTTGCCGCCGCCGTCATTGGTCAGACGCTTTTCCTGACCGGTGGCAATATCCATTACATACAGGTTTTGCTCACGGATATAGCTGATGTAATTGCCCTTTGGCGAAAAACGGATATCGGTCTCAAACTCAGGGGTTTGTAGCAATGGGCGGACTTTCTGTTCGGACAGATTGTAGTAATAGGCGTCGCCAGCTAGCGGGAACAGCAACGCTGAGCCATCCTCGGACCAGAAATAATCGACGATGCCGCTGCCATGCAGGCGTAAACGTTCGCGTCTGGCCTTTTCTTCCTCTGAGAGATCCTCCGGGCCGCTATGCAGGCTGTCGGCATCTACCAACAAACGGGTTTGGCCGCTTTCAATATGGTACTCCCACAGGTCATAGCGTTCGTAATCGCTGGTTTTGCCTTTAAGAAAACTGATACGCTCTCCATCGGGCGAGACCTTCAGTTTCATTGGCGCCTCACCTTCCAATGAAGGCGAAGAGAAGATACGCTCGATGCTCAGTGGCTCTGACGCCATCGCCGACATTGGCAACAAGGATAAAAACGCCAATAACTGATTGAACTTAAACTTCATTCACGGATATCCAAAGACAAAATTTCCTTATTCTAAGGGGCCTTAACATCTATGACAAATCAAGCCGGTTTATCGGCCTTGGTACTGGGTGCCAGCGGTTTGGTGGGCAAGGCACTTATTTCCAAACTGCTCGATGACAATCGTTATGCAAGCGTGCGCTGCCTGTTGCGACGGCCTATGGCTGCCAATCACGCGAAGCTTGAGCCCGTGGTTATCGATTTCGAGCGCCTACAGGAATACGAAGGCTATTTTAAGGTCGATCATCTGTATATCTGCCTTGGCACCACAATTAATGAAGCCGGCAGTAAAGCGGCCTTTCGCAAAGTGGATTTTGACTATGTGCATATTGCCGCCCAACTGGCTCGGGCACAGCGAGTCAAAAGCCTGGTTTGGATTTCCTCAGTGGGGGCCGACCCCAAAAGCAACAATTTTTACCTTCGCACCAAGGGCGAATTGGAATCCGCTATTTTTTCCATGCCCGGGCTCATGGACGCCAGCGCAGTCAGACCCTCATTGTTGGTGGGAGAGAGAACCAAGCACAGAAGGATGGAGTCCATGGCTATCGCCTTACTGCAACCGCTGTCCTGGTTGATGCTTGGGCCGCTGCAAAAGTACCGGCCGGTGAAAGCCGAAGAGGTGGCTGACAAGATGATTAGCCTGCAGAAGTTCTAGCCAGATGGTGCCAGGTTTTCAGTTCAAACAATTTTTCGTTGCCCATGGCGATTGTGCCATGAAGGTTGGCACGGACGGCATTTTGCTGGGTAGTTGGGTGGAAACTGGGGCCGCCGAACAGATCCTGGATATCGGCACCGGCAGCGGCCTATTGGCATTGATGCTGGCACAAAAAAGTCGCTCCTCAAGCCGGATTACCGCGGTGGAAATTGATAACAAGGCGGCGCAACAGGCCCAGGACAATGTAAAGCGTTCTCCCTGGTCGGACAAAATACGCATTCTCTGTCAGCCGGTACAGGCAATGGATAGTCAGTCGCAGTTTGATCTGATTGTCAGTAATCCTCCCTATTACAAAGCGGGGCAGCAATTTGACCCGGCCAGAGAAACCGCTCGCCATGATGGTGCGTTGACATTGCCGCAATTGGCGCAACGGGTAAGCCAGTTGTTAACGCCAAACGGGCGATTTTGTTGCGTACTGCCCGTCGACGGGGCCGAGGTGCTATCAAAGGTCTTTAAAGGTTTTGGTATTTGGCCGGATCGCCAATGCCTGGTCTCTACGGTGGAAGGGAAACCGCCATCACGAGTGCTGCTGCAATTTGCTCGCGGACAACAACACATGGCATCGGAGTTTCTGTTTATTCGCGATCAGCAGGGTTGTTACAGCGACCTATATCGCCAACTTTGTCAGGCCTACTACTTGAATTTCTAGGTAATTTTCCGATAAATAATAAGAAGGCATTGACGACGGCGCCAACAAGGCTGCTATAGTCATAGGGCAACGCGTTTTTTCAGGTAGGATTTTTAGCGAAAGTTTAAAGCAACAAAACACAACGTCACTTTAGGGGGAGCTATGCGTACCACCAGGTTACCCGAGAGTATCGCTTCATTGTTCGACAACCTGCTACTAGTGGAGTTGGAATGGCAACAACGCTGTGTGCAGATCCCCAAATTCGCCGTCTACGCCATCCTTGATGAGCCCGTCTTTGACAGTTATCTGTACCGTGATAACCGTCGTATGGGCATTATCCAGCAGGGACGTTACCAAATCCCTATCCTCGATCCCTTTAAAGGCAGTCTGCACAAAGAGCCTAATCATGTGGTGATTATCTGCCACAGCAAAGGCAATCAATTCGGCCTGTTCGGCTACCCCGCCGACAAAGTGCGCGACAGGGTGAAAATCCCTGTTCAACATCGAATGGTGAATAACATTGTTAAGGCGTTTTGTTAGGGGGGCATTTTAAATAGGAAAAGATTATTTCGCTATCCAACGGCGTCACCGCGACTAGGCGTTGTTTATCAATGCACTGCTTAGGTGCTTAAGCTAAAGTGTCTCATTGGAATGGCAAACAGTTACTTCTTTGGTATAATCCGTACCCGGAATTGTAGGGATAGTGCAACTTAAAGGGATTTCCTACCTGTTTTTGTGGCTCCTTCCTCATCTTAATTTGATTTTTCTTTTGTTATAGCCGTGCTAAACCAGGGATAGACTTTTCGCAGTGTCTCAAGGTGGATAGCCGAGTACAGATAAATACTATGCCCACAGAAGGGCAGTTAGTGGTGATAGTTAAAAGAGCTATGTTTGGTAGCGTCGAACACAAAGCCAAATTTGTTTAGATCTTAATTGAAGGGATTCAAATTGAATCAGTGCTTTAGCAAACGGTGCCGTTGGTACCTTATCCTGTTTAAGAGCTTACTTTTGCTTGCCTCTTATTCGGTCGCCGCTGCACCAGCGGCCCCCTCTTGTATTTATGCACCGTCCTCCGCAACGGAGAATGTGGCGTATAATATCAGTTGGTGTGCAGTCAGTGGCGCTACGTACTACACCCTGGTGGGTGAGCAAAGCGGAGCGTTACTCACCACCAGTAGCACCAGCGCCAGCCGAAGTAAAACCGCAGGTACTTACTATTACAAGGTATCAGCTTGTAATAGCAGCGGTTGCGGCGGTTACAGCAGCACTACCTCCGGCACCACCGTTGTCAGACCTACGCCTCCCCCTTCGGTACCCGGTTGTATCAGCGCCCCTTCTTCAGCCTATGCCGGGCAAAACTACAGCGTCAGCTGGTGTTCGGCCAGCGGTAGTGTGTCGCATTACGAATTGGTTGGAGAGCAAAGTAGTACTATTTATTCTGGCGGTGGTTTGTCGACAACCCGAAACAAACCTGCGGGGACTTACTATTATAAGGTTCGCGCTTGTGGCACTGGCGGTTGCAGTGACTACAGTGCTACTACATCCGGCACCACAGTGGCCAATCTGCCTGTGCCGGGCACCCCGGGAATTCCTTCCGCCAGCAGTTATGTGCCGGTGAATACCAGCTATACGGTCTCCTGGAATACTGTGCCTGGCACGGTAAGCCGTTACGAACTATATGAAAACGATGTACTGAAATATTCAGGTTCTGGTACCACCCAAAGTTTTAGTCATTCAGCCTATGGCAGCCGAATCTATAAGGTAAGGGCCTGCAATAGCTCCGGATGTGGCAATTACAGCGGTAACCGTAACGTCTATGTATATACGGCACCGGGTACACCGGGTAACTTTTCCGCTTCGCCATCCAGTGTTATTCAAGGGGCAAGCACCACCCTTAGCTGGACTCAGCCTGGTGGTGCAGTGCCTGGGCTAATCTACAAACTTTATGGTACCTCGCCTGGTGGCAGCGAATCCTTTCTGGGGGATCTATCCACTACCAGCTCCGTTCGCACCTTGTCCTATGCTGGTATTTACAATTACAGGGTCAGGGCTTGTAACCCCAATAGCCTCTGTGGCGGCTCAACCAGCATAAATATAACTTCATATCCCCCAGCACCTGGAAAAGTAGGCGATATCAGTGGCCCATCAAGCGTGGCCCTGAATCAATTGGTGGCATTGAGCTGGCCCGTGGCCAGCGGCACAGTGGTTAACTACGAGCTCTATTTAGGTTCGACGTTGTTGTACCGTGGAAGCGGCCGCAGTTACAACCACACGTCAACACAAACCGGCAATCTCAGCTTTAAGGTCAGGGCTTGTAATACGGGTGGTTGCGGTACCGATAGCAATACTAAAATTGTTTCGGTTTATGGTCAGCCCGCTGCAGTGACCTCGCTGTCTGCCACACCCAATCCGCTAATAATGGATCAGAACCTGTCGCTAAGTTGGAATGCGCCAAGCGGTGCAGCATCCGGGATCACCTACAATCTGTACGCCACGCAACCTGGCGGCAGTGAAACCCTGCTGGAATCGGGGGTGACGGTGCGCCAGTCAACCCGCACGCCCTCCCTTCAGGGCACATATCAGTACGCGGTTGAAGCGTGCAATCCGGGATTACCCTGTGGCGTGAAGAGCAGTGTAGCGGTCACGGTCAATGCCCCCAGCATAGGTGTACCCGGTGTACCCTCAAGCAGCAGTGCTGAAGTAAAGGTAGGCGGCAGCTATACCCTGAGCTGGAATGCTGCAACAGGGGCCGCTAACAGCTATGAACTATACGAAGATGGCAAGTCCGTGTATTCAGGCACGGTACGAAGTTATCAGGTAACAGCGGCAATTGCCGGACAACACAAATACAAAGTCAGGGCCTGCTATAAAGCCGGGGTATGCAGTGCCTTTAGTGCCGAATCCTCTATGACGGTGTATTCCACGCCGGGTGCTGTAGTCGCTCTTTTGGCCACACCCAATCCACTGATAATGGACCAGAACCTGTCGCTAAGTTGGAATGCGCCAAGCGGGGCGGCATCCGGCATCACTTACAATCTGTACGCCACCCAGCCTGGTGGGTCACAAGCCCTGCTGGAATCGGGGTTGACGGTGCGCCAGTCAACCCGCAATCCCTCACTTCAGGGCACTTACTATTACGCCGTAGAAGCCTGTAACCCTGGTCTGCCCTGTGGTGTGAAAAGCAGCGTTCCGGTCACGGTTAATGCGCCCAGTATCGGCGTGCCCGGTGTACCCTCAAGCAGCAGTGCTGAAGTAAAGGCGGGCGGCAGCTATACCCTGAGCTGGAATGCTGCAACAGGTGCTGCTAACAGCTATGAACTATATGAAGACGGAAAGTCCATTTATTCGGGCACGGTGCGCAGCTACCAGGTATCAACGGCAATTGCCGGACAACATAAATACAAAGTCAGGGCCTGCTATAAAGCCGGGGTATGCAGTGCCTTTAGTACTGAAACCACGGTCAGCGTCTCTGCCAATCCGCAAGCTGTGGTTAATTTTGTGGCGACGCCAAACAGCATTCGCCAGGGTGACAGCGTTACCCTGAGCTGGTCCGCTCCGCAGGGCTTGCAAGCCGGCGGATTCTATAAGCTCTATGGCACAGCGCCGGCAACCGCTGAGAGCTTCTTAGGCAATCTGACGACGACCAGCTCCGTTCGCACACCGGCCCATGTGGGTACTTATCAATACCGGATTCAGGCCTGTAACGATGAGCAAAGCTGCGGTGACAGCCAATCTGTGACAGTGCAGGTGACGGCCCCGGTTCAGGTCAGGGTAAACCGCTTTGAATGGTCACCGCAGTCGGTGAAAGTCGGCCAGCCTACGGCCTTTTACTGGGACTTAGACAATATCAAAGAGTGTTTTGCCGAAACGGCCGGACAAGGTGCACCCACCAGCCGTGCCCCCAAGGGCAACACACCGGAATATCGCTATTACGAAGTCGGTGAGCATCAAACCCAGTGGTATTGCATCGACATTGAAAACCGCCGTTACCCCGCCACCAGTTACCTGGAAGCCACCAGGTCAGTGACGGCGCTGGAAGCCCCAACGAATTTTGATAAAGCACACAATGAATAATTTAAATAAGCAAGGAGAGGGAATGTCCGCTCTAAATCACAGATTTTCAGTGAAGCCTAGGTTGTACTCACTAAATGGCCAAAAAATTAAAAACCTTGTTTTAACATGCGCCACTTTCAGTGTTTTCGCTCTGCAGGCAGCAGAGGTTTCACTGGTTTGGGATAGCGTTGAAGGGGCAACCACATACAAGCTGGTGCGCGCTGATGGCAGCATTGCCCAAAACAACAGTTTTGATACGGCATTCTTTATTGATAATGGACAGTCCTATGTGGATAGCTCAATTGAAGATGGCAAAACTTACACCTACAAAGTGATTGGTTGCGTCTACAATCCGACGGATCTCACCACCCTGTGTGAAACGGTAGCGGAATTCAGTAATAGCTTAGAGGTGCTTGGCGGCGCCGATACTGCCGTGACATTAACCTATCAATATGATGCGTTGGGACGACTTATAAAAGTGATAGACCCTTACAATGGCGATCGGGATTATGAATATGATGCCGCTGGAAACAGGAAATCCGTTGTCGCGACCGGAGTAAATCAATGAGACTTACAACTACATTAGCAGTGTCATTTTTTGTCTTGCCTTTAGCATCAAACACGGCGGCAAATGAATATTTCAAAATTCCTGAATATGTGGTGAATGATTACAACCATGTTAATTATGGCAGTGGGTCAATTTACCACACGCAGCCCGATGTTAGCATAGGCGGTAAGCTTGGTATTCAGCACTCTGTTTCAAACGGCGCGATAGATAGTTTTTTTGGTATTTTGAAAGATACCCACATGGGACAGGGGAGTTCTTTAAAAACCTTCTTACAAATCTCGGGGCCGGTAAGCGCCAAATTCACGGTTGAAAGTGACGGCAGCCTGACGCCACATGATGCAGCAAGCAAACTGGAGTTTGTGCAAAATGTTGGCTACGTGCTAACTACTGCTAATGGCACAATTGCCACCTTTGGCCTAACCACTGCCAATACAGAGCCAAAGCCTTTTGGAAATGGACCTTACCGAAACAGTGACTTTAAATACGCACTGCTTACTGAAGTCCTTTATCCCAATGGCTTCAAAGTAAATATTGAGCACAAAAACCGTGACGCCGGTGCTGAATACACTATGTTCGGCTATATCACCAATGTATCCACCAACACCAATTTCCAGCTTAAATATAATTACAATATTCAATCGGGATATCAGTGGTCAAAGATGATGCCAACCAGTGTTGTCGGCATTAATTCAGCGGTGGAGTATTGCGACGCCGATGCGGTTACCTGTGAACTGGTTAATGAGTGGCCGCAGGCAAAGTATAGCTGGCCTCAAGGCATGCCAAATGTAATGCTCACCGGTCCCACAACCTATCGAATGACTAATCCACAAGGCGGGAATGTGGAATATTATTTCGATTTAAGGCAATCCAATACCTATGAAGATTGCGGTATGTTGGAGCCAATAACAGATGTCAAGCTGGTGGGGATAAAGGAGCTGACAAGTACGGTCCAAAACATTACCTATACCTACCGAGATGACCCCGGTAACAGATCTTGTGCTGAACGAAGCGCTCATTTTATTAAGTTAAACACCTCGGTCAGTGATCAAGGCACCCTTGGCTATGATTTCAACGAACCCATTAGCAACGCACACGCTACCATCGGCACAGGAAACTTTGGCGGTGGCGATTATCAGCAAATCGATCAAGTACTTTTTAACGGCTCTACAGGTGTGATAGACAAAGTCAGTAGCTGGAAGCAGTTAACTATTCTCGAACAGTCCTTCAGAAACAAGGTAAAGTCTGTTAGCGATAATCTGACAAAAGACTATTCCGAATATTCTTATGATGCTCGCGGTAACCTGACAAAAATCGAAACCTGGGCACACAACGGCACTTCCAGGGCAACGGTTTCCACCGTAAGAGAAGCAGGCTACCCCGTTACTTGCGACAATATCAAAGTCTGTAATCAACCCTCCTGGACATCTGACGCCAAGGGCAATGTAACGGATTACACCTATCATACGGAGTCCGGCCAGGTCGCCACCATCAAAAAACCAGCGAATGAGCATGGTATTCGTCCGCATACCCGTTATAGCTATGAACAAAAATTTGCTGCGGGTTCATCGGACGGCATTTATCTGTTAGCCACCGAAAAATACTGTATTAACAGCAATTACAACGGTACTGCCTGTGTTGCAAACGATGAAGTGGTTGTTTCTTATGAATATGAAAACAATAACCTCTTTATGATTGGCAAGGTTGTCACCGGCCCTGGCGGTGCGTCGCTAAGAACCTGCTATCGCTATGATATTTACGGGAATCTGATTGGTGAAACCAAACCTAAAGCCAATCTTGCTTCTTGCGCTTACTAAAAGGATTTTTTCATGATTCATTTTAAATTAATGAAAACTGCCCTGGTGGCGCAGGCACTGGCACTGGCCCTGGCTGTGGTTTCATGGTCGGCACAAGCGGCGCAGTCTGCTGCGGATTACACGGAAGCCAAAAGATACAACCTGGCGGGTCAGGTGACCGGAGTGATTTCGCCGGATCCCGATGGCCAGGGGGTACTTACCCATTTAGCCACAAGAAACACCTACAATGCCCGCGGGCTGTTAACGCTGGTTGAAAGCGGCTATCTCACCACCTGGCAGGACGAGAGCATAAAGCCCAAAAACTGGTCGGGCTTTGTCGTTCGAAGCAGACAGGCCTTTACCTATGATGCCCAAGGGCGTAAATCCACGGTAGCCAGTCAAAATGCCTACGGCGACAGTCAGGCGTTAACCCATTACAGTTATGATGCACATGGGCGGGTAAGGTGCAAAACGGTGCGGATGAACCCCGCCGCTTATGCTGCACTGCCAGCGTCGGCTTGTGATTTAGGCACCGAAGATGTGTACGGCTCGGATCGCATTACCCGCTATACATATAACGGGTTTGACCTTGTCTTAACCGAAGAGCGCGCAGTGGGCACCGGTATCGCACAAACATACCGGGATAATACCTATGATGGCGCCCGGCTGACCCACACCAAGGATGCCAACGGTAATTTAACCCACTATAAATACAATAATTACGGCCTGCTGGAATACTTACATTTCCCCAGCAAAGAAGTGGCCGGTGCCGGTACCTATAGTTCGTCCGATTTTGAGAAATACGGTTATGATTTAAACGGCAACCGTACCTCGCTGCGTAAACGTGATGGTAGTGTGATTACCTATGTTTATGACAACCTGAATCAGCAAATTGTTAAGGATATCCCCGGCTCGACAGACAAAGACGTCTACTATGATTACGACCTAAGGGGCTTGCAGCTGCATGCACGCTTTGGTGCCGATTCGGGGCAAGGCGTTGTTTATAAATTTGACGATTTTGGTCGTTTGGATAGCGTGACCGATAACTCTTTTGGCGTGTCGAGAAAGCTAAGCTATCAACATGATAAAAATGGTAATCGCGAAAAAATCACCTTCCCCGATAATCAGGCATTTGATTACGGGTACGATCAGCTAGACAGATTGTCCGGCATTCGCAAAGGAACAACGCAACTCGTCTCCCAAAAATACTATGAGGATGGTGCGCTAGAATCTCTTGCCAGGCAGGGGGAGAGCAATAATACCGCTTATCAATATGACGAAATCGGTCGTTTACAGGGGTTAAGCCAGAATATTAACTTGGCTAAGGTGGATTTTACCTTTACCTATAACCCCGCCAGTCAGGTCGCCACCAAAGAGATCAGCAATTCCCTCTACACCTATAAGGGCAATGAAAATATTACCGGTACTTACATCCCTAATGGGTTAAACCAGTATACGGAAATAAACGGCCAGGCTGTAACCCATGATGATAACGGCAATATGCTGACTTATGCCGGCTTGACCTATGGGTACGACGTAGAAAACAGGCTGGTGTCGGTGACGGGACCAACTGCAGCCACACTGAAATATGATCCCTTGGGACGATTAGCTCAGTTGATCGCCGGTGGCAAGACCATCAGCTTCCTTTACGACGGCGATGCACTGGTGGGCGAATACAACGGCACCACCATGTTAAAGCGCTATCTGCATGGTGCGGGGATTGATGATCCACTAATAGAGTACGCGGGTAGCAGCGTGACCAACAGCGCATTGCGTTATCTGCATGCGGATTACCAGCAATCTATTGTGGCTGCAACGCTTAGCAACGGCACAATGGATGCGATTAACACCTATGACGCATACGGTATTCCCTCCATCCTCAATCAGGGCCGCTTTGGTTATACCGGCCAGCTATGGCTGGACGATATTGGCCTCTATTACTACAAAGCACGGATTTATCATCCAAAGCTAGGGCGATTCCTGCAAACCGACCCTGTGGGCTATGTGGCAGACACGAATATGTACGCCTACGTTGGCAATGATCCCATGAACTATACGGATCCAAGTGGCGAGATTCCGCTAGTTGTTGTTGCGATTTGGATTCTAAAAGAAGTTGGCGGAGAGGTTTTCGAACAAACAACCGGTATCCCAGCTCCAACGGCCAAAAATATAGCCAAGTATGGCTTGAAGAAGGCCATGCGTTTTTCGATAAAAGATAGAACGAAGATTTCAGGTACTTATCGGTTTAAAGAAGGTAACCAAGACTATGTTGGTCAGTCTGAAGACGTTATGAAACGCCTGCAGCAACACGCATCAAAAAACAAGTTTAAAGAAGGGAAGGCTGGTACCCTGTCGACGAATAAGGTTGACGGAAATAAGCGTGATAGGGAAATTGCTGAACAATCTGAAATTGATACTATTACAAATGGCGTCGGTGCAAAGTCAGATTTAGTTTCAAATAAGATTAATCCAGTAAAGAGAAGTGACAATGGAATGAGTGGTGTTGTTTGGAAAGTATGCTCTGGAATGGGGGCTCAAAAAGGCGGTTGTAACTGATGGAGAGTTGATTTGGATATGAATCACAAGAAGTACGCAATCTGTAATGATGAATACTTTGGGAAAAGGTTGAATTTATATGCGCCATTTGATGATGAGATTTTATCAGTGATAAAGCAGAATGATATTAAGTCTGTTTTACTAAACTGTAGTTTCGGATGGCCAGCAGGTTCGATAGATTTTCTAGAAGAGATAAAGGGTGTTAAGGGGATATATTTATACGATAATTTGATTCAGGACTTGACGCCCTTGGAGTATTTGAGTGATCTCGAGGTGGTTTATCTTGAATGTCCCAAGGTAAAAAAATCTTGCCGGTTTGATTTTTTTGATAATTTAAAAGACCTGAGGGTTGATTGGAGGGCGTGTTTTTCATCTTTGTTTAATTGTAGTCATTTGGAGACCTTGGTTGTAAATAACTTCGCTGCAGAAGATTTAGGTCAGTTTTGTGTAAGCGAGTCGTTAACACGCTTGGATATTATTAAGTCAAAAATAATTAGTGTTGATGGTATTGGTAACTTGAGAAAATTAAAATCGCTTTGTTTGTACGGATGTTCTAAGTTGCTAGATATTAGTGCTGTATCTCAATTGGATTTGGAGAGGATAGAGATAAAATCCTGTAAAAAGGTTGAAAAACTGGATCCTATTTTCTCCATTTCCAGCATTGAGGAAGTTGACTTAGATGGTTGCGGAGCTTTTAGTTCCGATCGAAATCTAAAAAACCTTCGGTCTCTAAAATTGTTAAATTTGGGTGACGTTTATTTCGAAGATGGAGAGCTACATGAACTTCCTAGGTTGGATGGTGTAGATGTATGGCTTAAGAATAAAAAACATTACAGCCATAGTTTTAACCAATTAACAAGAAACTTTTTGAAAAAGTAACAAAAAGCAACTAAGTAAGTTAATAAGACACCCATGTTAACGGGCAGTATCACCTAATTGGTCTACACTTAAAGCAAGACTAAGCGACAAGAGGGTGGTATATGCCTAAGGCCAGAAAAGCGCAGGTAAGTTTGGAGGATACCCCCTATTACCACTGCGTATCTCGCTGTGTTCGCCGTGCTTATCTGTGTGGCGAAGATAAGCATTCGGGCAAGAGTTATGAGCATCGCCGCCAATGGGTGGAAGATGAACTTCTGCGGTTAGGACAGGTGTTTGCGATAGATATCTGTGCTTATGCGGTGATGTCCAATCATACTCATGTGGTGCTGTTTGTGGACAAAGCAATGGCCTTATCCTGGTCTGTCGAAGAAGTACTAAACCGCTGGCATAGCTTACATAAAGGCACCTTGCTGACCCGCCGTTTTATGGATAAAGATTCGCGCGAGGCGATGAGTCAATCCGAGCTGATGGCTGTGCAGGACACCGCCGAAGTCTACCGTCAGCGATTGTATGATATCAGTTGGTTTATGCGCCAATTGAATGAGAGCATTGCCCGCAGGGCCAACAAGGAAGACGGCTGTACAGGGCGTTTCTGGGAAGGGCGTTTTAAATCCCAGGCCCTACTGGATGAAGCGGCCTTGGCGGCTTGTATGGCCTATGTGGATTTAAATCCGCTACGGGCCAAGATGGCAGATACACCGGAAGCCTCAGCCCACACCAGCATTTGTCAGCGTGCGGTGCGTGCAAAACAACGCAAAGCCCAGCCCCAAGAGCTCGCCCATTTTGTCGGTAACCCCAGGCAAGTTATGCCCAAAGGCCTGCCGTTTCGATTACGAGACTATCTGGAACTCGTTGACCAAACCGGGCGATGTATTCGCGAGAATAAACGCGGCTATATCGAAGGATCGCAAAGCCCCATATTACAGCGCTTGGGGCTGGACGCCGAGCATTGGCTGACCCTGGCGCGCCAATTTGAACAGCAGTTCTGTTTTGCCGCCGGTACGGCAAAGCATATGCAGGAATACAAAGCCCATATTGGTCAAGAGCGCATTAGGGGGATGAGTGCCTCTCGAATGATGGGATAAGTTCCGCTTCCTGGCTATCTCTTGGATAAAGATTAAAGGGAAAGAACAAAATTAAACACTGAACGGGTATAAAAGTGATCTACAGGGCCTGGTGCTGGGTAACGAACGATTTGTTGAACAAGGTGAGAGCTTAACGGACCAACGGCTACATGAAGAAGAACGCGGAAGACGGATCGATTTAATTTTTTCCTGATTCCTGTGTGGGCCACTTTGCTTGACTTGGATCGTTTCTCAGTAGCGCTGGAATAAAGCTTATCGCCAAATGCCCAATGCAAAGGAAGCTCCACCGGAACAATCCTTGGGCACTAATCTGCAGGTTGTCGGCAGGCGCTTGAATCAGTGTTGAGACAGCCCGGCATCTGTTGTCCGAATAAATAAAACATCTTTCAGATTAATGGTTCCCTTTGCGAGAGACTGTTTTACAAACAGTTAATGCTAAAAAACTTTGCCATTGCAATTCGCGCTGCTAGAATTCCAGCCTATTTTTTCCGCTAAGAACTGTTAAAAGGGATTTTACGTTATGCGTGAGTTTTACGCCGCATTGGTTGTGCTTATTTCTGCATGCCAAATACGAGGGATATTCGCACAGCTATTGGCTGGCAACATTTCTCTGGTCCATGTCGCTCCAGCCTTACCCGGTACTCCCAGAGCCACTCCAAATGGCAACGTGCAAACACGGACATTAAACACTCCGATATTTTGGGATAGGGATAGTGCTAAGTGGTTCTGTACTGAGCTAGACGCCTTAAATCTCTCGTTGCGCACTCATGCATACAGTCTGCTTAGAGGACTGCACCTTAATTTTCCAGCGTGATTGCAAGGACTGCTCTATGCAAAACATTTTACTACCGCCATTTTCTTCTTTTTCCGCTAATTCATTTTTTCACACTAATGTGAAAAAAGGGCTGATAGCCCTATTGGGTCTCTTATTTTCTTTTCCTGCACTAGCGATGAATCCTCCTGTTGCTAGTGTCAACGGCACATCGGTGACTCTCACGTGGGAAAAGCCAACCTATTCCAACCCTTGGAACTACATGCTGCAGTACCGAGACGGTGATGGTGCTTGGCAGACCTCTGGTACCAAGTATTGGGGTACCAGTTACACTTGGTATGGCATTACCAGCCTTAATCAGCGTTCTTACCGAATGGCTCCTTGTAGTGATTCACAGCGCTGCTCTTCATCTTGGACTGGTCCCTCTAACGCCATTTCAATCTCGCCCATACCACCGGCGCCGTCCTTTGTGAGTGCCAGCTTGTCTGGCAATAATCTAACGCTAAGCTGGGGGGCGGCGAGTGGGGCGACTTACTACAAGTTGCAATACCGGGATGGCAGCGGCTCATGGAACACATCAGGTGGCACGTACTATGGCACCAGTAATTATTGGTCCAATGTGCCGCCATTGTCTCTGCGTAGTTATCGCATGGCTGGGTGCAACGGCTCTGGTTGTTCCGGTTGGTCTGCTGCCTCCAACGCCATTTCTATAGACCCTGTCCCTAGAACGATGAGCGCACCAACAAGCTCACTTAACGGCAATGACCACACTTTGAGCTGGTCTGCGGTAGCTTATTCAGACTATTACCAACTTGAGTATCGGGATGGCGCTGGCGCTTGGAATTTGTCTGGCGGTACTTACACCGGCACGAGTAAGCTGTGGGTTGATAGCGCGCCTGTGCATCAACGAAGTTACCGTATGCGGGCTTGTAATGAATCAGGCTGCGGAGCCTGGTCGGCGGCGTCTAACGCCATTACCATTGATCCGGTGCCTGGCACTGTGGCAACCCCCGCCGCAGGCCTGAGCGGCAACAATATCAGCTTGAGTTGGTCAACGGTGACCTACAGCGACTACTACCAGATACAGAAAAAAGACGGCAGTGGCAGTTGGGCGATGGTGGTTAATTCTATTAGTTCAACCAGTACCACGTGGAACAATGTCGCACCTGTTACTTCAAGGGTGTTCCAGGTTAGGGCTTGCAATGAATCAGGCTGCGGAGCCTGGTCAGGGGCGTCCAGTGCCGTCACTATCGATCCGGTCCCGGGCGCCATGGCCACTCCCAGCGTTTCACTCAGCGGTAACGATATCACCCTGAGCTGGGCGGCAGTGACCTATGCCGACAATTACCAATTAGAGTATAGAAACGGCAGCGGCGCCTGGACACCGGTATCTGGCACGTATACCGGCACCAGCAAGCAGTGGTTAGATGTGACACCGGTCTCGGCGAGGTCATACCGTATGCGGGCTTGTAACGAGTCAGGTTGTGGTTCATGGTCGGCGGCGTCTAACACCATTACCATTGATCCGGTGCCTGGCACTGTGGCAACCCCCGCCGCAGGCCTGAGCGGCAATAATATCAGCTTGAGTTGGTCAACGGTGACCTACAGCGACTACTACCAGATACAGAAAAAAGACGGCAGTGGCAGTTGGGCGATGGTGGTTAATTCTATTAGTTCAACCAGTACCACGTGGAACAATGTCGCACCTGTTACTTCAAGGGTGTTCCAGGTTAGGGCTTGCAATGAATCAGGCTGCGGAGCCTGGTCAGGGGCATCCAATGCGGTCACTATCGATCCGATACCGGGTGCAATGAGCGCGCCGAAAAGCTCGTTAGACGGTAATGACCACACTCTGAGTTGGACGGCGGTGACCTATGCGGATTATTACCAGCTAGAGTACCGAGATGGATCGGGTACCTGGAATTTGGCCGGTACCAATTACACTGGCACGAGTAAGCTTTGGGTTGATAGCGCGCCTGTGAATCAACGAAGCTACCGGATGCGGGCTTGCAATGAATCAGGCTGCGGAGCCTGGTCCGGTGCATCCAACGCCGTTAGCATTATCGCCATGATGCAAGCACCGACGGCCACGCTGTCGCACAACGATCTGACCCTGGCATGGACACCCCTTGAAGGGGCAGTCCACTATCTGTTGCAATTCAGGGATGGCCAGGGCGATTGGAAGAATGCAGGCACAACTTATAGCGGAGACAATAAGGAGTGGCTCAATGTCACGCCATTATTCGCACGTAGCTATCGCATGAAGGCTTGTATCGCCCAGGATGTTTGTTCCTGGGAATGGTCGGCAGCCTCCAATGCTGTCACTGTTTATGCGGCCATCGGCGCCCCCCAGGCCAAACTTGAGGGTAACGACCTTATCCTGAGCTGGACGGCAGTAAGCGGTATGGATCATTACCGTCTTGAATTTAGAGATGGTCAAGGCGATTGGCGTCTGGCAACCCAGCAGTTTTATGGTAGCAGCCAGCGCTGGGTCAATGTGGAACCCTTAAGCGACAGATCCTACCGTATGCGAGCCTGTGATACTGCCGGTCAATGCCCATCACCTTGGTCTGCGCCTTCAAATGCGGTGACGGTGGGTGCCGCCAATATCATCAAGACATTTGAATGGACACCCGCCACCGTTACGGTGGGGCAGGCGGCCACACTAAATTGGGATATTGCCGGAATGCAAGTTTGTTACGAACAGCAAGCCGATTTAAGCTGGTCTGAAATCAACCTAATGAGCGGCGCCAGGGAAGGTGAGAAGCACTACACCCCTTCCACAGTGGAAACAAAATGGTATTGCACCGATACCAGCGGTGTACGTTATCCCAGAAATGTTGGTGAGTTTATAAAGGCCAATCTGGAAGTCACGCCACTGTCGGCGCCGGGCCAGCTTAGACAGGTTAAATAGTTTTAAACGCATTGGAGCACTGGCTTTTTTGCAGGGAAGCCCCCTCCAAGGTTTTTATTCATTGGCTGCAGCGGTACAGAATGCCGCGGCAGCCTGTGCAGTATTTAAGTTTTGTCGCCTCAACAGCAGGTGGCGCCGGTTTTCGTGTAATCGCAACGGTTATTGGAATATTAGGGAATAAAAGATGCGGTCAGTAGAAAAAAGCAGAAAGACAATAAGCAACGGGCAGGGAGCACGCCGTGTTTCGTCCAATGGACTAAGAGGCGCCCTGTTCACCCTATTGGCCGCAATGCAGGGCAGCGCCCTGGCGATGCAAAACACCGTTACACTGACCTGGGGCGAAGTGGAAGGCGCACAGCAATACCGTCTGGAAGAACGGGTTAAAGACGCCACTGCATGGCCGCAGGCGGGGGAAAGCATCCGCACCACTAGCGAAACCCGCATCGAGATAAGCAAAGAAACCGGCGAATTCGAATACCGGGTGATTGGCTGCGTCATCAACCCGGCCCAGCCCGATACCCCTTTGTGTGACGAAGTGGCGGAATACAGTAATACGCTGGCGGTGGATTTTGATGCTGCTGACTTGCCCGCTGAAGTAGAGATACCCAGTGTTCCTGTTGTCGCGTCAGCACCGACATTGACAGATAACAATATAGAAACCGGCGCTATCGAAGGAAATCTTGTAGTTGATACCAGTGGCGGTGCCACTTGGTCTACCGATCTATTTGTACCAGCGGGAATTGGTGGATTTCAGCCGCAGGTATCTATCAGCTATTCCAGTCTTTCCGGAAATGGCACATTGGGGGTGGGTTGGTCTTTCTCTGCCGGGTCGGAAATTCGCCGTTGCCGCCAATATTTTGAGCAGGACGGGCAATACCGGGAAATCCAGTTCAACAATGAAGATGAACTCTGTTTAGACGGTCAGCGGTTGATCCCCGTCACCACGGCACACTTTACTAACTATGCCGAATATCGCCCACAATTCGACCCTTCTACCAAAGTACTTTACTTATCTGCAGGCGGAGGGCAGTTCGAAGTCCATCGCGCGAGCGGTGAAACTTGGTATTACGGTGCAACCACCGACAGTGTCAGCAAAGATGTCGCCAGCAATGAGGTTTACAGCTGGTTGCTGAGCCAAAAGCAGGATACGTCCGGCAACACAATCGACTATGTCTATGCCGGCAGTGATACCAATCAGCGCCTACTGGATGAGATTAACTATTCGGGCAACAAAGTAGATTTTGTTTATGCCACAAGAACCGATAGTGCCAAGCATTATTTTCAGGGGAATGGGATCATCAGCGACAAGATCCTGGACAATATTGTTATTTACAATCACAACAACCTGGCCATCAATTCTTATCACTTTGCCCATGAGCAAAGTGCCGTATCCAATCGCAGCTTGCTTAAAAGTATCACCCGATGTAATGGCAGTGAAAGTGGTTACTGTTTACAACCTACCACCTTTGAGTATGAAGAAGATATCCAACTAGGGCTGGCTCAGAATAAACTGGTCATCCCGCTAAGTGACTTTATGGCAACGGAAGGTGAGCGCTCTTCAAAATTCTGTGACGGTCATGTCAGTATTGGTGACTACTACTATTGTCTAGGCAAAGATTTAAAGCTGATAGATTCCGATGGCGACGGCATACAAGAAGTTTTTGTGGTCAACAGTGTTGGCACAAAATACTACTACCAGAATTTACATATCACAGCTGACGGTTATCAATTGGGGACTGTGCATGGCAATGCAGACCTGGTCGCCTGGAATTTTTCTGTTGGTGATGGTTACTCGCAGACGGGGTATAGCATTCAAAGCCTGATAAATGACAAAAACGGGGACGGCATTGACGAAGTTGAATTTGTGCATAATTTCCCCTCTTCTGGACTTAGTCGCGCTACTCCAAATCTTTATGCTGATTTAACTGGTGATGGATTAGTCGAGCTGGCAGGAGAGCCCAGTAATGCAGCAATTGATGATGCCTTTGATAGATGTCCGTTTGAATCTGTTAAGGAATGCAACTATGACTCAACAACTTTTGACTTTGAAATTAGCGGCTCAGTTGTCGATGTGTTTGATTTTAACGGCGATGGTTTAGTTGACCGTTTTTATAATCTAGAGGGCTTTCTTGTTGATATTTATGATGAACGTCCTAACTCGATCGGGGAGGTCTACTATTTACTAAAAAATACAACAATAGGTAGCACTTTTTCTGAAGAACCTATATTTCTCGGAGAACTAGGCGACTATGGATTGGGGCTAAAAGGGGACTTCAATGGCGACGGGTATTTGGACTTTTCTGAAGTTGGTTGCACCACTGGAAAAGGTTTTGTGTCGTGCTTGCCTGAGCACGTGGATGCCCCCCTGCAAAATACCAGACTTCGCTCAGTAGTAGATGCCAACAATGATGGCTTAGATGATTTCATCTATCTCAATGATGCTGATGGGCGATTCAAAGCAAAAACCTCTTCATACAATGCGGCAAATAGGCAGTTATTAGACTTTGGCTCAAAAGGAGCAGATGTCACAGATGTTCCTTTTAGTTCAGGAAAGTATCTTTGGGTAGATTTAGACGGCGACGGGCTGCCTGCACTAGTCTATTTCGATACCGGCACCTCCAGCCTGCATATCTACCACGATGCTAATCTAGACAATAAACCCACAGATTTACTGAGGTCAGTTAATAACGGCATGGGGCTCTCGGCCAGCTTTGAATATGAGTCGCTGGTGCACAGTGATCATTATTCCAAGTATGCCGATGCCCATACACTTAACTGGGGCTCATCGCCGGTATTCGACTCCAAAGGCTCCTTGTATGTGGTGACTGAATTTACTCAGGCCACAGCGGTTGATACCAATGGCTCTGTACTTTCAAAAACCCTGCAGTACGAATATGAGGGCTTGCGCTATCAAGCCGGTGGTCGTGGCTCATTGGGCTTTGCCAAAATTACTGAAACCGATCTGAGTACTTATCAAAGAACCGTTACCAGCTACCGGCAGGATTTCCCCTATACGGGCAAAATCAGCCAACAGCAAAAACAGGCCTTAAATGGCAACAGTGAATATGTCACTTTGTATGAGATGACTGTGACCGATTGGGCACACCCAAGTTTCCTGAATGACAAAGTAAGGCAGGTAGAGCCTAAATCGGTCAACGAGCAACGCTATACCTTAAACGGCGCTAATGGCGATCTTGGCAGTATACGCACGGCCATGAACACTGCCGTGACTACCCGTGACTGGCTGAATAAAGCCGACCATTATGCCGTGCTCGACAGTCTTAGCATCACCAAGACAGATCATCGTTCCGGTGATGTTTTGCAAGAGTCGACGGATTACGCTTACGAGCAGGAAGATACGTCAACGTGGCGCATTCAACGGCCGACGTCAGTTGCGACCACAAGAACGCTGACGTACGCCGACGCCACCAGCGACACCAAGAGTCAAACTAAGACCATCACTTACAATAGCAGTGGTCAGGTTGGTAGTGAGACCCTAGGCGCCGCCGGCAATGAGGCAGAGTACCTAAAAACTGAATACGGTTATGACGGCGTTGGAAACCTTATCCGCACCACGCAGTGTAGCAACCACTTTGCCGGTGACTGTGGCACCAGGGTAGTGCCGTCGGTGACGGAGCTGCAAACCAATAAATACAAGGTATTCAGGCGTAATATCAATAACTTTGATACTGAAGGACGCTTCTTAAGTTCAACCACTAATGGTTTGTTTACCATTGCCACTTTCAGTGATTACAACGCATTGGGTTTGCCGGGAACAGTTACGGATGCAAACGGCTTGGCTCAGTATCACTACTATGATGCTTTCGGACGTAAATATTTTACCGCCGCCGAGGACGGCAGCTACAGCCAAACCTTGCTGGATGATTGCTCCACGGGCTGCCCGGCAAATGCCACATACAGTGTGACGGTATCGACCCCCAATGCACCCGACAGCCGCAGCTATTTTGATATTCTCGGTCGTGAGGTGGCCAAGCGAACCCAGATGCTGACCGGAAACTGGTCGCAAGTGGACAGCGAATATAATGAGCATGGCCAATTGGTTGCTCAGACTAAACCCTATCTGGTGACTCCCGGCTTTACCCATACATCCAGGCTTTACTACGATGCTCTGGGGCGTAAATGGAAGGAGTCGGCCGCCGATGGCACGGAAAAATATCTAAGCTGGGAAGGTTATGCCGAATCTGAACGGGTGGTAAGTACTTATATCAGTAGCGCCGGAAGCCGGGTTAGTACCGCCAACATTGACCAAACCAATGAAAAAACACTCAATGGCTTTGGTCAAGTGGTAGTCAGTGAAGACGCCAACAGCCAACGAACCACTTACCAGTACGGGGCGCTGGGCACGCTTGTCAAAGCCACCAACCTGGACACCAGCGTGGTGACCGTGGCTTACGATAATTACGGCCGCAAGACGTCCATGACAGATCCGGACAAAGGCTATCTCATCTACAGATACAATGCGTTGGGCGAGATGGTAGAGCGTGTGGCGCCAGGTAATGTCTCCCAAGTAACTTACTACGATGCTGCTGGGCGTACGACAAAAGTAAAATCCGGTAGCTCGCATCAGGGACAATTTATCTATGTGGGCGCCTTGCTGGAAAGTGAAACCAGTACAGATAGCAGTGACACGTTAACGCGTGCCTATCGCTATGATGGCTGGGGACGTATTAACGGAACAACACACAGTGTTGGTGATAAAGAATGGTTAACCAGCACCACTTATGACCAATATGGCAGGGTATTCCAGCAGTTTGACGCCTCTGGCGACAGCCGAGGTACCCAATATGACTATCAGTATGGTTATGCCAAGGGCTTGAAAGAGGCCCGCAATCCCGAGCGGGTCTACTTCCAGGCAAACGGTATGGATGCTTTTGGCAATATTACCTTCTGGGAACTGGGCAATGGCCATTCAGGTCAGGCCGCCTATGATCCTCTGACCGGCTTCATTCAGAGCATTTTCAGCAGTAGTGGCAGTGTCGCCTTACAGGATCAACTATATGAATATGACGGCCTTGGCAATTTGCGGGCACGCACCGATAAAAGCGGTGACTTGGCCAGCAGCCAATTGCAGGAAATTTTTGCTTATGACGAGCTCAATCGCCTGACCAGTGTCAATTTCAATGGCCTGAACACCTTAGCTGTTGACTACTACGACAATGGCAATATCCGCAGTAAGTCAGATGTGGGCAATAATGGTGACTACGGTTACGGTACTAAACCCAGTCAATGCCAGGTAACTCCTGGAACGCATGCACTGAGCAGCATTGGCAGCACCCATAAGTACTGCTATGACAACCGCGGTAACCAGACTCACACTTACTTAAACGGCGCGCTAAGCCGTGAGGTGACCTATACGGCGTATGATAAGCCGTCGCGGATCTGGTCGGCTAAGGCCGAAACCCGCTTCAACTATGATGCCAAGTTCAGTCGCTACAAGCGTGTGGATAACGACACCGACGGGAAAACCAGCACCACCTATTATATCGAAGATAACGAAGTGGTGATCCACGAGGATGGCCTGACCGAGTACAAGCGTTATATCGGTGAATCCGTGCTGGATGTGGTGCGTAGCAACGGCAATAATCAGACGCACTATCTGCATCGCGACCATATCGGCTCGGTGGTGGCGATTGCCGATGAAAACGGCGACCTGGTCGCACGTATGAGCTACGATGCTTTCGGTAAACGCCGTGAAGGTAGTAGCTGGAATGCGCTGCAAAGCGCTTTTGCACAGCCCAGCATTAAAGCGGCGCTGGATATTACCGAGCGCGGCTTTACCGGCCATGAGCATGTGGATCATGCGGATATTATCCATATGAATGGCCGGATCTATGATTCGGTCACCGGGCGCTTCGTACAGGCCGACCCCATAGTACAGGCGCCGGAAAACGGTCAGAGCCTGAACCGTTATTCCTATGTCTTTAACAACCCTTTGAGCTATACGGATCCGACGGGCTATGTGGCGGTGTGCAAGCAAGCCGATCCGCGTGGCGGACCAACCCGCTGCACCGAGAGTGACAATGAACAGAAGGACAGCGCCGAACAAGGGATGCAGTCCCGGCAAGAAAGCCTGTCACCCGGCGAGACCAGTAAAATCCGTGGTAATGCTAATTCGCAGAATGGGCAGGTTTCTGATGGGGCTTTTGATACCAATGGTAAAAATGGAAGTAATAACCCTGAGAAAGATAAAGGTTGGGGATTCTGGGATACAGTCCAAACGGGCCTGACGGCAATTGGATTTGTACCTGTAGTTGGTGAATTAGCCGATTTGGCCAACGTAGGTATATCATTAGCCAGAGGTGATATGGAAGGGGCTGCATTATCTGCTGCCGCGATGGTGCCTTTTGTTGGCAACGCTGCCGGTATGGCAAGAATGGGCAAGGCTGCAGAAAGGTTGGCCGATAGTAGTAAGGTTACAAAGAGGGGACCGCTTCCAAACGGTGGCAATGCGAAGCCTCATGGAAACGCCAACCATAATAGTGCTATTGATAATCGCGTAGGTGAGTTGAAGCAAGATCCGTCGGTTTCGAATATTCGCAAAAACCAACAGCAGGTTGATGTGAACGGCAATAAAGTTGGTACTAATAGGCCGGATATTCAGTATGACCAAGGTGGGTGTCATCACTGTGTTGAGTATGATCATGTGCCTAGAAACAGCACTCGACACGGTGACCAAATAAGAGCCAATGACCCCAATGCAAAAGTTGAGTTAAACCTTTTGTGATAGGATATGAGATGGCAGAACCAATAAATGCACCAGAGCTATTAAATGATCTTGATGGCTCTGGCTCAGATAAAGAATTTTGCGCAATTAATGAACTTAGGAAGCTTGGAAACGAGCTTCCTAAATTGTTGTTAGAGAAATACAGGACTGCTAGAAAATGGCAAGTTCGAAGCTCTTGTGTTTATCACTCAATTCGCTATGCAAGATCATCAAGTGAAGCCGTTGAGTTAGGTGTGATAGCTCTTGTGGATAAATCACATGCAGTTCGTTATAGGGCTTGTATGCTGCTGGCTTATTCGCTTGATAAGAGCGTTTTATCAAGTTTAAAGCAACTGGAAAACAGTACCTCGCATGAAGAAACCCTACTTGATGTCCGTGCAGCTATTGATGCTATTGAAAATCAGAACAGTGATTATTTTGTTGATCGAGATCACTCAGGAAATATGACATTAAGAGTCAACTAAGCCCAAAATTAACAAGACACCCATGTTAACAAAATAAAAATTAAAACAATTAACAAGACACCCATGTTAAGGGACAGTACCACCTAGTTTGTCTACACTTAAAGCAAGACTAAGCGACAAACGGTGGGATATGCCAAAGGCCAGAAAAGCGCAGGTAAGTTTGGTGGATACACCTTACTTTATAAATTACGTCCTGTAATTTACTTCTGCGAAGCCAGCCTTTGGCTGTTCAAATTATATTTCCCAATTAATTTGTCACTGTGTATCCCGCTGTGTGCGCCGTGCTTATCTGTGTGGCGAAGATAAGCTTTCGGGCAAGAGTTATGAGCATCGTCGCCAATGGGTGGAAGATGAACTTCTGCGGTTAGGGCAGGTGTTTGCAATGGATATCTGTGCTTATGCGGTGATGTCCAATCATACTCATGTTGTGCTGTTTGTGGATAAGGCAATGGCCTTGTCCTGGTCTGTCGAAGAAGTACTAAACCGCTGGCATAGCTTACATAAAGGCACCTTGCTGACCCGCCGTTTTATGGATAAAGATGCGCGCGAGGCAATGAGCCAATCTGAGTTGATGGCTGTGCATGACACCACCGAAGTCTATCGCCAACGTTTGTATGATATCAGTTGGTTTATGCGCCAATTGAATGAGAGCATTGCCCGCAGGGCCAACAAGGAAGACGGCTGTACAGGGCGTTTCTGGGAAGGGCGTTTTAAATCCCAAGCCTTACTGGATGAAGCCGCCTTGGCAGCTTGTATGACCTATGTGGATTTAAATCCGCTTCGGGCGAAGATGGCGGATACACCGGAAACCTCCAGCCACACCAGCATTTGTCAGCGTGCGGTGCGTGCTAAGCAACGCAAGTCCCAGCCCCAAGACCTCGCCTATTTTGTCGGCAAACCCAGGCAAGTTATGCCCAAAGGCCTGCCATTCCGGTTACGCGACTATCTGGAGTTGGTGGACCAAACCGGGCGATGCATTTGCGAGAATAAACGCGGCTATATCGAAGAATCGCAAAGCCCCATATTACTTCGATTAGGACTGGATACTGAGCATTGGCTGACCCTAACGCGCCAATTTGAACGGCAATTTTGTTTTGCTGCCGGAAGCGCAAGGCATATGCAGGCATGCAAAGCCCATATCGGCCAGCAGCGTATTAGGGGAATGCGCGCCTCTCGCATGATGGGATAAGTTCTGCTTTCTGAGTATCTCTTGATGAAAGACAAAAGGGATAAGAGAAAATAAACACTAAACCGGTATAGAAGTCGTCCATAGGGCTTGTACCTATGCCAAGAAAGCCCCGTGTTTCCTTACCAGGTGTGCCTGAGTATATTATCCAGCGGGGCAACAACCGTCAGGTTATCTTTGCCAGTAACGGCGATATAAAAGCTCACGTCACTTGGTTAGGGGATTATGCCCGGCAGTTTGATGTGGCTATTCATGCCTGGGTGTTGATGAGCAATCATGTGCATCTATTATGTACGCCAACGGGCAGTGCCACCACCAGTTCGCAAATGATGCAGTCTGTGGGCAGACTGCTACATGAAGAGAAGCTCGGCAGACGGATTGGATGGCGGAAAAATAAAGATTGATTTAATTTTGTCTTGACCCTTTTTATCACTTTTTATCCCCGGTTCCAATTGGCGGATGGGCATATAGGCGATAATAAAAAGGGCTGACGCACCTAATGCTCAGCCTTCTTTAATAATGCAAGGGGAACGACCACACAGCGGATGTTCGTATTCCAGGTCTAGGTCGTAAAGCGCTCCCCAAATAGGTGTTGTATTGGAACACTCGCCGGTTTCGGTTTTTAACAATGATTGACGGTTTACATTGCGCCCATTAGTTGTCGTATTGAATAACTTTCCACCGTTAAAATTCTCGGAGAAGAAAGGGGTGCTGCTGTTATGAGTAAGTAGTTTTGCCGTCCCTTTGCAATCGGTTTGCTCGAAGTAAAGGTAGGGATTGATGGCAGGAGGATTGTAGCCGAGAAAGCGATAAGGATTATTGGGAGACAGATACAAGTATTGCCATGATTCGGTATTCACTATCCTGCCCAAATAAGTTTCACCATCCCCTTTATACAATTGCAATGGCTTTGCCGCACCTTGCGTGTCTGCGTTTGTTTGAGTTAAGGACAGGGTTTCAGGGCGTTCTATCCCGTCAGCGTCGGCACAATCCTGGGCACTTGTCACATCAATGGGGAGTTTACCGGACAGCGCGGTTATCAATAGGGCGTAAACGGCGCGGCCAGCTTCGGACTGAAGAGACACGGCCCACTTGTCTTGCTGGGCGCTGACCACACAGGCCGGGCTCGGGGGCAATTTACTTTCATCAGTGGAAAAGACCACCGTATTGCCCTGGATATTGAGGTAGTTCACCTGCCCACCTGCTTGGCAAGCGGCACAATATACTGAGAGGGCAAATACGCCCGTTAACCATATTTTCATTTTTTCACCAATAGAATAAAAAGCCTGGGCAATCTTAGTTATGTCCAAGAAGATGGATAGGATATCTGTTTTCTAGCTTGTCTCAAGGATCTTCCTTATTACCAAATAAAAACTAAAAGCCTCACCGAAGAATGCTGAGAACAAGGCGACGCTGTGCGAGGTATGGGCACGGTAGAAAGGTTTCAAGTAACGACGAAATTGGGCGCAATTACCCTTTCCCCTTAGCACTCCATTTGGGTAAAATCTGCGTGTTAAAAGCGCAGGGCTGATCTCGGTGTTTTCGCTAGATTTCAACCTGAGAAACCTCGCCACGTCGGACATGGACGGAGGCTTGTGCTTTTACCTACGTTAATAGATTTAAATGCTCCAGGCTTACCCCCTTTATTGTGACGGCGTGCTGGGAATGCAGTAATTAAAGGAATAGATAATGACTACGCTTAATCGATTGGGCCGGCAAGTTCTGCGGCACTCTGGTTTATTGGTTCTGTTGGCCGGTGCATTTAACGCTTATGCGGCGGCGCCTACCTTAAACTTTACGTGGAATCCGAGCACTATCTACTCGGGGGACGTTACTTATCGTACCTGGAGTTCAACTAACGCCCACACGTGTATTGGCAACAACGGCAGTTCGGTGGGCACCTCTGGCTCCAGTGTGCCTCGGTCGCAAACGTCAAGTATGTCGGTAACCATGACCTGTTATGGCACCGGCGGTTCGGTGAGTAAAACTGCAACCCTTACCGTCCTTCCTAGGCCCCCGGCGCCAACGGTATCGGTATGGTGGAGCCCCAGCGTGATTACCGAGGGTGATTACACCAGCGTTAGTCATAGCAGTACCAATGCCACCTCTTGTGTGGGGACCAATGGTAATGCGGTGCCAACTAATAAAACCGGTCCGATGATGCAGCAGAGCGCTTCTAAAACCGTGACTATCACTTGTACCGGTCCGGGCGGCACGGGCAGTGGTTCGGCTACGTTGACGGTGTTACCCAGAATTCCGGCCACACCTTCAACACCTTCGGTGCCCTCAATAGTTAACCAAAGCCAATCCTTTACGGTCAGTTGGAACGGTGTTGCTGATGCCAGTAAATACGAGCTTTACAGAGACGGCGTCAAAGTTCAGACGGTTACCGGGACCAGTGCGACCGAGTCACTGTCGTCTTTTGCCGAATATAGCTATCAGGTCAGGGCTTGTAACAGCAGCAATCAATGCAGCAGCCAAAGTGGAAGCAACAAGGTCAGGGTTAGCCGAATCAACGGCTATATCGATGGCGTTTCGCAAAGCGGCGGCGATGCCTTTATCAGCGGTTGGGCTTGTCAGATGTGGGACACGCGCTCGGTAGATGTGCAGGTGTGGGCGGGTGGTTCTTCAGCCTCAGGTACCCGCGTGGCCATTGCCAAAGCCAATAGCGCCTCATCTGCTGCGGTGGCCAGTGAGTGCCGAACCTCTGGCAGTAACTACCGATTTTCGGTATTGATCCCGAGAAGTGAGCGTGTATTACATGGCGGCAAGACACTCTATGTGCACGGTGTATCCCTGATCGGCGGCACTCACAACACTTTGGGCAATTCCGGCGCCCATACCTTGCCCGGCATTTCTGCTCCTGACAAGCCTGCATACCTGAACGGGCCATCCGAGGCGATGGAATCGCAATCTTTCACACTAACGCGACCCTCTGAAAGCTATGTCACTTATAAGTTGTATCGTAATGGCCAGTTAATCAATTCGAATATGCCCCAACAGGTTACCGAGACATTAGCGGCAGGTACTTACAACTATGAACTGGAAGCCTGCAATGAGGCCGGGTGCCAGGCGCAGCGGGCAACGCTGACGGTGATGGTCAAGGTACCCTCGGTGGTGAAAGGTCGGGTGGGCTGGTTGTCGCAGTCCGGCGATTTGCACTACGTCCACGGCTGGGCTTGCCAAACCTATGATAACGGCTCAATCAATGTGCAAGTTTGGGCCGGTGGGGCGTCGGCGCCTCAGGGCAGCTTGATTGCGCAGGGAGTGGCGAGTGAACCTTCGGAAGATGCGGTGGAGCAGGAATGCCATACCAGCAGCGCTGTGCATAGATTCAAGATATGGCTACCTGATGAGCAACGAAAGCTCTATGGTGAAAAGGCCCTGTATCTGCGCGGTGTCTCCTCTCAAGGGACGGGTGATGTGGTGTTGGATAACTCAGGTACTCTGATGCTTCCGGCCATTCCGTTGGCACAACCGGCTGCGCCAAGCGGGGCGGAAACGGTCGCCACCGGTGTCAGCTTTACCCTGTCCTGGACAGCTGACCCGAATGCAACCAGCTACAAGGTCTACCAGAATGGCGTTTTGCTGGATAGTGTTGCAGGGAATTCCTTTAGCCACGGTCTGGATCAAGCCGGGGAGTATGCCTTTCAAATCGAGAGTTGTAATACGGCTTGCAGCGTTAAAAGCCCGGAACTGACCATCACGGCTATACAGTCCATTGTTCGGGGGATTGCCGATGGATTGACCGAGGAGTCAGGCACTTATTATATGAATGGCTGGGCTTGTCAGATGTTTGATACCAATCCGATCAATGTGAAACTCTTCACTAATGGTGGGACACAAATCGGCTTTGGCAAGGCAGACATGGCATCGGAAAAAGCGGTAGATGACCTCTGCTATACCCAAGGCTCCCATCGTTTCAAGATCCCCTTGGACGCGGCCTTAATTACTCAACTTGCCGGTCTTCCTATCCATATACAGGGGCAATCCAATAATGGCAGTGGCTCGGTATATTTGTTTAACTCCGGCCAGATTTATATACCGACAGCCGGGGGGATCACCGGTTGGGACAGTGAAAACGTACGCGTAGGCGAAACCTTCAATTTGATCAATGCGCCGGCGGGTATCACGGCCTGTCAATTGGATAGCCAACCCGATTTTGTCATCTCTGTGTCCGATGGTGTAGCTATTTCCTATTCAGCATTGACTGAAACGGGCCATGCCTGGACTTGCCTGGATGGTAGCGGCCAGGAAGTGCTGAAAATGACATCGCCGTTGACTATTGGCCTATTGCAAGCTCCGACCTTGGAGAAGGAGTAGGTGCCTTTACTAGTTTTATTTACCCAGAAAGGATGCTTTGGGGAAAGGCCTAATGCAAAGCTAAACTGCGCCAGGTGATAGCAAATAATTGCTGGGGCGCTTTTAAAGCATTGGCATCAAATATATCCCCCCCAATGAGTCAGGGACCAATTGGGGGGAGGTCAGCTTATTGCTGCTTCTGTAATACCGGCGCCTGCAAGGGCACCACTTCCACCAATCGGCTTTCCGTTACGAGGGGTTTGTCAGTGTTATCGACACACTCCCAGACCAGTTGCTGTTCACCGGCTGAATAGAAAACAATACTGGTGCTGCCAGATTCGTCCAGCAGCCTATCATCCCCCTCAATCCGGCAATGTTTTGCACCCGGCACATTCCAATTTAACTCAAGTGCTTGCCCGACCAGCACTTGAGCGGGGATATCGAATTGGTAAATCAGGTTGTCTATAGACAGGTTTATCTTTGACCTGTCCCCCAGATTGTAGCTGGAGGCGTGGGTTTGGGGTATGGAACGACCGTCAGTGTGGCGTTGACTGTATTTGATGTGCCACCCGGCCCCGTGCAATAAAGAGGCACGGTTTGAGTTTGCGTTCTATTGGTGCCAACCCAGCTGCCCGAGGCCGCTTTAGTCGCCCCATTAAACAGACAAGAAGTAGCATTGGTGGAGTTCCAATTCAGGGTTGCAGATTGTCCAACGTACACTTTGTTGGGGGGCCAGCTGATTTGGGCGGTGGGCTTGGGGTGCACCAAAATGCTAATAGGGCCGACCGTTTTATAAGGCGAGCCCGGGGCGTTGCCGCTTGGCTCAATATTCACGGCATAGAGCATCAATGAGTGGGTTTGACCATCATGATATTGGGCCGGGATATTGTAGGTAAAATTGCCTCCCGAGGCGTAAATGGTACCTGTGGATTTGCCGTCTACCCAGGTACCAATGTGCACCGTATTGGTGTGGTCCGGGTCAACGGCCGTGCCTGTTACCACGGACTGCCGCTGCTGTATTGGTGGGTTACGTTGGGCAGGCTGTCTGCCATAGCCGCTAAACTGGGGGCTTGAAGGGCTAGCCCTATTATTAGGTTATCTAGTCTCCTTCTTTATCAGTAGTCTCAAGTCAGCCTTGCAAAGCTGTTGCAGGACTTTGTTGTACAGCCTTGGCAAATACCAAGGCACAACTTTCTATTACTTCTTGTTTAAAACAGGTGCTCCGAGGCCTTCGACTGTGCGAGTTGCCTCCAGATAACCACTGGCGGGATATCGGTTGCCGCTTTGGTCGGTACAATACCACTTACTGGTATGTGAGCCCGTCTCGAAGTATACCCAAGGTCCAGATTCACCTGTCGCCTGCCTTTCGGGATTGGCACCGTTGCCTGCGGTAGTGGCCGTACATCCGTTTACATTCAGAATGTTCCAATAAAAGGTGGTGGGTTGGCCTACTTTGACCTTGGCTGGAATCCACTCGAATTGCTCCACGCTAGGCATGCCTTGCGGATAGGTAAAGTATCCCCCTGGCGTAAAGGTGGAACATCTTGTACCACTTTCCAACAAGCAGGTAGCCACCAAGAATTGATAGGTGCCTTGTTGTTCAACTTTGTGCGTGATCTTGGTATCAAAGGTTTGAGTCAATAACTGACTCTGTCCACCATTAAAAGCAATGTTTACCTGATAGCGTACCTGTGCAGCTTGCCCATAAGGGGACTTTGGCCAACTGATGTGAAAGGTATCTCCATCTTGAGTCACATCAACAGCCTCAGGCGGAGTTACCGGCCCCTGGAGATCTAACACTTTATAAGTAATGGTGCCTTGTTCCGATTGCAGTCCATGCTCATCGGTTACCCAGAAATTGACGATATCCAACCCGACATAATCGGTGTCCGGCTGATAGCTAAATACTCCATGGGGCATATTGGTAACCTGCGAGATTTGGCCGTGCGCGGTCCTGCCGTCAGAGACTCCTTGTTGAGTGACAAACTGGTAACTGAATTGATCCAGTAGTGAGCCATCCTGTTTGGCATCCGGGTCGTACATCATGCCAGTGCGAAAGTGCACAGCAGATGAGGGTTGATTTCGTTCAACCGTCAGTGTGTAGTCAAAGACTTGCGGAGGATCATTGATATTGTTAACCGTGATGACTGCGCCAAATTCGGGAGACCAGTTTTTGCCGTCAAATACACGCACCGGTACGCTAAGTTGGCCGAAGAAGTCTTTCTTGGCGGTAATTTGGTTTCCTTGCGCCGAGTAATTGGTTCCTTGTGGGTTTACCGATAGGGTGAAGCTGCTGCTGTCCGGGTCAAGGATCTGAAAATCACTTACCTGTAAGGTTAAGCTGGCCTCTTCGTCCATTTGTAAGCTTCTCTGCCCCTGAATTTTCGGTGCTTGCCCCTGTACCGCGTTGACATCAAATATTAGATCGCCGCGAGTGGAACGAGCCCCCAGTTCGTCATACACAAAGAAGAAGATGGCGTCAGAGCCGACAAATCCAGGATCCGGCTTATAGGTAAACCAACCATGATCTCTGCCCACTGCCGGCAGCAGGGTGCCGTGAGCTGTCCGTCCATTGACCAGTGGCACAAATGAGGTATCCATCAACTGGTAAGTAAAGTCTTCCAGTAATTCAGGGTTCGCCTGTGCCTCTGGATCGTAGAACATGGCTCTAAAATTCAATGTTGTGCTGGCATCCTCATCTACCGGCCAACGCATCTGAGCAGGATCCCGGGGGGCATCATTGCTGGCTTCAAAGGTAATACTGGCATAATAGACCTGGGATTGATGTAAGCCGTCGGAGACGCTGACCGGGACAAGTACAGTCCCAAAGTAATCCTTGCTCGGTTGCACTTTGCCGTTAACGATACGGTAGTTTGGCCCGCTTTCAGCCATTAATGTCACGTTGAATGCTGTACTATCAGGATCTTCAATTGAGAGATGCTCAACATTGATGGTAAAGGCAATATCTTCCTGCCCGAAGATATCTTGCTGGCCAATGATCTTGGGGCCTTCATTGTTAACCGGGGTTAAGGATATATTTACCGTGCCAGCTGTGCTTAGGTCACCATCGCTGATGCTATAGCTAATGGTATCGACACCGCGGTAAGCGGAACCCAAGCGATACAACAATTTATTGTCAGTGCTGATGCTCACCTCGCCTAAGGTGGCTTGGGCTGCTGTAATATGCAGCGAGTCGCCGTCGATATCACTGTCGTTAGCCAACACATCCAAGGTATGGAGCGTGCCGCTACTGGCAAGTTCGAAGCTATCGGGCTGGGCGACTGGGGCATCGTTAACCGGGGTGACGGTAATTGTTACCTGAGCTTCTTGAGTGCCTCCTTTACCATCCGTTGCACGGTAGATAACTAACTCTTGCCCGGAGAAATTCTCAGGGGGCTGATATTGGATTTGATTGTCAGAAGTAATCTGCGCCGTGCCAATCTGTGCACCAAGCCATACCAACTTCAGGGAGTCGCCTTGCGGATCCTGATCATTGGCAAGCACATCAAGCAAGGTTGACTGGTCTTCAAAGACATCAAACGCGTCATCACTCAATTGCGGTGCTTGATTTATATTACCGTTTTCGAGTAGGTAATAAGTCAAAGGTGGTAGCCACGAGGATGTGTTGGCTACTGCTGATGAACAGGGGAAGCCTGCCAAAATCAGGCCTGTAACTATGCGAGTCAGGCAATATCCACCACTGGTAGCCGAATAAGACATTCTCATGGTTGGGATTCCCCAGTGAAATACAGGCTCAGGGCTTGCTCAACAGCCATTCCTGGCAGGCAGGCTCCAGTGGTGATGACTTCCACAGGAAGTTGTGAACTGACTGCACTTAACAAGAGTATGTAAGCTGCTCTTCCTTGAGGTTGAGTGAGATCAAAGCCCCATAGCTCTTCGTTACCTTGCTCAACACAATCCGGTGTGGTGTCGCTTTTACTTTCATCCATTGTGAACAGCAGAATAGGCCCATCAATTTGAATTGCTGTAACTTTGGCTGCCGCAAAACAATAGGGGGTTACTAATATCAATAACGCAGATAAAACTGCACACTTGAGGTTTAACATCCGGCCTCCAAGGCATTTATTCTTCTTTTATTACGCAGGGGGCAGCGCCACATGTATTGTCTTCGTAGTAGCTAAAGTCCACTTTAAAAAGATACTGGTCTTTTGGGGTGATATTTTCGCAAATATCTGGACTGGTTCGAGACGAATGAAAAGTATTTAATTGGTTGCTACCTTCGGTCCTAAAGTATCGGCTATCATTGAATCCAGGAGTGTAAAATACTTGCATCCCCCCAAAAGTATAAGGTGTTCCTAAACAATCAGGCTGAAGATAATATAATGTGGGAGATACGGCAGGAGGCTTATAAAAGCTGACATTGTAGTTTTCGCCTGGAGGTAGATAAACAAGGGTGAAATTTTTATCGTTGAAGTCTATTACTCTTCCAACAAGGGTTTCGCCATCATTTTTATATAGCTGAATATTTTTTACTACACTACTGCTTGGTATATTTAGTTGAGTTAAAACTACACTGCTTGGCCTCTCAATACCATCACTGTCGGCGCAATCCTGAGCGCTGATTACGTCGATAGGTAATTTCCCTGCCATGGCTGTGATTAGTAGCGAATATACAGCCCTTCCATTTTCCGATTGCAGAGACACTGCCCAGTTATCCTGATGTTCTACTGCAACACAACTAGGACTTGTAGTGTTTTTGGATGCGTTTGTTGAGAAAATTACTGTATTACCAAAAACATTTAAATAATCAATGTGACCCGCTGCAAAGCCTGGGGTAATCATTCCCAATAAAGCAAAAGCACCTGTTATTCGTTTATACATGCTGGCAATCCATGTTTGTTTTGAATCTTGCTGAAAATATTTTGCATTGACTAATGTGAGTGATTTTAAATGTATGAATAATCTCTTTTTATGAAATTAATTTATGTCAATCTTTGTCTTATTTGAGTTTGTTGTATAAGCGCTGACGGTGCGTTGCTAATCTTCGCGAAGAACGCAAAGTCCAAAACCATAGAAATTACAGTGCTGGATAGCAATAAGGCGAAAGCGAGCATAGACCTGTAACGCATCATTCATCCTGAAAGATATTGATTGGATTTTTTAGAACAGGCCACAAGTGGTTTAAAGTGAAGCTGCGGCAACAGTCCTTGTTTGTTGCAAATAGTAGCGCGCAATTGGGGAAGTTGTCACTATTCAGTCGAAAGCGAGGAACAAACAACTTCGGACTCGCAACTACCCCGCCTTATCGAAATACTTCATTAACGGAAGTGCGCGGATACGTTGTCCGGTTAAATCAAATACAGCATTGGCCAGGGCCGGTGCCATGACCGTCACTGCAGGTTCGCCAAGGCCGGTAGGGTCAATCTCGGACTCCACAAAACGAATGTGTAGTCTGGGTATCTGCGCCATTCTGGCAACCTGATACTGATGAAAATTTTGTTGCTCGATGACACCATTTTTCATGGTCAGCTCTTCAAACAGCGCTGTGGATAGTCCCCAAATCAGCGAACCTTCTATTTGGGCACGAGCACCATCAGGGTTGATCACCCGGCCGCAATCAATCACACAGTAGACATCTGTTACCTGCAGTTCTCCCGCATTGATCTTGACATCAACATACGCAGCCACGTAGCTAAACATGGCCCTCTGCAAGGCAAATCCTCTGCCATGATTGTTGGGTTTGGGGGAGGCAAAAGACTCCAACGTACTCATCACGCCCTGAAGCCGCTCAGGCTTGAATACCAGATGTTCAGGCAATGTGGTGTGCCAATCGGCAAAATCCAGTCGGGGTTTTCGTGACAGCAACTCTTGATGCAGTTCTATGGTTGTTACATTAAGTTTGCGTGCGACTTCATCTAAAAAGCTGTTGATGGCGAATGCGTTGGTCGGATAAAAGACGGCCCGGTGGGCCGTTGTGTCCATATCACCGGGTATGGCATTAAACTCGCAGGAGATATTCTCAATTTCATAGGGCAGTGGAACCTGACCATGCTCCGCCTGCCAGGCGTCGGCTGTTGGCGTGGTGACGCTTGTTGATGCTTGCACCATACGATGCAACCAGTCACTTATTCGGTTCTTATTATCCAATCGGGCTGCCAGCAAATGAGCACAGGGTATTTGTGGCCCACCACATTGCATGTCATCTTCACGGGTCCATTGCACCTGAACCGGGGTGCCGGGATATTTTAGGGCTATTGCCACACACTCAATCACAAAGTCATCACAATACTTGCGCCCGAATGATCCTCCCATGCGTATGGGATGCACCAGCACATTTGCCTCTGAAATCCCCAGAAATGTCGCCACCGATTTTTGCATAAATTGCGGCCACTGAATCGGTGCCCATACCGTGCATTGTTGTTTGTTCCCACTTATCAGCACCGTACTGGTCATGGGTTCAAGTTGTGCCTGGTATTGCATGGGGGTGTAGTAAGTTGCCACCAGATCCGCCTCATTTGGCGAGAGGGTACGATTCAGGTTGCGCACCTGAACGCCAGCCTGAGTGGTTTTCTCTATTAGTGCCTGTTGCTGCTGCAAGGAGTCCTGAAAATGCACCTCCCCGCTATGCCATTTTACCTGAAGAGCCTTTTTAGCCTTTAGCAGAGGCCATAGATGTGGCCCAGTCAACACCACCGCTTCTCGTGTTTGTGGCATTTCTTCCGTTAAGGGCTGTGGCGATTGAATGTAGGAGTCAATCGCTTCTGTCAAAACATTCGGGTTTAAGATCTTATCCACTGTCCCCATTAGCGTAGGACTTCTCAGCAATACCGCATATCTCATTCCTGGCAATTTGACATCAGCACCGAAGTGGATTTTTCCACTGACGATTTGCTCTGCGTCCAGGTTTCCGATTGAGTGACCGATATACCGAAACGCTTTCGAAGATTTCAAAGGAGGGTCCTCGGGGACTGGCAAGCCCGCGGCAACAGCCACTAAATCACCATAGCCAAGCGATTCTTCTGTTCCCTCTAACCAGATCTTGCCATTTCGTGCCTCACAGCGAGCAACATCCACCTGCCATGCTAATGCGGCCGCTTGCCGTAACATGAGTTTTGCCGCGGCTCCGGCTTTTCTCATCGGCATCCAACTGCGTCTTATTGCCCCGCTTCCGCCTGTCAGTTGCGTGCCAAAGTGTCCTGCACTCGCGTGAGCCTGTATCAAGGTGACCTGCTCTGGAGGATAATCCAGTTCCTCACACAGCAATTGGGCAATGCTGGTCCGAACTCCCTGTCCCATTTCCTGCTGATTGATAAAGAGTGAGACTTCACCCGACGCTGCAATTTGAATAAATGATGTGAGGTTGCCCCGGGGCTGGCTCTCAAGCAGGGAAGTGTCAATTGCCTCTGCGGCACTTAGCTTTCCCCAGGGGCGGAGCGTTGGAAGTGCAATCGCGGCGGTGCAGGTAAAGTAGATTTTAAGAAAACGACGTCGATCCATAGCAGACCCCACAAACAACGAAAGTGTTGTTTGTACCTGAATCCTCGGGCCAGCTCGTCACATATCAGGATGTGAGACAAATATTTATTAAGCGGGACGCCACTGTGATGGTGTTGAACCTGTCACTTTTCTGAATGCACGGTTGAACGCGGCTTTACTGCCAAAGCCGGCATCGAAGGCGATATCAATAAGGTTTCCGCGCTGTTGCATCTGTAAACAGGCCAACGCATAACCAATTCGATACTCATTTATCCAGTGCTGAAAAGACTGGTTGGTTTCCTTATTTATGGTTTCTGACAATAAATGCTCACCGATACCCATTTTGTTGGCGACATCTGAAATTTTCAGTCCCGATTGGCGGTACAGTTTTTCCTGCTCCATCAGCTGTTTCAAATCTTCAAGCAGAAGAATACGTGCCGATTTATCCAGACGCTGATTCTCAGAGGCCGGCATAGGAGGTGAGGTTAGTTCTGATGAAGTGTTGTCTTGCTCACCAGCCCAATTGGCTGAAAAGGCTATGAGCTTTGAGTTGCCCACCAGCGAAATAAAAAATAGCAACTGGGCAATGGCGTACACTGCTGGAACATATATCCGCCAAATATCGTCCAGTACCGATAGGGTTATTAGTCCATGCAGCAGAACACAAACAATATTCAACATAATGAATAACAACAGGCTCGATATCAGTCCTTTATGGGCCGGGCAAGTGATCAATACCTGTTTTAACCCGTGGGCTAAATAGCCGGTCAGCACCAACATAGGTATTGGGGCTGACAAGGTATTCAAGATTCCCGCAGTAATTTCATCAGTGGCATCCAGGAAAGTGGCTAGCAGCGCGACACATACCCCCATCGCAATAGACAAGAGCAGGTGAATATTGAGCTTATTATTTTCTGCTTGATTAGGGGCTATAACGCCTTTTATGGTGCCCCACAGTAAAGGACCGAAGAGATAAAAACTGCCATACATCAGCAGTTGCAGGCCATTCACCCAGGCCGTAGTGGATGGAACTAGCATCAAAGCAAAGTCGATTGCTTGCATTGACGCCACCAGCAATGCGCCTAAATATGCCTTTTCCAGGCGATACAATTTATAAAAAATGACGGCGAAAAGTACGCTTATCAATACGCCGGTTGCGACTATGTATTGCATCAACATGTTTAGTACTCACCGCCCACTTTGCTCGAAATCGCATTGACCAATTTACCCAGCGCGGTTCTTTTTGCCCAGGTTGGTTGTCTGAAAAAAGATAGGGCTAATCGAATATCACGGCATGACTGGTAAACCTTTTTGGTAGTTGTTGCTTCCCTGATGATTGGCTAGATTTTCGCAGCCAAACGTTGACACCAAGGTGAATTCCCGCAGACTAGCCTCAGATTTCAACCTGTCGTTTACTGTTGATGCCCATTGCCGTAGCTACCAAGTACCTGATTATCGTTAATCCACTGGCCAGCGATAAGAAGAATCACTATCTGCGCCGACTAACTGAGCAGCTTCAAGCGCGCGACATTGCCTTTGATATTTTCGAAACCGATGCCAATGAACTGGCTAATCAGCGCCATTTGCAGCAATGCGTCAGCGACTATTCGGATTGGGTGATGCTGGGGGGCGACGGCACCATCAATCTGATGGTGAATATGCTGGCCGGCTCTGATGTCCGTTTGGGGATTTTGCCCTGCGGCAGCGGCAATGACTTTGCCAGAAACCTCTATGCTAAAGGCGATGATCCCCTGGCCGTGGTGCTTGGCGATAAGGTGCAGCGTATCGATCTGGGGCGTTGCAATGAGCGCTATTTTGCCAATGTACTGGGTATCGGCTTTGACGGCGATATTGTCGCCCAACTTTATGACCAGCAGCCCCGGCGGTTTCGCCAAATGCGTTATCTGCTGGCGGCCTTAAGAAATCTGTTTCGCTATCAAGAGCAGATGGTTGAACTGCAATCCGCCACCCAACACCGGCGCTCCGAGGCCTTTATGCTGACTTTTGCCAATGGTCGCTATTTTGGCGGTGGTATGCAGATTGCGCCTAAGGCCGATATCGGCGATGGGCTTTTGGATTGCTGCTGGGTGGGTAAAACCAGCCTGCTGACCAAACTCTATTACCTTGGCAAAATCTTCAAAGGTAAACACTTGGCAGCAGAAGCGGTGGAATATTGGCAGGACAGCTGCTTTGACATTCCCACCGCGGATTTACCCATCGAAGCCGACGGCGAGTTTTTCGGCACCACCCCTGCGCTGGTAGAGATAGTGCCGCAAGCGCTTAATTTAAAAGTCCCCGTCTAATCTGCCTGATGCTCTTCACAACGGCGAATAAAGGCCTGCGGGTCGTCCAGCCCTAAATGGATGCGTGTCACTTGTTTGCTAATACCGGCCAAAAGCGACACTTTCTGTGCAGACTTAAGGCGAACTTCCAGGTTCACATGACCGAGCATATAGGCTCTGAGTAAATCAGGGGCCTTTTCTTCACAGCCCATGGCCACGCGAGAAACACTGTCTATCTGCTGCCAGGGGATCTGGCAATCGAACAGCAAACCGCAACGCAGAAGCATACCCTCATCGCTAAGTTGAATATGCCGGTGTTTAATAGCCATGGCTTGGGAGAGGGTTAAGAACATGGTGTATAAATGCCCTGCGGTCAGTAACCAGGCGATAAGGGGCGATATGTGATGGAAAATAATATGGCTGAAAATAATACCGGGAATATGGAACAAGGAGCTACCGATGAGCAGGCCAACGGCGCCACTTTTCACGTGGTAGCTGAAGCTGGTCTGATTATCGGCTGAGGTCTTCAGTCCCCAGCCACGAAGGGCATAGTAAAACGCCAGCCACTCTGACTGCAGCCAGGTCGTCAGGCCGAAACGACCGCCTACCGCTTCAGCCAGATAGGCCACTCTGGGCTCACCACTCAGGGCCTGACTACGATGCCAGGCAAGGGTAAAGGTAAAGAGAGTATAGGTTGCCGCCAAACTCGCTAATCCCGCCAGCACATAGGGGTAGCTACTTTTTACCGGCTCCAGGAAACTGCCTGGTGGCGTCATCCATAAGCAACAGAGTACACCAGCCATGACCAGGGGACGCATTAACAGCGCAGGCGCCAAACGCTGACGCATCAGCAAAAAGTAGTAGAGCAGGGGGACCCAAACCACCAAATCCAGCAGCATGGAGAGCGCTATCCAATCCACTTTGAGGTTACTGGGTTGAATCAGATGCAGGTTACCGAAATAAATCAGACTGCTTAGCGCAATAAAAACCGACCAACGAACAGATTTGACGGACATGTTTTTGCTCCCTACTTCACACTCCTATCCTACTGATAACTGCGGATCAAACCAACTACTTGAGCATGATTTGATCGTACTGTTCACGGATAATGTCCAGGCCTTCAGATTGTTGCCAGGCCTCAATGATGCTGCGATAAGCCTGCGACGAAACATTCTTTGCAAGGATAGTGTCGATGAGCCCAATCACCTCTTCTCCCCACTTCGAATGAGGGCATAGGATCCTGCCGATACCGATAGGGCCGGACTCGGCAAAGGGGAGGGCGACAAGTTCCTCCAGCTTGCCTTCTTCCATGGCCATATAAAAACCCGGTAAGCGCTTCTCCACCAAAAAGTCGATGCGTCCCGCCAGTAACATTTGTATGCCTTGTGCCGGATCGCCATAGGCATATAGCGAAGGGGCGCCAGCCAGCACCTTATCAATATTTTCACCATAGGCCGCCTGGCGAAGTGTGCTGGTGGTGAAGACTTTCTCGTTCAATAGGCTGGCTAGAGAAATGGGGTCGCCTGACAGACTTAATTGCTCTGCTTTGTCGCGGCGAACGAGAATGCTATGTGGCAAGTGAAACATCACCGGGCGCGACATCAAACCGATTTCACGGCGCTGTGGGTTATCGAAAAAACTCACCGTACACCATGGCTTGCCCTGGTGGATTTCCTGCAGCACCCTTGGCAAAGGGGCGACGACCTCGGCATGTTCATAGCCGCTCATGCGCTCTTGTAAAAAGGCTCTCACCCTGTCGTTGACACCTTCGCCAGCGTAGGGCCCATGGGTAATATCAAAAGGTGGGTAATTGACCACGCCCCAGGTCAATGTGTCGCCCCACGAAGGCATTGCTATCAGCGCCCAGCAGGTCATCAATAGCACCAAGGGGGTACTTATCTCTTTGGGTTGTTTGCTGGTTAGCCTTGGCATGGTTGGCGGGCGGTCCATCTGTTGCTTGCTATCCTGAGCTTATGCGTTACGGCGCACTTTGCCAGGCATATTTCACACAATCGACACCGAGATAATCTATGCGTCCTTCATACACAAGTCCAAGCTTTTTCAGCAGATGGATAGAGCCGGCATTGTCCGGCATGGCAATCCCGATAATGCGCTTAAGCCCCAACTCTTGTTTGCCAAATGCCATTACCGCTTCACCACCCTCGGCGGCTAATCCCTGGCCCCAATATTCGGGCAGCAGACGATAACCCACATCCACTTCATCCAACTCGGGCAGATATTTAAGGCCACAAAAACCGATGAGCTCGCCGCTAGCCTTGTGAATACAGGCATGGCGACCAAAGCCGTGCTTTTGATAGTCGGCCAACGGCCCTTTTTGCAAATAAGCAGCAGTAGCTGCTGCGTCTTCCTCTACCTTGCCGATATACCGCATCACATCGGGATTGCGATTTACCCGGTTCAGCGCGGCCGCATCCTCCAAGGTAAAGGGGCGCAATAACAAGCGGTTGGTTTCAATAACCTTCATAGTCCTTACTCTTTTATTTTTTCGCGAACATAAGGCAAATCACGTCACTGAGGAAATTTTTCTTGTTAGATTTTATGTGGAGATATATGCTTCTGGACGTCTAAATGTCCAAAAGGTATTTCCCCTTGTCTTCAGTTTCTTCGATGCGCGGCTTATTGGCGCTTCTGCCCCTATTGGTTTTCCTCAGTTTCTTCCTTGGCGCCGGTCTCTATTTTCAATGGCAAGGGGTGGACTATGCGTTTTATCAGTTGCCCGCACCTGTTGCCGCCCTGCCCGCCATTGTGCTGGCGGTGTGGCTGAGTCGGGCACCGCTGAATAAAGCCATTGAACAATTTATTGAAGGGGCAGGCCACAGCAATATCATCACCATGTGCATGATCTATCTGCTGGCCGGTGCTTTTTCCTCGGTGGCTAAGGCTACCGGTGGTGTCGACGCGACCGTAGCATTGGGTCTGCAATTGATCCCTGGCCAGTTCCTGTTACCCGGATTATTTATTCTCAGTGCCTTTGTGGCCACCGCCATGGGTACCTCTATGGGCACATTGGCAGCCATGGCGCCAATCGGCCTTGGCGTGGCGCAGGCCAGCGGTATCGAGCCGGCGCTGGTGGCCGGCGCGCTCATGAGTGGCGCCATCTTTGGAGACAACCTCTCGATTATTTCCGACACCACTATTGCTGCCACCCGCACCCAGGGCTGTCAGATGCGTGATAAGTTTTGGGAAAACCTGCGTTTTGCCCTGCCTGCAGCACTGATTGCCCTGGTGCTGTTTGCCCAGGCCGGTGCGCCCACCGCTGAGCTGCCGGTAGCTGCAGGCAATCCTTGGTTAGCCTTGCCTTATTTATTGGTACTGGGGCTGGCAATAAGCGGGCTCAATGTGTTTGTGGTACTTAGCCTTGGCATGCTGGCCACGGTGTTGGTGGGCTTTTGGCAGGCCGGCTATGCGGTCTCTGGCCTGGCACAGGATATCTACACCGGCTTTGGCCAGATGCAGGAGATTTTTATTCTGTCGATGCTGATTGGCGGGCTGTCTGAGTTGATGCGTCGTCAGGGCGGCTTGGATTATCTGGTGCGCGGTGTCACCAAAGTGGCCAAGGCACTGTCCAGGCAAAACCAGGCCGGGCACAGCCTGGCCATTGCCGGGCTTATCAGCCTGACCAACCTGTGTGTGGCCAATAACACCGTCTCCATTATTGTCGCCGGTGAGGCCGCCAAGCAACTGGCCGAGCATGGCGGAATTAATCCCAAACGCAGTGCCAGCCTGTTGGATATCTTCTCTTGTATCGTACAGGGACTCATCCCTTATGGTGCCCAGGCGTTGCTGCTGGGAGCGAGCTTTGGCCTGTCACCGCTGGTGATTATCCCCAATGTGTTTTATTGCTTTGTGCTGGCGCTGGTGGCCATCGCGGTAGTAACGGCCAACTTACTCTGGGTTGCCAGGACCCCAGCCAACGATTTGCGTCAGCCTTAGAAGCGGTAACGCAGGCCCGCCAGCCACTGGCTGCCTTGCTCATAGTAAGGCAGGGTATTGACCTGGCGGCGCGTGGTTTCTGGCTGCCACCACAGCTGATCTAAGGCATTTTCAACGGAAATCCACCACTGCAGGTGCTCATTCACACTGTAAGTCAGTTGAGCGCGCAAGTTGTCCAGTTGTCCGGGAGAAGGATTACGCGCGGTGGCGCCTTCAGGCTCGCTCCAAGCCGTCGCCAGCAAGTAATGCACTCCCAAAGACAGATTGTGATCCCACTGATAGTTGATGCCGGCTTTGAATAAGTGCCTTGGCATATTGCTGATATTGTCACCATCCATCCCGGCCTGGCTGTTTTGCTGGTAGCTCCATGACCCTTCCAGACGCAGGCCGCTGTCAGCAAGATTCCAAATGTTTTCCCACTCAAAGCCTTTGAAGGTCTGGCTACCGAGGTTGAAATAGCTGGCCGTCTGCCTTGGTGCAGCAGCACGGGTAATTAAATCGTCAGTCTTGCTATGAAACAGGGTGATGGCAGAGAAAACATCTTTACGCTGATATCCCAGTTGTAAGTCCCAGGTCTCAATAGTTTCGGGCTCGAGATTGGGGTTGCCGATGACTACACCCTGCAAGGCGATATCGCGTTCCAATTGCGACGGCGCACGATAAGCCTCGGCAAACTGCAATTTCACAAACCAATGGGGATCCAGCTTGTAATTGGCCGACAGCCTGGCGGAATAATGTCCGTCTGATTTCTCTGGTTTGTTCCACTGGATGCCGCCAACCAGGGTCAAATCGGCGTGCCATTGGTGAGTCAGCTCGAGGAAGGCGCGGCTATGTGTTGCGTCATATTCAGGCACGATAGTAACGGCACCATTGCGCACATGCACACCAGCGGAATCACCGCTGTTTTGTTGCCACTCCAAGCCCGCTATCAGCTGGGTTTGCTCAGTCAATTGACGTTGCCAACTGGCTTCCAGCTGCCAGTCATCGCTGTCCATATAGCTGGGCTGTGGGCCGGGATTAACGTATTGGTTGTGCATACCGTTGTAAGTCAGTGCCAACGTCATCTCCCCCTGCCACAAAGGCACATGGCCACCCACATTAAACCAGTGGCGCTCGGCTTCAATGCTGGCATCATCACTGAACAACCTGGCAAGTGGCAAGGTACCAAGATGACCTGATTCATTCCTTGTATAGAGGTAGGCAAGCTGCCAATGCTGCCACTGCAACTTGGCATGAAGCCCCAGATTCTGTTGGTCGAATTGGCGGGTGAAGCTGTTACCAGCCTCATCGGTGGCGGTTAACGGCTTCTGGTCATCGGCGAAATATTGTAAGCCAAGTTGGGCTGACCAATTGGCACCTTGATCACCAGCCGATAAACGCAACAAGCCGGCACCTTCATTGCCCTTGGCCAGAGCCAGGCTATTGGAAGCTCCCTGACCTTGCGTGGTAATAATATTGATCACCCCGGCAAAGGCATTGGTGCCATATTGCACTGAACCAGGGCCGCGGATAAATTCCACCCGTTGGATTTGGTGAATGGGGAAGGCTCTGAGCACCGCCAGGTCGGCACCGCCGTTTTGCATTTCGCGAAGTGGATAACCATCCAGCAGGATCAGCACATGGGTGTTGTATTGTCCTGGCATGTTGCCGCGCACAGAGACCGCATCCACCGGAAACATATAGGTACCGGTGGTTAAGGTTGCGGGGGCAAGCTCAATCACATCGGCCAGATCAGTAACGCCATAGGCCTGGATTTGTTCACGGGTCACCACTGACAAAATGCCAGGCGCGTCGGCTAATACCTGTTCCCGCCGACTTGAGGTAACCACCTGAATATCAAGCAGATCTTCAAGAGAAAGATCAAAAAGCTCGGTCGGCGTCTTCTGATGAGCGGTACATAACGGGCTTAACAAGCCTGCGAGTAATCCCAAAGAACCACAAATTGTTTTCAAGGAAAACCTTCTCTACTTACAGGAAGATAGGCATTTTGAAGCGGCATGTCTGTTGCAGCGGCTTCACCAAACCTTACAAGAGGAATGGTCTGTGCTTCAAAAGATAGCCAGCTTTGCGTTATACGACAATCACAACTTGGCTTCAGGGACCTAAATTATCTGACAAATTTCTCAGGCAATAAGATAGCCCAGGCGCGAACGGATAAACTCCGCCAACTTGCCGCTGGCCTGACGATGTTTACCGGGCTGAATGTAGAGGTTGATGCCTACCTGTCCGAGTGTCGGCAGGGACTTGTGTTTAAGCACCGCGAGTTCGGCCGGTAGGGTACTGCGGGCAAGGACGGTCACCCCGAGGCCTTCCTTCAGTGCGGCCGTTATCCCGCCAATATCGGCATTGGTATAGCTGATGCGCCAGGAGCGCCCGGCCGATTGTAATCTTTCCAGGGCGCGTTTGCGGTAGATACAGCCGGTGGGCGCCACCACCAGGGCTAATTTGTCTTCTTCCGGGCGGTAGTTTGGGTTGGCTACCCACACCAGCTCATCACTTAACAGCATCTCGGGTTGGTCTTGGCGGGGCTCATCGGACAGCGCCAGAATCAAATCGAATTGCTTACGTCGCTCTGCTTGCAGTAAATGCTTACTTAACTCACAGGTGACTTCCAGGGTCACATCCGGATAGGCTTTATTAAAGTCACCAATAATGCTGGGTAACAGCCTGGTGGCAAATTCGCTGGGCAAGCCCAAACGCAGCTGGCCGCTTAAGGGGGTTTGCTCAAACTGGCGGAAAATATCGTCGTTCAGGGACAGTATCTGCACAGCATGTTGATAAAGTGCCAGACCATCGGCGTTGACCAACTGACGCTGCCCGGCCTTATTAAACAGCTTTTTGCCCAACTGCTCTTCCAGGCGTTTTATCTGCAAACTGATCGCCGGTTGCGAGCGACCCAAATAGTCGCCGGCCTTGGCGTAACCGCCAAGATCCACCACCGCCACAAAGGCTCTTAAGTTATCCAGTGAGAGTTGTTTCATTTTTTAGTTTCGAGTGACGAGCCCGCTTCGCTTCGAGTTGCGAGCAGATCACAGTAATACAGTAAAGAAATTGCATATATCAAAAGACCTCCATACTCTGCGTAGCTCGTAGCTCGTAGCTCGTAGCTCGTAGCTCGTAGCTCGTAGCTCGTAGCTCGTAGCTCGTAGCTCGTAGCTCGTAGCTCGTAGCTCCATCAGCATCCTTAATCTACCCGTCAAAATACATAACAAAATGTAATCTATCCATTTATATTTCCAATTTGTTGCAGTCTTGTGCTGCTCCTATAATTTGGGCCACTTATTCTTGCCAAGGGCTAACCATGACCAACAAGACAGTGCTCCACGCCAAACACCTCGAAGCCGGTGCCAAGATGGTGGATTTCCACGGCTGGGAGATGCCCATCAATTACGGCTCCCAAATTGAAGAACACCACGCGGTGCGCCGCGATGCCGGTATGTTCGACGTATCCCATATGACCATCGTCGATGTCAAAGGCAAAGGTGCCAAAGGCTATTTGCGCCATTTACTGGCCAATGATGTGGATAAGCTCAAGGTCAAGGGCAAGGCCCTGTACAGCGGCATGCTTAACGAGCAGGGCGGTGTGGTTGACGACCTTATCGTGTATTTCTTCGCCGATGACGACTACCGCCTGGTGGTGAATTCCGCCACCCGTGAAAAAGACATGAATTGGTTGATGAGCCACACAGCGGGCTTTGAGGTGACCATCACAGAACAGCCTGATCTGGCCATGATCGCCGTGCAAGGCCCCAACGCCAAAGAAAAGGTTGCCACCTTATTAAGCGACGAGCAGCTTGCTGCCGTAGCCGATATGAAGCCGTTTTTCGGTGTACAGGCCGGCGATTTGTTTATTGCCACCACCGGCTACACCGGTGAAGCGGGTTACGAGATTATGGTGCCTGCCGAGCAAGCCCCGGGTTTCTGGGATCGTCTCAAGCAGTGCGATATTCAGCCCTGTGGTCTGGGTGCCCGCGATACCCTGCGCTTAGAAGCCGGTATGAACCTGTACGGCCAGGATATGGATGAGAATACCTCTCCTCTGGCGGCCAATATGGGTTGGACCATCAGCTGGTTGCCTGAAGATCGTGATTTTGTCGGCCGCGCAGCGGTAGAAGAATATAATCGCAGCGGCAAAGAGAAGCTGGTTGGTCTGGTAATGGAAGAGAAGGGCGTGCTGCGCTCAGGTTTGACCGTCAAGACCTCAGCTGGCGAGGGCGTGATTACCTCAGGTACCTTCTCACCGACTCTTGGTTACAGCATTGCCATGGCCCGCGTCCCCGCTGGCACGGGCGATACCGCCGAAGTGGAAATGCGCAAAAAGTGGGTTACAGTAAAAGTGGTCAAACCCAGCTTCGTGCGTAACGGTAAGAAAGTCGAACAGTAAAAAAAATGGGGTCAGAGTCAGGGGTAACCTTTCAGATTCTGATCCCTGAAAAAGTAAATGGGGTCAGGATCTAAATAGATTTACTCCATAGTAAAAAATATCAATGGGGTGCATAAATCCATACTGACCCCATTTATAAAGAGGATTCCCAATGAGCAACATCCCAGCTGAATTGCGTTACACCAACTCCCATGAGTGGGTTCGTCCCGAAGGTAACGGCGTTTTCACTATCGGTATTACCGAGCACGCCCAGGAACTGCTGGGTGATATGGTGTTTGTTGAACTGCCTGAAGTGGGCAGTGCGGTCAGCGCCGGTGACGACGTGGCGGTGGCCGAATCGGTTAAAGCTGCATCTGATGTGTATACCCCCATCACTGGCGAAGTGGTAGGTGTCAACGAAGAGCTGGAAGATTCCCCGGAGCAGGTTAACAGCGACCCTTACGGTGACGGCTGGCTGTTCAAGGTTAAGGCCGAAGATCCGGCCGAGTTCGATGAGCTGATGACCGCCGAAGAGTACGAGAACAGCATCGAAGAAGATTAATGGCACGAAAAGGGGCCGGGCTAACACCCCGCCCCTTTTTTGCATCTGAAATCACACCCTGAGCCTGACTTCTCAGGGTTTCTTTTTTCAACCGAGAATTTACGCATTATGTCTGAGACCAATCTTTCCTTGTCACAACTGGAACAAAAGCAGGACTTTGTTCGTCGTCATATCGGACCGGGTGAAGGCGAAATCGCCGCCATGTTGCAGGAAGTGGGCGCCACCTCTTTGGATGACCTGATTCAGCAGACCGTGCCGGCCGGTATTCGCCTGGCCGAGCCGCTGAAAACCGGAGAGAGCCAGACAGAAGCACAGGCCCTGGCTAATTTGAAGGCCGTGGCCAGCAAAAACCAGATTTTCCGTACCCATATCGGTATGGGCTACCACGATACCCTGACGCCCAATGTGATCCTGCGTAACGTGATGGAAAATCCCGGCTGGTATACCGCCTATACCCCTTATCAGCCGGAAATTGCCCAGGGCCGCCTTGAAGCCCTGCTGAATTTCCAGCAAATGACCCTGGATCTGACCGGCCTGCAACTGGCTTCTGCCTCCTTGCTGGATGAAGGTACTGCCGCCGCCGAAGCCATGGCCCTGGCCAAGCGTGTGTCCAAGAACAAGAAGAGCAACCTGTTCTTTATTGCCGATGACGTGCATCCGCAGACTATCGATGTGGTCAAGACCCGCGCTGAAATGTTCGGCTTTGAGATTGCCGTAGGTCCGGCCATGGACGCCGACAAGCACGATGTATTCGGTGCCCTGCTGCAATACCCCGGCACCACCGGCGCTATCACCGATTTGTCGACCCTGATTGCCAACCTGCAAGGCAGCAAAGCCATTGTCGCCGTGGCCGCCGATATTATGAGCCTGGTGCTGCTCAAATCCCCTGGTGAAATGGGCGCCGATGTGGTGCTCGGTAGCGCCCAGCGCTTTGGCGTACCCATGGGCTACGGCGGTCCGCACGCCGCGTTTTTTGCCACCCGTGATGAGCATAAGCGTTCCTTGCCTGGCCGTATTATCGGCGTATCTCAGGATACCCGCGGCAAGCCTGCATTGCGTATGGCCCTGCAAACCCGTGAGCAGCATATCCGCCGCGAAAAGGCCAACTCCAATATCTGTACCGCGCAGGTACTGTTAGCCAATATGGCCTCTTTCTATGCGGTGTACCACGGTCCCAAGGGCCTGAAAACCATCGCCAGCCGTATTCACCGTTTGGCCGACATCCTGGCCTTAGGTCTTAAGCAAAAAGGCCTGGGCCTGGCCAACGCCACCTGGTTTGACACCATCACCGTCAAAGTGGATAACAAAGACGCCATCGTGCAGCGCGCCCTGGCCAAGGGCATTAACCTGCGGGTGGATCTCGACGGTATGCTGGGCGTGGCACTGGATGAAACCACTACCCGCTGTCATGTGCTCGACTTGTTTGATGTGTTTTTGGGTGAAGGCCATAAGCTGGATATCGACGCCCTGGATGCCACAGTGACCACCGAAGGCAGCCAGTCTATTCCGGCCGAGTTGGTACGTACCTCAGAGATCCTGACCCACAAGGTGTTTAACAGCTATCACTCAGAAACCGAGATGCTGCGTTATATCAAGTCTTTGGAAGACAAAGACCTGGCCCTTAACCACAGCATGATCTCTTTGGGTAGCTGCACCATGAAACTTAACGCCACTGCCGAGATGATCCCGGTGACCTGGCCCGAGTTTGGTAAGTTGCACCCCTTCGCCCCTGTGGATCAGGCCCAGGGCTATGCGCAGATGATCAACGAGCTAAGCGAAGCCCTGATTGAAATCACCGGTTACGATGCGCTGTCTATGCAGCCTAACTCCGGTGCCCAGGGTGAATACGCCGGTTTGATTGCCATTCGTAAGTACCACGAAAGCCGCAATGAAGGTCACCGTAACGTGTGTTTGATCCCAAGCTCCGCCCACGGTACCAACCCGGCCTCGGCGCAGATGATCAACTATAAAGTGGTTGTAGTGGATTGCGATAAGCTGGGCAATATCGACCTGGAAGATCTGAAGAAAAAGGCCGAGGAAGTGTCCGACAACCTGGCCTGTATTATGGTGACTTACCCGTCTACCCACGGCGTGTACGAAGAAACCATCCGTCAGGTCTGTGACATCGTGCACCAGCACGGCGGCCAGGTGTATATGGACGGCGCCAATATGAACGCCCAGGTTGGCCTGACCAGCCCAGGCTCCATCGGCTCTGACGTGTCGCACCTGAACCTGCACAAAACCTTCTGTATCCCCCACGGCGGTGGCGGCCCCGGCATGGGCCCTATCGGCGTAAAAGCCCATTTGGCGCCTTTTTTGCCTAACCATCCTGTAGTGGCGATTGACGGCACCGGCCGTAACAACGGTGCGGTATCTGCCGCCCAGTTCGGCAGCGCCAGCATCCTGCCTATCAGCTATATGTATATCAAGATGATGGGCGGCGAAGGCCTGAAGAAAGCCACCGAAGTGGCCATTCTTAACGCCAACTATATCGCCAAGCGCCTGTCCGGCCATTTCCCGGTGCTGTACCGTGGCCGTAATGACCGTGTGGCCCACGAGTGCATTATCGATCTGCGTGATATCAAGGAAGCCTCAGGAGTGACCGAGATGGACGTGGCCAAGCGTTTGAACGACTACGGCTTCCACGCGCCGACCATGAGCTTCCCGGTAGCCGGTACGCTGATGATTGAGCCCACGGAGTCCGAAGCCAAGGCCGAGCTGGACAGATTCTGCGACGCCATGATCAGCATCCGCGAAGAGATCGCCAAGGTAGAAAGCGGCGAGTGGAACGACACTGACAACCCACTGCATAACGCCCCGCATACCCTGGACGATATCCTCGACGACAACTGGAACCGCAGCTACAGCCGCAATCTGGCCGCCTACCCGGCCGAAGCGGTGAAGCGCAATAAGTTCTGGCCCAGCGTTAATCGTATTGATGATGTGTTTGGGGATCGGAATTTGGTTTGTTCTTGCCCGGCTACGGACACCTACCGATAGCCTAAAAAGTCAGTTTTTTTTAGTAATATAGTTACCTGGATAAGCTTAGACTATAACGGTAGAATTGACGTGAAATGCCCTCTTAATCGAGGGCATTTTTGTTTGTGTTGTCTGCTGGGTTGGGCGGGTATAACCGTCATCTCGAAACACCCAACCGTCATCCCGAACTCGTTTCGGGATCTCTATCAGAAAACACCACAACCCGTCGCCCTTAACTGAAACCGTCATCCTGAGTTCATCTCAGGATCTCTTAACCGCTTAGCAAAGCGTCTTGGCATACCAGCCAAATAAACAAGCCAAAAGGCAGCGCCAGATTGGCCTTCGCAGACACGACGCAAGTACTTCCATGTAGTCTCTGCCACAGCATCCATGCTGTGGAAGGTCTGCGAAGGCCAACCCGACACTGCCTCCCGCCCTTTTCTCTATCTGTAAGTAAAAGGTTTCCAGACGGACCATCTGCTTCACAGATGGCCGCTGAAACTTGGATAGGCGTAACTGAGCTAACACGGGCTATAGACTTTGCTATCTTGCAAGGTAATCTATCTTTCAAGGATAGTGAACTTGCGCGGCAGCATTAATAATGCTGTTAGGTTTTAAGGATGTTTTGTGCCTAGAAAACAGAGGTCATTAAACCAGGTAAAAGAAGACATCTCTATCAGGGTTTTGCGGGAGAAACTGCCACTAGAATGGGTTGTTCACAGTTATGGGGCTGACTACGGCATTGATTGTGTAATTGAGCTTTTTGACTTTATTGATGAAGAAAAAAAGACTGCAGAAACGCTTGGTGAAAACTTCTTTGTTCAGCTGAAGTCCTCTGATTGTATTGAGTACGCGACCAGAAAAGTGTACAGCCGGGGAAATGTAGCGAAGGGTAAATTAAACGAGGACAAGGAGGATTACACGGAAATCGAGGTTGCTAAGTTTCAGCTTGATATGTCTGATATTTTGACAATTCAATCAATGGGTATCGCAATTCCAGTTTTATTGATTTTAGTTGATACGAACTCTGAAAGGGCTTTTTTTGTTTGTCTCAACGATTACATAGACAAGGTGCTCATACCTGAGGATCCAGATTATGCATCCAAAGGAACAAAAACGATCTTCATCCCAATGGCTAATGAGATTATGAATCATGAAGATGCGCTTGTATCTTTGAGAGTCTATGGAAAACGATCAAAAATGTATGGCGCATTCTCGTTATTTAACTATCAGCTGAAAGAAATTTTGCGTATGCAAGGTAAGGCTGCGATGCCCAATATTATACCTCTTGAATACGCAATCAACATGCTCAAGAACTTTGTTGATATAGCATTAAGACAAGATATATGGTCTGGTCATGAATTTTGGAAGCCAATGGAATGGAGCCATACAGAGCTTATAGCACTTAAGGAAAAACTGCATCGAGGCATTAAAGAAGAGGATTCTGAAAAGTTTATAACATATTGCTCTGACTACATCTGGCATAGGCTGACTAATCTATCAAATATGTACGAAGAACTGGTCAGGGAGTGGTTTTTGCCTACATATCTTGCAAAGTTGACCTCTTATCCGCCCAAAGCGGACACTGATACAGCATAGAGAATCTAACGAGAGCATGTTGTAGGACTTGTTTTCGCTGTGCTCCAAACCAGCCAAAAAATGCTGGATTATCTAAAGAGAGGAACCGAACAGTGATTGAAGTTTCTGAAAGATATCTTGTTTTTGGGAAAAACAGTTTCTTAAAGGAAGTGGCTATTCCAGTCGGCGATTTGATTGGAGAAATTGCGAAGGAGTATCCGTGTACAAATGATTCCACTATAGCGATAAATCTCCGCCCTACTGCCTTTCTTACAGGGTTAGATGCCTTAATAGGAATAGCAGTATTCTTAGGGGGCTGGGCCAGCACTAAGTTCCTTGATGAAATCTATGCTGCGAAGTTGGGGCCCGCAATTAAGGGATATTTACTGCCATATGTTGAAAAGAGTGGGATTGATAAAAAGTATTCGATTTCCATTTTGGCGCGAAAGAACGGTGCTAGAGGTGCTGTCCTAATATGCTGTGTTGGTTCTTCTATTGAGGAAATTGAATCGTCAGAAAGGCATATTCCCGCTGCTCTGAGTATTGCTGAGGAATTATTGAATTATTCATTGGATGATTTCGTATACCTATATGTAATCGAAAAAGGAAAAGTCAACCTGGAACCAGTCGCCTTTGATGGCTATGAAAGTGCCATTGAAGGGCTGAAGAAGATGTATCCTGCACGATTGCCAAACCACATTAAGTCAGATTACAAGCAAAGCTGAGCACTTGATACATGCCTGATAGAGTGATCAAGGCCTAGAAGCCGTTAAAGTCAGATCTCGAACCAATTCAAACACAAGGGCGCATTTGCAGCCCCTCTTTGTTTATAACAGTTGCAAAGTAGTGGAATCGGTCGATAATTATGTAGTTATGTATCTACATTGGGGCGAGCGCCATGCGTACCTTTACCAGCAGGGAATTCAATCAGGATCCCACTTCGGCCAAACGGGCCGCCTTAAGCGGGCCGGTGCAGATTACCGAGCGGGGCAGGGTATCCCATATCTTATTGTCCATTGACCAGTATCAGCAGATGACCCATAGCGGGCAGTCCATAGTGGATCTGCTTGCCATGCCTGATGATCTGATCGATTTTGAGCCGGATAAGCTCAGTGGCAGCGGGATCACTGCAGCGGATCTGGATTGATGTTTCTGCTTGATACCAATGTGGTGTCCGAATTGCGTAAGGCCAGGTCGAAGTCGGCCAATCCAGCCGTGGTCGCATGGGCGAGCCGCCAGGCCATCCCCAGTTTATTTATCTCTGCCATCACCGTTATGGAAATCGAAATGGGGATTCTGCAAAAGGCCAGAAAGGACGCCCGGCAGGCGGCAGTGCTAAGGACCTGGTTCGAATCTCATGTGTTAACCGCCTTTTCCGGCCGTATCCTTCCCGTAGACACCAGCGTCGCCCTGCAATGCGCCAAGCTACATATCCCCAATCCCAAATCCGAACGGGACGCCATGATCGCCGCCACCGCACTGGTCCATGGCCTGACCCTGGTGACCCGCAATCTCCAGGATTTCCAGCATATTGAGGTACGGGTTTTGGATCCTTGGGGTTAAGTAGTGACAGATCGCATGTTCCAAAAATTATCCGCAAAAGAAGTACAAATCGAATGAAACTGTTATTTTCCGCCACCAATGCGCTCAATAAATGGTTGAGGGCAGATCTCCCACGGCTACCTGCCGAGCAAGGTAAGCAAGCTGGGGTGAACAGCCTGTCATCCGATGCCAACATCTTTAGTTGGCAGGTGCATATTATCGACAACCGTTATCGGTCTTTTGAAAAGACCATTGTTGCCTGTGAAGCCAATAGTCGCTTTACGTTTTTCCTGCCTGTGCAGGAGCCTTTATCGCTACAAGAACTCACGCCGATATTGCAAATGCAATGGCAGGCAGTAATGGCGGAGACGCTGGAAGAATTTCGTTTGCTGCCTACCAGTGAGATAGCGTTGTTGCTAAGTGATCTTTCAGATATCCAGTTAGAAGCTGAGTGGGTGAGGAATACGGACCTTAGTATCAATGCTCATATCAGCGATGCCGGATATTGGGTAACCGATACCTTGAGCGATCGAAAACTTTCACGAGTAACGCCGGACTTGGCATTAGAACTGGCTATTTTCCTGAACACCCAAATCAGACGGCAAAAACAACGTAAAGAGCAGTTTATTCCGCTACAGCGGTTGTTTGAGTATTGCGTAGCGTTGATTGCTGACAATCATAGTGAGCAAGGTGTCGGTGGCGAAAATGTGATTAACCTGAGGGATTACAGAGGCAGGTAGAAAGACGCTAATATGTTCACCGTTACTGATAGACCAATATTACGGAAGTGCCAGGCCAATGTGTGCATCGTATGTGAAATATGATTGTGTATAGTTTTTTTAGGCCTTGGGGGTCAGATGCCCTTATCTAGCAGCCAATCGTCGGAGCCGAAAAAGCGTACCGACCTTTCGATCAGCGAAGCAGTATTGCTTGAGGCTAAGGCTTTGGGCATCAATCTGTCGCAATCCGCTGAAGTAGGTATTCGACAAGCCATCACCAGTGCCAAGCGCGAGCAGTGGCTGGCCGAGAATGAGAGTGCTATCAATAGTTCCAATGCCTTTGTAGAACAAAGCGGGATGCCTTTGGCGCAGTATCGTTATTTCTAATTTCACCCAGTAGAGAAATATCAGCCGCGAAATTGGTTAAATGTTTCTTAAAAATCAACAACCTGCCTGATTATATCGGCTAGTGGTTGCAGGTTTCCATTGTATCCGGCGATATAAGCCGAGACCCATACGTCCTTCGAGATTTTGGGCCAGGTGATGTCGTGACCTAGGGTAAAGAGCAGTTGTTCAAAGAAAAATCGTTGGGTTGCGGTGAAGGCCGCTTCGGCCTGTGCCAATTCCTTATCATTATGCAAATCAAGGAGATTGATAAGGATGGTGGTACCGGGATAACAATAAGGATCTTGTTCGGCGCCGTACTTATCGCGCATATTTGCGACGAAGCTCGGCAATAGACTTATTGCGATCCTCTTGTTTTAAGGCCATGCCCTCGTAAGCCAAACTGGTTTCATAGTTTTCCATTTTGGGGATGAACTTAGCGCCGTCTTTTTTTGGGGTTTTAGCGGCTGGATGTGCCATGGATAACTCCAAGTGGCAATTTGTCATTTGTTACGACAATTTTACCCTACTTTTCAAGCCTCCCAAAAAAGATTTAGTTTGGACCATGCGATCATGGGGTAAGAGTTGTTGAATCGAACGGACAACTGGCAGGGAATCAAAAACTCAGAGTCACTGAAGCAGCAACCTTGATTCAAATCCCATACGCTACTCGGGTCTTGTAATGGCAAAACCAGCCAATCATTCAAGCTGCGTCCCGCAGTGGCAGGCTCCCATCGAGGCTTTATTGGCGGCCGCTTGATTACGACCGTTCTTTTTTGATTCATACAGGGCGATATCAGCGCTTGCCGGCTTCTTTGCTGAATGGCGTTACCCCCCCATTAATGAATGAGCTCAATCTGTTGTTTGATGCCTTCTTCAAAGGAGTACATGAAGCCGTAACGCCCGGAAATGGTCAGTTCAATATTTCTGGCTATCAACGGGCCGTCAGCCACTAAAGGTTCATACCAGGTATCAATCACAAAACGTTTGATTGTTGCCAGCGTACTTGGGTGAAAAGGGTCCAGATTCGTAAAGCTCATTCTGCAGAAGCGGTTTGTGTGCTTATCAATTCGCACAAAGGCAACGAGATACTCGTCAAAGTTACTGTCCGGTTCTTCATCGTCATTGCGCTTTTCATCGTTAGCGGCTGAAGTGTAGAGGTCCATATCGCCCTTAAATACCCAGTAGTCTGCCTCCTCTTCATAGAAGCTTAACTTTAAGGTATCGATTATGGCGGGTGTCAGCACAAAGGGACTGGGTAAGTTGACGTCGGCCAATGATTTGCCGGAGACCGACACAACACGCCAGCGTGTATCCGCCGGCTGAGCAGGGTCAAAACGCATATGGGTTTGATTACCTTCTGTGTCTGATAGTGTTTTGTCGTAGGCCGTATTCTCGAGACTCTGACTCAGCGCTTGTCTGCTGATGAGGTCTTGTTTGGCAGTCTGCAATGCCGCCATCGTCTGAATTTCGTTTGCAGTGTGCGGGGCGTTTTCCGCCTGCGCCAATGATGCACAAGTCAGGCAGCAAAGCACCCAAGTCACACACAATCTGAAAGAGCGTCCAGGGAATAATAAAGAGTTCAAACTACTTGCTCCTTTGTAAACGCGGATAAGCGAAGCGATAGATAATGGTGAGCACAAACACCGTGATAATAGGCATCAACAGTACCGGTGGGGTGCGTAAGCTATCCGGCAGGACGTGATTGTTTCCAAGAAAAAAAACCGTCGTGGCGATTAACATCGACGAGCCCATTCTGGTGAGATGACGTGTAACTCGTAATCTGTTGGTTAATCTTCCCTGTCTAATTTGTTTAATGTCGCCGAAGATAAACAATAAGGCGCACACACCGATAAAGGCATAGCCCGCATAGGGCGGTTCTGTCGCAGGGTAGGGCCAGTTAAGCATGGTGCCCAAAACAGCTAACGCGAAACAAGTGGTGCACAGCAACCCACTCATGGCCAGCTCTAACTTGGCCCTGATCTGTGTTGCGGGTAGCGTAGGTCTGGCGGCGAGCCCGCCTGTTATGACTAAATAAAGCGCAAAGGCAGACAGCACGAAGGTAAACTGAAGCTCGCGCACATAAGATAAGTAAAAGCCGCTCAGGCAAAGCAGTAACATGGATGCGATGTAAACCACACCGGCTTGTTTATGGATGCGGCTTCCCTTGGTTACAAACAGTGCGGTGAATCCCGCAAAGACTGCACAACAACCGACGGCAAAGTGCAGCAATGCAACTATGTTCATTGCTTATTCCCGGCAGGCGTCTTCAGCAAGGCAAAGCCCATGCAGATAAACCACAAAATCTGAGATAAACCAAAGGCATCTTTGAGTTCGGGAAGTGCCTGAATAAGCGTTAGTACGCCAACTAAACCAACCACTACACCGAATAGGTTAAGCAACTTTGAAAGCTGTGCTGTTTTCAATCCGTAAACGCTTAACATCAATACCCACATGCCGCCGACTAATTCGATACCGCCACCCAGGCCGTTCACCACAGTGGTATAAACGTAAAACACGGTTTCGGCATGAGGGCTTCCTTGTGAAAACAAGTTAACCATGGTGTTTAAGCCAACCAGCGCCATCATCCCTGAGCACATCATTAACACCACCCAAATCAGGCCGAATGCAGTGGCAAAGTTAAGCAAGTACGACGATGTACTTTTTAGACGGGCGTGGGTGGCCTGCACCGACACTAGCAGTAAAATGCCGAATATCAGATAGCCGATGATGTTAGCGAGGCTGAGCATGGATTGTTGTGCGGCAATGTAGGCGATTTTATTGCTGACGGTGCCTGATTGAGGTATGGACAAGAGCACCCCGTAGATCAAAAACATCGCAACGTAGCAAAGCGGCATGGCAAAGTAAGCGCTTGCTCCCCATCGAAGGATTGAATGAATTGACGTATTTGGGTAAGTCGCCTCGGGATACATGGTTATCGATTCCTTATTGCTAAATTGACAATGGATGAACAGGATATGGATAACTATGTCTCAATTCGTCTTTTCCATTTAACGAGGACAATTTTTTTGTTTCTGACATGAGCGTGATTTGTGTGTTTTTTTGCACAATGTCATCTGTCAGGCTGAATGTCTGTCCGCAATACGTAGGGAAGACAAAACATCACGCCATTATGCTAATTTAACGCCATGCAGAGTCAGGATGGTTTTTATGCCTCAGGTTTTTTTGGCAATCGCTGCCATGGCAGTGGCAAGCTTTACGTTGTTAGTACTGCTGTTTCAAGGGCCGTCCCAGTCTAAAAGCCCTTTAATGCTGGTGTTGCTGTGTTTGTTTTGTGTATCAACCGGGCCAGTGGTGTTTACGTTCTTTCCATCGCTCAAGCAGCTTTATATCAGCGCACTTCCCCTGCTGTTCTTCACCTTGCTACCCGGTATATGGTTTTATCATGAAGCGCTAACGGCGCAGGGGCAGTGGGGCTGGAAGTGGGATATGTGGGAGCACATTGCGCCACTGCCGGTAGCCGGTTTGCTGGGGATCGCCCTAATATTGCTTCCCAGCGCTGCGTTTAACGCCATGTTTTTCGCTGAGTACCCCGGTGATGACAGTTGGATAACCATTCTTTCCATGGCCTTTTTTGCTGCTGTTGTCATCTGGTGCGTATTGAGCTGCTTCTATCTCATCAAGCTGAATTTGCGGAGCGCAGATTACAGAAGACGGCTAAAAGATGTGTACTCAAATGAGCAGGGAAAAAGCCTCAAATGGTTAAGCGGTATCTCCTTACTTATCGTCCTTGCCTGGGTGTATGCGCTGGTTGTACTGGCTTTTGAGGACAGATTGGCGTTTATCGGCCTGTCCGAAACTGGTGTGCTGGTGCTATTGGTGGTAATTGTGTGGGTAATCTCTGCGAATGGATTACGGCAGCGTCCGGGCTTTGAGGAGGCGTCCCTACCTGAAAAGGCGGTATCGCCACAAAAGAGCAAGAAAACTTATGAGCGCTCAGCATTAACGAGTGACGATTTATCACATATCGCCGCCAAGTTAACTGCCGCCATTCAAGGTGCAAATGCCCACCTTGATCCTGACTTAACCCTGGCGAAACTTTCCGCATTAACCGGCGAGCCACCACAATATGTTTCGCAGACGTTGTCCCAACACCTCAACACAACGTTTTTCGACTTTATTAATTTCGCCAGAATTGACCATGCCAAGCGCTTACTGGTTGAAAGCAACCAGTCGGTTCTGGATATTGCCCTGGCCACGGGGTTTAATTCCCGGTCATCCTTCTATAAAGCGTTTAAGCAATATACGGGGTTAACACCGAGTCAGTATCGTAGCGCGCAAAAAACATAATCACTGTTTCACAGGGGGCCGCCGAAACCGGGCTATGGATGCTACGTCATTTGACGACTCGGGTTTATCTTGGCAAAAACCGGCCGCGTTTTAAGCCAGGGCCTGCATTTGCAGAACCCTAGTCTTTATAGACGGTTGCCTGATTGCGGCCGTTCTTTTTCGATTCATACAAGGCGATTTTCGCTGGGTAAATTAGGGATCGACCCTAAACACATCACTATTTGTTACAGATTGTCATCAAACTGGTAAAACCTTGGCTCTACCACGTGCAGTATAGTTTCAAGAAATCCTGTTCCCTGGTGCACCCAATGCGCAAGACTCAATTGCTGTTCTTCTCCTTTCTCTTTGTTTCTGGTGGGATATTGGCTGACGCGATATCAAAGGTTCCCACAGGGAAAGTATTTCTCTATACAAAATCAAACATGGATGGAACTAACGAAGGAAATATTGCGGTTTACTATCGTGATGCCTACGAAATTGAGTCATTTAAATGGCACGACGGTAATCATTCGGCAACTGTTGTCAGGGCGCTGATTAATCCTGATACCTTAAATGTCAGGCAGTTCGAAGCATATCGGCTGAAGGCCGACGGAACCAAACAACCCGGTGCTGAGCTAACTGAAGTTAATGATAATGAACTTAAAGGCATGATTGGAAATCAAGCTTTGCAGCTTAATGTTGAAGGCCGTGCTTGGCATAGTTATGACTTTGATTTTTCCAGTCTCGCATATGCCTATCGTTTTTTGGATGATAAACAAGACGGCCTCATATTCGACATTATAGATATCGATTTCAGTGGGGAAGCTGCACAACTGAAAGTCTTTGGCAAAGTACAAATGGAGTATGCTGGCAAAATAACCCGAGATGGGAAGTCTTTGCTTGAGTTCAACATTGATGGTCCCGGTCTCGATAACCGTGGCGGCCAAATCTGGTTCAATGAGAAAACAGCAGAGATGTACGGCCTGACCATTGAGAAGCCAGACGAGTCAAGCTACAACTCAAACCTAATGCGTTTACGAATGCAAATGGATGCCAACGAAGAGCAATGGCAAGCCTATAAATTAAAACAATTGAACCCCTGACAGGACGACAGCTAATGGTACTGCCAAGCGCATGTAAGCTATCGGATCGGCGGTTGTATTTATTGCCGCTTGGGTTGGGGAAATAAAAAGGCGAGCATCCTGCTCGCCTTCTTCTGTTCGAGAATATGTCTAAGGGTGTTGGGCAGGCCTTTCTTTTACCCCCATCACCAGCAGCCACAGGCAGGTGCCAATTTCTCCCAGTGAGGCGGGTTTACTGATAAAACCGGGCAGCGAAACATCAGGGAAGAGCAGGGTGCCGAGGAACAGGGTCAGGTAGCCGAAGCAGCCCACCATCAGCAGAATGCCTAAGATTTTGGGCATACAGCCGGATTTAAAAATCAGAAAACCTAAGGGAAACAACCAAAGCCCCCAGAAGATTTGCACCACCTTTATGCCGTTGTTGTAAGAGTGCAGTAACAGCATCACTTGTGCTTGTATTTGTTCGGCACTGAGTGCACTTAGATAAGGCGCCCCGCTTAACAGGGTTAATACATCGACTTTATTGATCATATTAAATAGTGAGATGGGCGCACTGACGGCCGCCAATATCACCATTAAGATTGCCGCAGTGCGGTTAACCTCTTTGAACAGCGCAAACATGAGAAAGGGCAGTATCAAGAAAAAGATATAGCTAAACACACCGGCAACGATGCCCGAACGGTACAAAAGCTCGGATGACATAATGTTGCTGACCGTAGTGGCTGCATCCCCCCAAGCAATGAGTTGAGAGGGAACATAGAGCAGATTAAATATTCCGGTTAAAACAACGAGCAGGTAGACAACACCTGCTAATCGGGCTGTGCTTTTCTTGGTCATGCTTTGTCTCTTTAAATCTTCAAGGTTTCCACGCTGCCCACAGTAATTTCATGGGCTCAGACCGAAAGAGTGACATAACAAAAGCTGAAAAAAGCGTCGAATTCGGAATTCGACGCACATTTCTGGTGACTTTTATCCGGATTTAATACCAGCAGCCGTACATGGAGCTAGGCAGGAGCACGAGTTTTTGTGGGTAGAGCCTTTCACCACCATTTCACCAGCCCCTTTATAGACTGCGTCCCATCTTGTTAAAGACGGGAATAAACATGGCCATTGCACTGAATGTTTCGGGACTGACCCACCGCATTGATATCGGTAAGGCGCAGCCATTGGCGCTGCTGGAAAACCTGAGCCTGGAAATTAGCGCCGCTTCACAGGTGGCCATTGTCGGCGCGTCGGGCTGTGGCAAAACCACTTTGCTGAGTTTACTGGCGGGACTGGAGCCGCTGCAAAGGGGTGAGCTGCGCTTTACTTTTAATCATCAGCCACTGAGTGTTGGCGACCTTGCCCGCCATAGCGGTTTTGTATTCCAGCAGTTTCATTTAATTCCTGAGCTCGATGCCCTTAACAATGTGGCGCTGCCCCTTAAACTTCGCGGCGACCGGCAGGCGCTGGATAAAGCCGGCCATTGGCTGGAGCGGGTGGGGCTTTGGGAGCGGCGGACGTTCACTGTGGCCAAGCTAAGTGGCGGCGAGCAGCAGCGGGTAGCCATTGCCCGGGCGCTGGTGACCCGGCCCGGCATCGTCTTTGCTGATGAGCCGACCGGCAATCTGGATGAGCAAACGGCGGCGCAGGTGAGCCGCTTGATGCAGGACTGTTGCCGTGAACAGCAATCCAGCCTGGTGATGATCACCCATAACCCGGCACTGGCCGCGCAGTTGGATAGGGTCTATCGCCTGCAAAACGGGAGATTAACGCCATGTCGTTAGCACAGATGGAGTCGGGCCAAGCCACCCAAACATCGCCATCCGCCAATCAGGGGGTAAAGCGCCAGCTGCTTGGCCTGACCCTGGCCTTTTTAATCCGCCAGACCCGGCAAAAACAGAATCTGGTGCAGCTGCTGACGTTGGCGCTGCTGTTCTTTTACCTGAGTTTTATCACTTTGGTGGGTAGCGGCGCCCAGCAATTTTTACAGGCTAATCTTCAGGAGCTGCTGGGGGCGGACTCGGTGCTGCATAGCTTTCGGCCCTTGCCACAGGAGTCCCTTAGCAAGCTGCAAGCAAACGTCACCAAGCTCAGTGAAACCCGAAGTATTGAGCTAAGCCTGACCCACAAGCCGGCCGGTTCGGCGGACAAGCCCTTGGCCCAATGGACCCAGCTTAAGCTGGTGGATAACCATTATCCGGTGCATGGACAGGTGCAGATCAGTACCAGTCGCTCTTTGCTGGCGAAGCCCATTGCCAGTGGCCCCGCGCTTGGGGAAATCTGGCTGGAGCCCAGGCTGGCCTCGGCCCTTGGCATAAATCTGGGGGATACGCTGATGCTTGGTGATAGCAGGCTACGCTTTTCGGCCTTGCTGCTGGGCGAACCCGACCGTTTACTGGAAGGCCATTCCAGTGAAATGCGCGCTATGGTGACGAGGGCCAGTCTCGAGGGATTTCTGCAGGTTAAGGCCCTTAAGGCAAAAGACCATCGCTATTTAATTGCCCATGACCCTCAAGCCCTGGAAGCCCTTAAAGCCGTCACCCGGCAGCACAGCGATTTTTCCCTGATCAGCCAGGCCCTGGGCAATCATCCCCTGGCCGGGCTTTGGCAGCGGGTGGAGAAATTTACCGGGTTGGTTACCGTGCTGTTAGTGGTACTGGGCGCCATTATTCTTACCCTTAGCAACCAGAGCGTGATGGCGCCCATAAGGCGTTTTTGCGCCATTTGCCTGGCCAATGGCATGGCCAGGCGTCACTGCTATTTACTGGCCGTTACCGGCAGTGCTTTTATGTTGCTGATTAGCCTGGTGCCCAGTGTGCTGTTAGCGGTGATGGCGGCAGAGGTTAGCGAGTCACTGCTAGGTGCATTGGGCGTGGATCTTCGCCTTGACTGGCAGGTGGGCGCCTTGTTAAAGGCCTTACTGATGGCCGGATTGCTGTTTCTGTGTCTGACCCTGCCGGCCTGGCTACGGGTGGCGCTAACGCCAACCCGAAGCCTGTTAAATCTGTCTCACCAGCCCAAGGGGCTTGGGGCGCTGTCCATCGCTTTGCCGCTTGTGGCGGTAGCCGCTTTGGTACTGTGGTATTCCGACAACTGGTCCTTGACCACCTTTTTGCTTACCACCCTTGTGGCTTGTTTGGCACTTTTGGTGCTTTTAACCTGGGTCGTACTCGGTCTTGGCAAATGGACCTTAACCAGCCGCGCCCATTTGCTGGGCTTTGCGCTGTACCTGATGCAAAAACGTATCTGGGTGAAAGGCGCGCAGATAATTGCCCTGGGCCTGAGTTTGACCCTGCTATTACTATGCGCGCGCATCAGCCAGGATGTCACCGATGTGCTGGAGCAACTGTCTTATCGCGATCAGGGCAACCTTATCGTCAGCCGGGTGGACGAGGTACAAAAGCAGGCTCTGACAGAACTTGCACAGCGTCACCAGGGGAAGGTCAATCCGCTGTTTGCCTATCAATACGCCCAGCTTACCCATATCAATGCCGTCCCCTTGAAGGATACCGGCCTGTCGCCCAGTGAATCGTTGTCGCACGTGGCAAGGCCTGTCCGGTTGCACTGGCGCGATAAGGTGCCAGGCAATAACCGTCTGCAATCGGGCCAGTGGCAAGCCGGGGGCAATAACACCGACAGCGCCAAGAGCTGGCCGGTCTCGGTGGAGCAGGAAGTCTTTGAAGACCTGGGACTTCATCTTGGCGATACCCTGAGCATGCAGTTAGGCGAACAACAAGTGCAGCTGCAAGTGGCCTCTACCCATAACTTTGTGGCGGGAGGGAGTTTGGTAACCTTCTGGTTTGTGCGCCAGGCCGACTCCCCCGTTAAAGGGGCCGATGTCTGGTATATGGGCGATATGGACCTTAGCGAAGCGGCCCTGGCGTCATTGGGTGAGCTATGGCAAAGCCATCCAGGTATGCGCCTGGTGCCGGTAGAGACCTTGCTCAGCAAAACCCGTTTGTACCTGAATATACTGGTGGGGCTGGTGCTTACTCTTAGCCTGTTTATGGCGTTACTTAGCAACCTGCTGATGGCCGCCGCCATCCAGTTGCATATGCAGCAAGATGCCACCCGCAATGCCCTGATTCTAAGCTTTGGCCTGGCCAATAAAGCACGGTTGAAATTGATTGCCTATGAATGGGGCATTATCACCTTGCTGCCGGCCATCGCCGCCACCGCCTGTGTGTATTTCTCCATGCAGGCCTTCTATACCCATGAGCTGGGTATGCCCTATCAGGCCAATTTCTGGATATTGAGCCTGGAGGCGACATTGATGGCCCTGGGTATTGCTTCTGCAGGTATGTGGATGACCAGACGCCAGCTTAAGCAGCCGGTACGACAATTATTCAGCGAACAATAGGACAAACAATGAAGTGGTTATGGAAGGGATTGCTAGGTGTTGGCGGCTGCGTGCTGGTGTCTTGTGCAAGCGCCAACATGCTGGTCAGCGCCAAGCCCCTGGTGTGGGTACAGGAAAATCAGCAAAGCCGGTTGCTACTGCCCGAGAAGGAGCAGTTATTGATACTGGATCAGACGATGCATGGCTTTACCCCTGTTAGCAGCATCAACACCCGGGACAAGGGTATTGTCGCCATGGCAATGGCCCGGCTGGGGCCGGTTTCTAAGCCAGTGTTTGTGGCTGAACGGGGGATTTTAACCTTAAAGAATGGCATTCCTGAGGTATTGGTTGCCATCGAGCACCTCTATCAGGGGCTTGCCGACTATGGCTTGGGCACCTCAATGCAGCACATCGAGTTTGTTTTTGAGCTAAACGGAGATGGCTTGAGTGACTTTATCCTGCCCGGCTTTGGCACCCTTAAGCTGGCGCTGCAAAAGCCCGGAGGCCAATTTACAATACAGGAGCTGGCCTTGTCGCAACACCGTCAATTAGCGTTGCTGCGCAATGAAAGTCCGAGCCTGACTCTCTCACTGCCCCATGGGTTTACTCCTTTGGGTGCCGATGGCGGATTCCTGTTTGCCTATGGCGGGCAACTCTGGACGTTGACGGCAAAGGCAAATAAGGACGGGCAGTCCTGGCAGGTTGAGCCTTTTCCATCTGTGTTAGATGGCCCCGGTAAGCATAACCGCTTTGCCAGGTTGGCCGATATGAACGGCGATGGGCTGACGGACTTGTTGGTGCAAGTCAGCGCAGAAGGGGAAAACGACAGTAAAGGTTTGCATCTTTATCTTGGACAGCGAGACAGCCTGGGGCAATTTGGTTTGGCGCCAAAGCCCGGCGGCGCTATCTCTGCCGAGGGCGAACTGGTGGACTTTGATCTTGGCGATTTTAACGGCGACGGCAAATTGGATCTGTATACCCTTAGCGCCGATCTGGGAATAGGCAGTGTGTTATCGGTGCTGGGCGGCAGTGGTATGGATATGCAGATCCAGATCTACCTGCAAGGCCAACAGGGGCAATTCACGCCGGCGACATCGGCCAGCCAATCCACCGAGTTTGCCTTTGATACGCAGAATATGCATTTTGGCACCCGGATCGTCGCCGCGCCATTTCGAGACGTTGGCCAGGCTGATCTGCTGTATCTGTCCGACGGCCAGACCCTGAAGTTGGCCCATGGAGACCGCAAAAATGGCCTCAGGGGTAAGGGCCAGAAGGTGGCAAGTAGCCAGGCCAAGCAGGGCGACTGGTTTGTGGCCCTGGACGCTGATCAAGACGGCGTTTGGGAGTTGTATATCAAAGCTTATGAGGATGGTCGGCTGCAACGTCTCAGACAAATCACAAGCCAATAAGCTGGTGTCCGCCACTGGCTAGCAGCTCAATGCATCCATGTTTTATTAGTCTAACCGGCGCTGGCCCTTTTCCTTATGAGCCTTTTGCAGCGCCTGCAACTGCACAAGCTGCCCGGCACTTAGCTGGATGCGCGTGAGCATATCTTGCAGGCTGTTGTATGGCCCGTTCTGTTGTCTGTCTTCCAGCAAGTGGTTGATGTTTTTCTCTGAGAAGATCCCAAGTAACGTCAGTTCGGCGGCGTTGGCGCTATTGAGGTTGACCGCGAGGGAATGCTTGTTACCGCCCCAGGGGGCTGAAGCGATGGCGGTCTTCTCCTGCAATAGCCAAAGGGGCGCGCCCAGCCCAGCATGCAGTGTGACCTTGGCCGCTGTCAGTGCTTCGGACTGGCGTTTTAAGGCCTCATCTGCCTGACGATAAAGGGGAATATAAGCTTCTATATCGCCGCTGGCGCCTGCGGACAGCATGGACTCAAACAGGGATTGGTATTCGTTAGTGATGGTTGTGCCATAGGTGGTGGCTACAAAAGAATGCTGGGCTGCCTGGCCATAAGCAGCATCTGTGTCTGCCAGGCGCTGCAACAGTGCAAGATATTCACTGTCAGCGCCGTCACCTGACCATTTCAATCCTTGAAGTGCCTTAAACAGCAAGCTGAAATGGGCTTTGGCTTTGGGCAGCCAGTTAGGATCGCTCGGGTCCAAGGCAGATAATTCGGGACTGACAGCGAGACGGTAGAATAAGGTGGCAAGCACCCCTTCGGATGAGAGCATGGCCTGGCCGTTTTTAAGCTTGGACGGATAAAATTGGGAAGAGAGAATTTGCTGCCAATAAGCCTGCTTGTCATCGCTGGCTAAGGGGCTGTGTTTTTCATGCACAAACACGTTGTGCTGCACGCCCCAAAGGCGGTAGCGGCCGTCTATCCTTGAGAACCAATGATTGGCAAGGGTGGGTGTTAATCGTCCCTGATTACGTGCCTGAAATTGAGGCTGCTGCATCAATACCGATGCCAGGGTTTGCAGGTGAATAGCAAAACCCTCATCAAAGGCGGTGGCATAATCGGTTACTGCAAACACATTGTGAAATGTGGCCGAAGGGGATAGCGGGTAGCCATTCATCAGTCTGCGCAGGAAAACATGTCCCATTTCATGGGCAAATATCTCCAAAAAGGCACCTTGCTCGATGTCTTTTGTGGAGACGGTCATATCTACAAAATGCAGCTTACAAAAACTAGCCTCGCCAGAGTCGCTTTGCAGCCAAAAGCCATAACGGGCATATCCGCCATCTTCCTCAGACAGATAAAGCAAGCTGGCAGATGAGAGCCCGCCACAAGTGCGGCTGTCACCGGTCATTTGTGCAGATAGCGCATCCAGCTCCAGAATCAGCTCGGCAAAGGGTTGGCGCAGATTATCCTGGATCTGCGCTGTCAGCGCAGAGGGTGGGGCAACCTGCAGCACCGGATACTGGCCCTTTCCGTCAGGGCCGCTGCGAGCTTCCCCTGCGTTAGCCAGTATCACCAAAGGGTGGGCGGAACCAGCAAATGCGCCAAGAGAAAGTACAGAAAGTAAGGTTAAGGTTATGAATTTCAGCAACATATTAAAATTTACCGGGCCGCAATTTGGCTACTCTAAACCTGTGTCCAGCGCTCACGCCAGTAGCAAGCTGCAACTATTTGCAACCAGACATTACATCCAATAGGTTCGCTTTCGGAGGATTAGGGCACTACCTTATGTAAGCGCTAACAATTTATATTTATCAGAGGTTTAACGGCTTATGAGATGGGCAAAAATCAGTTGGATGTTGGCAATTTTGGGGCTGCTTGGTGTGCAGTACCCTGTTTTGGCCGGTGAATCCATTGGCAGTAAGCAATCGGTTATCCCGGCAAAGCTCGTTAAAACAGATAATGCCTGGACTATCCTACGCAACGGCGAGCCCTACTTTATCAAAGGGGCTGGTGGTAGCCGATATTTGCAGAAGCTGGCGCAAAGTGGTGCCAATTCAGTGCGCACCTGGAGCACGGATGATGCACAGCGCATTTTGGATGAAGCCCATCAATATGGCTTAACGGTGATGCTGGGATTACGTATGGGCAAGGAAAGGCACGGCTTTGATTACAGCGACAAAGAGGCCGTGGCCGCCCAAAAGGCACAGATCCGTGAGCAGGTATTAAAGTACAAAGACCATCCGGCCCTCCTCGTATGGGGCATAGGTAATGAGCTGGATCTTTTCTATACCAACACAAACGTCTGGTATGCAGTGGAAGAGATCGCCGCCATGATCAAGACCCTCGACCCACATCATCTGGTCACCACCGTAACAGCCGGCATCAACAAAGAGAAGGCTGCGTTGATTACCGAGCGGGTGCCGAGCATCGATTATCTGAGTATCAATATTTACGGCGGGTTGGAGAACTTGCCTGCTGATCTGCTGGAGATAGGTTATCAAGGGCCTTATGTCGTCACAGAGTGGGGACCTACAGGTCATTGGGAAATCGCCAAAACCGATTGGGGTGCTCCGATTGAGCAAAGCAGTACCGAAAAGGCCGCCATTTACCGCAAGCGCTATGAACAGGGCATTTTAGCGGCGCCCAAGCGGGCCTTGGGCTCTTACGCATTTTTATGGGGGCAGAAGCAGGAAACCACGCCCACCTGGTACGGTGTCTTTACCGAAGCGGGTAAGCCCACTGAAGTGGTGGATACCTTGTCTTATCTTTGGCGAGGTCAATGGCCAACGCAGCGTGCGCCCTCCATCTCGGCTTATACCCTGGGGGGTAAGTCAGCAACGCAAAGCCTGCGTGTTAAGCCTGGCCAATTGGTTAGTGTGGAATTGTCTTATACCACTGGCGATAAAGAAGAGGTTGCCATCCAGTGGGAAATTTTGCCGGAAAGCACAGATATTAAGGCCGGCGGCGATCCGGAACGTCGCCCCAAGGCCAGGGATATTGAGTTTGTCAGTGGCCATCAACCTGGCCATATGCAGTTTAAGGTGCCAGTACAGCCAGGTCCTTATCGCCTCTTTGTGTACGTGGAAAATGCTGCAGGTAAAGTAGCTAACGCCAATTTCCCATTTTTTGTGGAGCAGGCCATGGAGTAGGCCATAAAAAAGAACGCAAAATCGCTCTGCACAGTAGAACTGGTAGTTTTTTCTGACTTATGAAAAACTGGTAAGACCACCTTGTTGCTATCAACAACTATTTCAAGGATCTGCCATGACCCAACGGGTACTGCTGGAAAAACGCGATGCTATTGCCTATGTCACCCTAAATCGTCCGGACAAACATAATGGTCTCGATGAGGCCATGTTTGTGGAGCTGCTCGATGTCGCCAAACGCATTAAAAAGGACCGTTCCATTCGCTGCGTTATCCTGCAAGGGGCGGGCCCGTCTTTTTGCGCCGGGCTGGATTTCGCCTCGGTGTCCAAAAAGCCTGGCATGATTGTGCGTTTCTTCTTAAAGCTACCCTGGTCCAAGGATAACAGCTTCCAGCGCCTGGCCCATTGCTGGCGTGATTTACCTATGCCGGTGATTGCGGTGGTGCACGGCAACTGCTTTGGTGGCGGTATGCAGATAGCCCTGGGTTGTGATTACCGCATCGCCACGCCCGATGCCGCCCTCTCTATTATGGAAGCCAAGTGGGGCATTATTCCGGATATGAGCGCGACGGTGACCTTATCCCGATTGACTAGGGTGGATATCGCCCAGGAGCTGACCATGACCGGGCGCATTTTCAGTGGAGAGGAAGGTGCACAGTATGGGCTTATCAGCAAAACGAGTGAGCAGCCGTTGGCGGCAGCCGAAGAACTGGCCAAGACCCTTTGCCAGAAAAGCCCCGATGCCGTGGCAGCGGCCAAATACCTGTTTAAGAAAACCTGGAAAATGGATACCCGTGGAGCGCTGTTATGGGAGCGATTGGTGCAACTTCGCCTGTTGGGCCGCAAAAACCAACGTATTGCTATGCAAAATGGTTTGTCAAAAGGCAAAGATCCTAAGTCCTTTATCGACCGCACTTCTTTTTGATTCCCGCTTAAAGCATGCGGGGATAATTCTGTTTACGACTTACTGGAGTGACGGACCTCTGTATCTCCGGTTTAATTCCAGAGAAAGGGGCCGCACCTTGTCATTCCCGTGCGTAGTAAACGGGAACACACTCGAATGTTTTTATCGGGGACCAATCTGTCTTGTAAGGCAGACATTTTGCAGCTAAAAACATAAGGCGGAAAACTTTCGAAGAGCAGTAAATACTATTATGCAGGCCCGTACGTCATGGACGGCACACACCTTTACCTCGTCTAACCTTCTGTTTTGTTTAGGGATTGCTCTTCTTTATATCGTTACTGCGCGGATTAGCCAGGTATTTGCTATTGAGCCGGGCAATGTTACGCCGGTTTGGATCCCCTCCGGGCTGATGCTGGCCTTGGCATTGAAATATGGTCCAAGGATTTGGCCCGGTGTGTTTGTCGGCGCTTTTTTGGGCAATATCTGGGCTTATATCTCATTGGATACGGCAATAGGTGCAGCCAGTGCTGTTGCTTCTGCAACCCTTAATGGTATCGGTGATGTTATTGCAGTTGTGGTGTTTGCTCAGGTTATCAAAAAGCAAACCGGCTCCGATATGCCATTTCGAACCCTGCCTAATTTCATGCTGTTTGGTCTGTGGGGGGTATTTATTGGCCCGTTAACCAGTGCTTTGTTCGGTGTAACGGGGTTGACCCTCTTCGGTTTTGTTCAGGCTGAGCAATATCTGTTTGCCCTGACTAACTGGTGGGTGGGGGACGGGGTCGGTGTGGTGCTCTTCGCACCATTGCTGCTGTCCTGGCTGAACAAGTCGACATTGAAAACCAAGTATTTCTCTATTTCCTTGCTTTTCAGCATCGCCATTTTTTCTGTGTTCACCTTGTCTGTATTTGAACTGATTCATTTGCCGCGCTGGATGGTGATGGCCTGCGTCATCATGCTGCCTGTGGGCTTTGCGTTGATGCTGCAACAAGGACAGCGCGCGGTTTATACCGCTCAGGTAGTGGTTGCCTCTATTGCGGTGTTCGCTACTTTTAAACAGCTTGGCCCTTTTATTGAGAATGAGCTGTTACCGCCACTGATTGGCTTGCAATTGTTTATTGGCGCCTTCTCCAGCGTTATTTTCTGCATTGCTGTGATGCTTTATCAACGCCAGTTGATGACACTGAAATTACAAAAGCAGCAACGCAAAATGGAAAGCCTTTATCAGCATGATCCCCTTACCGGTCTTTGGAACCGCTATCGCATTGAGGAATTCTTGCAATTTGAGCTGAATCGTTCGAAGCGTCTGAATGAGACTTTCGCGGTGTTTATGATTGATATTGATGATTTCAAGCAGATTAATGATCAGTATGGTCACCTGGAGGGGGACAGGATCCTGGTAGAATTTGCCAAAGCCATTAACTCCCATATTCGCGATGTGGATCTATTCGGACGCTGGGGCGGTGAGGAGTTTCTGATTATTACCGTCGAACAGACCCAGGAAAATGCACAGCAGTTTGCCGACAAAATGGTAAAGGTAATATCCGAACACGATTTTTCGCTTGAGGAGCCGGTGACCATCAGTATCGGTTATACCCTCAGTCTTGAAGGTGACAACAAAGCCAGCATCCTGGAGCGTGCAGACGAAGCCCTCTATACCGCCAAAAAGGGCGGCAAAGACCAAGCCTTTCTGGCTTGGCCCAGGAAAGCCAGCTAGCACTTTTCCTAAATGGGGTCAGGTCTTGAAATTTGCAGAGTTCTGCAAATTTCAAGACCTGACCCCCACAGATTAAGGCATATTGACGCAACTTTTCCTGCCTTTACACCACCTTTACATTTGCCAAAGCGGCCCTGTGCTAGGGTTGCTATAGGTTGTAATTTCGCGGAGAAGAGTATGGCAAGTCCCAACTTTTATGAAGCCAGGCATCTGGCATTCCGTACCCACTTACATGTGTCTGACTCATTGTTGGACATGCTTCAACAATCCTCCAGTTTGGACAGTGCGGTGGCGGGGCTACTTGCAGCGCCGGTCGATCAAATTGAGCTACCAGATTGGCATCTGCAAGCGCCCAGGCGTCCCGGCCCAGAAGCCATCGATGCCATGCGTCGGGAGCTCATCTTGTGGTGGTTTAAGCAGCTGGCAAACTGTGAGAATCAGCTCAATGAGATGATGGTGCTGTTTTGGCACAACCACTTTGTCTCGGCGCTATCCAAAGTTAAATGGCCGCCTTTTATGCTGCGCCAGAATGTGATGTTTCGTAGTCACGCCTTAGGGAATTTCAGAACGCTGCTGGCCGAGGTATTGGCCGATCCGGCCATGCTGATTTACCTGGATAATGCCACTAGTCAAAGCGAATCCCCAAATGAGAATCTGGCCCGAGAACTGATGGAACTCTTTACCCTCGGCGAGGGTAATTACAGTGAGCAAGATGTCAAGGAGATGGCGCGCACCTTAACCGGCGCCAGTGTGTCCCGTCTGACCGGCGATTATGTATTCCGTCGGCGTTGGCATGACGCTGGTACCAAGTCATTACTGGGACAAACCGGTACTTTTGGTCCACAAGATGTGCCAGAACTGATCCTGGCCCAAAAGGCTTGTGCTGAGTTTATTGTCGCTAAGCTTTGGCACTATTTTAGCGGTGTTCAGGCAGATACTGCGCTGACTGAGGAGTTGGCGGCTACTTTCAGACAGGCTGACTATGAGCTTAAGCCGTTGGTGAGAGCCATATTGCTTCATCCTGATTTCTATAATTATGCAGGCAATCAGGTTAAGTCTCCGGTGGAGCTGGGCATTGGTTTGTTGCGCTTTTTGCCGGCAAATGATGCCCTCAATGCCGCCGTGGCCAGGGCCACCCGCGATATGGGCCAGCAGCTGTTTAACCCGCCCAATGTCAAAGGCTGGCCCGGTGGCCGCGCCTGGTACGCCGCCGGTTTTATTCCGGCAAGGGAGCAGTTGTGCTTGCGTGCTTATCGCTTTATGCACTCACTTTCTTCGCCACCTGACTGGCAGGCTGAGTTGCTGGCCGTTAGCCCTGTAGGCAAGTCTGAGATTGAGGCGTCTTCCAATCCTTTGTTGCTGGCGCTGCAAGACCCCGCCATGCAAGTGAAATAAGGAGCCAACATGCAACGTCGAACCTTCTTAAAAAGCTTAGGTGCCTTGTCGGTACTGACTTATATGCCCAGGAGCTGGGGACAGGAACAGAATGCTGACCAACAAGGCCGTTTGATATTGGTGCAATTGGGCGGCGGTAATGACAGCTTGAATACCTTTGTTCCATTTACCGATGCCTCCTACTACCAGGCGCGGCCCAATCTGGCCATCGCCAAAGAGCAGGTGCTGGCAATCACCAATAGTCTGGGACTTCATCCGGCAATGGCGCCACTGATGCAGCATTGGCAAAGTGGCGAGATGGCGTTGGTTGAAGGGTTAGGTTATGCAAATCCTAATCGCTCCCATTTTCGGGGCTATGATATCTGGCATACCGCCTCCGATGCCGAGGAGATATTGAGTGAAGGATGGCTTGCACAGGTGATGGACCTTTTGCCCATGTCACTCGATGCATTGGTGTTGAGCGGCAGCCCGGGGGCTTTTGCCGGTGGTGCCGACTTGTTTAACCTGGCAGGGCAAACTGACATCGCATCGTTTTCCCCTGCTTTTATGCCAAGCGGCAGCAGTGATATCAGCAGCCTGCAATTTATCCTCGATAGCCGAGCTCAATACAACGCTTCATTAGAAAGCCTGGAGAGCGTGCTCGCCCAAGCTCCTGAGCCAACAGTGACCTTCCCGAATACTGCCTTTGGACAGCAATGTGAGTTGATTTCGAGACTGATTACCGGTGGCTTGGATGCTCCCTTATGGCATCTGTCGCTGGGGAGTTTCGACACTCATGCCAATCAGGCCGATGAACATGCTGCTCTATTAACTGAATTGGCCGAGGGGCTGGCCGCTTTGTGTGCCGCTCTTAAAGCCGACGAACAGTGGTCAGATACCACTATCGCAAGTTACAGCGAATTTGGCCGGCGGGTAGGGGAAAACGCCAGTTTGGGCACCGACCACGGCACTGCTGCCAGCCACTTCGTACTTGGTGGAAATGTGCAGGGGGGGTTGTTCGGCCAACGCCCTTCGTTGACCGAGTTAGACGCGGGCGATCTGATTTTTACTACCGATTTTCGCCATTACTACAAGTCTTTGCTGCAAAAGGCGGGGTTGCCGATATCTGCACAATTACAGGAATATGTTTCCCTCGGTTTTTAACCAGTATCCGTTCGGGGTCAGGTCTTGAAATTTGCATAAATCTGCAAAATTCAAGACCTGACCCCCATTGTTAAGTGGCAGTCCTGAAATCCTTGATTAGACTCTGAAAAGCTAAACAAGGAGCAACCTTATGAAAAACTATTTTGTCTCGTTGATTGGGGCATCGGTACTGTCTGCTTTCTGCGGTTCTGCTTTGGCGCAGGATGGCAAAATCCAGGCCGCCGATATGGTGGCGTTATTTGAGAAGATGTCCGGCCAGCATCCTGGCCATCGTAAGGCCCATGCCAGGGGGCTTTGCGCTACGGGCGTCTTTATCCCTTCCCCGAATGACCTGTTTAAGGGGGCGCCTCTTTTACATAATGGTGAGCTGCCAGTAGTAATGCGCTTTTCACTCGGCGGCGGCGATCCCGACGCCGATGAGCGGGTGGCCGGTGTGCGCGGTGTCGGCATCCAGATAAAGTTGCCGGATGGCAGCATTCATCATTTTACCGGCAATAATTTCCCGGTCTTTGCGGGTAAGGACCCCGATACATTCCATGGCTTTCTGTCGACCATGCTACCCGATGAAAGCGGCAAGTCTGATCCGGCCAAAACCCTGGCTTATGCCGAAGAGCATCCCAGTGTCAAAGCCCATATGGCCTGGGCGCAGAACGCGCAAGCTCCTGCTTCCTTTGCCAATGTGGAATATTATGGCCTGCATACGTTTTACTACGAAAGCGCGGACAAGGAGCGCACCAAGTTTCGCTGGCGCTTGAGTCCGGACTTGGGCATCAAAAACCTGACTGCCGACGAGATCATGTCCAAACCGTCCGATTTCCTGGCCGATGCTTTGGCTGAGCAACTGCAGGAGGGACCGGTGAGCTTTACGCTGATTGCCAGTATTGGGCAGGAGGAAGACAGTACTAACGATCCTTCTGTGCAGTGGCCAGCTGTCAGAGAAAAAGTGGAGTTAGGGGCAATACGTCTGACGGACTCGGGGGGGGAGCAGTGTAAACCGCTGAATTTTGATCCCAACGTATTCTCCGCCGGTTTCTCGCCCAGCGACGATCCGGTATTGAGAATGCGCTCCGCAGCCTATGCCATTTCCTTTGGTAAACGCTTGAGTGGTCAGTAGTTGCGGATGAGAGTGGTGGCACATGCCTTTACGTTGAGCCGTCAACGCTCGCTGTGATTGGGTGCTCAAGGTTAAAGCGATTTTTGATGCTACCCTGTTAGACCAACGTAATTGTCTGCTCATTGTTATTCAGGAGACAGCCCTACAGAAGCTGTCTCCTGACACTTTTTTGCTCAATATGTTATCAATCCTACATAACCTGATATGCTGAAAATGGAATTCATTGGCAGAGTCATTTATGCATTATGTAATGCTCCTGCTGCTGATTTTCGGAAGTGCAGACGTTTACGCCAGGGATAGCTTAAAAGTAGCTTTGCTATCTGAAGATCCGTCGCAAATTGAAGCAACCCAAAAGCTGGCTGCGTTATTCGAAGCCGAGCATCCGCAAATTCATATTCAGGTTAAGTCTCTGAGTTCTCAGGCTTATTCTCGTTCTGTAGAAGATGCGCTGGAAAGTGGCGACTTGGATATCATTTACACTCAAACCGGCGCACGTTTAAAGCGCCTGGTCGATGAAGGACTGATTGCCCCGCTTGACAGCATGGTCGAGCGCACCATGCTTGAACAGCGCATTGCCTCAAAGTCCTTATCCCGGGTTAAATATAACGACTTTGTTTATGCCTTGCCTTTCGCACAATATCCCTGGGGCTTTTACTACAACAAAGCCTTGTTCGCTGAGCTTGGCGTGGCCATTCCGCAAACCTGGGCTGAATTTTTGACGTTGTGTGCCAGTTTAATGGAGAGTGGTATCAAGCCTTTGGTCCAGCCCAATGCTCAGCAATGGGAGTCGCTGGCCTGGTTCGATTACCTGAGTGTATTGGCCGGCGATGAGCGGTTACATGATCGGCTGGCGTCAGGCCCGTTGTCAGACGAGTCCGATTTAGCGCCCTTACTGGCCGCATTTGAACCCTTAATCAGCCAATCTTTTTTCTTTGCCCCCGAACACCATTGGAGCTGGCAGCAATCGATGGTGCTGCTTAAACGTAAGCAGGCGGCAATGGTTCTGTTAGGGCAATTTGCTGAGGAATTACCCGCATTGCAACAAGATGAGGAGATTGGCTATTTTGCCTTTCCCCACGCCGAAACTGGCACCGCGGTGGTGCCGGTAGGGGTATTTGCGGTGCCGACTGCCATCCCCTCGAAAGTCAATGCGGGACTGTTTTTACAGTTTATTGCTCGCGAAGATATTCAGCGTTCTTTCGCGCTGGCCCTTGGATGGTTACCGATGGAGGTCAATCAGTCCCAACAGCAGGTGATCAATACAAGGCGCAAGGCCGGGATAGAGCAAATTGCCAGCGCGTCGAGGCATATAAATTTCTTTGACAGGGAAGCCGAGTCAGATTGGGCAGTAATCCTCAACAATGCACTGACCGGTGCCATCATTAAGCAGGATATCGGTGTGCTTGCTGAGGGTCTCAAAGGCACATCAACCGACCTAAGCGCATCAACTTTTGCTGAGAATCAGGACAAGCAGCTGCATTTTTCGTCGATTGTGGGGCACAAGGGCACCTTTCTGGTCTCTCAGTTAGTCAGTGAGATATATACAGAGTTGGGATACGACATTACCGTTACCCGTTTTCCAACCATCGATGCAGCGCTCAAAGCACAGCAGTTGGGGATGGATGGCGAACTGGTGCGTACAGCTGCTTTTGCGGCACAGTCCGAAGATCTTTTGAAAATTCCAGAACCACTGGCAACGGTAGATTCCTATCTTATCAGTCGCTCAGTCGGCTGCCTGAGCGATCCTTTACCTGACTCCGTAGGCGTTGCCTCGCAAGCACTGTATTTTGGGCAATGGGCCAAGCAGCATCATGTTGAACTCGTCCGTTTCGATAATGGTTATGATATGCGCCGTGCTCTGCAGGAAGGCAAAGTCAAAGGCGTACTGTTGTTTGAGCCGGAAATAGCAGAAAGCCAAGAGACCCTGGGTAATATTTGCTTGCGGCGTATAGAAACGGTGGAGTTCTACCACTATCTCAATAAACGTCACCAGGCATTAGCAGGCCCCTTTAACGATGCGCTGAAAAGATTCAAAGCCAGCGCCGAATACCAACGCTTAATGCAACGCTACGGGGTCCATACTCAGTAGTTAGTGGCTTGCACTGGTTGCTGATGTATCGCTGATCCCCTCCGCCCGGGCCACCGGATAACCAAGGTTCATCCAGCCAAAGATGCCTTCATAAAGCACGGCGGTATTTTTAAATCCGCGAGCCCTTAGCTGATAAACCACATGGTCGGCGGCAGCGCGGGGACAGGAACAATAAGCCACTATCTGAACGTCTTTGGGTAGGTCCTTCACTGCTTTATCAATATCGGTGTAGTAGGGGAAGGGCACCGCCCCTTCAATATGTGCCCGTTGCCATACCGAAGGCACACGGGTATCTATCAGCATCATACGCTTTTTAGCCTGGACTGCCTTGTGCAGATCGGCCGAGGACACGTAAATGCCGTCCCTGAGGTTGAAATCCGGACCGCTGTTTTGTGGATTGATCACGTAGTCCTTAGGTTCAGGCAGGGCTTGAAGCAGCGGCTTGTCGTCTTGCCAATCTTTTTCTTTGCTGCGCAGATAAGCCGTAACGTTATTGATGTCTTCCATTAACAACTTTTCGTAAAAGGCCGGCATGGGGGTTCCGTCGCGGCCATTAACAATGGCATAGCGGATAAACTCGTCCTTGCTATGGGCCAAAAACGATGGGTTGGCCAGTGCCGGGGCGCTGGTCCCTTCGCCGTTTGCACCGTGGCAACTGGCGCACTCTTTTTTGTAGATCTCTTCGCCCTTGGCGATATCGCCCGGTACCGGATTTTCACTCAGCTTGACGCGCTGTGCGCCTGATTGCCAATAAAGCCAGTAGGTCAGATCCCAGATCTCATCCAATGTCATGGGGCCGCCCACTTCATCCAGATAGCCGCCCATGGCGGTGCCGGCCCGCCCGTATGAAAGGGGACGCAATACGCCGTGGGGAATGCCCGATTCCATCAGACTGAGACTGCGTAGTGAAGGCGCATGGTCGTTTTTATGGCCTTCGCGGTTCTCGCCATGGCATAACACGCAGTATTTTTTGTAGTTGGCCTGGGCGCGCTCGGCCTGGACGGCGGTCAGTTTTCTGGGGGGATTGTCTTTTTCATAGACCGGTTTGGCCAATAGAGGCAGTGTGAAGGTGAGTCCGGTCAGGAATAATATCAGGAGTTCATTCAATCGTTTCATATCGCCAGTCCTTGAGCCCTTGCCAAAAAGGCATAGCGGCCTTATCCGAAGGCCGCCATTTTTCCACCCTCACCGGTCATTAACAACCTGGATAAGACCATCTCCCAATCAGCGGCGATGACTGCCGCGGAATTAGTTGCTTTTCTTTGGCAGAGCATGAGCTGCCATGGTTTTTAGCTGCTTAAGATAAGCGTCGGATTCATAGCGAAGTGTTGCTTGCTGGGCATTTTCGGGTAATTCTAGGGTTATCAGGGTGTTACCTTCGCGGTAGGCCGCTTTGCGAGCGTTGCCGTCCGTGTCATTTAATGCAACGGGTTTATATTTCCTGGCCAGGGATGCCTCAATGTCGTTATAGACAAAGCTGAGTGTTCTGGCGTTGATGGCAACCAGCAGTCCATTTGGATCGAAGACAAAACTAATGGCAGTGAGCCCGTCGAAGTTAACCTCCATTACATCCACTTGCACCTCTTTCCATGCAGACGCAGGATCTTCCTCACTGGCACCGACACCATGCCTGGCATAAAAGTCGTCGTAGGTACTCTGTTCCAAAGTAAATCCAAAGGCCTTGGGATTGGCATGAGCGACCAGGGGGGAAAACATCAGGCAAGCGAGCAGCGCAACTTTGTTCATGACGCGTACTTATGGGTGAGCAGTGTTGCATTATTTCATAGCAAAAAGCGGCTGTATTGCTAGTCGTACAATATTTTTTACGGTGCTGTTTCGAACACCCATTTTAGTCCTTGCCTGAAAGCCTCCGGATTGGCAGACAGGTGATTGTGGCCAGGTAAGTCTGCTATCCGGCGCTGCCAATCCGGTTGACGCCGATGCCAATGGGCCCGCCAGGCTGCCATGGGGACTCTGAACTCCACGTTATCCTCCCCGGCCAATGACAGGAAGGTTTTCGGGCGATCCGCAGGTGATAGAACGGGGGCCAGAAACTCACCCGGATTTCTATGCAGGGCGGGATTACTTGCAATCACAGCATAGAAGGGGGTTTGACCATACATGCTGGTATATAGAGCAAACTGTCCTCCCAGGGATTGGCCAAACAGAATGCGTCTATCGGGCGCCATAGCGTAATCCTGTTCCAGTCGGGGGAACAGCCTATCTCGCAACTGTGCTTCGAAATGGGCGGCGCCCCCCCAGAACTCCCGCTCCTCTGAGGGTAGGGTAAAATCCTGACTGCGGTTGTTTCCCTCTCGCCAATCATCACTGCCGTAGGCTATTCCCACCAGGATCAGCGGCGGGATTTCGTTCATCAGCCGCAACAGCCGGTAATAGCTGGCCAGTAGCGGGAAATTCAGGCCTCCATCAAGCAGATACACTGTGGGGTAGTGTTGCGTTTGGCCAGCTTCATATTCCTCAGGCAGGCGAATAAAAATATGATAATCCTGCAAAGAGCCGTCGAGTTTATGGGTGGACCAAAGGCGATAGTCAACCTGGCCAAGGCCTTGCAGTTTTGACCAGGGAATATTCTGTGTAGGGGCGCCGGCACAGCCCATCAACATCAGGCAGCCGGCAAGGAGTAAGATAAAACTTTTCATTTTTTGAGTATTGACCGCTCTGCCTTGTCTTCCTAACTGAATGCGGCCAACTTCCCAATTATCTGGTTACCTTACAGAAATGCTTCCAGCGACTGGACATAGTCTGGCGGTAAAATATGCCCGCCAGGAAATTGCAGGCGCTGCTTTTGGGGGCTGGTTATAGCGGAAAACAGGCTGTCATTGTCTGCTATTGAGGCATTTTCATCGTCGTCGGCGGTAACCAGCAAGACCGGTTTATCCTCAATCAAATTCACCAGGTTTTTAGGTGCCACCATTGCTACCTTGTCGTCCAGGTAGGGCGGCACGATGGCGATGATATTATCGACTCGGTTATCCAGTGCACCCAGCAGCAGGCTAATTTGTCCACCCATGCTATACCCGGCCACAGTCACAGAACTGTTGGCAAACTGAGGCTGTTGCTTCAGATAGTCCAGCAGCACCCGATAGTCCATGGCCGTTTTTCGCACCATGTCCTCATACAGGTTTTTCTCTCCCCATAGATACAGATCCAGCATGATGCTTTTTAGTGATTTTTGTGGATCTTTGCGCTTGCCATGAAAGCGTGCATCCAGGGCGACCACCACATAGCCTTTTTGACTGGCCACTTCACCGATACGATGGACCTGGGTGACGGTGGGATTGCCATTTAACGAATCCAGCCACCATCTCGGGTAACTTCTGCCCATGGCATGCACCCCCAATAGCAGTGGATAGCTGTCTTGCACCTGTTGCGGGTACCCGAGTTGGCCAAATACCTCGGCACCGTCAAAAGAGGTAAATCGGAATTCAAGCAGGTTGTTCTCCTGTTTCAGTACCTCAAACTGGATATCGGCGGATGGCTCGTATTGGTAGGCCCGGACAATATCCTGCTGCGCCATTGGCGCGGGCTTTAAGGCAAACAGGGCATACCATAACGCTGCGCCAATAAGGGTAATGGCGGTCAGGGATAGGAAGCATTTCTTTAGCATGGTCTTACTCATAAGTTGACTATGTCATCAAGGCTAACCATGGACAGGTGAAATGGCGGTGAAATTCGTAGATCCACTGATATAACCAAATTTGTTTTTGCAATCCTATACTTAGCCAATAAGCAGGAATAAGTGAGGTGGTGCTTTGCCAATCAAAGTAGTGCTATTGGCTGCCTGGGTTGGGGCAATGTACCTGTGGCTTATGCGCCACTTTGAATATGCCTTGTCGGACGGACTATTTAATATTCCCGGGTTAAGCCTGGCCGGACTTGTCATGTTTGCCGGTGTTTTTTCACGTATTTATGCCTGGATAAGTGGTGATAGCGTGCAGGAGCGCTCTCAATCCGCGCTCAGACAATGGTTAAACAAGTCTTTGTCTTATCCTGCTCTTGGTTTGCTTTATGTACTTGCGTTTACCTTGATGCTGGGCTTGGGGACGCTAACCATATTGCCGGAAAAGTTCGGTAAATCAGCAACCTTGATGGTTAGCCCATTGTTAGTGGGGGCGCAGGATCGTACACAAATTCATAGCGTAGATGGTCGGTTGGATTTGCATTTTTTTGTTAATCCTTTCGCCAGTGAATATCGCGTCAGCCTGCAAGGATACCTGCCAGAGGTGATCCGAATACGGCCGGTCTTTGGCACGACGCTGCTTCCTCAACGAGACTTGCGACCTATCCCCACCGTGCTTTTGAGACCTTCACTGGGCAGTAAACGACTGCTGGTAAACAGCGGTCACCTGCATGTACTGCGCCAAAACGCAGATGGACAATTTATGTTGTTACGTGAACTAGCGGGCGCCAGTGCCTGGTATAGCGGTCCTGAGCGAACAATACCGGCATCGTTACTGGAAAAGTGGCGACTGGAGACTATAGTCCGGGAACTAACACAAAATGCGGCGGCGGATATGCTGCTGACATGGCGCTCGCCGAAGGCGGTGGCTGAAAATATCAGTTTGCTACCGGGTGAAACGATTTGTCTGTTAATCACCAACAAAGACCAAAAAAAGTATTTCGCCGGGGCGCTGCACCTTGTGTCGCAAGTAGCTTATCAGGATGTGTATATCGAGGATTTTGATGATGGGCAATTACAACAACCTGAAAACAGCCTGGATGCTGATAGGGTTTGTCATCAGCTCATGCAACGTGCTGGCCTCCCCTAAAACCCTCATTGGTGTTGAGGTTAGCTTGGGCGAGCACTTTGCCAGCCTGCTTGGCGAAGCGGACAGCCAGGCGGCGGTGACCCTGGCAGAGCATCAGTTGAGTGAGGTCCTTAACGACCGTATTCGTTATTTTGACTTCACCGATGAAAACGACAACAGTGGCTACCGTCTGCAATTTGTTATCGATAATCCCGCAGCTTCCGGGCAGGGCATCAATATCCATGACTATTATGTCTTTTTAAATTTGCAGGAACAGGGGCAGCCACTGGAGCCCCGGCTGACTTGGTTATTCCGAGATGCGGCGTCCAGTCTGGCCGATGCCGAATCCCCACAATCCATCGCCGATTCGCTGAGTTGGCAGGTACGTAACGATAAGCACAGGTTGATCGTGAGTCAGCTATTGCCGGTGGTCAGTTTTACCCGGGAGGCATCCTTACAGCCTCTGGGCTCAAAGGGTGGCTGGTTGATTCTGCACTCAGCCAAAGATCTTTGTTTGCGCCCTCAAAGTAAAGTTATTGTGCGCAGTGAGGTACCGGGGTTTGGCTTTATAGATGACTACAACGCCGAGGTGAAAGAGCACGAGAACGATGACAAGGTCACCTTTACCCTGGCCACCGAGGATGTCAGTTTGTTGCTGCAAGATCCGGCGCATGCGGTGGTGGTAGGCGTACGTGTGCTCGAGTACCGGCGCAGGTGTGAATCTGAGCAGGCTATCGCGCAGTCTTCCCCCAGCAGCGTCTCATTTTCAGGAGACGAGCCATGAAGGTCCTGCTATTGCTGCTTATTCTGGGGCTGGGGGGCAACGCCTACGCGCAAAGTATTGAAGCGCTGGTAGCCAATGGAGATTGGCGCTCTGCGTCGGGCTTACTGGAGCAACAACGCGCCGATTGTGCACAGAAGAAAGCTGAAGACCCCTGTCACTTACAGCTGCGTTTTACCTCTGCCTGGTTGATGACGGAACGAGCCGCCCGCCTCGTAAAAGGCGATCGGCAACGGGCCTTGCTTGAGCTGGCAAAAGCCGACTATGAGGCGATTTTGCAGGCCAGGCCTGATCATCGTGCCAGTCAGGACAATCTGATATTGGTACTTCAGGAATTAGGCGACAGTAATGGCTTACTGCGGCAGATGCGAAGCATTGATGATCCTAAGCGGTTTGCTGAGCTGGCGCAGTTGACCGCTCAGCTGTTATTGCAATCGGGAGAAGTAGATCAAGCCTTCAACCTGATGACGCGGGCTTTTGCGCAACGGGCAACAGACGAGAGTCTGACCCTGTTGTTAGATGCCTTTGGCCAAGGACCTGACGATAACAAAGCCCAAACCTTATTAAGGCTGGCTGCACGGCAACAGAACATCGCATCGGATCAATTGAGCCGGTTGTTAATGGCCATTATTGAGCAGTCCTCCAAACTCGAAACAGAAACCTGGGTAGAGGCTATGCTGGAATGGGTGGAAGCGGAAGCTTGGGAACGACAGCTAACCCAGCAAAGCGTGCAAAAGGCCAGACAAGCTGGCGACAACACTATGTGGACGGAACTTTCTCAGCGCCTGGCCGATGCCCATTTAGGAGCGCCATCCGATGAGGTTCGCTTGGGACACTGGATATTGGAATCGGGAACCGCTCAAGGGGGCTGGTGGACACAGAATGTTGTCAGAGCCCAGGTTTTGGCTGCTGCAGGCTGGAGCCAAGGCCATCATCTGTTAATTGAGGGCGATATCGCCGGCGCCGACGCCATGTGGCGCGGAGCACTTTACTATGCGCCAAATCCACAAGTCTACTGGTCTGAGTTGAAAGGTAAGCGTGCTATTCCGCTGGAGATCCTTACCGACTTAGCGCGGATTAATCATCTTTACAAAGAGCAACTTGACCCGAATGGAGAGCATTTCAGACAACTGGAAAGCCTGTTGTTTGCAAGTAAGTCCCGCGCATATGAGGTCAACGACCTAGTGGCGATTCAACGCCATCACAGTTTACTGGGAAAGCTGTACGCCGATATGGGCCGTTTTGAAAGTGGTGTAATGGGGGCAAAGTTTCAGCTGACTCATGCGATTCGCACCAGCGAAAAAATCGCCGAACGCACCGGCCACCCCGATCCGCAACCTTCTATGGCAAAGCTGTTGGCTGATGGCTACAACTGCACTTTGCCCAATCAATCGGGTTGCAATTCCGATAAGGAGCTGGCGCAGCATTGGTACATTCAGGCCACCATGGCCTATTTAGATGTGGATGCTGTGGACAGAGCAGAAATGACCATGCAGCAGGTGATCAAAATCAATCCGCAGCTTAACACCAGTCAGATGGCGCTCGAGCAGGTCATTAAAACCCGCAAGGCCGTGGCCGGCGGTGGCATGGCGGACAACGTCCAATGGTTGGAACAGCAGAACCAACAGTTGCCTCAGGCCTTTGTTGATCGTCAACGATTTAAAGTGATGTCAGACCTAACCTTGCAAGGTCAGGGGAATCAGGCCGAGAAAGCATTGGAACTTTTTGATGTTCAGAAGCAAGCAACACTGCCAACAGATTTGATTCGTATCCAGCAATTGAAGTTAAATCAAAGCAAACAGCAATAGTGAAAACGGCCTACGAGAAGCTGATGGGGCACAGCTTCTCTGCTTTAATCCAAGGCTTATATACTTGCCTAATGAATCTCTTTTTGCGTCATCTCTTCTACGGTTTGGGAAACCGCCATCGCGCCTTGATAAATCTGTTCGATGATCGCTTCCACATCCTTGATTTTGGCCAGCCCCTGCTCAGCAATATGATTAATCGAAGCAATATCTTGAGTAACTTGTTGGGTCATGCTCCGGTTTTGCGCCACCATATTTTCTATTTCAGTGGTGGAAGTAGATGTGCGTGAGGCCAAGTGTCGAACCTCATCCGCTACCACAGCAAAGCCCCTGCCCATTTCACCAGCCCGGGCGGCTTCAATAGCGGCGTTTAAGGCCAGTAAATTGGTTTGGTCGGCAATGCCCTTAATCGTGGTCACAATTTTGAAGATGTTTTCTGATTCTTTGTTCAGCTTTTCGGTTAGGGCGGTGGTTTCACTTACCTGATGAGCCATCTTACCGGAAGTATGGGTAGCTTCGTTCAGCAAGGTTTTGGCATTGCCGGTCATTTGGGTGACGTCCCCCAGGGTTTCGTATATCTCATTGGCACCACGTTGTATGGCATTCTGAAAACTCATGGCATTGGTGATGTCAGTGGCAAACTTCACCACTTTGCTGACTTTCCCGAAAGCGTCGTAAATTGGGTTATAGGTTGCTTCCAGCCATATCCTGCGCCCAGAGGCTGTTTTTCTCTCAAATCGTCCTGTTTTCAAATCGCCTTTGGCCAACTCGGACCAAAAATTGGGGTACTGCTGATAAAAGCCTTCCTCACAAAACATTTTATGGTGCTTGCCTTTGATTTCCTCAAAACGATAGCCCATGGCATCTAGGAAGTTTTTATTGGCTTTAAGAATATGGCCATCCGGCGTGAATTCGATGATGGCTTGTGAGCGGTCAAGTGCCTTGTACATGGCCTTTTGTTCAGCGAGATCATTTATCTCGTCGCTGGCGTCAGAAGCAATTTTTACAATCTTCTCAACCACTCCATGGCTGTTTTTCACCGGGAAATAGGTGGCTTTAAGCCACAATGTTTCTCCTTTGTTATTAACTCGCTCGAAGATCCCTTGCTTGCCGACACCATTCCCCAATTCAGCCCAAAAATCACGATACTGGGAAGATTCTGCGTAGCTTTTGGTGCAGAAAATGCGATGGTGTTTACCAATCAGCTGCGCTTTGGAGTAGCCCATTGCCTCTTCAAATAACTTATTTACCTCAAGAATCTCTGCTTTTGGGTTAAATTCGATATAGGCCACATTGGCTTTAATAGCAGAAAAAAGTGCTTGATAGTCCTGAATCTGATTTTGAGTATCAAGAAGCTGTTCTTTAAGCTTGGTATTGAACATCGAAAAGCCCTTTGGATTGATGAAAAAAAGCCCCGTAGGGCTGATTATTAAATACAAGTATATACGTAACTCATACTGTCTTAGCTCATAGCAATGCGCAAATGTAGGGATAATTCTTTAACGGGTATTTATCCACTAACGGAGAGCGCGTGTATATGTTGATAAGTAAGAGCTGGATATACATTTAAGGTTAGGTTGATATTGCACGATGAACTATCTCGCCCACCTCTTTCTGGCTCAGCCGTCGGCAGACTCCTACTTTGGCAACCTGTTAGGCGATTTTAGCCGGGGTATTGATGCTTCGAGCTATTCTGAGGCGGTGCAGGCGGGGCTGGCTAATCACCGCCTGGTGGACAGGTTCACCGATACCCATCCTATTGTCAGGGATGCCAGACAACACTTCAGTCCTAAGCGACGCCGCTTTGCCGGGATAGCCATGGATGTATTGTTCGATCATTTTTTGATTTGCCATTGGCAGGATTTCTCTGATCAGCTCTTTGAAAGCTTTTGCCAGCAAACCTACAGTTACCTGGGAATACGCCTGCAAGAGATGCCGCCACGCATGCAGCATGTGGTGGGCAACATGATTGAGCACCATTGGTTTGCTCAGTACCAAAGCCTGCACGGGGTTGGTCGGGCATTGGACAATATTGCCCGGCGTATTCGCTTTGAAAATGATTTTTCCGGCTGTCTTGATGAGATTGAGCGCTACCATGAGGAATTGGAAAGTTGTTTTTTGCAGTTTTTTCCCGAACTGATTCAACATGTTAAGCAACAAGGTCTGGAAGAATGGAGGTAATACACAACTATGTTGGAGGTGATATCGACTTAGTCACCACAACCCACTTTTCCAGATCCCAAGATGAAACGCTGTCTTACCTTACTTTCGTTACTCACTGCTCCCGCACTTAGCGCCGACGCTCTGCAACAGGTTTTGGAAACGCATCAAAGCAGCTTGGGGGAAGTAACGGCTTGGCAAGCTACCCAGAATATCAGTCTTAAGCTGTCCATTAAGGAGCCTGGATTTGAGGTGGAAGGCATCTACCGCGCCAGTAAGGACGGTAAAATGCGTATCGATATCTTCTCGGAGGGTAAGCCGGTTTTTACCGAGGCCTATAACGGCAAACAGGGGGGCAATGGTGGCCGGAACTACCCGAATCTAAGATTATTGGCGGCGAGAAGGCTGCCGCTTTGTGGCTCGGTGTGGAGCTTCCCGGCAACCTCTTTACCTTGCTGGATATGCCGGAAAGAGGGAATCAGTTGGAACTGCTGGGGGAAGAAATCAGAGAGGGCAAACCCGCTTATCTGTTAAAAGTGATATTAAAAGATGACCATCATAAATTCTATCTACTGGATAAAGCCGATGGCACCATCTTGGCTTCTCGTGATCTGCGGGCGTTTCATCCTGATCTGGATAACAGAGAGGTGCTGGTGGAAACTCGCTACAGCGACTTTCGGCCTGTGAAGGGTATGATCCGCCCCTTCCTCAGCGACAACTATGATCTCACCAATAAACGGTGGCTGGGCACCAGTCAAATCCTGGATATACGCACAAATATGGATTTTGGCGAGGCAATGTTTGCACCAGAAACCCTGGTCGCCACTGAATGGCCGGTCGAGAGGGATGTTTTACCGGCTAAAACTACTCAAAAGTAGTCCACATCACCGCTTTCTACTTCCTGCTCTTTGGCGATGCCCTGTTTTACCATGTCTTCGAAGAAGGTAATCCGGTTGCGGCCATTGCGCTTGCTGTAATAAAGGGCCTGGTCGGCATAATCAACCAATGTCGCGTGGAACACGTTCAGATCGAGTTCCACTACACCCATGCTAACGGAAACCATGGGCACCTTGGCGAATTTGGTATTGCAGATTTGCTGTCTGAGTCTTTCTAATACGGCTTCACAATGATCGCGGCTAAGACTGCGCAGGATAATCACAAACTCCTCTCCGCCGAAGCGGAAGAGTAAGTCTTCACTTCGAAAACTTTGTTTGAGCAAGCGGGAGAGCAGAATTAATACCTCATCGCCATAAAGATGACCGTATTGATCATTGATGTTTTTAAAATGGTCCACATCAATAATCACCAGCCAATTGTTGGAAAACTTGTAGTGCCGCTTGTCATTCTCGAAATCTTCGTCGGCAACGGAATGGCCTTGATTGCACAATTTGGCCACCGACTCTTCGAAGGTCTTTCGATTCATCAAGCCTGTCAGTTCATCGGTCTGCGCTTCTATCAACAAAGAGGTAAAGTTGCTGTAAATACTCAGCATGCCTTTTATCACGTAAAGCTGAGGCTTTTCCAAAGGCTGTCGTAGGGTGAGCACCAGGAACTGAGTAGATTGCCTGTGTTGCTTGAGCAGGTGAATACTCAAAAACAACTCATCATAAGAGCGGGTGAACTCGGTTAGGGATGCCTGATTCATGTCATTCAAGGAATCGAGAATGCTCTGGTCAATGATGATATTGCTGTAGCGGCATTGGCATTTTTTGCCTACCAGGCTGATTTCTTCGGTGGGATTACTGCGGTGGTCCAGGCTGATAATGGTGGCCTTGTCAGGTGACAACATGCTGCCGATACTCTTTAGCAGGCTAAATGCCAGTAATTCTCGGTCTCGCTGTGCAGTAAAATTTTCAATGTGACGTAAAATATTGGCCGATATACTCATCTAACCTCGCCTTGCTGACAGAACGGTTTAAGCAAGTTTGCATCCAAGAATGGCCAAACGCCGGGACATGCAAAACATCTGTTTATGCACCTAAGCATAGTGTGCGAATCGATTTTTGGTAGAAAAGACCGGGCAAAGAAAAATTGAGCAGCGCCAGGCTGATTAGTCTGCGTCTGATACTAAATGGCGTTATAATCTCGGCCTTTAGTATTTTGGGGAATAGCATGCGAGTTTGTGGCGTAGAATTAAAAGGCAATGATGCCAATATTTGTTTATTGTCTCTGTCTGACGGGGTGTTCCAAATCCCCGACTGCCGCGCCCGTCGCCTGAGTCTCGCCGGACATGACGGGGCCGGCCTTAAGCATTTCCAATCTACCTTTGCCAAGCTGATGCTGGATTACAAAGTGGATACAGTGATAATTCGTGAACGCCCCATGAAAGGGAAATTTGCCGGGGGTGCCATCGGTTTTAAAATGGAAGCGGCGCTTGAGTTAATGGACAACCTGGATGTGCAGACCATTAGCCAGACGGCGGTTAAGGAAGCGATCAACCGCCATCCGCTGACCATCGATTTCAGTGGCACAGGATTAAAAGCCTTTCAGGAACCTGCATTTCAAACAGCCTATGCCTATTTAATGACGCCCAAAGTTTAGTGAGCGCTCATTTTCAGCTGGTTTAACCGAGTTTCAATTTCCACCTGTTGATAGTAATTGTGCTGGCCTGTTTTCAGCGTCTCCAGGGCCATTAAATAGGCCCTGTCTAAAGCCTCTGACGCCGGAACGGCAATATCTGGTGTAATTCCGACCCCTTCCCAATTGGTCTTGGTAATAGGATTGATGGCTTTGGCGAAGGGGATCGCAGCGCGAAATCCGTTTCCAAGTTCAACATAGTGCCAGGGATTTGCCCCGCCTTTGCTGGTTTCACCCACTATGATGGCTTTCTGCAGTTGCTTAAAGTTATAGGTAAACTCCTCAGCGGCAGAGAAAGTGTAATCACTGATGAGAATGTAAATTGGCAGTTTTTCAGGGAACTTGGGACCTACACCATCGAACGTCCAGTACTCGATGGTTCTGCCGGATAGTCTGGAATAAAGGCTATTTAAATGGGTACGTTTGGCAAAGAAATAGCTGCTTATCAGCTGCACCATCTCCGCACTACCGCCGCCATTTTGGCGAAGATCAATAATTAAAGCGTCGACGTGTGACAAAAAGCCCAATGCATGGCTGACGGTCATCCTTGATGTTTCGCTGACATCGGCAAAGCCCCAAAAATCCACATAGCCGACATTGCCCTCAAGAATTTCGACGTGGTTAAAACCTGAGTTTTTGCGTGCCATTTTGCTGGACCAGCTTTCTTTGACTGCGGTGGCGTTTCCTTGCTCGAGGTTGGCGCGCCAAGATACCGAAAAATGGTGATCGAATTTGTCCAGTTCAGTAGACAGCATCTTAGCTATTTGTGAGGCATCACTCTCGCTGTGAAAGATCTGGCTTTGGGAAAGAGCACTAATGGATTGATGGATCGCATCGATATTTTCCGTTAGCACATATTGTTCGCTGATTGCCTCACTAAGTGCCTCAATAAGTTGGGCTTTGTGCTTCTGAGTAAGACTCTCTGCTTGTGCGAGTAACGGTAGAAGTAGCAATAGGGCAAAACTCTTCAGCTTCATTGAAAATTCTCATTCCATGCCAAAGTGGGTGTTTGAGTTACTGTACTCTTGTGACGCGCAACCAAGCTCTTAGAAACGATGGATGGACGGGTGGGCAGGACAGGATGATAGTGGCTGGGGTGATAAATAGCTCAAGTACTGTAAGAAAAAGATGAATGGGGAGACTACTAAGGGGAAGGTAAAACTATTCTTGATATTAGGAGTAACTCAATGAGCGACTTTATTAACCAATTCAGCCAGGCCTGGCAGCAAGCCGACGCACCGTTCCTGGTCGTATTCGTCCTGCTTTTTCTGCTGGTGTATTTCTTGCCAGCATTGTTGGCAGTGTTTTTTAATCGCCGCCATCTGGCCAAAATCGCTGTACTGAATATTCCGGCCGGTTTTTCTCTGATCGCTTGGGGAGCGTTAATGGTGTGGGCCGTCACGGGTAAAGCGGGGGAGTATATCCAGCAAAAACTGGCTCAGCGCGGCACTACAGCGTAGGAAGGATAAGTCTGAGTGATTGGAGAGCCCTGGGCACAGCGCACCAGGGCAAATTGAATTGAATTAGTCTTTTTCGTTACCGAAGAGGCAGTGTTTGGTGAAGTCTTTGGCTTCATTGGCCGTCCACTCGCCTTTTGGCTTTTCTTTTAGCGCTTCACACCATTCTTTGGTACCTACTTCCGGTGCACAGGCAGCAAGCAGCATGGCACTTGCCAGCAGTAATCCGATCTTCTTCATGTTGTTGTCTCCCAATTAAGTTTGCAAGCCAGACAGCAATACTCCGCCATCTGCACGGTTTTTGTGTGCTAAAACCAGCTTATGATAACCGAAATTGCTGTTGGTTCGAATGAGGAGAAGGTGGGGTTCTTCTCAGTCTATATCCTCTTCTTTTTTCTCCTTCAGTGCCTTCTTGGCTTTCTTAGCCTCCTCCTTTAAGCGTGCCTTTTCTTCTTTCAGTTGCTTCTTTTCCTCTTTGGCACGCTCTTTTTCGGCTTTCATGGCCTCTTTCTCGCGCTTGTGCCCTTCTTTACGACCTTCCCGTTCTTTTTCTTCGCGTGCTTTTTTCTCACCTCGCAACCGCTCCTCAGTCCATTTGTGCTCATCTTTGTCCATGTCATCCTTGTCTTTTCCGGTTTCATAGCGTTTTTCCTCAGCCCGTTTCAAGGCTTCCAGCTTCTTTTCCTCAGCTTGCTGGAGGGCATCCTTCGCTTGTTCTGCGCGATGCTCTTCCGCTTTTTCTGTTTGGGCTTGAGCGAGGTTTGACCCTGTCAATGAAGCTGACAGGGTGACAAGGGCGATAAAAGTGATTTTTCTCATCTATGGATTCTCCGGTTAACGCTATAGCTTATAAGCGTCCTTGGATTTGGGATTGGCCGAAGCAAACATCTTGGGTGACGGCGCTAACATTGTATTGAGCCTAGACCGACAACCTTATCGTTCGCAAGAAGAGCAACCGATGCTGCTTCGCACCACAATTTCGAGGTTGCTTGACATTTAGTTGGTGTGCCCCTGAGCATTCCAATATATTAAACACCGGCCTACAATTTTTACACACGGATGAAACATCATGTTTGACCCAAACGCTATAAAAGAAGCCGAAGAATTTCTTAAAGCGCACCCTGGCCTTACCGGAATTGACTGCTTTGTGTGCGATACCAACGGCGTGCCCCGCGGAAAACGTATAGATCGGGACAGTTTACTCAAGGTTTACAAGTCTGGCATTGCGCTGCCTGGCTCTATTTTTTCGTTAGACATCACCGGCGATACCATTGAAGACGCGGGTCTTGGTTTTGACACCGGCGACGCCGATCAAATGTGCTGGCCCGTTCCTGGAACACTAAAAATTTCTCCGTGGCAAAAGCGCTCAATGGCGCAACTGCAAATCACCATGGTAGACGCCAACAACAAGCCTTACTTTGCTGACCCACGTGCGGTGCTTAGCGGTGTCCTGGACCGATTCAAAGAACTGCAACTGACGCCGGTAGTAGCGGTGGAGCTTGAGTTTTATGTGATTGATCGACAGCGTATAAACACCTACACGCCACAACCTCCTATATCCCCATTTACAGGATTACGGGAAGAGTCAACCCAAGTTTACGCCATTCAAGATCTCGATGATTTTGATGAGCTGTTGGAGGATCTGGCGGACGCCATTGAGATCCAGGATTTGCCAGCAGACACCGCCGTTGCGGAGTACGCGCCTGGTCAATATGAAATCAACCTCGAACATCGTGCCGATGCATTGCGAGCCTGTGACGATGCGTTTTTGCTTAAACGGTTAATCAAAGGCGTTACCCTCAACCATAATTTTGAAGCGACTTTCATGGCCAAGCCCTACGACGAGCGCGCAGGGTCCGGCATGCATATCCATGTGAGCCTGGTGGATAGCAATGGTATCAATGTCTTTGCCACAAAAGACGGAAGCGTGAATGCGTTGTTGAGAAACGCCCTCGGCGGCTTGATGGAAACCATGAAAGAATCGATGGCGATATTTGCGCCAAATGCCAATAGCTATCGACGCTTTCGAACAAACTCATTTGTCCCTAATTGCCCTGCGTGGGGAGTCAATAATCGTTCTGTTTCATTACGAATCCCCGCGGGTTCCAATGATGCGTTACGTGTAGAACATCGCGTAGCCGGTGCTGATGCAAACCCTTATTTGGCGGTGGCTGCTGTTCTTGCAGGTATGCATTATGGGATCACCGAAAAATTAGACTGTGGTCCGGAAACCGTTGGCAATGCCTATGCACAACACAAGCCCACCCTACCCAACGTTTGGTCTCATGCTCTGGATATCTTTGAAAAGGGTGAAATTGTGCCTCGTTATTTAGGAAAAGATTTTTGCCGCGTTTATCTTGCCTGCAAACGCGCTGAGAATAATGAGTTTAATTTCCATGTGTCGCCACTGGAGTATCAGTGGTACTTAAGAACCGTGTAGCGGGACGTGCCATAAAAAATCAGATATGGCCTGGCCTACTTTTGTAAAATTGTCATTGAAACGCCCAGGCAAGACCTGGGCGTTTTGGTTTACAACCTATTATTCGGCGAAGTACTCTTTGGCTAGCAGACGCTTATCCTGCTCGGACTTGGCATCACAAAGTGCGAATACTGTGCCAATCGCCTCTTTGGCCGGCTTGCCTTGTGCCTTTTGGGCAAGCAGAGCGGTGACTAACTCATTGGTTCGGGGCCCGGGATTGGCCGCAACATTGACACGCCACTCTTCTTCATCTGCCTCATAAGCGCTAAGTAAACTGAGCATCAAACCACCGCATGCAGTTTTGTAGCCTTCGGTGTCCTCGTTTTCATAGAAATGCACTTGTTCTTCATCAAGAAGGGATGCAGGCATTGCCTGACAGCGGTTATTGATGCTGGCGACTATCTGCGTTTCGCTGTGGCCCTGCTCCAACCCTGAATAGGCCAATTGGAACAACTGATAATCGGCACTGCCTTTTATCAGCTGCATACCATCGCTCGCCAGATTGAAAGGGAAGTTGGTGTCATTAAAGGTTTTTGCTGAAAAATACAGATTATTGGCGCGCATTTCACAATCCAGCCCGGGCACTTGTGCCCAGGCCGAAGTTCCTGCCATCAGGATTAATAAGGAAAATATTCTTCTTACCATTGCAGTCCTCTCCCAAATAAAAAAATTCCATTGCCCTTATGCTGCGTCAGCAATGGACGCTAGCGTTGCCTAAATAATACACAGAGGTTGAGAGAAGAAAATGGCCTGGGGAAGAATTAGTTTCAAATCTGCTGCACCATTGGATGAATGGCCTGCAACCGGCTGTTGTCCTGTATGACATTGGCGAGAAGCGTGATATCCAATCTGTGATCATGATTTGGCTTTGCCGCATTTTGTCATACACTCACTCCCCGTTTTTTACTGAGTGACCAAGCCTTGAATAAAACCATTAAAAAGCTAGATGACAATGTGGTTAAGGCCCTGACTTTGGCCTGTGAAGCGGCCAAGGGCTATGCACCGGGTTTTACATGGTTGACCCATACCGCCAGCTATGAACGATTTCCCGGCTCGTTAGTGGTGACCTGCGTGTTTGATACCCAGGCCCAGTTGCAGGAAGCGATAGAAGAGGGATTGGATAAAAAGCTACGCCAGGAGATTCAGGGCCGCTTGCTACGCGCCGGCATTCGCCTTAAAGACGCCAGGCAGAATGTGCGCTTGGACAGCGAAGAGGCTTGTGCAGCAATGGATGGAGGCAATTGGATCAAACGGCTAAAACGCTTTGAAGGTTAGTCGCCGCCCAGCAGTTTACGTAGCTTTTGTTCGGCTATTTCGGCAGGTGTGAGCGGGCGCTCACTTTCTTCTTTCTTGCTGTTTTTGTCTTCAGGCGGTGCATCGCCAAATAATGCGGCCAGTTTGTCTTTAGCTGCCTGTGATTTATCTTTATAACCGCCGCCATAGGCATTGGCTTTTGGCTTAAAGTAATCGCAGAAATTAGCTTTTTCTTTATCTGTTGGCGGCTCGGCACGCTGCTCTGTGCAGTAACGACCATCGAAATGCTCACATAGCTTACAGACATGCTGGTCGGCACCACAGTGGGCACATTCTTCCCGGCGCGACATGGGCAAAATCAGCCCCTCAAGCAGCTTTCCGCATTGCCAGCAGACTATTGCTTCATTCACGATTATTTCAACGTTCTCAAAATCTTCCACAAAGCTTAGCGAAGATTGACAATGGGGAAAACGATTTTGAAGTTGTCATGAACAATAAAAAAGGCGAGTTATACTCGCCTTGATGCTATTTCTTCAAGCTCTCACAGGGAAACTCTAAGGCTCAAGGTTCGATATTGATTGTATATATCCGTGTCATACCAGCTCTCGGCTTTTGAGGCCTCGGCCGTTTTTTTCAGCACTTCAGCATAAGATATTGGCGAACCATATCCTCGCAAGGTGGTAGTAATACTCTTCGGCTCGCTGCTTTCCAGTCTGCTTTCCAGCTCTTCAGGTAAACGCAGATCCGGAATATTGCCTTTTGTGGGAGCATGAATATACCAGCCTATTTCGCCACCAGTACTGTGTATGGCTCGATACCAGATATTGAGCTTGCCAAGATCTTCATAAGCGCCAGAGAAGTCATACTCCGAGAATCCCCCCTCGGAAATTCCTTGGCCCAATTGGAACAGACTATCACTTAAAGTCTGATTGGGGGTAATGGGAAGAAATTCGCCGGCATCGCCGTTTGCATCCGTTCTTTTGATGGTGTTGGTATTAACTCTTACAGAAACATCTTCTACCATGAACCAGCCACTAGAGTAAAAACGCAAAAAGGTTTTATCGGATAGCGCAGGAAATACATGGATACCATCAGGCGATACACCGTTATAACTGTATTGTCTCCATTGCATCCTGTCCGACTCGTGAGTAATGCTGTCCCACATCGCGTACTCAATATATTCGGGTTCTTCGCCCAACCAGGCATTTACCGGCACGCCAGTTGCCGTGAAATCTTCAGGCTTAAGGGAAATCCTGGTCTGTCCCTCTACACTCACTTTACCAGCCAGGACTTCAATGCCTGTTGGTGATTTCAGTAAAACATCGACTTCTTGCTCGGCACCACAAACCTCCCGGACAAGCTCGCTGACATTCGATACTCCGACTTCCCGACCATCAGAAAGCACTTTGTATTCGTTATAGATGCCAACGAGGTTTTCGGTGGTCAGTGTGACTTCATGGCAATTACAGCCCGTGCTGTCATCAAAGTTGGGATAACGCTGGATACCCAAATCGACCGCTCCGGTATTCAATACGGTATTTATATCTGTGGTTTCTTCGGAGTTATAGATGAACTTACCGACCGTGGTCACATGGGCTGCATTTGCCGGCCAGTCTGTGGCCAATTTACCCTGGCTATCTGTCTTCAGGGTCTTAATAATTGCACCTTGTGCATCATGTATCACCACGTCAACATCCGCGAGGGGCGATTCAATGTCGCAGCTATTATATTGCACCGTTTCCAGAATCAGCTGCGGGGCCGGGGGCGGCGTTGTTGCTCCTCCTCCACCGCTAACCGGCGCATTAGCGGCAGTCTCGCCACCGCCACCACCACAGGCAACCAATACCGTCAGGCTGCCAAATAACGCAATATGTTTCAGTTCCATTTCCCTTTACCTCTTATTTATTCCACTTCCCGTTTTGAAGCGCGCGAATTATAACGAGGCTTTGTTTCCCGGCACAGTGTTTGGGAGCGAGGACACTGCATTTCAGATTGCGTCGCGTACCGGATGTTTTTGAGAATCGGACAGGGAGGTTATTCAGGGTTGCAACAACTGCAATTGCCAGCCTTGCGCCAACCGCAGGTACTTTTCCCGCAGGTGCAGGCGATTTTCCTGAAAGGTTAAAAACTCGATGGTTTGTGGGGCAATACAATAGCCTCCCCAGTTTTGTGGTTTTTCCACACCTTTGTCTCTGAATGCTTCGCTGATGGCCTCGAAACGGCTTTTTAGATCGGCCTGGGAGTCCAGGGGGCGGCTTTGGGCAAAGGCATGGGTGGTCAGCTGGGCGTCGCGGCCACGGGTTTGCCAGTAGGATTGCGCTTTAACGTCGTCAATGGCATTGGCCTGGCCGGTCACCCGCACCTGATAGCCCATATGATCCCACCAGGCGGTCAGCGCAACCTTGGGGTTATTGACTATATCCCGGCCCTTATCCGAGTCCAGGTAAGTGCAAAAGACAAAGCCTTCTTTATCCACCGCCTTAAGATCCACATAACGGCCGCTGGGAAAGCCGTCCTTATTGATGGTGGAAATGCAGACCGCGCTTTTTTGCCTAAGGGGCGAGTCCTTAACTGCGGCTTGCCACCACTGATTAAACTGCTGTATCGGGTCTTGCAAGGCTGTATGACTCCTTTTGCTCACTTGATGCGGTCGAAGCATATCAGTTCGAGGTAAAAAGATAAGGATTGCTGTCGCATCCTTATCCTCTTCGCCAGTGTTTGGCGTCGCGATTCGATTAGATATTTTTCAGTAAAAGTACGGCCTCATCAAATAAGCTGCGATTATCAATGGCTTGCTGCCGTAATTGCGTTAATTCAGCTTGGTTTAGCCATTTACCCTGTGTAATCACTGCGTTTGGATGACTCAGCACTTTTAAATCTGCCGTAGGATCTGCTTGGGTGTAGATCATATCGGCAACTTTCCCGGCATGTATCTCCCCTGCTTGCGATGCCAGCCCTAAAGCCTTTGCTGGATTGAGAGTGGCCGTTTGCAACACGTCAAAGACTGGCAGGCCGGCTTTATGTAACAGTGCCAATTCTTCATGCAGGGCGAGGCCATGAGGAGAGAGCAACACACCGGCGTCAGAGCCCGCCAGGATGGGGACACCGGCATCAAACAACCGCTTGGTGATTGTCAGCAGATAATCCAGGGTTGCTTGGTTATGGGCTGCCAACTGCTTGTCGGCATCCAGCCAGCGCTTGACCTGATCTTCACCATCAAACCAAGCTATCAAGGGAGAGATATAGTCCTGGGGCAGGGTGGTCAGAAAGTCATGCTTTTCGGCACTGATTCTGGTCAGTTGCTGATAGATATTAAGTGTCGGCGTCACCGGCACCTTGAGCTCGGCCAGCTTGGCCACGGTGCTAGCCAGTTTCCTTGGATCCTGACGATGGTTAAGCGGCCCCTGGAAGATGTCTTCCACATGTTCAAGGGATTGCAATCCTCTGAGTTGGGCCCAGTCATCTTTGGGCGGATGAGGACCGTGTTTGGCAATAGGTAGATTGGCTTGTTGCGCGAATTCTTGTATCCAGGCAAAGGCCTCGGCACTCAAACTGCCATAAACCTTCAGCACGTCATAGCCCAGCTCGGCGGCTTGCGCTACTGCATCTTTGGCTTGCGCCTCAGTGCCGATATATTGGTGCAGAGGGGCATTCTGATAACCCGACAGGATAGGGCTGCTGACTATGATGGTGCTGCCAATCAGTTGCTGATTGGCTAATGCTTGGCGCCAAATCAGGTGCTCAGGCACACCGTTCATAATACGCACGTGGGTCACGCCATGGGAGAGATTGATGGCAAAGGCCGCCGGATCCCAGGCGTGAATATGCATATCTATCAGTCCAGGGGTTAAATAGCCCTGTTTGCCGTCAATTTCTTTGACAGCTTGGCGTATCGGGCTGTCATCGGATTCGATAAGTGTGATTTCCTGCCCCTGAACCCACACTCGCTGATTTTCCAGCAAGCGTTTGTTGGCAACATCGACCACATTGATATGTCGGATCACGTAGCTTGTAAGATCACCTGTTTCATCGGCCAACGCGACACTGGCGAAGATGGCGTTCAGTAACAGGCACAATAAGAGTAATAAGGTTTTCATCTGCTTTTCTCCCGATATGAGTTGCAGATGATGTTGACTCTCAGATAAAGCGCTGGCGTTCAAGATCCTGATCTTGAACGTTCAGGATCACGGCTCCAGGCTGTTTTTATACTGACTAGGGGTCATGCCCTGGTGTTTTTTAAATGCCGTATTAAAGCTGGACTTGGCGTTAAAACCTGCGTCTAAGGCCAAAGTCAGCAGATTTTGTTGTTGATTGCCAGCGATGGCCTGCTTCACGTCTTCAACCCGCAAACGGTTGATGTAGTCATTGAAATTCAGCCCAGTGCACAGATTGACGGCACGTGAAATGTCGCGACTTTGCAAGCCACTGAGTTGGCTGAGTTGATTCAGGTTGAGTCGGGGTTGGCGGTACCAACGCTCTCGGATGAGCTGGGCTTCGAGGGCTTCGAAGATAACCTTGTAGGTGTCTGTATCCTCTGTTTGCAAAGGTTTTGGGGGGCTTTCGACCTGCAGCTGGCAACTCTCATCAAACAGGTGCATCAGCTGTTGGCTGTATTTTTGTGCCTGGTAAATCAAAATAGAGAACAACAGCAAGGTCAGGCCAGTATCGGCAGTTTGCCCCAGCACATTGGTTGTGTGACTGATATAGGGCTGCAGATTTAGCCGGATCAGATCCAGTATGCCAATCAGCGCAAATGCACCCACCAGCCAACCCAGCCAATTCAGGGAGAACTCTTCGGCATCAGAGCGATAGGATTGGAGCTTTCGGTGAAAAAGGCGGATGAGGTTAAGGGAGAAGCCGGAATATATAAGCCTTGAGAGCGTGCCGACAGCAATCACCCACTGGCTATGTTGGGTGAAGGGCAGGGCAAGCAGCATGGGGACAAAATGCAAAGCACTGAGAAGATTGATGGGTTTGCCGGTTAACTGCCTGATGCTCAGATAAATAGCCGGCCCCATGGCCAGTAAAAATATGGGTGTGACCAAATGGTACTGACGCAGACTGCCCACTTCTTCCAGCAGATTAAACAGCATGGATATAGCTACCAGCGCAAACAGCCCCTGAAGCATGCGATAGGCTCGCTGATGCCAGGTGAGTGCAATGGCAAAGAGGGTCAGGGTCAGGAGCCCGAATTGTAGAAAGTTAACAAATTGGATGGTCATATAGGTAGGTACAGGTCTGCTAAGGCTATGTCTTTTGTCTTTGTATAAAGCGGCACATGCCCTTGCCAAGGGCCTCGCCATCCCGCTCCAGATAGCCGTAACGGCGGTAGAAGGCTTCTTTGCCCTTGGCGGCAAGCAGGCCCACTGTGGCACCTGGTTTGGCTGCCCTGGCCAGATAGCTTTCAATCTTGTCCATTAGCATCTTGCCGATACCCAGGCTCTGATAGTCGGGGTCAACCACCACATCCTGGATATAAAAGTACAGATAACCATCGCCCACCACCCGGGCCATGCCAATCAATTTTTGTTGGTCTCTGACCACCACATGGAAGAGGGGGTGGGCCAGGCTGGCTTTGGCCAATGCCGGGTCAACACTGTCCCAGCCGACCTTTTCTCTTAAGGCGTTAAACTCGTCGGGCGTTGGCGGCTGTTCGGCAACGATGTAAATGGATGACATGCGCTAGTCGGCCCCATATTCAAAATAGCCTTTACTTTTAAAGGGATACTACAGACCACCTGGCGTGATGACTAGCCCAGTGCCTCTGCCAACAGGTCAAACACCAGTCGCAAGCGACGACTGGTGCTGAGTTCACGGTGGACCACCAAAAAATGTTCGATTTCCAGGGCCGGATAATTGGGTAGGGCTCTTTCCACCTGTGGCTCCATATCGCCGATTTGCTCGAGCATAAAGCCGATCCCCAGTCCCTGTTTGACCAATTGCCACTGCACCAGATGGTGATCCACATACAGAGGGATACTTCTATCGGTTAACCCAAAACCCAATTTATTCAGCTCTGGCAGCATGGCGTCCCCTTCACGAAAACCAAGGAACTGGGCCCCCTTTAAATCCTGCGGTGTCTCGCGGCGTAAAAATCGGCGCATATAGGCCTTTTCGCCGTACAAGTGAGCCGGGATGGGCGTTAAGCGCCGGGAAATTAAATCGGCCTGGGTCGGGCGAAAGGCGCGAATAGCAATATCGGCCTCGCGGGCCAGCAAGTCGCTGGCGCTGTTGCTGGCAATCAGCTCAATTTGAATGCCAGGTGCCTGACTGTGCAGGGAAGCGAGAATGGGCGGCAATACAAAAGCGGCCATGACTTCGGTGGCGCTGATACAGACCTGGCCTTCCAACTCTTCAGCGCGGCTACTGGCCAGCAGGGAAAAGCGCCCGGCAGCTTCTGCCATGGATTTGACTTGCTCCAGCAGTTCATGACCGCTGGCGGTAAGGCTTAACCCTCTGGCGGTGCGCTCAAACAAAGATACTCCCAGCTCTTGCTCCAGGGCGCTGACCTGCCGGCCCAAAGTAGGCTGGGTCATGTTCAGTGCTCGGGCGGCGGCAGAGAAGGAGCCTTCTTCGGCAGTGACCAAAAAGGCTCTGGCTCTGTTCCAATCGAAATTGATGCTACGCCAAGTCATAAAAATACGTATAGCTGAGGTGCAATTATCGCCATTGTAGCTAAATAATTGCATGGGTAGGATGTTTATCAAATTCACCGAGGGGGAATAAGATGGCCGCTACCGCCAAATTTTGGGATCGCATCGCCGACAAGTATTCAAGACAACCTATTGCCAATATGCCGGCTTATGAGCATAAGCTGGCGAAAACCAGGGCGTATTTCCGTCCCGACAGTCAGGTGCTGGAACTAGGCTGTGGCACTGGCTCCACCGCATTGCTGCATGCTCCTTTTGTGGGGCATATTCTGGCTACCGATATCTCTCCCAAAATGCTCGGCATTGCCAGGGCGAAGGCTGAAGAAGAAGGCATCGACAATGTGCATTTTGAATTGGCTTCTGTTGATGATTTGAATCCTAGGGAGCCTCTGGATGTGGTCATGGCCATGAGCCTTTTGCATTTGCTGGAAGATAAGGAAGCGTTGATTGCCAAAGTCTATAAATGGCTTAAGCCAGGCGGCGTGTTTATTACCAGCACCGTGTGCCTGCAAGAGGGAATGAATTGGCTGCGCTGGATAGCACCTATCGGTTACAAGCTGGGCCTGATGCCCTATGTCAGCTTTTTCAGCGGTGAGCATCTGGCAAATTGTCTTACCCGGGCCGGTTTTGAACTTGATTACCAGTGGCGGCCAAAGGAGAGCAAGATGACCCTGTTTATCGTGGCGAAAAAGCCGGAGTGACTTTCGGCACTGTCGTGATTTGCTGGCCATGGCCTAGTCTACAGGCCAAGGAGACGAAATGTCCGAATATATAAAGGTCAGTGAACTGACCAAAAGCTTTAAGCAACTGCGCGCCGTTGACGGCATCAGTTTTGAGGTACCCAGGGGCATTTGTTTTGGATTGCTGGGGCCAAACGGCGCCGGCAAGACCACCACTATCGAGATGATGGAAGGCATTGTCACTGCCGATAGCGGGGAAATCCTGTATGACGGAGAAGTGCTAAAGCGTGGCATGAACCAGCGTATTGGTATTCAGTTTCAGCATACCGCCTTACAGGATCACCTGACTGGCCGCGAATGTATTCGCCTGTTTGCCAGCTTTTATGCTCATGCCTTAAATGAGCAGGATCTGATAGAACTCTGCCATTTGCAGGACTTTGCTGATCAGGATCACCGCAAGCTTTCTGGCGGCCAAAAGCAGCGTTTGCTGCTGGCGCTAGCGCTGGTTAACGATCCGCATATCCTGTTCCTGGATGAGCCCACCACCGGCCTCGACCCCCATGCCAGGCGCAATTTCTGGGATTTGATCAATCGCATCAAATCACTGGGTAAAACCATTATTCTCACTACTCACTATATGGATGAGGCGGAAAACTTGTGTGATGACATCGCCATTATGGATAGAGGCAAAATCATCGCCCGGGGAGCCCCAAAAGACCTGCTCGCCGAGCATTTCTCCGGCGTGCTTATCCGCTTGCATAAGCAGAGCCTACCCGACAAGGTAATGCAGGCCTGCCGCCCCGTTCAGGAGCACGGTCATTGGTTTATCAATACCGATAAGGTGGAACAAACCCTAAAGCTGCTGGTGGAAGAGGGGGTAAACCTTGAGGGATTGCATGTGAAATCGGCCAATCTGGATGATTTGTTTTTAAAACTCACCGGTCATGGATTACAAGATAGCCGACAGCAGGAGGCTGCCCATGTTTAAGCGCTTCTGGGCCGTTTTTATTGCCCGCAACCTCGAGTTTTTCCGCGATCGTTCGTCTTTGGGCTGGAATCTGGCCTTTCCGCTGCTATTGGTGATTGGCTTTGCCTTTATCTTCAGCGGCGATGGCCGCGCCGCTTATAAAGTGGGAGTGATGGAGCCGGGCACCGACAATGCCTTCTTCCAGATGCTGCATGTAGAGTATGTGACCTATCAGGATATCGAACTGGCCAAGGCCAAGTTGCAGCGCCATCAACTGGATATTCTGGTCGAGCCGGCATCCCAAACTTATTGGGTCAACCCGTCTTCGCCCCAGGGCTACTTCGTCGAGAAGCTGCTTTTGGGGCAATTGCCAAACTATCAGCAACAGCTATTGGAAGGACGGGAGATTCGTTATCTGGACTGGGTACTACCTGGCATATTGGGTATGAACATGATGTTCAGTTGTCTGTTCGGGGTGGGCTATGTGATTGTCCGCTATCGTAAAAGTTCGGTACTGAAACGTTTACAGGCAACGCCACTGCAGGCGGTGGAGTTTATTTCGGCGCAGATCTTGTCTCGATTGTTTATTGTGGTGGCCATCACCAGCGGTGTGTTTATTGCCTGCAATCTGATGTTTGATTTTTATATGCTCGGTAGCTATTGGAATTTGCTGTTAGTTACGGTATTGGGCGCGGCCTCGATGATTGCCATGGGACTGTTGATGGCCAGCCGCAGTCAAAGTGAAGAGTTGACCGGTGGCCTGTTGAATATGATCAGCTGGCCAATGATGATGCTTTCCGGCGTTTGGTTTTCCCTGGAAGGCGCACCGCAGATGGTTCAGGACATTGCGTTGCTTTTGCCCTTAACCCATTTACTGCAGGCCGCCAGGGCCATTATGAATGACGGCGCCGGACTAGCCGACATCCAATCCCATCTCTGGGCTATGACGGGGATGACGGCTGTATTTATGGCTTTGGGCTCTGCGTTATTCAGATGGCAGGGTGAGGGACGTTAAAATTTGCGCAGCAACTTTATTCGCAATATCTATTTATCTGAGTTGAGCCGCTTCACCTGACTTTTGTGCACTTAATAGACCTAATCGAAGAGGCCGTTTAGTGCCACAAGCCGGTATTCCCACACAGACACGCCGTAAATCCATCCCTGGAGGCTCTGCCGCAACATCCATGTTGCGGAAGGTCTGCTTAGGGAACACCGGCTTATGTCACCGTCAGCATCGCTCTGCTTTTATAAAGGTATAAATAACGTTCCACAGGGACAAACTGGAAAAGCTGTTTGCCTGTGAACGGTAGGGCCGTTTTGTGCCAATCACGGACTTTCAGCAAAGCCTTTTACATAGCTCAACTTATTGATTTTGGACCACAGCCACTTGTTAAGTAACTACTCTTCGATAGTGATGTTTTCTTGCTTTAGCCTTTTCATCGCATCATCAATTTCCGTTAGAAACACCGGAAAGTAAATGCTGTTAAAAAAGCTACCACCAAATAGCACTATACTCTCAAATCCACGATCACTTTGGTGATAAGCCTTAGTTATTTGAGAAAAAGGTAGAGATTTTTTAAAGCCGAAATAATTACGACCTATAACCTCTCTGTCAGTTATTGTAATGGCTGACATTTTTGAAGCAAAGGCAACAGCTAAAGCGCATAAAAATGAAGCCGCAATAATCACTGCAACTATTATCGGAATATCTAACATCTCCATATGCTTAAACGCTTCATAAAAGTCATAATCACTTCTGACAAATTCCAAAAGTGACAAAACTATAAAAATGCCACCGAGAATAACGACAAGCTTTTTGAATAGATCCCTAAATAATGCTTTCCAATTAACCAAATACTGCATATTTCCCTATAGCTACTTAAAACTTACTATACAGACCATGCAAGGCCGTGTTTCTGGTAAGCTAGATTACCTTGCAAGGTCAAAAAGTCCAAAGTCCATCTGTTGCTCATAGCTGCCTGTCAGTTTCGACCAATACATCAAAGAAAAAGCCTCAGCTAAGAAAAAAGCCACAACAACTTATCTTGTCACCTTCGTGTTCTTCGTGCTCTTTGTGGTTAAGAACAAAAGACAGGGACTAATCACCACAAAGGACACGAAGAGAGGTGAAATAGCAGCTACTCCCCGGCTTTCCCCTGAAGAAACAGTTGGGCGTCATTGGAGAGGCATCTGTCCGATAGATAATACTTTCCTTTTCCATGGTAAAGCAGCCAACCCTGCGCCGTTTTTTCGAACTTGGTTATCTCGGACCAAGCAAGCTTTGAGTCCACATAAGCCGACTTAACCGTGACAGCCGATTCATCTATGCTCAGTGTCAGCTCATTATTTGCCGCCCGGCTAATCATTTGTCTGGCCAGCCACCAAGCTTTGTGAAAGCGCACACTAAGGGCTTCCACTCCCGCCAAGGCAATAATAAAGCCGCCCAGATAGCCGCTATTTTCCATTAATGACAATATGGCGATGCCCAAAGCAGCCAGGACAATGCCTTTCAGATAGGCCTGCCTGGCCGGCTTTGGGGTATTGGACTCATCATAGGTTTCGCTGAAATGACCTTTATCCAATACGTAGGTGGTGGAATAGGAAAAAGACATTGTCACTTCGCTTTAACGGCTAAATAGGCCGCCAGTTTACCCATCACGGCAACAATTGGATAGTGATGCCCATGGGCATGTTAGTCGCTCTAGTCATATCAAAATGAATCAGAATCAATCCGCTCACGCAGCCGGGCCAGCAAACCAGCTCGGTCGTTTGCGGCCATTTGCACCAGATCATCCGGAATCGCCAGATCTCCGGGATTATGTTTGGCGCTCCATAAAATCATCTCCAGCAATATGGGCAGTAGGTCCTTACCGGCTTCGGTAAGGCGATAGATTTGCCTTCTTTTGTCGGCCGGATCCGGCGCCTTGGTAAGGAGTTGGCTGGCTTCCAGGCTGGCCAAGCGGCTGGAGAGAATATTAGTGGCAATGCCTTCGGCAGACCCCTGCAGCGCACTGTAAGAACGCTTACCGAACAGAGCCAGGTCGCGAATAATCAACAGGCTCCATTTATCACCCAGATGATCCAATGCGTTGGAGATAGGGCAGTCCGAGCGGTTCATAAAAACTCCGATTTAACTTGCATAAAGCAAGTTACTATTATAGCTTGCAATTCGCAAGTGATGTTCGTGATGCTGTGCCGGGTGAATATAACGCTCAGGTAAGCCGAAATAAACGCCGGTATCCGGCAGGAGCAATTAAATGACAACCTCAACAATCAATTTTGAAGCACTAGATAAGGCCCATTGGTCGGCGCAAGACAGGCAAAACGTAAAATCCGTGCTGCATTTTGTGCAAAGACTAATGAACGAACATCAGCTGGACCGCATTGAACAAGAATATATTTTGGCCCCCTATAAGCAGCACAACCGCAGTATGCAGGACGGTATCAGTGGCCTGGTGCAATACTTTCAGACGCTGATAAAACGCTTTCCGGAATTCTCTTATGAGGTAAAGCAAGTGCTGGTGGACGGAAACTTGGTGACCTTGCATTCTCATGCCACGGTAAGCAAGAAACACCGTGGCAACGATAAAAAAGGCTTTAACATTATCGACACCTGGCGGATTGAAGACGGCATCCTTGTGGAACATTGGGATGCCGTGCAACCTCTGGACGGCTTTATGCGCTGGTATTACTGGATGACCGGTGGAGCCATTCGTAATAACAACGGTGTGTTCAGGTAATCAGATGATGGGATTTTCGTTTCAATCTTGCCTGCGGAAAAGATGCGGAGAGTTTAGGGAAAAGTGAGCCCTGCAAGCCCGAGACCTTGATAGGGGGGAGGCTCGAACAATTTAGCAAGGCACAGAAAAATAAAAGGCGAGACTATGCTCGCCCTGCAAACTGCATTAGTTTCAGTTTAATCTGATATTGAGATAGATGCCTTTGAAGTTGTCCATCATCCCAGCTTCATACCAGCTATTGGCACGTGAAGCTGTGACGGCACCTTTTAGATACTCTTCATAGTCACTATGGCCATAATCACTTAAGTAAAATCTAACTCTGCTGAAGTCAGCATTCTCAAACCGATTTTCCAGAGAGTCTTGAAGTTTTAAATCGGGCATTACACCAGACACCGGCGCAGTTATGCGCCAATATATCTCATCTCCATTGGCTTCATCGGCATTGACATAGATACTAAAACGATCCAAGTCCTCATCCGTGCTACTGAAGTCATAGGTGGTGGTGTTACCTGTGTCCATGCCTTCCAACAATTGAACAAAGCTATCCAGAAATTCCTGGCCCGGATAAATTGCTTCGAAAAAGCCGGCCTGACCATTGCTGGGCACTCTGCGAAGTACAGTAGAGTAGACTCTGATTTCCATATCCTCTAAATATTCAGTTTTAAGGACACTGTATTGCAGGAAATTCTGATTACTCATTTCAGGGAAAACGTAAAGGTCCGTCGCAAAATAGGGCTCGCTATCGACCAGACTCCACTGCGGAGATCTGCCGTCAAATGAAAAGCTGAACCAGTCGGTTCTGTAATCTGGCTCAATCACCCCACTTACTGCCGCTTCAATGGGTATGCCGGTAGAGGTGAAGTGTTCTTTTCTTAAATAAATGGTGTCCTCTTGACCCACAGGTACTTTGGCTGCAAAGGCTTCCCTAAATGTTTCAGATTTCAGCGTAACATCAACGTATTCATCAGAAGAGCAGACTTCTACATTTAATTCTGTGTAGGAAGATAACCACGCAAAGCGTTGAGCTGCCTTCATTTCGTAGCCATCAAATGTGGCAGCAAGATCACCCGCGTTAAGCGTAATGGTGCGGCAGTCGCAACCGCTATGATCGTTTGTATTGGCAAATTTGATCACGCCAAGATCCATGGCGCCTGTATTCAGCAGTGATTCGATAGCTGTCCTGCCACGGTTTCCTGAACTGCCCTGCCCAATTACAGATACGTGGGCAGCATTAGCCGGCCAATCAGTTTGTAGTTTGCCTAAACTGTCAGTTTGTACTGATTTGACGATACTCCCTTGAGCGTCATGAATCAGCACCTCAGCCCCAGCAAGGGGAGATTCAATATCACAATAGTTGTACTGCACTGTCTCTAATATGAGTTTCGGTGCAGCTGAAGGCGGGGTGACACTATTGCCACCCCCGTTTGCTGGTGTTGTTTGTTTGTCTCCACTGCTGCCACCACCACAGGCTGTTAATGCAGTGATGCTGGTGATGAATACAAATTGCTTTAATTCCATTTCCCTTACCTAATAGTGATTCCGCTTCCCCTTTTGAAAGCGGGTGCATTATATATATGGGGAAAAGGAAATTGGAGAAGATTTCAACAATTCCAGTACTACTGTTTACCAGCCAGTTCCTTCAAAATAATCATCCAGTGATCCAGGCCGCCATAGAAGGTGGCTTTGGGCAGGCGCTCATTTAACCCATGGGCGTACACATCATCCGGGTTCATAAAGGCGCTGGCGATACCGAAGGTGGGAATGCCCCTGGCACGAAAATACATGCCGTCGGTGGCGCCTGCTTCCATAATGCCGGTCAGGGGTACGCCGGGATAGCGGCTATGTATTGCTTTGCTGACCGCGGCCAGTACATCCTCACGTAGTTCGGAAATCGGGCTTTCCACCGGCTCGCCCAACACTTTGAAATTCACGGCGGGATTATTGACCTGTTGCTCCAGGGTCTTTTTCACTTCTGCCACCGGCGTACCGGGGAAAATCCGGCAGTTGATGGTGGTACTCGCCGACTGTGGCAGGGCATTTTCGGCATGACCGCCGCTTAGCAGGGTCGGTACGCAGGTGGTGCGGGTCATACCTACATAAGAAGGCTCCTGGGCCAGGCGCTGTGCGGCTTTTTCATCAAAAGGGTTATCTGCGAAGGCAAGCATGGCCGCGCCCAGTTCACCACCGAGCTTTTCGCCGCTTAAGCGCAGGTAATCGCGGATCATTTTGCTGTCCTGCACCGGGAACTGGTATTGCTGAATGTTTTGCAGTGCTGCCATCAGCTCATAAATCGCATTGTCGGCGCGGGGTCTGGAGCTATGTCCGCCTGGATTGGTGACGCTAAGTTCAAAGCTGGCGTAGGTTTTCTCCGCGGCCTGGATCTGATAGACCAGCGCGTTACCCTGGCTGTCCAGATCGCCGCCACCGGCATCGGTGTTTAAGGCAAACTCTGCCTGTGTCAGCTGCGCATAGTCATTGGCCAGCATTTTGGTGGTGTGCATATCGGTTTCTTCATCACCACTAAACACAATCACCAGATCGCGGTGGGGGACAAAGCCTTCCTGCTTAAGGCGGATAAAGGTGGACACCAGCATGGTTACCCCCAGCTTATTATCCAAGGTGCCGCGGCCATAGAAAAACCTATCATCTTCGGTCAGTTCAAAAGGCGGGCGCTGCCAATCCTTATCCAGGGCTTCCACTACATCCATATGCGCCAGCAGCAAAATGGGCGCTTTGCCCGAACTGCCGTCTCCGGCGTAGCGCACGACCAGGGCGGCGCTATCGTGTTTAGGCAGTATATGGATGGCTTGATCGGCAAATCCGGCAGCCTTTAGTTCGCCAACCAGATAGTTAACCATCTCTGGCACCTTGCCACGGCCCTCGACCGTGGGGATGGCAATAATATTGCGGTAAATCTCCAGGGCTTTTTGTGCTTGCGGCGAGTTTTCAGGCAGGGCCTGTAGTGGCGTACTTAACAGCAACGCGCCCACAAAAAGGGATTTCAGTGAGCTGGTTGCGAGGGCGCTGAATTGGTTTTTCATATTGTCTCTCTGCTGAAACAGGAATGCCTGGATAGGATTTTAGAGCGGTTAACCCGGTGGCATAAGATAGCATGCCGGTATGGATTGGGCTGGGTGGCCAGCAAACTTTATTTTGATCTCCCACGGCTGCCGCCAGTAAAAGTTTTACCGCAGCAGGAAGACCCTTGGTCGATTGTGAGCTCTGCTGCCGATAGCAGGCATGCTAGGTTGTGGGAATTTTTTACTAACACGGGGCAAGATCATGATAAGAAAAGCAAAGGCTTTGATATTGCTGGGATTATTCAGTGGCGCCGGTATGGCCAATCAACTGGGCGATGAAGCACAGTTGCACAAGATAGCAGAGCAGATATCCGCTGAACGTATAGAACAAGATATTCGCACCCTGGTGGCTTTTGGTACCCGTCATACCCTCTCAGAGACGAAATCTGATAAGCGCGGTATCGGCGCGGCCAGGCGCTGGGTCAAGGCTGAGTTTGACAAAATATCGGCAGAGTGTGGTGGCTGTCTGGAAGTCCGTTTTCAATCCGGCGTGATTAAGGGGGAAAAGCGTATTCCCAATGCCACCGATGTGGTCAGCGTGATTGCCATTCAAAAAGGCCAGACCGATCCTTCCCGCTATGTGGTGATGTCAGGTGACATTGATTCGCGCGTCTCCGATGTAATGGACGCCACCTCCGATGCCCCCGGCGCCAACGATAATGCTTCTGGCGTAGCTGGGGTGCTGGAAGCTGCGAGGGTGCTGAGCCAGTATCATTTCCACGGCTCCATTGTCTATGCAGCGCTGGCCGGGGAAGAGCAGGGCTTGTTTGGCGGTAAAATTATGGCCGAACAGGCGGTGAAAGACGGCTGGCGTGTAAAGGCTGTGCTCAATAACGATATGATTGGCAATAGCAGCGGCATTAACGGGGTGATGGATAACACCAGTGCGCGCCTTTTTTCAGAAGGCACCCGTGCGGTGGAAACCGCAGAAGAGGCGATGCGCCGTCGCTTCACCGGTGGTGAAGTAGATTCGCCTTCGCGAAATTTGGCACGCTACATCGATGTTATTGCCGACCGCTATATTCCTAATCTCGATACCATGATGGTTTATCGTCTGGATCGCTATGGTCGGGGTGGCCATCACCGCCCCTTCAATGAGGCCGGCTTTCCCGCCATCCGCATAATGGAAACCAATGAACATTATGATCGTCAGCATCAGGATCTGCGCACAGAAAATGGCATTGTCTATGGAGACACCATCGACGGCGTAGATTTCAACTATGCAGCCAAGTTAACTGCCCTTAATGCGGTATCCCTGGCCAGTATGGCCTGGGCACCAAGCCCGCCGGCCAAAGTAGAAATTCACGGTGCGGTAGAGCCCCATACAAGATTAACCTGGGCTCCAGCCAAAGGCGAAGAAGCCAACATGCTCAAGGGCTACAAAATTTACTGGCGCTATACCGATCAGCCGCAGTGGCAGTTCAGCCGCTTTGTGGGCAAGGTCAATGAATTCACCTTAAAGAATGTGATTATCGACAATTATTTCTTCGGGGTGGCCAGCGTAGCGCAAAACGGTATTGAGAGCCCGGTAGTGTTTCCGGGAGCGGCCGGCAGTTTCGGAGAGTAACTTCGCAAATGACCTCGTAGTTGAGGGAGAGCAGTCTTGCCACTGCTTCTCCTTCGTTCATATTTGAAAATGTAATTTGCATAGCTCAGAAAGATTTTCATCTTGAGATAATCTTTTTCCAGAACCTATCGTAATTTCTTTACTTGAATTACAGTTCTTAGCCAAGCAAAGCTTGCATATGGAAAGGACCTCTATGAAATTCAGCTTACGCATCAAAACCTGGGTTTTAGCCGTTGCCTTAGTCCCGCTTCTTCTGTCGATGGTTTTCTCTGTCTGGCGTTCCATCAATACGTTGGATGGCCTAAATGAAGATCGTCTGGTTTCTATCCGAGAAATCAAAGCCGCCCAACTCACGGGTTTATTTGAAAGAATCCAAAAAGGCCTCGAAGTGGTTACTGATGTGGCAGGCATGCATATCAATGAGTTGGATAATCCAGAGATCCACAAGCTTTTTACCGGCATCAATACCCATCTGCAGTTTTACGATATTTTTATCATCCGCCCAGATGGGTTGGTGCAATACACCGTAGCCAGGGAAGCGGATTATCGGTCCAATCTGAAAAGCGGCCCTTATGCCAATAGCGGTTTGGGCAAGATGTTTCACCGTATCCAGCAGTCCAGTGCTGAGCTGGTGATGGAAGATTTTGCCCCCTATGCCCCTTCTAACAATCATCCCGCTGCCTTTATGGGCAGGCCGATGATGGTTGATGGGCAAAAATGGGTGGTGGCTATTCAGATCCCCTTAGATCGCATCAACGCCTTGATGAACCTCCGAGAGGGGATGGGGCAAAGTGGTGAAACCTATCTGGTCGGCAGCGACTACCGCATGCGTTCAGATTCTTATCTCGACCCCAAAGGGCACTCAGTGCAGGCTTCATTTGCAGGCACGGTTGACCAAAATGGTGTCGATTCTGACGCAGTAAAAGACGCCTTGGCTGGAAATACCAGTGTCGCTTATATCATCGATTACAACGGTAACAGTGTGCTTTCGGCTTATGCGCCTTTTGAGATGTTTGGGGTGAAATGGGCGATTTTGGCGGAGATCGATGAGGCCGAAATTAAGGCGCCGATTCGGACATCCATTTCCTCAAACGGGGTGATTGTATTGTTGGCAACTGCACTGGCGGTGGTCGCCGCGTTCCTGGTTACCAAGGCGGTGATGGGACCGCTGGGCGGTGAACCGGTGGAAATGAATGCTATAGCAGCGCGTGTTGCTGAGGGTGATTTAAGCTTCCAAATGGAGCAAGGAGAGCCAGGTAGTCTGAAAGCCAACCTGAAAACCATGCTGGATAATCTTCGTCAATTGCTGCAAGGGATCAAAGATTCCTCCGAGCAGTTGTCTGCTGCCTCAGTAGAGTTGAGTGCGGTGACCGAAGATGCCGAACGCAATCTGACTCAACAAAACACCCAGCTAGTCGAAGCAGTGGCGGCGGTAAACCAGATGGCTAGCTCCATTGGCGAGGTCGCCGACAGCGCCAGTGGGGCGGCGACCGATTCGCGTAAAGCCTCTGATGATTGTCACCAGGGATTAACCAAGGTGAAGCAAACTTCTCATCAGGTAAATGCTTTGGAAGAGGAAGTGGTGAAGAGCCACCAAGGCGTGTTGTCATTGGTGGAAAGCACCAAAGCCATTACCTCCGTGTTGGACGTGATTCGTGGGGTGGCCGAGCAAACTAATTTGCTGGCACTAAATGCCGCCATCGAGGCGGCGCGTGCGGGTGAAAACGGGCGTGGTTTTGCGGTTGTGGCCGATGAAGTGCGCAATTTGGCCCATCGCAGCCAGGAATCAACGGTACAGATTGAGAAAATGATTTCTACTATACAAAGTCAGATAGGTTTGACTGTTGATGCCATGGAAAAGTCCAAAGAGCGCGTCAGTCATACCCATCAAGCCGCAATGGAAGCCGGTCAGGCTATCGAGCAGGTGTTGGAAGCCGTTAAAGCCTTGACTGATCAGTCCATCCGGGTCTCCAGCGCCACCGAGCAGCAGGCGGTAACGGCAAACTCAGTGAACGGCAATTTACTTACCATTCGCGACATTGCCACACAGACCATATCTGGTGCGAACCAAACCAGCGCCTCCAGCGCAGAATTGGCGAGATTAGCATCGGGACTTAGCAATATGGTGGAAGAATTCCGCCTTTAAAGCCGACGCACTCAGTGACGAGCGAGGCTCGTCACTGACTTTGCAGCAAGCTGGGCAATATATGCTGCTCCATCAGCATTCGCCACAGATACTGGCTTTGCTGGCCGTCTTGGTAAGCTCGTCCAAAAAGCACAACCACCGCATCCAGTGACGGCAACACAATAATATATTGCCCGCCGAAACCATCCCCACGATAACCTTCGATGGGCTGCCCATTCACCGTGAAATGGGTGATCCACCACTGGTAGCCATAGTCGCTGTTTTGCAGGTCCACGTGCATGCGGGTGGATTCACGCACCCACTCGGCGGAAATCACCTGCTCGCCATTCCAACTGCCCTCGTTAAGAAACAACTGACCGAATTTGGCAGCGTCCCTGGCGCTTAGGTATAAAGCACTGCCGGTATGCAGCTGACCATCCAACGCCCAATAGTCGTAGTTGGTGATACCAAGAGGGGCGAACAGATTCTGCTCCATAAAGCTGGTAACCGACTGCCCGCTGGCATGCTCCAACAAGCGCCCCAAGGCAAAAGAAACTCCGGTGGAATAGGCGAAGGTAATGCCTGGCTCAGTGGCCATTGGCCGGTTTAGCAGGAACGCGATGGGATCCTGCGCATTGTTCATCTGTGCATTTAAGTTGCTGCTATCCAGATAATTAACATTCCACTCGTCCCATAAATAGCCATGGCGCATGGTCAGCCAGTTTTTGAGAGTGATGTTGGATTTTGCTTCGGTCCAATTGCCGATGGGCTGCTTGTGCTGGAAATAATCATGTACTTTGACATCCACGCCAGGGATCAGGCCTTGATCGATGGCAATGCCAATCAGAGAAGACACGACGCTTTTGGTGACTGAATTCAGCACATGCAGATTGATGTCCTGGTTATTGGCCCAGCCATCGGCAATATCCAACGAGGTACGAATGGGTTCGTCAAACAGCAACTTGTTGTTTTTGACGATCAATACGTGATCGACAAAACGGTAGCCCGACACATCATTGCGGATATTGTCCATCATGGTGGTCAGGGCGTAGTCATTAATGCCAAAGTCAGCCAAGTGGGCAGTTTGCCAACCGTCATTGGCTGCTGCGGGTGCCTGGTAACTATAAGCGCTTGGCGGTGCTGATGGGGGCGTCGAGTTGCTGTCTGAGCCGCCACCACAAGCGCTCAGTACCACCAAGATACATCCTGCGCAGGCAGGTCGAATCCATTGAATAGATAGAAAATTCCAGGTCAGCTTTTTCATTTGGCACCACCTCTTTTTTCCTTAACACTCTAGAGTAGATGAGTGGGGACGATTCACTGATACAGTCTGCCGTTATTTATGTTTTAGTGCTTGACAGGGAGGAAGGGGGATTTCCCAAATCTGGCGCTCTGTATCCAGTTTGCCGCCAAGCTCTTGCACGACCACCCTGTCCACAATTTCAATCCCTTTGCTGCCCATGTTCTCAAAGGTATCCATGCCGTTCTTTGCAAAGTTTTTTCTGGTCCGGTGGATATAAAACTGGTGTGAGACTGGTTTCTCAAATTGTTGTTCAACTTTTTGTAGGCCAAGTATAAAACCCAGCAATCCCCCCCAGGTGGCGGCGGGGTTATCTGAGTCCCAACCCATCAACGTCGCCAGCTTAACGGTTTCTTTAAAGTCGCCATCGCCATAAAACAAACTGATAAGGCTGGCTCCAAAATTAATCCCGGCCGCGAAACAACCATTACAATAAAGCTCTCTGCTACTGATATCGTAGCCGTCTTGCTGCTGCACCTGATAGCGTTGGTACAATTCATCGCGGACGCTTTCCCATGGTGTCTGCTGCTTGTAGGCGGCCAATACAAAGTCGTACATGGCAGCCACATAGCTATGCTCTGGCAAATAGCCCCTGGCAAGTGCTGCCCTTTTCTGTAGCTGAGGACCAATAGGCTGCTCGGCAGATACGCTGGCCGCCAGGGCATGCAGAATGACATAAAATTCTGCCGCCCAGGCGGCGTTGTCTCTGGCCACCGTGCGAATCGGAAGGTGGGCTAAACTCAGGGCAATGTCAGGCCGATTGGGTGCAAATAACCCAAAAATCTCGGTGCTCAGTTGGGCGTCGATCATGTCATAGTGCTGGTTATTCTGCGGCGCGCTGGTATCAGGCGGTAGCATGCCCTGTTGGTGCATCAAATCGAATGCCCGCTGGTTGCTAACCCACAGGTAGTTTTCCGGCTTCCCTTCTTGGTTTTTATAGGGGGTGGCTGCATCCGTGTAGATATGGGTCAGCCATCCGGCTCTGATTTGCTCAGGTGACAGGCGTGTAACCTTGAGAGTATGCAGCAAGTGCTGGTACATATACTCGATATCGGTATCATCATCCGCCCCCCAGGCTTCGCCGGGCGGTACCAGCACAAAATCGATGGTTTCTGACAAATGGCTGGGAATTCCTTGCCCCCAAATGCTGGGCTTATCGGGCTTTCCCCAGTCGTCGCGGGTATAAAAACGGCCAAAAGGCCCTTCGCCGCCTATTTTATCCATTTCCGTTACCAGGCCGGTCCAATTGGCAATGCTTTGCCCTAACCAAAAGCCAGCCAGTTTGTCCTGATAAGCGCGCCGGGAGACAATACTGGTCTGCTGCCCCTTATCGGCTGCACAAAAAGCCGGCGCACTGGCATGGGCCGCGCTCATCACTTCCCAGGTCACAAGTATGGTTAGTAACGATGCCATAAGCGGACGTCGAATCGCGTTGTTGTTTGGGCCGTTGGCGATGGTCACGGTCAATACTCTCCTTAACAGCCAACAGAAACTTATCGCTTATCTGGCCTGCAGCAGACTGGGCAGAATATGATTTAGCATCCAACCGTCCCAACGGTATTCCTGCTGTTGTTGGTAGTTGTAGGCCCGCCCCAGGATGACGACCACAGCGTTTAATGTGGGTAAGACAATTAAATGTTGTCCGCCCAGGCCCTCGCCCCGGTAGGTGGGAACACTCTGGCCGTTTACCATGAAGTCGCTGGTCCACCATTGATAGCCATAACCACTGGTTTGCAAATCCACATGACGGCGAGTGGACTCTTCAACCCATTGAGTCGATATTACTTGCTCACCCTGCCAGTTCCCTTTGTTCAGAAACAACTGCCCTATCTTGGCAAGATCCCTGGCCGTCAAATACAGTGCGCCGCCGGTGTGTAGCTGTCCACCAACTGTCCAATAATTATATTTTTCAATGCCAAGTGGGGATAACAGGTTTTGCTCTAAAAAGCTGTCTACGGTTTGGCCGGATGTCAGCTCCAAAAGGGTACCAAGGGCATACGATACGCCAGTGGAATAAGCGAAGGTGGTGCCTGGCTCGGTACTCATTGGTCTGTTCAGCAAGAAGGCGAGGGGATCGGGGGCACTGTTCATTTGCCCCAATAAATCAGTCCCATCCCATTCATCCCATTGATAGCCATGGCGCATGGTTAACCAGTCTTTTAGCCTGATGGAAGCTTTGGCATCGTTCCAATTGGCGATGGGTTGCTTATGGCCAAAATACTGATGCACCTCAATCTCTACGTCTGAGATCACGCCCTGGTCAATGGCGATGCCTATCAGAGCAGAGGCGATGCTTTTGGTCACTGAATACAGTGTATGCACATCAATATCCTGATTACCAACTCTGTGGTCAGTGCTGTCCAGCTGGGTGCGAATACGCTCATCGAAGAGCAATTTGTTGTCTTTGACGATCAGTATATGGTCAATATGACGGTATCCGCTTTGGTTCTGACGGATCCTGTCCATCATGGTGCTCAGGGCGTAGTCATTAATACCAAAATCAGCAAGATGCGCAGTCTGCCAACCATCATTGGCTGAGGTTGGGACTTGATAGCTGTATGGTGTCGGGGGGCTGTTTTCGCCAATTCCCCCGGGCGTCTCGACGTTGGACCCGTCCGTGCTTCCACCACAGGCCGACAACACGAATAGCAGCAACAATATTGGCGACATTGCAGAGCTATGCTTGGTGTTTATCAAAGTCCATTTCATGTGCTTTCCTCAAAATGGAATATTGTGCTGATCCTTTGTCTGTTTTCTTACCTTGCGGCAGTGATTTAACTCTATTGCAACGGCGATAATTTGTACATTTCATCCTTTTGCCCAGGCACAGGTAGCCCCTTTCAGTCCTGCTTGCATTCCAGCTGGCCAATACTAGTGTTTTAAGCTATTGAATTTTTTTGGAATTGGATATGTTTTGTGAGCAATACAGCACTATTCGGGCACTCCTTGCCATCTTACCAATGATTCTGCTTGGCGCCTGTCAACCACAGGAAAAGCAGGAGGCGGCAGACTTGGTGATCAGCCAAAGTCGTATCTGGACGGCTGACGACAATAATCGTTGGGCCGAGGCGTTGGCGATTAAGGGAGATAAGATTCTGGCGGTGGGCAGCGACAAGGAGATTGCCGCCTATATTGGCGAGAACACTGTGCATTGGCAACGTCCTGGTGCCCTAGTATTGCCGGGTTTTATTGATAGTCATGTGCATTTTCTGACTGGCGGGGCCGGGCTTTCCTCAGTGCAATTGCGTGATGCCAAAACCAAAGAAGAATTTATCCGTCGCATTGCAGAGCATGCCAAAACCCTGCCACCAGGCGAGTGGATCCTAAACGGTGATTGGGATCATGAAAATTGGGGAGGCGAGCTGCCCAGCCGCGATTGGATCGATAAGGTGACACCTGATAACCCGGTATTAATTAACCGTCTCGATGGGCATATGTTGCTGGCCAATTCTTTAGCCCTGCAAAAGGCGGGGATTAATGGTGAAACCGAGCAGGTGGAAGGTGGGGAGATCGTCAAGGATGATCAGGGCCAGCCCACCGGCGTACTTAAAGACAATGCAATGAATTTGGCATTGGCTGCCGTACCCGCCAAAGGACCTGATGAACTTGAGCGGGATTTGGCGGCGGCCATGGCTTATGCCGCTAGTGAAGGCGTGACCAGTGTGCATGATATGGGCGACTGGCAGAGCCTGGATACTTACCGCCGGGCCAGGCAGGAGCAGCGCCTTAAAACCCGCATCTATGCGGTAATGCCGCTGGCAGATTGGCCACGCCTGGCGAAGGAAGTAGAAGAGCAGGGGAGAGGCGATCATTGGTTACGAATTGGTGGATTAAAAGGCTTTATGGATGGCTCTTTGGGCTCCCATACGGCCGCTTTTTATGAACCTTACACCGACCAGCCCGACGACAGTGGCTTTTTTATTAACCCTCCCGAGCAAATGCGCCAGTGGATAGAAGGTGCCGATGCTGCCGGATTACATATTATTACCCATGCCATTGGCGATAAGGCCATAGGCAGTTTGCTGGATATCTATGCGGGCCTGCCAGAAAGCGAGCGCGAGAGAAGATTGCGGATTGAGCATGCTCAGCATATCCATCCTGATGATATCGCCCGTTTCGCCAATCAACAGGTGATTGCCAGTATGCAACCCTACCATGCCATTGACGATGGGCGTTGGGCGGACAGAGTGATTGGTGAAGAGCGCGCCAAGACTACCTATGCTTTTGCTTCTTTGTTGGCATCCGGAGCCACAATCGCCTTCGGCAGCGATTGGTTTGTGGCACCTATCTCACCTATTAAGGGCATTTACGCCGCCGTAACCCGTCGCACCCTGGATGGGGCGCATCCAGATGGTTGGGTGCCTGAGCAGAAAATCTCGGTGGAGCAGGCGCTTCGTGCTTATACCCAGTCGGCCGCTTATGCGTCTTTTGATGAGGGTATCAAGGGCAGTTTGACCCCTGGCAAACTGGCGGATCTGGTCATCCTGGATAAAGACCTTTTTGAAATCCCGGCAGCAGATATTGCTGATGTAAAGGTATTGAAAACCCTGGTGGGGGGCGAAGTAGTGTATGACTTAGCAAATCCATAAAAGCCAGGTTGGTGATGATCAGAAAGCTGAGTGCTTGCGTATATCCGGTTTGTGCTGACATTTTATGCCAAACGGTGATTCCCGATGATCAGATTTTTTACCACAAAGGATGAGAGCAATTTAAAAGCTGTGCTTGACCAAGCTATTGATGCGGTTATTACCATTGATGAAGCTAACTGCGTGACGTATTTCAATGCAGCTGCCGAAAAACTCTGGGGGTACAAAGCAAAAGAAGTGCTTGGCAACAATGTGAAAATGTTAGTCCCGAGAAACATTCAGGCTAATCATGATGATTATGTCAATGCCAACAGACGGACGGGGGTTGATAAGATCGTCGGTACTTCCCGAGACATTAGGTTGCAAAGAAAAGACGGCACATGGACCTGGTGCAATCTGTCTCTATCCAAAGTGTCAATCAACGGAAAGATTTCCTACACCGCTTTTGTCAAAGATATCAGTGTGCAAAAGGCAGCAATTGAACAAATTGATCAGACATTAGAGCAATGCATAGATGCTGTGGTAACTATTGACCAGCACAATAACATTATTTTCTTTAACGCTGCTGCTGAAAAATTATGGGGTTGTAAACGGGAACAGGTATTGGGAAAAAACGTCAAAATGCTGGTTCCACAGGCTATTCAGGCAAAGCATGATGACTATGTGAATGCCAATCGCAATACTGGGAAGGATAAGATTGTGGGCACGTCCCGTGATGTGCAGGTTGAAACCCTTGACGGACGAAAAATTTGGGCAAACTTGTCTTTATCCAAGGTCAGTGTTGGTGAAGGTCATATTTATACAGCCTTTGTTAAAGACATCACCGAAGAGAAACTGCAACGTGAAGAGTTTGCCACCTTGTCTTTGGTCGCCAATGAGACCGATAACTCGGTAATCATCACAGGACCTGACCGCCTTATTGAATATGTAAATCCCGGATTCACAAGATTGACGGGTTACTCGTTGGATGAGGTCAGAGGCAAGAAGCCAAGCGACATATTGCAGGGTAAACATACGTCTGCATCGACCAAAGAGCGGATACGCAAGGCATTGAATGAGCAGCGGGCTTTCTACGAAGAAATCTTGAATTATGATAAGCAAGGCAACGCCTACTGGATATCGCTAGCTATTAACCCCGTTTTCGATGAACAGGGTAGGTTGCATAAATTTATCTCTATCCAGGCCAATATTGATGAGACCAAAAAGCGTTCTCTGGAAAACGATGTGCGCCTTGAAGCTATTAATCGCAGCAATATCGTTATGGAATGGGACTCTTTTGGAAACATTGTAATGGCCAACAGTCAGGCGCTCGCTTGTCTAGCATTTGCGAACCTAAGCGCCATGAAGACCAAACTCCGCAGCTTGTCCGACTATCTGACGGCAGAAACATGGAAAAAGGTGCAGGGTGGTCAGTTTGTTAATACTGAGCTTAGTTTGCCGGGTTCAGCTGAGGGGCATCACGCCCAGCTTGCGGTTGCCATTGCTCCGGTGCTGGATGCCGAGGAGAAGCTCAACAAGATTTTAGTCTTTGGCTCTGATGTATCCCAGCGAAATGCAGTGATAGCACAAACACATGGCGCTATGTCCCAAGTGCTGGATCGTATAGGCAGTATTGTTCAAACCATTAACGGCATTTCCGATCAGACCAACTTATTAGCACTTAATGCTGCCATTGAGTCTGCCAGAGCCGGAGAAGCGGGAAGAGGATTTGCGGTGGTTGCCGATGAGGTCCGCAATTTGGCCAAACGCACAACAGTCTCCGCGTCGGAGATTGGTACCCTTATTGAGGAAACCAAGAGCCATGTTGAAACGTTGGCCGGCTATATGGGCAAACAGAAGGGCGGTTGATACCGCCCGTTGCTCGACTATTAAAAGCTGTTTGATTACCACCAGGTAGCGTATAAGGCCGCTAAAATGATCACCACACCAAGGGCGGCAAAATTAAAGCTGGGTTTGGACGCAAAGTGAATATCCTGCAGGTGAATGGCCTTGGCTTCACCATCGCCTTTGCCCATATGAGAAACCAGTAAACCCAGCCCTAAGCAGGCCAAAAACACCAGTCCCACCCGGTCGATAAAGGGCAGTTCAGGCCACAGGATTTTTAGTGCGAATGACAACACGGCAGATCCCACTGCAGCAGTCAGTGCACCGTTGCCATTGGCCTTTTTGTAAAACAGGCCGAGCAGGAAGATAGCTACAATGCCGGGGGTAAAGAAGCCGGTAAACTCCTGAATATATTGGAAGGCTTGATCAAACTGGCCAAGCAACGGCTGGGCCACTACCATGGCAATACCCAGCGCCGAGAGGCTGACCATACGGCCCATATTCACATAATGGCGCTGGCTGCGGTTAGGCGCCAAATGGGTATAGATATCCATGGTGAAAATGGTCGAGATGCTGTTACACATGGATGCCAACGACGACACAATGGCCGCAACTAAAGCCGCAAAGATAAGACCTTTAAGGCCTGTGGGCATCAGCTTCATCATCTCTGGGTAAGCTTGGTCGGAAGCCGACAGGCTGGGGTAGAGCACCGCGGCGGCCAAGCCCGGTAAAACCACGATAATCGGCAGAAACACCTTTAAATAAGCGGCAAAGACAATGCCCTTACGCGCTTCGTTAAGATCTTTGGCGCCCAAAGCACGCTGAATAATATATTGGTTAAAGCCCCAGTAAGAGAAATGCATTACCCACATACCGCCCAATAACACCGAGAGACCAGGCAAACTGGCGTAATGGGGGTTATCGGGAGAGAGGATCATATCGAATTTCTCCGGTACCCGTTCTGTCAGGGTCACGAAGCCAGCCAGCATGCCATTGCCATCACTGACTGCATCGAGGGCAAGATAGGATAGTATCAATCCGCCAACCACCAGTAGCGTGACCTGAATAATATCGGTCAGGGCGACTGCTTTAAGGCCGCCGTATAGCGAATAGGCCACTGAGAAAAGCGCCAGGAAAACCATGCCAAAGAACATATCCACTCCGGCCACACTTTCAATGGCCAGGCCGCCCAGCCATAAAATGCTGGTCAGATTGACCAGCACATACACGCCCAGCCAGAAAACCGCCATCACCGTACGCACCCGGCTATCGAAGCGCTGTTCCAGAAATTGCGGCATGGTGTAGATGCCTTTGGCCAGGAAAATAGGTAAGAAGTACTTCCCCACCACCAATAAGGTGATTGCTGCCAACCATTCATAGGAGGCGATTGCCAGTCCAATGGCGTAACCCGAACCAGACATGCCAATAATCTGCTCTGCACTGATATTGGCGGCGATTAGCGAGGCACCGATAGCCCACCAGGGTAGGGCTTTGCCCGCCAGAAAATAGTCGCTGGTATCGCGCTGATGGCCTTTTTCGGTGCGTGACACCCAGGCCGCCACAAGCAACAGGCCTATGACGTAAACAATAAAAACGGAGGTATCCAGTTGGCTCAGATTCATGGCGGTTTATTGTTGGTTTTTTTATAGCCTAGAGGAAATTAGTTAAAGTTGGCTACTAAGAAAGCATTGCAGACGCATTTTTATTTATTGAACAGGGAAGAGGGAGCGGCCGAGGTGGCCGCCACTGCGGGTTAGTGGGAACGGCTGTTAATCCATTCCACTATCTGGTCTTTTTGATAAAGACGCTTTTTCTTCAAGCTCTCCAGATAGAAGTCATCGCAGGCGATGGCGCCTTCCTCGATGCGATGGATCTCATCATCCAGCGCATGATACTTATCGGCCAGATGAGAAAAGGTGGAACTGGACGTTCTGAGACGATTGATTTGATCTTTGTACTGCGGGAATTCGCTGAACAGATCGTGTTTAGGAATGATCATTTTGACTCCTTAAATAGTTAGTAAACAAAGGGTCAAAGCTAATTATAGTCGGTATATAAAAGCTGTTTAGAGATTATCTGGATCTGCATATTGCAGTATTTTGCGGCCAGGGAACCCAAGACAAATAGCAGTAAAAAGCAGGGCGCTAAAAGAGCGCCTTGCTTTTTACTGCTCAAGAGGGGGATTTAACAATCGTCGTCTTTGGCATCAACGCCTTCTTTAACCTTTTCGCAAAGATCTTCCACTTCATTGCCTACATCATTGGCCGCTTCTTGCAGTTCATCGCCGGCGTTGGCCATGCCCTCGGATACTTCATCGGCAGCGTCACTCATATTGTCGCCGATCTCATCGGCCGCGTCGCTGGCACCTTCTTTCATTTCATCCAGGGAATCGCCCATGCTTGCGGCCGTTTCATCTAGAGTTTCGCCAGCCTTCTCTGCAGCTTGCTCCAGTTGTTCTTTAACGTCTTTCGCCTTCTCTTCGGTTTTCTGTTCCGAACAGGCGGTTAGTCCAAGGGACAAGGAAAGTGCTGCCAAAAGACAGTAAAACGCTGTTTTCTTCATGACTCATCTCCTAAATTATTGTTTGCGTTTTATTAGCACTTTTCGTTTTGACGAATAAATCGGATAAAATTCAATGCCATAACAAGCAAAGTGCTTGTTCAAGCATAGTCGTTCTTATTCGAAGTGGGAAAAACCCGTAACATTTATTGGCTTTTTAATCGGATTGTTAGGCTGAGGGTGGAACTAACCCCGAAATCCAGGGTAGGTATTATTCAATCCGCCCTAGCGGGCGCATTGAATACAAAGGGTAGTGTAGGGCAGGGCTTCCAGGCGTTTGGGATCGATGGGGCCACCGCAATGACTGCAGTCAAAGTAATTGCTATGTTCAATACGCCCCAAGGCTAATTGAATCTGCTGAAGTTCCTTATGCATGCCGTCTTCCAGCGCATTTAATACTTCTTCATTTTCACGCTCTGCCGCTTGCTCATCAGAATCGGCACTACGGCCCAAGCGGAAATCAGCATGAATGCCTTCCAACTGCGCTTGCAGCTCTGCCTGACGGGCAATCAATGTTTCTTTGAAGTGCTCTAGTTTCATACAGTTGCTCATTTAACTTTATCTGCTTTTACACTAGTCCGCTTTTGTCACTTCGCAATAGAGCGAGATCAATGATTGTGTTTTATTGCGTTTGCCAAGATAGGTTCTACCCTGTGATGAAAGTTTTATGACAGTGAACAGCTGTAACAAAAGTGTCACTGGTCTTGGGTACTCTTGCTCGCAACTTTTTTCGCATAACTAGAATTGTTGTTTTTTGGAGAGCTCAATGGACCTTAAGAATTTATTCAAAGCATCGGCCATTGCTGCCGCCGTTGCACTGGCTGGCTGTGGTGGTGACATTAATATTAATGCCGTTGGTGAAACGCCAACCCCCACGCCGACCCCCACTCCGACGCCTACTCCAACGCCTACGCCAACACCGACGCCAGTGACGCTTCCAGGTACTGCCAGTGCTTCTCTGTCTTTGGCCGCTACTGAAGCCTTAGGTGAAGAAGTGATTGTTCAGGTGATTTCTGGCCGCATCACGGCAGATACCACCCTGGTTAACAGCACAGGCAGTGCCCGTGTAATGTACGCCCTGTCAGGTGCTACTTTCGTTGGCGGCGACAACACCAATTCTGCCACCCTGACTATCGAGCCAGGTACTGTGGTATTCGGTCGTTCAGGTAATGATTACCTGGTTGTAAGCCGTGGCTCAAAAATTGAAGCCGCGGGTTCTGCCGATGCGCCGATTATTATGACCTCTTTGCAGGATGTGGTGGGTGAAGAAACCGCTGCTGGTCAGTGGGGTGGTGTGATCCTGTTGGGTAATGCACCTTCTAACAAATGTCCAAGCGACGGCTCTGCTTGTGCCCTTCAGGTGGAAGGTGCTGAAGAGGGCGCCGTATTTGGCGGCACCAATGAAGCGGATAACTCAGGTACCCTGAAGTATGTAGTGGTTAAGCACGCCGGTTTCGAAATTGCCCCTGATAACGAACTGAACGGTATCACCTTCGGTGGTGTTGGTTCAGGTACCACTGTTGACTATATCCAGATCCACAACAACGCCGACGACGGTATTGAAATGTTTGGCGGTAATGTGAACATGAAGCACGTTGTGTTGACCGCTAACCAGGATGACAGCATTGACTGGGATAACGGTTATCGCGGCAAGATGCAGTTTGTTTTCGTTGAGCACGATAAGAATGGTCTGGATGCCAACCGTGGTATCGAAGCAGACAACGATGGTTCTACACCAGACAAAGAGCCACAGTCTAATCCTACTATTTCTAACCTGACCATCATTGGTAACAACTTCAAGGGTACCGATGAGTCTGAAGGCATCTATCTGCGTGAAGGTACCGGTGCTCAGCTGTATAACGTAGTGGTAACGGGTCCTTCTGAGATGGGCGAGTGTCTGGAGGTGGAAAGTTCTGCCGTGACTCAGGCAAACCTTGGCAATGGTAAGATCAAGATGGAAAACTCCATCATGGCCTGTACCAATGGCGAAAACTTCAAATTCAAGAGCACCGACGTAGATCTGAAAACCTGGTTTGAAGGTCAGGCGGGCAACTCGATTTCCGAGTCGGTGATGTTAGATAGCACTGGCAAGCCAATGTCTGGCTCACCTTTGCTGGGTGCTGGTCAGGACGTTGCCAACACCGTCGACGGTGCGTTCTTCGAGTCTGTTAACTTCATCGGTGCAGTGGGTACCAACGACTGGCGTCAAGGCTGGGCGTTTGGCTTTGGCGGTGGCGAAGTTGCTGCTGAAGGCGAAACGGAAGTACCTGCAGGCTGCCCTGCCGGTACCGTGGCTATCAGCCCTGCTGACGGCAACACTACTACTTGCCAGTTGGAAGGTCGTTATACTGCGAATCTGACGCTGACTGCGGGTAACCTGTACGCTATCTCTGGTCCGGTCTTTATCGGTGGTGACAATACCAACAGCGCTACGCTGACTGTTGAACCTGGTGTCACCGTATTTGGTCGTACCGGTGCCGATTACCTGGTCGTGAGCCGTGGCTCTAAGATCATGGCCGAAGGTACAGCTGCTAAGCCAATCAGCTTCACTTCCGCGGCTGATGTGCGCGGCGAAGCAACGGCTGCCGGTCAGTGGGGTGGTATGATCATTCTGGGTAATGCGCCGTCTAACAAGTGTCCTACCGACGGTTCGGCCTGTGCGCTGCAAGTTGAAGGTGCGCAAGAAGGTGCAGTGTTCGGTGGTACTATCGACACCGACAACTCTGGTGTACTGCGTTATGTTCGCGTGATGAACGGTGGCTTTGAAATCGCGCCTGACAACGAACTCAACGGTATTACTTTCGGTGGCGTAGGCTCTGGTACTACTGTTGAGTACCTGCAGGTGCATAACAACGCCGACGACGGTATCGAAATGTTCGGTGGTAGCGTTAACTTCAAGTACGTGGTACTGACCAATATCCAGGACGACAGCATCGACTGGGACAACGGTTATCGCGGTAAGATGCAGTACGTTCTGGTTCGCCAGAACCCTGACAACACTGACGCCAACCGTGGTATCGAAGCCGACAACGATGGCTCTAACCCAGACAAGCAGCCACAGTCTAACCCCATGATCGCCAACCTGACCATTATCGGTAATACCTTCAAAGGTACCGACGAGTCTGAGGGTATCTATCTGCGTGAGGGTACAATGGCGAAGCTGTACAACGTTATCGTGACTGGCCCCGCCAACATGGGCGAGTGTTTGGAAGTGGAATCTGAAGCGGTTACCCAGGGCAACCTGTCTAACGGTGGTATCGTGATGACCAACTCCGTGATGGCCTGTGAAAACGGTGAAAACTTCAAGCAGAAAGCCACTGACGTACAACTGCAAGATTGGTTCCTGGCTCAGGCCGGTAACAGCGTAGCCGCTACCCGCGCCGAAGCAGTCAACGGTATCTTCACTGTTAGCGGTGCTGCTGCCAAAGATTTCACTGGTGATGCCTTCTTCAGCAACGCCGACCATATCGGTGCAGTAAAAGAAAGCAATAACTGGACTGCTGGCTGGACTGTAGGTCTGGAGTAAGTCTCTAAGATGGACCAGCGCACTGCTAGTCGGTGCGCTGGATTTTTCCCATCTGCGGTTTGTGTTTTCGAATGTCGAAGCAAACCCGAAAAAAATTCGCCAAATTTGGTGACCTAACAGAGACACTCATGCTAAAAGCCAAGCGCTTTTAGCCTTGCACCCAGAGCGAAGCTTAAGGTGCAGAGCACAAACAAGAGGTAAGAGATTATCATGCGTGCCAACAGGTTTCCCTTAGCGAGTCTGACAGCCGCAGTGCTTGCCGCCATCTCCGCCCAAGGCGCGGTGGCGCAAGAGACTGAAGATCAAATGATTGAAGAAGTAGTGGCCACGGGTACCCGTTTAAAGGGCACCGCCACTGCCGTGTTGCAAGAAAGAAAAGAACAGGCCTTTGTGGCCGACATCATGGGTGCAGAGCAAATTTCGCGTACCGGTGATGGTGACGCCGCTGCGGCGCTTCGCCGTATTACCGGTTTGACCCTGGTAGACGGCAAGTTTATCTATGTGCGTGGTTTGGGTGAACGATACTCCAGTACCCAGTTAAACGGTATGACCGTACCCAGTCCGGACCCGACGCGCTCGGTTATTCCATTAGACTTGTTCCCCTCTGATATCATCGAGAGCCTGTCCGTTCAGAAATCCTTCTCACCTTCCATGCCCGCCTCCTTTGGTGGTGGTAACGTGGATATTCGCCTGAAGACCATCCCTTCTGAGAGGTTGTTTAACATCAGCGGTAAGCTGGGGACTAACAGCGATAACTGGGATGATGCCTTTTGGTACAATGGCGGCAGTAGCTGGGATGGTAAAGATGATGGCACCCGCGCAGCGCCTGACGCTTTGCAGTCGCTGTGGGATCAGCGTACTTTCCTGGATGACATCACGGTTGAGCAAAACCGTCAGGTTGCCCTTGATCTGAATCGTGACTATGACCCGGTCCTTGAATCTGTTGATCCAGACTATGGTTTCGACGTGGCCTTTGGCGACAGCACCGATATCGATGATTTTCGTGTCGGTTACTTAGGCACAGTCGGTTATGACAACGGCTGGGAAGTCAGTGATCAATACCTGGGAGAAGACTTCCGTCGTGATCCGGACGGCACCTATACCTTGGTGCGTGGTTGGGATGATGTAGAGTCTACCGAGCACTCTGTGAAATGGTCAGGTATGTTCAGTGTGGGTGTGGATTACAACCGTAACCACAAAGTGGACTTCACCACTGTCATTCTCAACGATACCAAAGACGAACTGCGCGAGAAGTTGGGCAATAACAACAACATCAACTTCGGCTCTGATCAGCGCATTCGTGAATATGATGTTTCTTATGAAGAGCGCCGTATGGTGGCCAACCAGATTAAGGGCATGCATACCTTGGTTGACTACCATTTCCTTGGTTTTGATTGGTACTACTCCAAGTCTCGTTCCAGCCGCTATGCACCCGGCAATATGCAGGCTCGTTTTATCCTGAGTGACAGAAACGAAGATGGCATCTTTGACAAGGTTGCAGAAAGCTCGCTGAATAACGCTACCACCGCCGCTCGTTACAACTTCCAGGACTTGGATGATGAGGTCGAAAACTACGGTTGGAACCTCAATCTTCCGCTCGGTGTTGGCAAGTGGGAAATCGAACTGAAAACCGGTGCCGATTTTATTCAGAAAAACCGCACTGCGACTAACCGCCGTTTCGATATCAACACTCGTGCCCTGACCGATTCCAGCTTGCTGACCGGTTCAGAGCTTAATGATGTGTTATCTGATAGCGTGATTGGCAGCACACCATTGCGTTTCTCTTTGCTGAATGACACAACCATCGCCGGTGACGATTATTTGTCTGCACAGATGGTCGATGCCTATTACTTCGAAGGGGACTTCTTCTTCGATAATAAATGGCGTATCAGCGGCGGTTTGCGTTGGGAAGACTTCCGTCAGGCCGTAGTGCCGTTGGTTCCCCAGGATGGCACCATCGATTTGCCTTCTGATGCCACAGCAGATGACCTTGCTGACCTGGCCTTCCAGGAAGATGCCCTTTACCCCGCGTTAGCCCTAACCTATGTGATGGACCAGGAGATGCAGGTACGTTTAAGCTACGGCGAGACTGTGGTGCGTCCAGACTTGCGTGAAGTGTCCCGTTCGACCTATCTGGATCCACTGACGCTGTTCCCTGTAGGTGGTACCCCAGGGTTGGAAACCACTGACGTGAAGAACTATGACCTGCGTTGGGAATGGTATGTGGACAACGGTGACAACCTGTCGGTTGGCCTGTTCTATAAAGACATGACCAATCCGATTGAATCGGTGCAGTCACCTGCTCAGGATGGTCCGCCGCTGGTTCGTATTGCCAACGCCGAAACTGGTGAAGTCTACGGTGTGGAAGTGGAGTTTCTGAAAGAGCTGGGCTTTATCGGTGACTTCGGCCGTAACTTCTTCGTATCCGGTAACGTGACCTTGTCTGACTCTGAAATTCAGTTGGATACTCAGCGGATTGTTGAACAGACCGGTGTTTCTGCGGCAATTACCAATACCACCCGTCGTCTGACCGGACACTCAGAGTACGTTGTTAACATGCAGTTGGGTTATGACTCAGATAATGGTAACCACAGTGCGTCCTTAGTGTATAACGTATTTGGTGAGCGTATCATCATCCCTGGCATCGAAGGCCGTGATGATTCTTACGAGCAACCTTTCCACTCACTGGATTTGGTTTACACCTACTATCCGGATTTCAATTCGAACCTGAAGTTCCGTATTGAAAATATCCTCGATGAGAAGAAAGAAATCTCTTTTGAAGACACCTTGATTCGCTCGGAGACCCGCGGAATCGGTTTCAGTGTCAGCTATAAGTATGAGTTCTGAAGATATTTCTTAAAAAGCTTCTATATTACAAAGGGCTGCGTTCGCAGCCCTTCGCTTTTCATAATAATCTGCGGCCAGTCACTTATCTGTAATAAAACCGTCACAGATTCCGCCTATCCTGTGCCCGAATTCTAAGATCAGTATCCCGCTGGTCTTTTTTTTAACTAGGGTTTGACAGTATGACGCTTTCGAAACTACTTCCGCTGGCGTTTCTCGCCACTACCATGGCAGTAGCCAATCCAGCACTGGCGCAAGAAGACAAGTATCTTGAACCTGCCGTGAAAGCCGCGACTCAGATCAATGAATCTGCCGCCGGCTCTCAGGAAAAGATCGACAAGATGACCGATCAGATTGACAACAAGCTGCAGCGTTTTAAAACCATCAACAAAGAAATTGATGGCCTGCTGGTATACAACAGCCAGTTGCAAAAGCAGATCGACAACCAAATGAAAGAGATGGAAGAGCTGCGCGCTGCTATTGATGAAGTGAGCGTTGTTGAGCGTCAAATCACGCCCTTGATGCTACGTATGATTGAGGGTCTTGAGCAGTTTGTGGCGCTGGATGTGCCTTTCCTGCCAGAAGAGCGCAGCAAGCGTCTGGCTGACCTCAAGTCGATGATGGACAGAGCCGATGTGGCTGTGTCAGAGAAGTTCCGTCGCGTGATGGAAGCCTATCAGGTGGAAATGGACTACGGTCGCACCCTGGAAGCATACAGTGGCCTGCACACCATCGATGGCCAGGAGCGCGATGTAGAGTTCCTGCGCGTTGGCCGCACTGCATTGATTTATCAGACCCGCGATGCCGGTATGCAAGGTATTTGGAACAAGCAAACCCGTCAGTGGGAAGAGCTGGATTCCAGCTACCGCACTCAGGTGACCAAAGGTCTGCGTATGGCCAAGAAACAATTGGCCCCTGATCTGCTGTCCCTGCCTGTAGCCATCACCGACTAAGAGAAGCATGACAATGAAAAACGTTATTAAGTTAATCACTGGTGCCCTAATGGCTTCTTTGGTGAGCACAGCGGTGCTGGCCCAGGACAAAGCTCTGGATCTGGATGCGCTGCTGAAGCAACTGGAAGAAGGCAAGATTGCCCAGAGCAAAGACAATCAAGCCCGTGAGCGAGAGTTTGCTGCCAAAGTGGCTGAGCAAGACCAGATGCTGCGTGAAGTGGCAGCTCGTCGCGACCAGCAACTGAAAAACAGCGAAACCCTGGAGCGGGGTTTCCAGGAAAATGAATTTAAACTGGCCGATCTGAACGAAGCCTTGAACACCCGTCTGGGTTCACTCAAAGAGCTGTTTGGTGTGCTGCAGCAAGTGGCCGGCGACACCAAAGGCAAGTTCCAGAACTCTGTTATCTCTGCCCAGATCCCCGGTCGCGCTGCCTTCTTGGATGAGTTGGCACAGTCTATGGGCTCAAGCTCTAAGCTGGCCTCTATTGAAGAAATAGAGCGCGTATGGTTTGAAATCCAGCGCGAGATGACCGAATCCGGCAAAGTCACCAAGTTTAATACCGATGTGGTGGAAGCCTCTGGTAACAAAGTGGCTAAAGAAGTGGTGCGTGTGGGCTCTTTCGCTCTGGTATCAGACGGTAAGTATCTTGATATGAACCCTGCCACCGGCACCGTTGCTGAATTGTTGCGCCAACCCGCTTCGCGTTATGGTGAAAGCGCTGGTGAACTGCAAGCCTCCAATGGTGAACTGGTTGAATTCGGTCTTGATCCGACAGGCGGTTCAATTCTGGGTCTGCTGGTACAAGCCCCTAACCTGCAAGAGCGCATCGAGCAGGGTGGTCTGGTCGGTTATATCATCCTTGCTGTGGGTGCCATCGGTTTGTTGTTGGCACTGGAGCGTCTGATCAGCCTGACGCTGATCAAAACCAAAGTGGACAAGCAGCTGAAGTCCAAGCAAATCAATACCAATAACCCGCTGGGCCGCGTACTGAAAGTGCGTGAAGACTTCCCCCAAGTGGATACTGAAACCCTTGAACTGAAGTTAACCGAAGCCATTTTGGGCGAAGTTCCAAAGCTTGGTCGTAACCTGACCATTATCAAGATTATCTCTGTGGTGGCGCCGCTGATGGGTCTTCTGGGTACCGTTACCGGTATGATCAATACCTTCCAGGCCATCACCCTGTTTGGTACCGGTGACCCCAAATTGATGGCGGGTGGTATCTCTACCGCGTTGGTTACCACGGTATTGGGTCTGGTTGTCGCCATCCCCATGACCTTGCTGTACGCCATGCTGAACACTCGTAGTAAGAACATCGTGTTCATCCTTCAAGAACAAGCTTCTGGTGTTATCGCCGAGCGCGCTGAGCGCAGCTGATAACGGCGGCGGGCAGACTCTGCCCGCCTGACGCTGACTGAGGTCGGCCCAGAGTAGGTTTAAGTGCGTGGCGCTGCCACGCCGTAAGAGGAGCGACTAACAACATGTTTGTCGAGTTTTTTGAAGCGATACGTGATTTCACCGAAACCGGTGGCCAGGTACTGCTGGTAATCGGTCTGCTGATCTTTGTGATGTGGCTGCTGATCCTGGAGCGCGCGCTGTTCTACAGCGTCTGGTACAAAGGGCTCAAAAAGGATGCCGTTGCCCGCTGGAATGCCAGACAAGACAGAGCGTCCTGGGCGGCAGAACAAATTCGCCAGGCCATGATTTCCAGACTGACCATTAAGCTTAATGGCAGTATTCCGGTTATTCAGGCACTGGTTGCTTTGTGTCCGCTGCTGGGTCTGATGGGCACAGTAACCGGCATGATTGAAGTGTTCGATGTGATGGCCATTTCCGGTTCGGGCAATGCCCGCTCCATGGCGTCCGGTGTGTCTAAAGCCACTATTCCGACAATGGCGGGCATGGTGGGTGCACTGTCCGGTGTGTTTGCCTCAACCTGGCTGACGCGCATGAGCAAGCGAGAGAAAACGCATTTAGAAGACGCCATGGCATTGGATCATTAAGGCAGGGCCTGTGCCCGCTTTTGCAGAGAGAATTTTATGAAACAGCATTTTCAGAACCTGGTAGACGAAGAAGAAGCCACTATCGACCTGACGCCCATGCTGGACGTGGTCTTTATTATGTTGATCTTCTTTATCGTAACCGCCTCTTTCGTTAAAGAAGCCGGTATCGATGTAAACCGCCCTGAGGCCGCTACCGCGGTGAAAAAAGATCGCGCCAATATCCTGGTGGCTATCAGTGACAAGAATGAAATTTGGATCAACAAGCGCCGTGTTGATGAGCGTGCCATTCAAGCCAACATCGAGCGTCTGTATGCGGAAAACCCGCAGGGTAGCGTGGTGATCCAGGCCGATAAGAAAGCCACTACTGAGACCTTGATCAAAGTCATGGATGCGTCGCGCGCCGCTGGTGTGTTTGACGTATCCATCGCCGCACAAGAGTAAGAAACAATGCCAAGACTTCTGATAGCACTGATATTGGCCGCCGCGGTAACGCTGGGACTCTTCTATTTGATGCAGTCCCTGATCCAAAGCGGTGGCAGTGCCCTGACGGAGCCGCCGGTGGGCAGTGTGCTGGACTTTGTGCGGGTGAAAGAAGACGAACAGGTTCAGCAAAAAGATCGCAAACCCAAAAAGCCACCAAAGCCGGAGGAGCCGCCTCCGCCCATGGAGCAGCCGCAGATGGACAGCCCCACCCCGAATGCTGAAGGTGGTGCAGGGATGGATTTCAGTGCCGATGTGGGCGGTGATATGGCCTTAAGCGGCGGGTTGGCTCTTGAAGGCGGTGACGGTGAATATTTGCCTATCGTTAAAGTGGCGCCGGTGTACCCCCGTAGGGCCTTGCAGCGCGGTATTGAAGGTTATGTGATAGTCGAGTTCACCGTGACTAAGCAAGGCTCTGTGCGCGATCCCATTGTGGTAGAGGCCAATCCAGAAGGGTTGTTTGAACAAGCGGCTATCGATGCCGCTCTGAAGTTCAAATACAAACCTCGCGTGGTAAACGGCGAAGCCATGGAAGTGTCCGGCATTCAGAACCGCATTACTTTCCAGATTGATGGTTAAGGTGAGAGGCATGTATAAGCAGACATTAAGTAAACTGGCGTTGGCAGTGATATTGGCTGCCGGCACCTATACTGCCCCGGTCGCCTTGCTTGATGGCAAGGCCTATGCCCAGGAACAGCAAGAACAGAAAACGCGTCGTGTGCCTACTTTGCGTGGCAAGGTTTATGAGCAGTTGGCTCGCGCTCAAGCATTAGCTGATGAAGATAAGGTCAGCGAAGCTATTGCTGTGCTGGATGAGGTCAAGTCCAAAGACCACTCCATGAACAGCTATGAATTAGCCATGATGTATAACTTCTATGGCTTTATTCATTACAACGCCGAGCAATATGACAAGGCCATTCAGGCTTTTGAGGATGTAGTAAAACAGCAGCCTATTCCGGAAGCGTTCGAGATGAGCACGCTGTTCAGCCTTGCGCAGTTGCATATGATGCAGGGTAACTACGATAAGACTCTGGCGTTTTTGGAGCGCTGGGAAAAGCTGAATCAGGGCGATATCCCAGCCAAGAACTATCTGCTTAAAGCCCAGGCTATGTATCAGAACAAGGACTACACCAGAGCCCTTGGTTTTATCAATGAGGCGATTGCCTTGGTTGAAAAAGAGGACAAGGTACCCGAGGAAAACTGGTTTATTTTGCAACGCGCCATTTATTACGAGTTGAAACAGCCAGAGAAGGTCAAGGATGTGCTGGCTAAGCTGATCAAGCACTACAACGACGGTAAATACTGGGTGCAGTTAGGTGGCATGTACGGCGAGCTGGGACAGGAAAAGAAACAGTTAGCCATACTGGAGTCTGCCTATCAGCAGGGCTATATCACCAGCGGTTCAGATGTCTTCAACCTGGCGCAGCTTTACTACTACCATCAGGTGCCGGTTAAAGGTGCACGCCTGATGGAACAGGCCATGAAGGAAGGTGTGCTGGAGCGTAATCTGCGTAACCTGAAGTTCCTGGCCAGCTGCTGGTCTTTAGCTAAAGAGAATGACAAGGCCGTACCTGTCATGATCGCTGCAGCCGAAATGAGCGAAGACGGTGAATTAGATGCGCAGCTGGGACAGATGTACCTGAATATGGAAAAGTACGATCAGGCCATCGCAGCTTCTCAGAAAGCCCTCGAAAAAGGTCAGTTACGTAACCCCGGATTGTCTCATCTGGTGTTGGGTATGGCTTACTTCAATAAGAAGCGCTTCAACGATGCCCTGAATGAACTGGCCAAGGCCGAGAAGTTCGACGCCGCCAAGCGTATGGCTCAGCAATGGAGCAAATACGTGGAAACGGAAAAAGTCAGCCACGAGCGCTTACAGGCAGAACTCTCTTCTTAATCTCAGTATGTTGGAATTACAAAGCCACCTTCGGGTGGCTTTGTTGTTTTTGATGGGGCCTGGATGACAGGTCAGACCAGATCTGGCAGACTGCTGCAAAATCGTGAACAGAGAGCGCAAATGAAAGCCCGTTGGTTCAAGCTGATGATGAACTGTTACCCACCTTTTATCGGTGCCGGTATAAAGGTGGCAAAGATAGAAGACAGCTATCGCTACCTGCGTGTAGAGATGCCGCTACGCTGGTACAACCGCAATTATGTGGGCACCCATTACGGCGGTAATCTGTCCAGTATGACCGATCCCTTTTATATGCTGATGTTGCTGCAGAATCTGGGCAAGGATTATATCGTCTGGGATCAGGCCGGCACCATCGAATACTGCTTGCCTGGCCGGGGGAGGGTGAGTGCCGACTTTGAGATTAGTGACGATTTGCTTTCTGAAATCAAATCGGCCACCGCCAGCGGCGAAAAACTTCTGAAAGTCCTGCCGGTCAATATTCATAATGAGCAAGGAGAGGTTGTCGCCAAAGTCACCCGCACCTTATACATCCGCCTGAGAAAGAAAAAGCGTTAGCCTGGAAACAAGCAATCTGTCATTGAACCGCTACCATTAAAGAAGACGCCCAGCGAATGGTTTTAATGATAGGTTTTTTGCATGTTTAAAAGACGGTGTGCATACGCTTGGTATTTTATCTTTGGGCTTTGTGCCGGCTCATATCAGGTGACAGCGGCAGAGCCGCTAAGTATTGGTCTGGGGGACGTGGATTATGGTCCTTTCTACTACAGTCGCAACGACAGGACCACCGGAATTTCTATCGAAATAGTGGAGCAGGTGCTTGCAAGCATTGAGCAACCCTATGTAATCAAGCGCCGGGCCTGGACGAGGTTATTGAGCGAACTGGAGGCGGGCCAGGTGGATTTGGTGACCGTGATCTACGAAAACCAGGAACGCTTACCTAAATTCCAATATGTGCACCCGGCGTATTTACTGGACATGATTTCTCTTCTCTGCGCCAGCCCTTGTCCTATCAACTATCAGGGCAAATTGGAGAGTGTTGCACCTCATTATATCGGTGTGGTGCGAAACTACTCGTATGGTCAGGTCATCGACGGCAATTATTCTTTTCAGCGCCAGGAAATAGAGAACGAAAAGTTATTATTTAAGCTGATGCAACTGGGAAAATTAGAGTTGGCGTTGGCGGCTAAGAGCCGGCATCGCTGGTTTTCCCGATCTTATGGTCCAAGTAAGCAGATTGAGGCACTGGCCGATGTTGAGCCTATCCCTGTTTATTTTGCTTTCAGCCCTTTAGTGGATAAAGCGCTGGTGGACAAATTTACGGCTGCATTAGAGCCGTATCTGCATAGCGACAGCTATCAGTCCCTGCTAAAAAAATATCAGATGCAATCATTCTCCATCACTCACTCCCCGACTCAGGAGCAAAACGGGAATTAACCTTGTTTGAGCAGCTTGATGGACAGCTTGACGAAGTCAGAGCTGGTAATAATCCCTTTTAATTTGTCTTCTTTGTCCACCACCGGCAGACAGCCGTGTTTGTGGGACAGGAAATATTCAGCCACTTCCAGAAGCGCTTGCTCTTCATTACGCCTGTCACAGTCCACAACGGCCACATCCATAATTGGAACCCGGCTCTCTTGTTCATCCAATTCGGCCTGTCCATACAGGTTGGCCAGCTTCATCACGCGGGACACCAGCGCTTTTTGTGTGACTACGCCAACAAATTTGCCACTGTTGGCATCGAGCACCGGAATATGACGAATGCCAAACTCACGACTCATTTTATGGGCATCCTGCAAGGTTGCCTGGTTGGTGAGTGTATGTAACTTGGTGGTCATAATATCTTTAACAAGCATCTTTGGCTCCAATGGTTCGATGACTTCCACAGTTAATGCAGAACAAAAAATGAGCGGCACGTATTGACAAAGAATTTTTGCATGGTTATTTTTAACCTCAATCGGTTATTTTAGCTTGAAAGTGAAGCGTCAAGGAATGCTTGCTTTTGGAAGTGTTTATAGCTGATGAAATACGTGTTTTTTGTTCACCAATAGTAAATGGAGGTACATGGTGATTCGCAAGATCTTTTTTATTTCCTTTCTTTTACATTCTGTTAGTTCCTTCGCCGATATCCTCTCCCCTGAAGAGCTTAGAGATGAGTTCGGCAACTACCCGAATTTTCATCTGTATGAAAAGTTAAATAAGGAAATTGATATTGGTGACTATACCTTTTGTGAATTTGATAGGGGGGATGATCTTTGTTTGCTTGGTCTGCAAAGAGAAAAGTATGCTGTAGATATAAAAAATCCCGATGCAATGGAAATAGTTTGGAAAGAGAATGAAAAGGGGGAACTGGTACCTGACAGACTTAAAAGTCTGAGTAAAGTCGAACATGAACTGCTGAGTCACTTTGGCCTGCTGGTTAGTCAGAAGATTTTGCAGTTTAATATTGGGAGAGTAGAGGGAAATTATGTAACTGAATCATTTTCATCCATTCAACCAAATGGATGTGGTACTCCAGAAAGTTGGACGCATGCCTATATTCCTGATGCCCCTTTTTAACCTGCATGCAATAATCACGATATTTGTTACACATCATTTAGAAATAAGTCTTATTGTGATGCTGATTTTTTATTTCAGATGAGAAGTATTTCCAATAAAGTGGCAGGGGAAATATATCAGGATTTTCTAATTCCCTATGAAATTGCGTTCGGCACGTTGATGTCAATGGCATATGTTTATCATGAGTTTGTTGTATCTAATGAATTGGCCCTGTTAGCATATTGCGGTAATAAGGGATGGAATTGCATGGCGCTAAGAGGGGAGCTAAATGTTGTAAATGCAAGTGGGTCTGCTGTAACTGGTTCTGGAGATGGTGGTACAGGATCTATATTTCCACCTGATTTATATGAAAGAGGTTTTTGTTTTATGCCAATTTATTACAAAACCTGTGCTTACGGCACATGTATTCCAGATGTTCTATACCTTCCCTGTCCTTAAGGAGAAAGGTCATGCCTCATTGGTTCGTTGCGCTAGCAAGTGTGTTGTTTTCTCTATTTTTGCTTAAGGTTAAAAGCCTGCCCATAAGGATCACCTTGTTGTTTTTGGTGCCTCCGACACTGCTGTCGGCGATTTTTTTTACTCAAGCTCCTACTGAAGGAATAAATGACGCTCCAATGATTGAGGTTGGAATCATTTTTGCGTCGCTTTTTTCTATAACAATTTGTTTGTTAACTTTGTTAGTGGCTAAGCTTGTCAGCCTTTTGAAAAGTAAATTCAGAGGTTGACGCTTCAATAAGGTACTCTCAAGATTGCCTTCCCGGCCCCGGCCGGGTAGGGGCATGCGTTAAGACTGGCGACGAATTTTCAGGCTGGATTGTCACCACACGGCCGGTGGCGCGAAACTGCTGAAAACCTTAACTCTGACTGAGTAATTTTATCGACAGCTTAACAAAGTCAGAGCTGGTAATAATCCCTTTTAGTTTGTCTTCTTTGTCCACCACCGGCAAACAACCATGCTTATGAGATAGAAAATATTCAGCCACTTCCAGAAGCGGTTGGTCTTCGCTGCGTTTGTCACAATCGACTACCGCTACTTCCATGATAGGCACCCGTTTTTCCTGCTCATCCAGCTCGGACTGCCCATATAGATTGGCCAATTTCATCACGCGGGACACCAGCGCCTTTTGGGTGACCACACCCACGAATTTACCACTTTTGGCATCCAGCACCGGAATATGACGAATGCCAAACTCACGACTCATTTTATGGGCATCCTGCAAGGTTGCCTGGTTGGTGAGTGTATGTAACTTGGTGGTCATTATATCTTTAACAAGCATCTTCGGCTCCAATGTATCTGGCTGACTGCTTCTTCACAGTCTGTACTAAGCGCGGTCTGTACTAGAATAGCCAGAGCAAGCACATTTCGCCTTGTCTTAGATCAAGCCACAAGAGGTGTCATGCAGACCATCGATTTTTGGTTCGACTTTGCCAGTCCTTACAGTTATCTGGCGGCAATGCGGGTAGAAAAACTGGCCACAGAGGCCGGCGTTTCCCTTCGTTGGCGTGCGTTTTTGTTGGGGGCCATTTTCAAGTCTCATGGACTGGATAACACGCCTATGCTCAAACATCCTCACAAAGCCAACTATATGTGGCGCGATATGCAGCGGCTATGTGCGGACATAGAGCTTGTCTGGCAGCAACCTAGTGAATTTCCGCGTAATGGTCTGATTGCTGCACGCATTGCTTGCTGGTACGAACAGGCATCCTGGCTGCCTGAGTTTGTGCGCCAAGTATATTGCGCCAACTTTCAGCAGGATAAGGATATTGCGGATACCACGGTATTGGCTCATCTGCTGATAGGGTTGGGATTAGATCCCCAGCAAATACTGACCAATGCCCAATCACAAGATGCCAAGGATAAGTTGCGTCAGTCCACTGAGGAGGCCATGCAAAGCGGCGTTTTCGGCGCGCCTTTTTTTATCGCCGCTGAAGAGCCTTTTTGGGGGCAGGACAGACTTGAGCACGCAGTGGCTTGGTGTCAAGCAAGACGAAGATGACTGACACCGCATACCTTATCGCCGCTGATTTGCTGTTGATGTTACATGTGCTGGTAGTCCTATTTGTGGTGTTAGGCCAACTGCTGATCATGTTTGGCGCATGGCGCGGCTGGCAGTGGGTTCGGCATGGTGGTTTTCGCTTCTTTCATTTGTTGGCCATTCTGGTGGTGGCCTTGCAGGCCTGGCTGGGACGTTTATGTCCGTTGACAGTTTGGGAGATGGCACTCAGGGAAAAAGCGGGGGAAGTATCTTATGGGGGCAGTTTTATTGCCTACTGGCTGGGGCAGCTTATTTACTACCAGGCACCGTCCTGGGTATTCACCCTGATATACAGTTTGTTTGCCCTCTTGGTATTATTAAGCTGGTTTTATGTAAAACCGAAGCGCTAACTCTGTTAGCTCGCGGGTTGTCCCGACAACGTTTGATGTCGCCTTGCCTGAACGTCCTGACCTCTGATTTCTTCGAGCATTATCTTTATACTCTCACTGGTGTTGTGGGCGTGGGCCTCTCGCATCAGTATGGAAAAGTGATCGGCTGCGTCTAGACGAATATGTTTTCCTTGCTTTGACATTTTTGAAAGTTCTTCGTGCAGACTATTTACCTGCTCTGAAAATCCGACTGATTCTCTTGGATCAGCCGAAGCACTCAATACTGTCAGTGGCATGCTACCAAAGTTCATAAAGCGGCTGGCTTCTGCCATCGTGGTTTGCCAGTTACTTATCTCCTGAACAGAGCGATCAATATGAGTGGAGGAGGAGGCAAACAGGCGGGCCACCCGGTAATCCACCTCTGGAAGATCCTTGGCTTTATCTCCTAGATAATTGGTCAATCTTAACAATCCGGTGGGAGCGAGTAAGCTACTGATTTCCAGCAACTCATAAAACTGCACATACTTTTCACGGATATCCGCAGAAAAACGCTCCATTTGCTGGGGATGAGCAGGATCTACCAGGATCAGCCCGGCAACCTCGTCCGGATAATGGCCGGCAAAGATCTGCATCAGTGGGCCCCCCATGGAGTGTCCAACCAGCAGATAGGGACCTTGTTCGTCAGCCGCATCGAGCAGGGATTTCAGATGCTTCACCAAGGAGAGCCCATCTGCCGGCAGGTCAGAAGATTGACTCCAGCCCATACCCGGACGGTCGTAGGAGCAAACTCTGGCGGTGTCACTCAAGGAAGATTGCACCCAAGCCCAGGTTTGGGCGAAACCAGTAGCACCGGCTTCGAGCAGGACAGTGGGGTGGCCCTGACCTGTGCAAAAGAGATGGTTTTTAACACCATCGACCTGGACAAACTTGCCCGGCGCGGAAACCTGCATGCGGTCTACCATCTGGCCAATTTGCTGATAGATAACGCCACAAAGAAGCAGCCCAATGCAAAGCTGGGCGGCAATCATAAAACCGTGATAACGGGATTTGCTTGGAGATTGTGATGACATGAATACAGCACCTTCTCTTAATATCAGTTGCGCTCCTGTTGTTGTTATTGTTGTTGCGCCTGTTAACCAGTATGGCCACAAATTGCGATCGTGGCGTACAAAAAACGAAATCTGTATATACAAATATTATACGCCGCTGGCATATTCACCGCATAATTCGTGCCGTATGCAGAAATACTGGATGAGATAGCTGTCAGCCTGTTCTGTTTATACCCAATTTTGTGTCATTATATGCAGCAGTTTGTCACCCTGAGAATTGCGATGCCCACCGATAAGTTCGAGCACGAGATCCCTAACCTCGTCCTGGAAAAAGATGATCTTCATTCCCACCGCCGAGACCGTACAGTGGGTAAACCCTCGTCAAGTAAGCCAGATGCTACACCAGAGCCCGTAGTGCAGGTGAAATCAGGCGGTGGAACGTTTTTGGGTGTGATTGCTTTGCTGGTGGCGCTTGGCGCTTGCGGCGGCGGGTATTGGTTGTTCCAGCAAGGTGAATTGGCCCGTCAGGATCTGAGCAAAGCCAACAACAGAATTAGCGAACTTGAGCGTATGCTCTCTGCCACCGATGCAGAAATGGGCCAATCCACCGTGGCCTTGCAGGCCAAGGTAGGACAACTGTCGGAAAAAACCGAAGAGTTGTGGACGCAAATGGACAAGCTTTGGGCTTCTGCCTGGCGTCGGAATCAGGAAGAGATCCAGCAATTGGGAACGCAACTCAAGTCATCCGGCGATCAGACCAATAAGAAGTTCACTGTGCTTGAATCGGATCTGGCCTTAGGCAATGCTAATTTGGAAGCGGTTAAAGAGCGTCTGGAAAGCCAGCAGCAGACTGACAGCGAGTTGTCTAAAGCAATACAAACCTTAGACAAAACAGGGGCCGAGCGTGCCAAGGCGATGGCCGCGTTGCAAAAACGTCTGGATAATCTGGCATTGGACAATCAGGCATTGGCCAGGCGTATAGCGGAATTAGAGAAAGCTGGCCGGGCGGTTCCAAGTGTCGGTCAGGCGCCTTCAGTGGGCGGTATGCCTTCCAACTAAGGTTACACTTTGCGCTAAGAGGCGGACATTGTCCGCCTTTTTTGTTTCTGTGATTGCCTCTTTTCGCATCGACGCTTTCCAATATCATTAAGGATTCTCTGTCGGCCGCTGTAAAAAAAATTCTGCATGCCTGGAATTCCTTGTCTAGCCTTAGAATTGAATGCAGTCACACTCCTTAACACAATGATAAGCCTAAAAAATTTACAGCTTAAAACACTGCTGACCGGGGCTATGGTGCTGGCGCTGGTGCTAACCACCCTGATCGGATCCTTAATTAATATCAGCCAGTTTTCCTCGATGTTTTACGAGGTCACAGAAAGCGAGCATCTGACCAATGTGGTGGCTCGCGCTAAGTCACAAATCCGAGCTGAATTGCAGACGCCGATAACCTTGTCTAAAAGCATTGCCAATAACCACTATTTGCAAAAATGGGTAACAGAGGGGGAACCTCAGGCCCAGTTGCCCGAATTGCTGGCGTATTTCTCGCGGTTTATTAAAGACTACAACGCTAAAGCTGTTTTCTTTATCTCCAACAAAAGTTTTGGCTATTACAATCAGGACGGTTTGTTTAAGACCTTGTCCCCCGATGCGTCAAGGGATGCTTGGTTCTTCGATCTGATGCGCCAGAAAAAAGAGCTGGATCTGGCTTTGGATGTCAGTGAGGCCACTGGGCAGTTAACCGTTTTTGTTAATGCACTGGCTCGCTCACCTTCGGGGGATATCCTCGGTATTGGCGGCATGGGCCTGGACGTGTCGGCCATTGTTAAGTTAGTGGAAACCTACCGGGTCGGAGAGTCGGGTTATATGTTCCTGCTAAACGGTCAGGGGAATATTACCGCGCATAAAGACAAGTCTCTGCTTGGAAAAGCACTGAAGGACACCGCAAACTACGAAAGTATTGCCGCACAGATTGCCGGTAGCTCCGGTGACTTCAACCTGATTCATGCCGATATTGACGAAGAGCAAGCCTATATTGCGGTTACCGACCTGGATGAGGTAGGTTGGAAACTGGTGACGGTGCTTCCCAAAGCCGAAATCACCGACAAGGTTAATGGCGTGATCAGCTTGTCACTTTGGTCGAGTCTGTTAATCGCACTTGCCTTTATTGCCTTGTCGGTTTTTATTGCCCGCAAGGTCAGTGGCACCATCACTGCGGTGGGTAACAACTTATTGGATATGTCCAAATCTGGCGGTGACCTGACGCAAAGGTTGGATGACAATGCCAACAATGAATTGGGTTATCTGGCCACTGGCTTCAATGCCATTATGGCCAGATTTGCCGATGTAGTCAGGGAAATACAGGCGGCAGAGCAAGCTATTCGGCAAAGCGTGTCTTCGGTGCGCAACAAATCCAGCGCCTCTGTGGATTTAGCCAAGAGTCAGCATCATCAGACAGAAGAAGTGGCCACCGCCATTACACAGATGGGACAAACCATTGGCGAGATGTCCGCTGTCGCTCACGATACCGCTCAGGAAACCACCGAGGCGGTAAAGGAAGTGCATCAGACCAATGACCTGATGATGCAAGTCGCTGAAACCATGAATCAACTGGCGGTGTCCATGGGGCAAACCGAAGGCGAGATCACCAGTCTGGCCGGGCAAGCCGAAGCCATTAACTCGGTGGTGGATGTGATAAACGGGATTTCCGAGCAGACCAATTTACTGGCCTTAAATGCCGCCATTGAAGCCGCCAGGGCCGGAGAAATGGGCCGGGGATTCGCGGTGGTGGCCGATGAAGTCAGAACCCTGGCCAGCCGAACGCAGACCTCCACCTCGGAAATTCGTGGGCAAATTGAAGCTCTGCAAAAGTCCGCTCTGGGCTGTTTGCAGGCCATTAAAGCCGGTGCGCAAAACAGCAAGGAGCTGGCAGAGCGGGCGCAACAGGCTACCGGTGCTTTAAATACCATTCGCAGTAAATTCGATCGCATCAGCGATGGCAACCATCAGGTTGCTACTGCAACAGAGGAGCAAAGTACAGTGGTGGATCATATCAATGAATCTGCGCAGGCCATTGCCGATATGTCTGCCAGTATCCATGCCAATGCCGAGAATCAGATTCAGGAAGTGGATGCGCTGTTAAGCAAAGCCAAGCAGATGGGTGAACTTGTTCGTCAATTTAAGGTGTAACTATGAAAAAACTGTTGCCAATTTTCGCTCTGTGCCTGGTTTCCAGTGCCCAGGCAGAGACGCTCTGGTCTGATTTCAGTCTGACTTATTTAAACGGCTCACATTATCAGGTGGGGGATAACGAGCGACAGGTGGGGACCTTCGAATATGTCACGGGTACAACGTGGGGGGGGGCATTTTTATTCGTTGATCGTTTAGAGTCCAGCAATGGCGATACCGAGACCTATGGTGAGTTTTCCCCTAAATTCAGCTTGCACAAGTTTAAGTGGGAGGAGCAGGACATCAGTCTGGCGGCGGCTGGGACCATAGAATTTGGAGAAGGTTTTACCCACTATTTGTACGGCTTAAGTATTGGCACCAAGCCTCGCTTTTTTAACTTTCTGAACGCCGCCTTTTATCGTCGCAACAATGACAGCGGTAAAGACAATTGGCAGATGACATTGACCTGGGCAACCCCTTTTGAATTAGGAGAGACCAAGTGGATGTTTGATGGTTTTCTGGACTGGGCTTCGGCCATTCCAGAGCAAAACCAATCAGCCACCATGAACTGGACCTCACAGGTTAAGTGGGATCTCGCTCCTTATATGGGCTTGAAGGCGCCACTCTATATTGGCTTTGAGTATGCCTACTGGAACAGTAAATTCGGCATTGAAGGGGTAGATGAGCGTAATGCCAGCTTTTTGCTGAAGTGGCATTTCTAGTGCTTAATCGTACCGTTTTATTGATAATGAATACCAAGAGCTTTCGCCACTGGAAATGACCGACATTCATGTACAGACTCCATATCGCCAATAAAAACTATTCCTCTTGGTCACTACGCCCCTGGGTATTGTTGAAAGTACAGGACATCGATTTTGAGGAATCCTTGCATCCTTTTAGCGCAGATAACCGCAAGCTATTTCGCAGTTTCAGCCCAACTGGTAAGGTCCCTTGTTTGCAGCATGAAGGGCGAGCAATCTGGGATTCTTTGGCCATCATTGAGTACCTGGCCGAGCGCCATCAGGGCGTCTGGCCAGAGAATATTGATGCCAGAGCCTGGGCACGTAGCGCGTCGGCAGAAATGCATTCCGGTTTTACTGCACTGCGTAACGAGTGCCCGATGAACTGTGCGCTGAGGATAAGCAAAAAACAGCTATCTCAGCCGCTACAATCTGACCTTGCTCGTCTCGAAGAGCTTTGGCAGGAAGGCTTAACTCGCTTTGGTGGGCCTTACTTGGCTGGCCCCTCATTTACCGCTGTGGATGCCTTTTTTGCACCCGTTGCTATTCGTATTCAAACCTATGGCTTGCCACTTAGTAATAGTGCTCGGGCATACGCCGGTAGATTGTTGCAGTTGGAGGCCATGGGCAATTGGCAGGCGCAAGCATTGGCTGAGCCCTGGCGAGAGGAAAGCCATGAACAGGAATCAAGGCAATCCGGCGAGGTTCTGCAAGATCTCCGTTAAAAAGTTAACTTAGCTGTCCGAGACTCTATCTTATTGGTTGCTAAAAGCTTTTTATAAGAATTGCCGGATTGGTGGAATTCCAGTTAAAGCAGGATGATTGAAATTCTGGCCTGAATTATGTATTTCTACAGGCAGACGAAGGCCCCAAGAAAGAGGGCAACGCTGGTCACTTGGCACTCGCACCAGAGTAAAAAGTGAGAAGTGATAATAATATGTGCAGGTTGGAGTGAATATGAAAAGCGGTCGCTCATTTTCCAGATTGATGTGCGTTATGTGTTTGCCCATTTTGCTATGGGCGACTTCGTCTATGGCCTATGTGGATATGGTCAAGGTTGTTAAATCGCAAAACCGCATGCTGCTGTTAAATGGCGATCGGGTGGTCAAGGAATTTCACGTAGCCCTGGGGACGAATCCTAAAGGGCATAAGCGCCGTGAGGGGGATGCCAGAACACCAGAAGGCTTATATACCCTTGATTTAGTAAAGGAAAACTCTGACTTTTATCGTGCCATACGCATTTCCTATCCCAATGACAAAGACAAAGCCAATGCCAAAAAGCACGGGGTAAAACCCGGCGGTCAAATCATGATCCATGGTCAGCGTAACGGCTTTGAGTGGGCCGCTTCGGTGAGGCAAAAGCGTAATTGGACAGAAGGTTGTATTGCGCTGACCAATGAAGAAATGGATGAGTTCCTGGCACTGGTGGACGTGGGAACACCCATTCATATTGCGTGGTAATAGTGGTAATAAAAACGGAGGGCAAGCCCTCCGTTTTTCATCATCGCCCTTTTCAGGGCATGCTTTTCATAAAACTATTGAAACGTTCCTGACCCTTGACCACCCATCTTGGTGATGCTTCCCCGGTGCCGGCTAATTTGAGTTTGGGATGGTTTTCAATGACATCTTTCAGAACATCTTGCTTGCTTTTGTCGACGTCCACAAAAAGCACATGCTTGCCTTGTTTCAGCAGCTTCTGGAAGCGTTTGAATTGGTAATTGGGGATTTGGATCCCAATCAAACCGCCTTCCCAGGTACAAAAACCTAAAACCACAACAGCCAAAAAGGCAAAGGGTAACCACCCCACTGCTGATTCTGTCCAGCCCAGCAAATACGCTGTTCCCAGTACCAATGCCGCACCTATACACCCAATTAAAGCACCGACTTCGGTAGAATGCACCACGTCCTTTTTAAGCACTGGTTCAATGGCGTTTAAGTGTCGCTTCTCTACTTCCGCGTCCCGCTCGCTAAGCACATGAAAATGCGGTTTGCTCATCCCATTGTCTTCGAGTTCTTTCTCGATGGCTTCCAACTCATCTAAGTTATCGCTGATGTAGTAATGCCTTAACATGGACTGACCCTCTTTCAAAGAATGTCACAGGTTATATGTCGCTAACCTGCAAACGGTTCAATGAAAGTATAGTTGGTGCAGCTAAAAGACGCTTTTTTAAAGAGAAATCAGATGTTACTGATAGTACAAACAAAAGAGATTATTTCTTGCTGGTAAGGTTTTTTACCAGGTTCAGATAGTTGTCCGATTGGATATAGGTCAGCAAATCATCTGCCGCCATCGGCTTGCCAAACAGATACCCCTGAATATAGTCGCAACCCATGGCGTGTAAATGCCAATATTGCTCCTGTGTTTCTATGCCTTCAGCCACTACATTAAGCTTAAGGGAATGTCCCAGGGAAATAATGGCTTTGCAGATTGAGCTGTCTTCCTGATTGGCGGGTAAGCTTCTGACAAAGCTCTTATCAATCTTTACTGTGTCCAGTGGCAGGCGACTTAGGTAACTAAGCGAGGAGTAGCCTGTACCAAAATCATCAATGGAGATAGCACAACCCAAATTCCTCAGGCTCTTTAATACCGTCGTTGCACTCTCTACGTTGTGAATGATGGCACTCTCTGTAATTTCAAACTCCAGACAATCAAAGTGCTCAAAATCCGGACCAACCGTTTCTAGAATACGATCTAGCAAATTACGGTCAAAAAGCTGAACCGGCGACAGGTTAATGGAAACGGTGACGCTGTGTTTTTTCTTCGCATGCCAGTGCTTGAGGAAGTCACATACCTTACGTAGAACGCTTTCGCCCACATTGACGATCAAGCCCGTTTCTTCGGCAACGGGAATAAAATCCAGCGGAGAGACCAGTCCCAACTCTGGATGCTTCCATCTGACCAGGGCTTCAAAGTGCGCTTGTTCGCTATATCGGCATGGCACTTTGGGCTGATAGAACACATCCAGTTGGTTTTCGTTGATACCGCGTTCAAGATCAGAGATCAGTTGCCGACGGTATGCCTTCTCGCGACTGAAGTCGTCCTGATAAAAGAGAAAACGGTTCTTACCGGACTCTTTGGCTTTGTACATGGCCATATCGGCCATTTTGATAAGATCCTGGGCAGTTTTTCCGTCATGAGGGTAGAGCGCAATGCCAACACTGGCAGTAATTTTGTAGCGGTAGGCGCCGTACTCTCTACTTAAGGATAAGGCGTTGAGTATTTGGCTGGCTTGTTCTTCAATGTCATCGATGTCGCCTGACTTGTACAAAATCACAAAATCATCGCCACCAAACCTGGAGATCAGTGCAGAGTCACCCAGTGCTTCTGTAAGTAATTGAGAAATAAGCAAAAGTATACGATCGCCCTCGGCATGACCCTGGGTATCATTTATCTCTTTAAAGCTGTCAATATCCACAAAAAAGATCGCAAAAGCGCCTTTTTCCGCTTTGTCGGCCTCGATGATTTCCGTGGTTTTCTCAATAAAGTAGCTGCGATTGAAAAGCGAGGTCAGCGGGTCGTAAATCGACAACTTCTTTAATTGTTGTTCGTAGAGTTTGATACTGGAGATATCGGTCAGGGTTATTACAAAGTGCTTTGTGTCCCGATCCAACTCATCTTCGACCTTGGCGATTGACAGGTGAGCGGGGAAAGTTTGCTGATTCTCACGAACACAGTTCAGTGAACCTCGCCAATGTCCATCGCGCATCACCTGGTTGAGAATGTCGCCTTCTCTGAGGGCCGGTACAATCTGGCCCAGAGGCATCCCGTACAGAGTCTCATTGTTATACCCGCTGATGCGCTCAAAGGCCGGGTTGACTCTGAGAATTTTTAGTTCATGGTCGGTGCTGACCGCCCCATCATAAGCATGCTTAAAAACCGAATCGGCCAGCTTTAACTGGATTTGATGGTGGTATTCGTCGGTGACATCCTGCACTGTGCCAATCATTCTGATTGGAGTGCCGACGGTGTCGCGGTATATTTTTGCCCGCTCTACTACATATCTGGTGGTTTTATCCTGACGGATAATGCGGTGTTGAACAAAGTAGGGCACATCATAAGTCAGTGCGCTATTGACTGCCTGTACGACATTCTCCCTGTCTTCAGGGTGGACAAATTGCAGGAATGCTTCATAACTAGCGCCAAAATGCTCTTTATCGACGCCAAAGATGGAGAATATTTGATCAGACCAGTGAAGTGCACCGGTTTCCACATTCCAATCCCAAGCACCAATCTTGGCAATAGCCTGAGATTCATCAAACAGGCTTTTAACTTCCTCAAAGGTTCTCTCGTAAGCTGGAGGAAATGTTTCTTTTCTGATGATGGCCAACACACCATGCTTTTTTTGCCAACGCACAGGGGAAAGCTGAATATGGACATGTATCTGTTTTCCAGACTTACATAGAATTGGCAAAGAGCGGTTGGGGCTCATTACTCGTTTTCTCGGTTTGCTGAAAAAGTCTTTCATAAAGCCGCGATGAGGTTCGCGAAATTCGTCGGGGACCAGTGCGTCGAGCGCTTGTCCAACCAGTTCAGACTTAGAATATCCCAATAAAGCAGAGACGTTTTCACTCACCCATTCAATGTAGCCACTGTCATTGACTACAACGAGAGCGTCAGGCAATGCGTCTAACAATGTGTGTAGATCAGCCGTTTGCATTCAACTGAGTATTCCATTATGCAATATGCACATAACATTACTGATTAGTTTATGATTTTTCTACATAAACGCATGGATTTATGACAGAGAATTTAGATAACTACATCAGTGACTTAGAGGGTGAACAGCGCTTTCCCCTAGCCTTCCATGAAGACTAGGGAATAACAAACAGCTCGGGATTCATAATTATCAGAATCTTGTAGGCTTCGATGCGGGCAAACCGGGTGGCCTCTTCTATCTCCCGGTCCGTGAGTTTGAGGCAGTTAAGCAGGTCTTCGCCAACCAGCTGCTGATAACGGTACTTATCTCGATGAACGATGGATAAGGCAATACGCACCGCCAGATACAAAATGGCCACATCGGTTTGTTTAAGCGCCAAACCCAGGTCGTGCTGTTTGCTAATAGGGGTAAAGAGGTTGGAAGGCAGGTTCCACAACATCAGGATCTGCGAACTGCATTCGGCGTAATCAAAGCCCATTACTTTGGTTTGCAGCTCCCAGGGTAAGATTTCTTCATCGTAGGCTTCGCATTGCTTGGCCAGCTCCGGGGCTTTGTAGGCAACGGCCAGTTCGCCAAAGTTATGCAATAAACCAATTAAGAAAAAACGTTCTTCATCTTTGCAATGCAACTGATGGGCAAGTTGCTTGGCAATCAGGGCGGCAAACACGCTCTGTTGCCAGAAGCGCTCCAGATCGATGGCATTGTTCTCAAAATGCTTAAAGGCACTGCTGGCGGTTTCGGTCATTACCAGGCTATACAGGGCTTTACCGCCTATGACGTTGACCGCACGGCTGATGGTGCTGATCTCAGAAGTAAAGTTATATAACGCACTGTTAGCCAGTTTCAGCAGCTTTGAGCTCAATGAGGGATCCAAAGACACCACGTCGGCAATGTCTTGGGCAGTGGAGCTATTGTCATCCAATAGTTCCTTAATGCGGGTGCAGGCATCGGGAAGCGCAAAGGAGTCTGTCACCGCCATGGCGTAGTCTGTTGCTTGCATATTATGTCGCGCGTATTTAATTGGCTGATCCAGCATAGCATTGTTTTATTTGAGGATAGCTGCTCTATTCAATTTTTGGTGCTCGAATAAACAGCTTTTTAATTAGGTGTGGGAGAATAGCACCAAAAAGCAGTTGCTGGCCTCTCTCTCTTTCCTCAAAAGGTCTTATACTTCATACCTTTAGTTGCTGCACTATTCCTATCCTGCACTATTACCAAAACTAGTGTTGGCTTTCCGAAAACTGTTGTTTCAGATAATGACCTCACAGGGGAGAACATTGTTTGCGCCTGCCTTTGGCAGTGGATATAGTCAGGCTGCGTGAAAGGAGACTGTTATGCGCAAGTATGTGATCACAACCATGATATGTGGCGTTTTTTTTGCTGCGGCTCAAGCCGATATAGTGCAGCCGGCCCCGCTGGTGTCTGTTGCCAGCCAAGATGCTTTTTTCAATCAGTTAAAAGCCCTTTGTGGAAAGGCTTTTGGCGGCAAAGTCAGCGTCGATACCGCAAAGACGGACGGATTTTCCGGGCCGCTGGTAATGCATGTACGACGCTGCAGCGATACGCAGTTGCAGATCCCCTTTCACGTTGGCGACGACCATTCTCGTACCTGGATTATTAGCAAGACTGGTTCTGGTTTAAGTCTGAAGCATGACCATCGCGAAGAAGACGGCAACTATGCCGCCTCCACCATGTACGGCGGACATACACAAGATGCGGGTTGGGAGAATGTGCAAAGCTTTCCTGCCGATCCATATTCCAAGGCGCTTTTCGTCAAATCCGGGATCCCACAATCCAACAGCAATATCTGGCAGATGTTTATCTATCCGCAGCAGTTCAGTTACCGTTTGGTGCGTGAAGGACGTGAGTTTCGCGTCGACTTTGACCTGACCAACCCGGTGGCTGCGCCTCCTGCTCCTTGGGGTTACGCAGACTAAAAAACCTTGGCCTCCCGGCACATAGCCGGGATGGGCTGAATGTTGGAGGCATCAAGCATACCAATCCGCCGCCGCTTTCAGTAAAATCCCGCCTTTCACTTTTTATTGTCGTTTTAGCCGGCCAGATGAAGGCCAATATGGAGCTTAGCTCCGATAATAAAGGATGCCTATGCCAGGACTCGTCCGCATTGTTCTTATCGATACTCACCTGCCCGGGGTGGTAGAACTAAAATTAGATGGCCACACCAACATTTGTGGTACCAACGCCTCCGGTAAAACCACATTGCAGCGCCTTATCCCCGTCTTTTACGGCGAATATCCCAGCCGTGTGGTGCCGGCCACCCGGGATAGTTTTGAGCGCTGGTATTTGCCTCGTGATTCCAGTTTTATCATTTATGAATACCGCAATGCCGAGGAAGAGCTTTGTCAGTTGGTGCTGACCTCAAGTGGCACAGGCGTTAACTATCGTTTTATCGCCAAAAGCTTCGAGCTGGATGATTACCTGTTTCGCAACAATAACGGTCAGCACAGCAGCCTGCCTGCGATAGAACAGGCCCGCAGCCTCGCCCGCAGTGGCTATACGGTCAGTAATAAGCTCAATACCAAAGAATTTCGTGCCGTTTTGCAAAACGACAGGGCGGTGATGAATACCAGCAGTAACAGCCGTGAACTGCTCGGTTATTCGCGTTTATTTGCTATCTGCCAACAAAGTCAGAGCCTGCGCCATATTGAGAAGCTGGCCAAAGCCGTGCACTCCCGTGAAGGCAAGATGGAAACCATCAAGGCCATGATCGCCGCCATTCTGGAAGAGGATGGCGTACAGCCCCCAAGTTCCAGTCTCAGCCGCAACAAAGTGGAGGACTGGATCAGCGAATGCCATCTGATTAAAGAATTTGATGCCATTCGTCCCGATTTTTCCCGTTTGGAGCAGGCTAATCATGAGCTGGGCCGCAATGAATTGCGTTTGGCTGAGCTTCGTCAGTTGTTTTCTCATGATCTCACCAAACTGGCTGCCACCCTGGTTACCCAACAGGGCAAACTGGAAGAAACGCTGCTGGCCATTAAGGGGCAGGAAGGTGAATGGGCTGCACTTCGTGATGGTCTTAATCAGAAGCTTTCGGAAGCACGCTCTGATGTGAAAACCTATGAGGCCGATCTTGAGCGGGTAGAGCAGGAATACCAGGATTGGCAGGATAAAGATATTGAGACCCTGCAGAAGAACCTGCAAAGCCTGGGACAATGGCAAAGCCAGCTAGAGGGCGCCCAGTCCCGCTACAGCCTGCTGACCGACCAGCACCAGGATGTGGAATCCAGTTTCAATAAACGCCTTGCCGCCATTAGCGAAAAAGTCAGCCAGGAACTCGAACTCTACCAAGAGCAACAGCAGGATCTTAAGGACAAGCTGGCCGATGCCCGTGCTGATGAGCAGCGCAAGCTGGCTGAACTACGCCAGGATTACCAGCAGCAACTGACCGGCGTACAGCAGGAATATCAGCAGAATATTCAGGAACTTAAAGTTCAGCAGGCAGAAATCAACAGCTTGCTTAGAAACGCCGGATTCAATGAGTTTGAGCAAAGCCAACTGGTATTGCTCGATGAAAGTATCCAGGAAGCCGCCACGCTGGAAGATGCAGGCCGCGACAAGCTGCGCAGGGTATTGCAGGAGCTTTCTCAGGCACAAAAAGGCCGTAGCCAGGCAAGCTTAGAGCTGGAGCAGGCCACCAAGCAATTTAACCGTCAGCAACAGCAAGTACAGCGTATTGAAAGTCTGCTTTACCCTGGTGAAGGCAGCCTGCTGGAGTTTGTTCGCCGTGAAATGCCAGATTGGCCAAGCCATCTGGGTAAAGTGATTAACGCTGAACTATTAGCCAGAAAAGATCTTAAGCCGGGTCTGGATGCCAAGCAGGAGTCGGTTTTCGGTTTGCGCCTGGATTTGTCGGCGCTCAGCACGCCGGAGTTTGCGCAAAGCGAAAAGCAACTGCAGGGTCAGCTGGAGCAAGCACAGCGTGAACTTGCTGCAGCACTGGAGCAGCAAAATCTGGCCGAGCAAACGTTGGCTGTTGCGCAGGAGCAATTGCGCAATCTGGAGCTTAAACAAGCGCAAGCAGAAAGCGAATTGCGAACCCTTGAAGCCAACCGAAGGCGTTTGCAGCAGGATAAAGACCAGCTGTCGCAGGAATACCGTCAGGCCCTGGCCGAGCGCAAACAGCAAAACAAAGACAGACTCAAGGACAACGAAAAGCGTCAGCAGCAACTGGTGGCCCGTCAGCAACAAGCGCTGGATGAGATCAAAGATCAGCAGCGCGATGCGGAGACCGAATTGCAGTTCCATTGGCAGCAATTGACCGGTGAATTGCGTCAGCAAATAGCGCAAGTGGAACAACATATAAGCCAAAGCCGCCAGCAAGCTGCTAATGATAAGCAACAGGCGCAGAATTGGTTGCAAAATGAACTGGCAAAACGTGGTGTAGACGTAGAAGAAATCGGTCAGTTGCGTAAGCAGATTGACCTACTGAAAGCGGATATTCTGAAGTCAGAGAATTATCGTTCTTTAGTCAAAGATTATGAGCATTGGCATGCCACTGTATACCTGCAACATAAGGTGACCTGGCAGCAAGGTCTGGCCAGGGCCAGAAAATTGCTGGGTGAAGCCGAGCGCGAATTGGCCAAGGAAGACGCGGCGTATAAAGAAAAACGCAGCGCCCTCAAGGCGCAACAAAGTGAATGTGAACACAGATTGAAAACGGCCAAAGAGCAGGAAATCGAGGTCCAGGCCATTCATCGCCAATTAGCCAAACTGAGCCTGCCCAATTGCGAGTTGCCCACAGATAAACACAGCATCAGTCAACGTCTGAATGAAGGACAAAGTCTGCTGCAAAGTCGTGAGCGTTTGCTGACCGATATCAAAGCTTATGTGGAGCATTTCGATTCCCTGATCGCCAGCCAAGCCGGAACCGGACTGTCCGATACCTGGGAGCGGGCGCGCCAGGAATGTTCGCTGGTCAATGCTCAGGGAGTGAGAATGGTAGATCACCGCCGCTTGGTGGGGCATTTGGATCAGCTGTTAAATGTAATTGTGCCGCAAAAACTTCACGGTTTACGCGAGCAAGGCCGTATCTTTGGTGCCGATCTCAGCCAATACTACAAAGTGCTGGAAGATATCGACAAACGCATCGTTTCGCAGAGTCGTCGCATCAGTCAGGAAGTTGAAGAAGAACTGTTCTTGGATGGAGTATCCGATTCGGCGGTGCGCATTCGTTCAAGAATAAGTGAACTTGAATTCTGGCCCGAGTTGTCCCAGTTCTATCGCCTCTACCAGCAGTGGTTGGAAGACGGTGCTACCGAACTGCCTCGGGATGAGTATGCGCAAAGCATGCGCCGGGTAATGGATATTCTTGGCCGAGCCGCTCTGTCTGGCGGTATTGGCAAGTTGCTGGATATCGAACTGAAACTAAAAGAAGGCAAGAGTGATCTGGTGATCCGTACCGATCGTCAGCTGAATGAATCCTCCAGCCATGGTATGGCTTATCTGATTTTGTGTAAGTTCCTGCTGGCCTTTACCCGTCTCCTTCGTGGCGAGGCCGATGCGGTCATCCACTGGCCTATCGACGAGTTGGGTACCTTGCACCAAAGTAATGTGAAGAAGATCTTCGATGCCTGTCAAAACAACAATATTAGCGTTGTGGGTGCGTTCCCTAATCCGGAGTCTGAAGTATTGACCCTATTCCAGAACCGTTACCTTATCGATAAGCAGACCCGTCAGTTGCAGATAGTACAGCCCAAGGTTAACGCCATCAGCGCCAAACTGAGAAGTCGGCGGCAACAGCAAGAACAGGAGGTGGTCGCATGATGACTGAACAAGGACGAGTATTGGAGCGCCTGCTGGCCGGTGAGTTTATCTGTGAAGTGAGCGACGAGGACGGATGGCGATTCTTAAAGCAATCTGCCAATGCTGAGACAGTGAATCAGTATCTGAGCACCCTAAACCGCAGCTTGTCTTCTGCGGCTGATGGGCAGGTGTTTTTTGCCGCCTATCAAAGCCTGGGGGAGACCGAGCGTAAAGCCCTGGGCAGCCAGTTTCAGGAGATTGCTGCCGGTTTGATGCCCTTAGTAGAGTGGTTATTGCTGGTGCAGCAAAGCAGCGGCAACGATGTGCCTATTACCCAAGGTAGTACGCTGCGCTCCAATGAGCTGCAAACAATCATTGAAGATACGCCAGCCTTTAAGGAGCAGTTAGCCAAGATTTCCCGTTATCGGTTGTTTAATTCCAATAGCCTGGAAGTGGTGGGGCAGCTGAATCTGGTCTTTAAGCGCCTCACTGAATTGGGTTATCTGATTAGGCCTAACCCTGAAAAGCAAATCTATATCGCCACGGGGAAGGTGGAGTATTTGTACGAAGTGCTGCGCTTTATTGATGAAACCGAAGCGCTGTCATTGGCAGAGCAGGCGGAAAGCGCTATCCAGCAAGGTAGCCTGCTATGAGTCAGAACCTGCATCAGGCTGGGGTAAAGTTGCTAAATGCCTTATCCCGCCATGCCGATTTGATCATGCAAGTCTACTTAAGTGGAACCCTGCAGGAGGCAGACAGCAATGCTGCGGTGGTGGATAACCTTAAGAAGCTGGGTGTATTTTGGCGCCCGGAGCCTGGTGCGCCGCTGCGCCTGAAAAAGGCCATCCGAAATCTGCTTGAAGCCAGTCTGCATGACGAGCGTAATCGTCAGCTGGATGCCAATATCGGGTCCGCCTTGGCCAGCTTGAAAACCCTTGCCCAGCACTATAAAGAAGCGCTGCACCATCACCGTTATGCTGAAGCACAGGCGCATTTGAATGATTTGACCGAACATGTCTATGGCCTGACAGAATCGCTGTCTAATAATGTGCGCTTGTTGTTTAGCCGTATCAATAACGAGTTTGGCTATGTGGCCAGCATTGATGCAAAAATCCGTGAGAATGAACTGGCGCAAAGCCAGGTTTCCGAATTGCTCAACCAATTGGAAATGTTCCGCTTCGATGAACTGTCAGAAGTGGCCGGTGGCATCCGTGAGCTGCGTCATTTATTGGTTGTGGCCTTGCAGCAAAGCTTCTCGCGTTGTACCCAGGAACTTAGTATTGCCCAGGCCAGATTACTCGAGCTGTTAGGGCGATTCCGCGAATTCCGCGGCCGCACCCGTTTACTTAAAGGTTTTGTGCTGCATATGGAGCAGCACCCGGACTTCCAGCCCTCAAGCTATGTCAGTCATAGCCAGGTGCCGGCGCTCTTTAATATCGCCGCAGCGCTTTTACAGCCTGCGGCCGTCGATGTTAATAGGGTGGAGCATGAGCAAGATTTGCTACAGTTGGTTGGGCGCATTAAAGCACTAGGCCGCAGTGACAAGCCGCGCAATGAAGAGCGTGTCGCACAGCCGATTGACGTTCAGCAGCAGGCCAGTGTGGAGCTAACTGACAAAGCCATTCATCAGGCTGTAGAACAGTACTTCTGTGAAGTGATCGATACAGGTAAACGTTTGACTGCCTTGGAATATTTTAAAAAGCAAAGCTTAGAGTTTGACCCGGAAGTCTGGATCTATCAGGTGATTGGCGGCTATCAGGGCTTGCCTGAAGAAGATCGTCAGTACTTTGAGCTGGGCACCGAACTGGAAGATCATCCCATTTTCAGCGGCAACAAAATCGTACGCGATGTGGAATTAGGTCTTCGTTAGTCAAATACCAGGCAACAGCGTCACATGGATTATTACGGCACCAGTTTCGGGCGCCACATTGGAACATAGCGATGCAAAGACTAAAACTCAATACGCATATTTCAGGCCGTTACAATACCGAGTTGGAAAATCTGAAAAACTCTATCCTCACCATGGGAGGAGCTGTGGAGCAGCAGCTTTGTGATGCTTTGGCTGCACTTCGGGACAATAACCGGGGGCTGGCCGAACGGGTCATGCTTAACGATATTATGGTCAATTCCATGGAAATGCAGATTGATGAGGAATGCATGCGTATTATCGCCAAACGTCATCCTGCGGCCGGGGATCTCCGATTAGTTTTGACCATTATCAAGGTGAATACTGATATAGAACGCATTGGTGATGATGTGGAGCGGATTGCCAGGTTGATAGTGAAAGGTAACTTACCTGTGTCCGAAGACATTAAAACAGGTATGATCGACACAGGTCATCACGTAATGGAAATGTTGCGCCAAACTTTGAATGCCTTTGCTCGCCTGGATGAGCAAGCCGCACTAAAGTTACATCTTGAAGATCAGGAAATTGACGAGCAGTACAAACAGCTGTTGACCCAAGCGGTGCTTGAAATGCAGCAAGATCCTGATTTGATGCCCCATTGGTTAGAAATACTCTGGGCTATGAGAGCTTTGGAGCGTGTGGGTGACAGGTGCAAAAACATCTGTGAGTACATTATTTACATGGTTAATGGCAAGGATATACGCCATGTTTCAAGGACGGCCATAGAAGAGAAGCTTAAAGAATTACGCTAGCTTCTTGCAGAATCTGTTGTCATAAAACTGCAATAATTTGTTCATAAAATTCAGCGATTGCTTCGCCAATTTATAGTACTAAGGGGTAAAGAAGTGCCATTTATGTCAAACAATTCCTTCCTGGAGGTCTTTGCGAAGTCACCGCTAAAACCTCTTGAAGAACATATCGATACCGTGCATTTGTGTAGCCAGGGACTTATTCCCTTTTTTGATGCCGTGTTCAGATGTGATTGGCAGGAAGCCGCTAAGCAGCAGAAAGACATTGCTGATCTTGAACGCAAGGCAGATGACCTCAAGCGTGAACTGAGAGTGAATTTGCCCGCAGGTATTTTCATGCCTATTCAGCGCAACGACTTGCTCGAGCTGCTAAGTAAGCAAGACAAGATAGCCAATCGTGCTAGAGACATTGCTGGTCGTGTATTAGGACGTGAATTAGAAGTACCGGCAACATTACAACCTCAGTTTATGGCCTATGTAGCCCGTTGTGTTGATGCTACTCAGCAAGCTAAGAATGTGACCAACGAACTGGATGAATTGCTTGAAACCGGATTCAAAGGTCGCGAAGTGAAAGTGGTCGAGCATATGATTGAAGAGCTCGACAGGATTGAAGACGATACAGACAAATTACAAGTCCAGCTACGTAAGGATCTGCGAGCCATTGAGACGCAGCTCAACCCGGTTGATGTGATTTTTCTGTACAACATCATCGATTGGATCGGCGATCTGGCCGATATCTCTCAACGTGTAGGCTCCCGCCTAGAATTGATGCTCGCTAGTTAAGGAAGCACTACAATGGATATTCTATCTACATACGGCTTCATGCTGATAGCCACTGCTGCGGTTGTGGGTTTCCTAATGGCCTGGGGTATTGGTGCCAATGACGTGGCTAACGCCATGGGCACCTCTGTGGGCTCCAAGGCACTTACGGTCAAGCAGGCCATTATTATTGCCATGATTTTCGAGTTTGCCGGGGCATATCTGGCCGGTGGTGCGGTAACCGATACCATCAGAAAAGGGATAATCGACAGCGGCTATTTTGTCGCTCATCCTGAACTCTTGGTCTTTGGTATGATTGCCTCATTGCTGGCTGCCGGTATTTGGCTGGTCATCGCTTCATATCTTGGTTGGCCGGTCTCCACCACTCACTCTATTATCGGTGCTATCGTCGGCTTCGCTGCAGTGGGCGTTAGTATTGATTCTGTCTCCTGGGGGCAAGTCGGTGGTGTAGTCGGTAGTTGGATCGTGACACCCGCAATATCCGGTATCCTCGCCTATATGATATTTATGAGTGCGCAAAAGCTGATTTTCGATACCGAAAACCCCTTTGCCAATGCCAAACGCTATGTGCCTTTCTATATGGCCTTTGCCGGTTTTGTAATGTCATTGGTGACCATTACAAAAGGTTTGAAGCACGTTGGCCTAAAGTTAGGTACAACTGAAGCCTATTTAATCTCTTTGGGTATTGCTATCACGGTAGCCATAGTCGGTAAGTACTTTATTAACCGCATTAAGATTGATGAAAAGGCCGACCGCCGCATGCACTTTGCCAGTGTAGAAAAGGTTTTTGCCCTTCTGATGATTGTAACAGCTTGTTGTATGGCCTTTGCTCATGGTTCAAACGACGTCGCCAACGCCATCGGGCCTTTGGCCGCAGTGGTGAGCGTGGTGAACTCCGGTGGTGAGATTGCCAAAAAAGCGGTACTGGAATGGTGGATCCTGCCATTGGGTGCCTTCGGTATTGTATTGGGCTTGGCCATTTTCGGTACCCGTGTAATGCAAACCATTGGTAAGGGTATTACTCATTTGACGCCCAGCCGTGGCTTTGCCGCCGAATTGGCTGCAGCCTCAACCGTTGTTGTGGCTTCTGGTACCGGCTTGCCAATCTCCACCACCCAAACCCTGGTGGGTGCCGTGTTGGGGGTGGGAATGGCTCGTGGTATTGCCGCATTGAATTTGGGGGTTGTGCGCAATATCGTAGTGTCTTGGGTGGTAACCTTACCGGTCGGCGCAGGACTCTCGATCATTTTCTTCTTTATGTTGAAGGGAATCTTTGCCTGAGAGCAATAACGACTCCAATTCACCAAATCCCGGCCTCGTGCCGGGATTTTTTTTCCGGATTTCTGTGTATATCCTTCCCTTGCTCGTGAATGACTGACTTTCGCCAGTCTTTAAAAATTCATAAAAATGTCACATTTCTGTCATAATATCGCCGCTTTGCAAAAATCAACCTGCTGTTCAAAGAGCAGCACTTCGCTTTGGGGCAACTAAATGAAGAAACTCGTTTTATTGGCTGTCGCCACATCTGTGTCCACGACACTCTATGCGGAAAATACAGCGCTTGAGGTGTATGGCAAGGCAAACCTGTCATTTCAGATGGCCGATGAAGGGGAAGGATCTTTTTCAGAACTAAAAAGTAATGCGTCAAGGGTTGGCGTTCAGGGACAGTATGCGTTGGAGGGCAATCTGGAAGCCTTCTATCAGATTGAATGGCAAGTAGATCTGTCTGATATCTCAGGAAGCGACAATATCAGTGCGCGAAACCAATTTGTGGGGTTGCGTGGCGATTTAGGTGAGTTGACCTTAGGGCGAAGGGATACCATGCTCAAGCTCTCTCAAGGCAAAATTGATCAATTCAATGACTATGAAGCGGACATAAAAGCCGTATGGAAAGGTGAAAATCGCCTCGGTGACAATGTTAGTTATATCAGTCCTGCCTTTAATAACTTTCGTGTCGGTGTGACCTATCTGGCAGAGGATGAACCAGAGGGCGATAGTGGGGTATCCGCCGCCGTATTTTATGGTGATGAAGAGCTCAAGCAGGGCAATTTGTACGCATCACTGGCCATGGATGAAGATGTGGCTGGCTACGATATTGTGCGACTGTCCGCACAGTACAAGTTCGATAGTCTGGTGCTGGGAGCGATGCTTCAGGAGCAGGAGTTACAAGACGGTGGATCTGAGAAGCAAGGCTGGATGGTCAGCGGTGCGTTCAAGCACGATAAGTTAACTTATAAAGCTCAATATCAGGCACTGGAAGATGATTACACCGCTTCGGTTGGCGCTGACTACAAATTGGGTAGCAAGACCAAGGCCTTTATTTTCTACACTGCGCAGGAGTGGGACAGTAAGGAAGATAAATCTTGGTTGGCCGTTGGCTTGGAGCACAAGTTTTAATAAGCTCGGTTCTTGCTTATGTGAGGTTTGTCATTTCCCACAATATAACTGATTTTCAAAAGAAAATAGGCGAATTGAGTTAGCTCGGCTATCTTCAATTAATGAAAAGCTCTGCTGCATTCCTAGGATATGTAGTAGGGCTTTTTTGTTTACGGGTGTTTCCCCCCGGTTATGACTTAGGATCACAAAGCAGGTGTTGGTGATGACAATCAAAAACCGTTTATATGCCAACGGCGCCATTGTATTGGTCGCCATCTTCATGATGTTTCTGTTGCTGAGGTACGCCAGCGGCAATCTTTCCCGTTTGGCAGATGCAGCGGTTGAGGCCGAACAGCTTAATTCATCCATGTTGATGTTACGCAGACATGAGAAGGACTTTCTGGCCAGAAAAGATCTTAAATATATCGAGCGATTTGAGAAGGAAATGGCCAGCATCAACGAGCTGATAAACAGTTTGCGTGGGCATTTTTCGGCATTTTCCATAGCTACCGACAATCTCGAAAAGCTGAGTAAGACCTTTGCCAGCTATCAGCAAAGCATGCGGGAGTTATCGCAACAACAGCAACGTATTGGGTTAGACCATAAAGATGGTCTTTATGGCGCGCTGCGAGATGCTGTGCATCAGGTGGAAACCGAATTAGAGAAAGATCAGTCTTATCCAACCCTTGCTGGTATGTTGCAACTCAGGCGAAACGAAAAAGATTTTATGTTGCGCAGAGACAGCAAGTATATAGACACCTTCAACAGCAACCTGGCGAAGCTGAAGAAGGAAGTGCAATCTGCAGATTGGTCTGATGCCAGACGCAATATGGTCAATGGATTACTGGATGATTATGCCGCTAAGTTTTTTCAATTGGTCGACAGCGAGGTCCGGATCGGTCTTGATGAAAATAGCGGTATCAGGGGACAACTGCGAGCAACTATTCATACAACGGAAGAGGCCTTAAAGGCCACCACGGCAGATGCGCGGGAGAAAATTGCGGAACATCGGAGTTGGAGCAACGGCCTGGCTACGGTGTTGACGCTGATAGTTTCTCTGATTGTGGCCTTTTTGGCCTGGACCCTTTCCAGAAGTATTTTGCTGCCTATTCAGGCTGTGTGTGACACCGTTAACCGTATTCAACGAGACGATAATTTTACGCTTCAGGTGAATGTCGCAGGTAAACACGAATTGGCGACAATGGCTAAGGACGTCAACCAATTAATAGCGTCATTTCGTCATTTGGTAGTGGAGATAAACCAATCTGTAGAAATGCTAAGTAGCGCTGCCACCGAACTGGCGCAAAGTGCCGATAAAACGTCGTCGGATATGCAGATGCAACTACAGGAAACCGATATGGTAGCGGCTGCCGTCACTGAAATGGGGCATGCCATAAATGATATTTCAAGCAATACCGATATCACAGCCAGAACCGCACAGGAAAGTGGTCAGAATGCCGAATTGGGCGCGCAAGAAGTGACTAACAGCATCCAAAAAATCCAGTCACTTTCCAGCCAGTTGGCGCAATCGGCTACGGTGATTGCTGAGTTGGAAAAAGACAGTGAAGTCATAGGCTCGGTATTGGACGTTATCAGAGGTATAGCAGAGCAAACTAATTTGCTTGCCCTCAACGCTGCAATCGAGGCTGCCAGGGCAGGAGAGCAGGGAAGAGGATTTGCGGTTGTGGCCGATGAAGTAAGAAATTTGGCGATGCGCACACAAACCAGTACGACCGAGATCGCCAATATAGTGGAGAACTTACAGCAACGCACACGGACCATCGTTGGAATGATGACCGTCAGCCGTGAGCAGGGCAGTGAAAGCGCCCAACAAGCCGCCAGAGTGGGAGAAGTATTAACCAGAATCACTCAGGATGTGCATAAGATTATGGATATGACAACGCAGGTGGCTACTGCTATCGAAGAACAAAGTGCCGTCTCAGCTGATGTAAGCAAAAATATCGTACGTATCAGAGATTTGGCCGATGAAGCTAATCATGTATCTGATCACAATAAAGAAGCCAGCGATATGGTTGCTGAACAGGCGGCGAGACTGCGTATGTCAGTTAATCGGTATAAAGTATCTTGATTAGTATTGCTCAGACATCGGATGGTTAAACTTGGTCTGGCCAAGTCCCATCTGCCATCTTTTTGATCCCGGCCCGTTGCCGGGATTTTTTGTTTGAGGTCTTGTTTGATTTGTTAAATTGAACAATATTAAAAATGTTAATCGGTTTTTGTGGGGTACTAGACCAATATGAAATGGCCCAATCTTAAGCACTTACATTACCTTGTGGTCTTGCACGAGGAGCAACATTTCAACCGCGCTGCCCAGCGCTGTTTTGTCAGTCAATCGACATTGAGTACCGCTATCCAGAACCTGGAAGAGCAGTTGGGATGTCAGTTGCTGGAGCGCGATCACAAAACCTTCTTGTTTACGACCCTGGGGTTGGAAATGGTCGAGCGCAGCAAAGCGCTCTTGAATGCGGCTAATGAATTGCTGGAATACGCCGGTAGTGCCGGTGACTGGCAGGCTGGCAAGCTGAAGCTGGGGATCATTCCTACTATTGCCCCCTTTCTGTTGGAAGGGTTGATTGACATTCTGGGTGACGCACTGCCTAAGCTCAATCTGCAGTTGCAGGAGAATACCACGGCCAATTTGCTGAAGGAGCTGAACAATGGTGAGTTGGACCTGTTGATCCTGGCGCTTCCCATGGAGACGCCGGGCTGCAAGCAAATGGTCATCGGTCACGACCCTTTCCATCTGGTGGCGCATCCTCAAACCTGCAAATTGCTCCCTTCACCTATGGATTACAGCGCCCTGCCTAAAGACAGCGTTTTTTTACTGCAACAAGAGCACTGCATGACCGGCCATGCGGTCAGTGCTTGTGGTCTGAAACACAAAGAACAGGTCAGCGCCCTGGCCGCCAGCAGCCTGTTTACCTTGGTGCAACTGGCAAACAGTAAACTGGGGATCACCTTCCTGCCGGAGTTAGCCCTTAAAAGCGACATCCTGGCTCACTCACAACTGGTTTCTTATCCGGCTGAAGATAAAGCTTACCGGGAAATTGGCCTGGTGTGGCGCAGTGGCACCACCCGTGTGCGTCTGTTCAGACGTATTGCCGAGCTGCTGCAACCACTGATGCCAAAACCTGCATTGCAATAGCTGTAAATTTTTTTCTCAGCGGCCAAACTTTTTTTAAAGTCACCTCGACTTTAATAACAACAACGGAATTTGACACATCGACTAACAGGGGCGCGCCTTGTTCGAACAGACAGATGAGAAGTTAATAAGCAAGGCATTGGATGGTCATCAACGGGCATGGCTTAAATTAGTGCGCCGCTACGAAAAGCCTATTTACAACTACGGCTTGCGTATGACCGGAAATGCCGATGATGCCATGGATCTGATGCAGGAAGTCTTTATGTCGGTATTTCGTAATCTGGCGTCTTACCGTGCACAAGGCAGCTTCAAGAGTTGGCTGTTCAGTATCGCCCACTTTCGCTGTGTGGAGTTTTATCGACGCCGACGCCATTACCAACCCTTGGATGAGATTACCGAGCCGGTGGCCGAGGGGGATTGTGTCAGTGAGGTGCTGAATGCCAACGGACGAAAACAGGAGCTAATTGGCGCTATGCAGAGTTTGCCATTGGAGCAGAAAGCAGTGCTGGAACTAAAGTTTTTTGGTCAGTTTACCTTCGAGGAAATTGCCGCCCAGTTGGGGGTATCCAGCAACACGGTAAAGTCCCGGCTGTATGCAGCATTGGGTAAGTTAAAAGTGCAGTTGGAGGTGGATTATGTCTGATAAGCAAATGCTGTTTAGCCTCTATCTGGAAGGGCGTCTGACGAGCGCACAGCAGGCCGAATTCGATGCACTTTGTGAGCAAGATGAAGCGTTGGCGGCCAGGGTAGCCACTGCTGGTTGGGTTAAAACCCAAGCTGAACAATATCAGGAGCAACCCGTGCCGTCCTGGGATCCTGCCCGCATTATGCCCAGGGTGTCGACTGGGCAACGTTGGTGGCAGTGGTCTGGTATGGCACCGCTGTCTATGGCCATGTCGGTCTTTGCCTTGGCGCTGATACTGCTTCGCGTGGAGGTATTGTGGCAGAACGATAGCCTGACTATCAGTTTTGCCGGCAAGGGTCGGCAAATGGAAATCGAACAACAGGTAGCCAGTCAACTGGCTGACTTTAAAACCCAGCAAGAGAGCTTGCTGGTGCAAAGAGTTAAAGATTGGCGGGAGGAACAGCAGCAGGTTAACAGCCAGTTCGCCACCTATTTACTCAGCGCCAGCCGTACTGAGCGGCGGGAAGATTTTGCTGAGCTGATCAAATACGTGAACGAACAACGGGAAGATGATCAGCTGTTTTATGCCCGCCAGTTGAACCAACTGCAAGATGAAATCCAAACCAGCGCCGATGGCAGCGTAACTGCCCCCATCAGGACGCCAGAGCAAAAGAGGTAAGATATGAGACGTACGTTGATGGCCATTGCACTGACGGCCCTGACGGTGCAAAGCGCAAATGCAGCAACGGATTTGCCCGCACTGAATAAAGAGCTGCAGGTGATGTCGGGGATCCTGAATACGGTCCTGAAGCAGAATCGGGACAAAGAAGATATTCGTATTCGCTCACTGGATACCACCTATCTTGCCGGGCAAGGTGTGCTGGTGGATATCAATACCAGCAAACGTGGCCTTGGTTTGCAGTTTAACTTTGGCAAGTTGATGGAGGTGTTGCCAGTGGCACCGGTTCCGCCCGGTATGGATGATGGTGATTATGAATTTCATCTTTATATGGATGATGAAGTGGACGCCATCACCGAAGATGCCATGCGTATGGCCAAGGAAGCGCTGCAGGCCTCCTCAGAAAAGCTACGTGAGCTGCGGGAGCAGGAGCGGGAACTGAGTTGGGAGATGCGCGAATATGAGAGACGTCGTAAGGACCTCGAATTTGAACGCCGTCATGCCGACAAGGATCGCGCCAAGGATCTGGATGAAGAGAGTAAAGAGCTGGAAAAGGAACTGGCCAGACTCAAAGAGCGCCAACAGCAAATCAGCCAATATTCTACCGAGCTTGAAAAGGAACGTAACCAACAAGCCGAGCAGCAACGCAAAGCCAAACAAGCTCAGCACAAAGCCTTCCTGGCTTGGTTTGAGGAGAGCGTTGCCGATGTACTGTGTAAATATGGGGCGGGCTTGCGGGCTATGCCTGAAGGAGAGCATCTGTCCATTGCTTTGCGTGATTTCGGCAACGCAGAAGAGAGTAGCAAACAGGATAAGATCTACATCTTCAAGCGCCAGGACATCATGAGCTGTGTGACCGGTAAGCTGAATGCCTCCAAGCTCTTACAGCAGGCCAACACATACCTCTTCTAAAGCAGTTGGGGGGCTAGCCCCCCATCTTTTCCTCTGTTACCAACCTCTTAGCTGTTCGAATAGCCCTTTACATCCCCGCCAGCTTTACTGATACTGACCACAAACTGTCATGTTTTCAGACTAGGTTAGTACCCTTACCACAAACTGGTGAACATTGGCCCAGCCCGGTTGCCGTCTCAGGTTGCCGGAAAAGCATAACATCTGTGGCAAGGGTATATCGGGCCAAAAAATAGAACTTAGAAGAACTTAACAACTACCAAGGAAACGCTATGTCTGCGCAGAACAAGTTCAAGTATGGATTATTAGCCCTGTTTGTCGGCGCCGCACTCACAGGTTGTGGACTCGACGGTGACGATGGTGCCGTAGGGCCGGCAGGGGCTCAGGGCCCGCAAGGTGAGCAGGGTACGCCCGGTCAGGATGGGCAAAATGGTACCGATGCTTCGATGGGCGTCAGCCTGTCAGTGGTCGCCCGTGCGGCGCTTAACCCCTCATCACCGGCTGGGGCCGCCGAGATTGTGCAATTCCATGCGGCCACCAATACCATTTATGCTTTGAACAGCGCAACAGCAAATCCCAGCGTTTCTTTCATGAGCATTGCCGGGCTGCCCACAACGGCCATGGCCGATCCCATTAACACTGTTAACCTGGCACCTTCCAACCTGGCGCTTCGCACCGATGTAAGGGGTAAGACCCTGGTAGCGGCCAACAGTATCGCCATTAGCGGCGACATCATGGCCGTGGCTATGGTACCTGCTGACAAGGGCACCAAGGGTGAAGTGTTGTTTTACAACGGCCTTAATGGTGGCACGCCAAATTATGTGGCTTCCGTAGAAGTGGGCTATCTGCCCGATATGGTCACCTTTACTCCTGATGGCAGTAAGCTGATTGTGGCCAACGAAGGTGAGCCCCGCAGCGATTACTCTATGGATCCAGAAGGCTCTGTTTCTGTTATCGAGATTCTGGTTAATGGCTCACCCGAGTCCACTGCCGACCATATCACTTTCACCTCTTACAATGACAAAAAGGCCGAGTTGGAAGCCATGGGTATGCATTTCCCTAACCCAACCGGGCGTACCATCAACGGCAATGCGATCAATACCACCGTTGCCCAGGATTTAGAGCCGGAATACATCACTGCCAGCAATACCAAAGCTTATGTAACGCTGCAGGAAAACAACGGTTTGGCGGTGGTTGATTTAACCGATATGACGGTGACCATCACCGGTTTGGGCTTCAAAGATTGGAGCGACTACATGCTCGACGGCACCGAAGATGGCACTGTCAGCTTTGGTCAATACGACGATGTGTACGGCATGTATCAACCTGACTCTATCGCTTCCTATCAATGGAAAGGCGCCAGCTTCCTGGTCACTGCCAACGAAGGCGATGCCCGCGAATACTTCTTCAGCGCTACCGATGAAGCTGATTGTACTGCCAAAGGCGGTCAGGATTGGGATGACGACGATGGTTGTCTGGCGTTTTCTGAAGAGACCCAGGCCCGTCGCCTGAACTTTGCTCCCGGCAGCAATCTGGAAACCATTGCCGGTGGCGACCCGGAGGCTAGCAATTTTATGGACTTCCCCTTGGGCCGTCTGACAGTCACCGATGCCTTGGGTGATGCCGACGGTGATGGAGAATATGAAGCCCTGTACGCCTATGGTGCTCGCTCGTTCACCATTTGGGATACCAATGGTCTGGTGGTATTCGACTCAGGTGATGATTTTGAGCGCATTACCGCCTCTGTACATGGCAATGCCTTCAATAATGATAATGACGTTAACGAGGGGGACTCCCGCTCTGCCAACAAAGGCCCAGAGCCGGAAGCGCTGACCGTGGGTAAAGTGGGTGAGCGTACCTATGCCTTCATCGGTCTGGAGCGCATGGGCGGTATCTTCGTGTATGACATTACTAACCCTTACAACACGCAGTTTGTAGACTATGTGTTTAACCGTGGTCTGACCGAAGGTGCTACTCCTACGGGTGACTTGGCGCCTGAAGGTATGGTGTTTGTACCTGCGGCAAACAGCCCCAGTGGTAATGCGCTGTTGGTTGTCGGCAATGAAGTCAGCGGTACTGTTACCGTATGGCAAATTGCGCAAAACTAATTGATTATTTTGTTTTAAAAAGCGGCGCTTCGGCGCCGTTTTTTTGTTCTTGTTAAGCTCTGAAGAAGCGACCGATTCTGGGCTTTGGATCGCTGGCAGAAACTGACCACAGCTAACTAACTCCTCTGGTTTGCCCTTCTTCGGTGCAAGCCCATGACAATTCTTTCCTCAGCCGGTAAGCTAATAGAGTCTATCTATTTGGAAATTTCCCATGTCCCAATCTGTCGTCATCAGTGGCAGCGGTCTTTGGACCCCGCCCTTTAGTATTAGTAACGAAGAGTTGGTGGGCGCTTACAACGCTTGGGCCGAAAAATTTAATGCTAAACACCAGGAAGCCATCGAAAATGGTGCGGTGGCGGCAAAGCCCTTGTCTAGCGCTGAATTTATCGAAAAAGCCTCGGGCATTAAAAGCCGCTTTGTGTATACCAAAAAAGGCATTCTTGATATTGAGCGCATGCGCCCCTTGATCCCGGAGCGCCGCGACGATGAGCTCTCACAGCAGGCCGAAATGGCGGTAAATGCTGCTAAGCTGGCGCTTGAGGCAGCCAATAAGTCTGCTGCCGATATCGATGCGGTGATCGTGTCTTGTGCCTATACCCAACGCGCCTATCCCGCCATTGCCATCGAAGTGCAAAACCGATTGGGTATTAAGGGTTTTGGCTTTGATATGCTGGTGGCCTGCTCGGCTGCGACCTTTGGCCTGCATCGTGCCTATGAAATGGTTAAAGCAGGTACCGCCCGCGCGGTGCTGGTGATTAACCCGGAACTGACCTCACCTCAGGTCAACTACTGTGACCGTGACAGTCACTTCATCTTCGGTGACGTGGCCACGGCCATGGTGGTGGAGCAGGGTGAGAACTGCAAAGGCGAGCATGCCTTTGAAATTCTAAGTACCAAGGCTGTTACCCAGTACTCCAATAATATCCGCTCTAACTTCGGGTATGTGACCCGCGCCCAGGATGTAGAACCTTTCTCTGCGGACAAGCTGTTCCACCAAAATGGCCGCAGTGTATTCAAAGAAGTTTGCCCGATGGCTGCCGAGCATATTCTTGAACATATTGGCCAGCACGGATTAACGCCCGAGGGCGTGCGCCGCTGGTGGTTGCATCAGGCCAATATCAATATGAATCTGCTGATTGCCAAGCGTCTGCTGGGACGTGACGCCTCGGCCGATGAAGCACCTATCGTATTGGATCGCTACGCCAATACGGCCTCGGCAGGCTCTATGATTGCCTTTAGTCTGCATCATCAGGATATGCAATCGGGTGACTATGGCCTGCTGTGCTCCTTCGGTGCCGGTTATTCCATTGGTAGCCTGGTTGTCAGAAAGAAATAAGAGAGGAGGGAGGCATAAGGATTTTGATTCCTTATGCCTCACTTTGATTTTTACTTTTTAAGCGCCTTCATTTCTAAACGCTTCTTATGCAGTACCGGCTCGGTGTAGCCGCTGGGCTGGGAATGACCTTCAAATATCAACTCACTGGCGGCCTGGAAGGCGATGGTGTCGCTGTAGTTGGGACCCATGGGGATATATTCCGGATCATCGGCATTTTGTTTATCCACCAGGGCAGCCATTTTCAGCAATGAGGCTTCCACCTGTTTGATGCTGACAATGCCATGCTTAAGCCAGTTGGCGATATGCTGACTGGAGATACGCAAGGTTGCGCGATCTTCCATCAGCCCCACGTTATTGATATCCGGCACCTTGGAGCAGCCCACACCCTGGTGCACCCAGCGCACCACATAGCCCAGAATACCCTGGCAGTTATTATCCAGTTCACGGCCAATCTCATCGGCTGTCAGAGTACGGCCTTTTTCCATCAGCGGTACTTGCAGGATCTGGTCACGGCCATCGAATGACTCTTTGGCTAGTTCCCTTTGGATAGCGAATACATCCACCTGATGGTAATGCAGCGCATGCAGTGTTGCCGCAGTGGGTGAGGGTACCCAGGCGGTATTGGCACCGGCTTTGGGATGACCGATTTTCTGCTTCATCATCTCTGCCATCTGATCAGGAATGGGCCACATGCCCTTGCCGATTTGCGCCTTGCCGGACAGACCGGCAGACAGACCAGCCGCCACATTGGCGCGCTCATAGGCCTGGATCCAGGTCATGGTTTTAAGCTCGGCTTTAGGCGCAAAGGCACCGGCCAGCATACTGGTATGAATTTCATCGCCGGTTCTGTCCAGAAAACCGGTGTTGATAAAGATCACGCGCTGGCGCGCGGCCTGGATACAGGCGCGTAGGTTTAAACTGGTGCGGCGCTCTTCATCCATAATCCCCATCTTCAGGGTATTAGGCGCAAGTCCAAGCAGACTCTCCACGCCGTTAAACAAGCGGTCGGTAAAGGCCACTTCTTCGGGGCCGTGCATCTTGGGTTTGACAATATACACGCTGCCGCTACGGCTGTTTTTAAAACGGCCAAGGCCCAGTAAGTCGTGCTTGGCTATCAGGGACGTCACCACCGCATCCATAATACCCTCAGGCACGTCCTTGCCTTTATAGCGGATAGCAGGGTTGGTCATCAGGTGGCCAACATTACGCACCAGCATCAGGCTGCGACCGGACAGGGTCAGTTCACCACTTTGAGGAGCTTTATACTGGCGATCATCGGCCATGTCGCGCACTATGGTTTTACCGCCTTTGCTAAGCTCGGCAGTCAGGGTGCCGCGCATCAGGCCAAGCCAGTTGCGATAAACCAGGGTTTTGTCTTCACCGTCTACCGCCGCCACTGAATCTTCACAATCCATAATGGTGGTCAGGGCAGACTCCAACAGAATGTCTTTGATAGCGGCCGGATCGGTTTTGCCCACAGGGTGGGAGGCGTCAAATTGGATTTCTGCATGCAAGCCATGATGACTAAGCAAAATGGCCTCAGGTTTACCTTTGCTACCGAGATAACCGGCAAAAGCGCCGCTATCTTTCAGGGCGCTGCAACTGCCATCGGCCAGGGTCACTAATAAATCATTGCCAACAATTTCATAGGCAGTGGAGCCCACATGGGAGCCTCTTTCCAGCGGCGCAATATTGTCCAGCCATTGGCGGGCAAACTCGATTACCTTTTGGCCACGCACCGGGTTATAGCCTTTACCACGCTCGGCGCCATCGCTTTCTGCCAGCACATCGGTGCCGTAGGCTGCATCATACAGGCTACCCCAACGGGCATTGGCAGCGTTTAAGGCATAACGGGCATTGTTGATGGGTACCACCAACTGTGGACCGGCGAGGCGGGCAATTTCATCGTCCACATCGGTGGTCTCAATCTGGAAATCACCCGGCTGCGGCTGCAAATAGCCGATATCTTGTAAGAAGGCTTTGTAATGAGCGGCATCCAGGGTGGGATGCTCACGATGATAATTATCAATCTGTGTCTGCAGGTTGTCGCGCTTATCCAGCAATGCCTTATTCAGTGGCATCAATTCCTGCAGCAATGACTCAAAGCCTTGCCAGAATTCACCGCTGTCCACCTGAGTGCCCGGCAAAGCATCTGTTTCAATAAAGTCATACAGGCCGCTATCAATGCTGAGCTGGCCGATTTGGGTATAGGCTGCCATGGTCGGGTTCCTTCTTGCTTATCGGTGGTCGGAATGGGTTTAGCCGCACTCCGCGGATAAGGCCAGTCTAGACAGGTCCGCCCACTTTGTTGAGCCTATGGAAACTATGTTCAACATTCATCGTGTTTATAGTCCTTAGCTGCCTTCAAGATCCCGAGCCGTTTCCATAATCAGGCGGCGCAGCCAGATATGACCGGCATCATGCTGCAATAGTGCACTCCAGGCCATTTTCAGGGCGATAGGCGGAATGTCGAAAGGCGGCTCCAGAATAGCCATATTGGGATCATCCTGGTAAATCTTAGCAGCACGACTGGGCAGGGTGGCAATCAGCTGCTGCTCTTTGGCCAATTGCAGCGCCACATGGTAATGGCGGGTAAACACACGGATACGACGCTTACGCCCGAGTTTATTCAGCTCCACATCCACCCAGCCAAGCTTCTGCACTTCATTGGGGTCGATGCCTACACCCACGCCATAGCCGGTCTTACTTACCCAGATATGCTGGGCCTTGAGATAATTGTCCAGGGTAAACTGTTTAAGTACCGGGTTCTGGCGGTTGACCACACAGGAGAAGGTGTCATACCACAGCACCTTTTGGTGAAAGGACAGCGGCAACTCCTCAAAGCGGTTAATGGCCATATCCACTTTGCCATGCTCCACATCGTGGAAGGTTACATCACTTGGCGTGATCACATCCAAACTGATATTGGGCGCCTGATGGGCCAGTTCCCGCACCACCTCCAGAAGAAGGGTGGATTCGGCATAGTCGCTGGCCATAATCCGGAAGGTACGCTCACTGGTCAGCGGATCAAACTCGGTTTCCGGCTGAATAGCAGCTTCGAGGCGGGAAAGCGCATCACGTACCACGGGCTGCAGCTGCAATGCCCGCTGCGTCGGTGTCATGCCTTCGCTGGTGCGCACCAGAATCGGATCGCCAAACACTTCCCTTAAGCGCTTTAAACCATTGCTCATGGCCGGCTGAGTAATACTGAGCTGAGCGGCGGCTTTGGTGACGCTCAGTTCACGCATCAGTACATCGAAGTAGACCAGCAGATTCAGGTCCATCTTAGATATATTCATGGAATTAATGCCCGGTATGATTTTTATAAATTGGTTGAATTGTATGGTGCCTGGCTATGCTTGTCAGCAACAGATTCGCCAACAGAAATCTGCCGATGCGGCAAACGTGCCTTCCAAGGCCTGCCCATACCAATCAGCAAAGTGTGAACAGATGGGGCCAAGGCCCGCATTGAGAAAGATGGAGAACCCTATGTCAGCCCAAGATATCGCCAGCTTCAAAGCCCTGATCGAAAAGAACCGTACCTGGAGCGCCATTGATCCTGAATATGCCGCCCGCATGGCTTCACAGAACCGTTTTAAGACCGGTCTGGACATTGCCCGCTACACTGCATCCATTATGCGTAAGGATATGGCTGAATACGATGCCGATCCAGCTGCTTACACTCAGTCGCTGGGGTGCTGGCACGGTTTTATCGGTCAGCAGAAGCTGATTGCCATTAAAAAGCACCATGGCACCACTAACAAGCGCTATTTGTACTTGTCTGGCTGGATGATTGCCGCGCTGCGTAGCGAATTCGGTCCTCTGCCGGATCAGTCCATGCACGAAAAATCTGCGGTACCTGCACTGATTGAAGAGCTGTACACCTTCCTGCGTCAGGCCGATGCCCGTGAGTTGGGTGGTTTGTACCGTCAATTAGATGCGGCCCGTGCCGAAGGCAACGAAGCCAAGGCCGCCAATATTCAAAGCCAGATCGATAACCACCAGACCCATGTGGTGCCGATTATCGCCGATATCGATGCCGGTTTTGGAAACGAAGAAGCCACTTACTTGCTGGCCAAGAAAATGATTGAAGCCGGTGCCTGTGCAATTCAGATTGAAAACCAGGTATCCGATGAAAAGCAATGTGGTCACCAGGATGGCAAGGTAACGGTTCCTCACGCTGACTTCCTGGCCAAGATCAACGCCGTGCGTTATGCCTTCCTGGAACTGGGAGTGGAAGAGGGTGTGATTGTCGCCCGTACCGACTCTCTGGGCGCCGGTTTGACCAAACAGATCGCCGTGACTAATGCGCCTGGCGATCTGGGTGATAAGTACAACAGCTTCCTGGACGGTGACTACATCAACAGTGCCGAAGACATTCAAAACGGTGATGTTGTGGTTAAAGCCAATGGCAAGCTGCTGAAGCCCAAGCGTCTGCCTTCCGGTTTGTTCCAGTTCAAGAAAGGCTCTGGCGAAGATCGCGTGGTGCTGGACTGTATCACCAGTTTGCAAAACGGTGCGGATCTGCTGTGGATTGAAACCGAGAAGCCGCATATCGGCCAGATTGCCGGCATGGTCAAGCGTATCCGTGAAGCGGTACCTAATGCCAAGCTGGTGTACAACAACAGCCCGTCCTTTAACTGGACACTGAACTTCCGTCAGCAGGTATTCGATGCCTGGACCGAGCAGGGTAAGGACTTAAGTGGTTATGATCGCGCCAGCCTGATGAGCGCCGAGTATGACAGTTCAGAATTGGCGCAGGAAGCCGACGCCAGGATTCGCAGCTTCCAGCGTGATGCTGCCCGAGAAGCCGGTATTTTCCACCACCTGATCACACTGCCGACTTACCACACTGCGGCCCTGTCTACCGACAACCTGGCCAAAGGCTACTTCGGCGATGAAGGTATGCTGGCTTACGTACAAGGTGTACAGCGTCGCGAAATCCGCGAAGGGATCGCCTGCGTTAAGCACCAGAATATGGCCGGCTCCGATATCGGTGATGATCACAAAGAGTACTTCTCTGGTGATGCGGCACTGAAAGCTTCTGGTAAAGACAACACCATGAACCAGTTCTAATCGAACTTTAAAGAACAAAGCCGGGTCCGCCCGGCTTTCTTTTTTCTTTTAAAGATATAACCACAGAGACACGAAGAGCACAGAGGATTGAAAAGATTAAGCTCTCTGTGCCCTCTATGCCTCTGTGGTAAGACTTTCTGGAGCGCCAAAGCTGTCATACTGGTGGCGAAGCTTAAAAGAAAAGGACGTAATGCATGACACAACCCGTGGTGCTGATTACCGGTGCCGGTCGCGGAATCGGCGCGGCAACGGCCAAATTGCTCGCGCAGCAAGGTTATTTTGTTGTGATTAACTATGTGCATGATGAAGACAGTGCACAAAAGCTGTTGGCCGATATCCGGTCCGGTGGCGGTCAGGCCATGTTGGTTCGGGCCGATCTTGGCGAGGAAGCCCAGATACTGGCCATGTTTGCGCAAATTGATAGCCACTGCGGCCGCCTGGACGCGCTGGTCAACAATGCCGGTATCTTAATGACCCAATCCCCTGTGGTGGAATTAACCAATGTCCGCTTGGAGCGGGTGTTTAAGGTGAATGTGATCGGCGCTTTTCTGTGTTGCCGCGAGGCGGTAAAGCGCATGTCCAGCTTATCAGGTGGGCAGGGCGGGGCCATAGTCAATGTCTCTTCGGTGGCGGCCCGTACCGGATCGCCGGGGGAATATGTGGATTATGCTGCCTCCAAGGGGGCTATCGACAGCCTTACCAGGGGATTGGCGTTGGAGGTGGCGGGACAGGGTATCAGGGTAAATGCCGTACGCCCCGGCTTTATCCATACCGGCATTCATGCCGATGGTGGTGAGCCTGATCGTGTTAAGCGTTTGGCGCCCCGTATTCCTTTGGGCCGTGGTGGTGAACCTGCCGAGGTGGCCGAGGCCATTGCCTGGCTGCTTTCAGATAAAGCGTCTTATGCCACAGGCACCATTATCGACTTAGCGGGTGGCATCTAGATGGAATCGCTGCTTTCGTTGATGCTCTTTACCGCGCTTATACTGGGTTCACCCGGACCCGCTCCCATTGCCCTGGCTATGGTGGGCTTGAGCTTTGGTGTTAGGGCCGGTGTGCCTTTTCTGGCCGGGATCCTCTGCGGTTTGCTGGTGGCAATGCTGACCGCCTATTGGGGATTGGTGCAGTTGTTTGCGCTTTGGCCTGGTGCACAGATAATCGCCCAACTAATCGGGGCCTTGTACCTGGGCTATGTGGCGTTGAAGATAGCCCGAATGCCGGCGCCTGATCCTGACAATCAAGGTCAGTCAGCGCCGGGTTTTAAAGTGGGATTTATCTTTAATCTATTGAATCCCAAGGCCTACGCCGCGTTTCTAGCCATCTTTTCCAGCTTCGCACTGGAAAATACCGAGGCTTATTCGGTAGCCTGGTTGCCTTTAGCGGCGGTGATGCTAAGTGCAACCCTGGTGGACAGCCTATGGCTCGGTCTGGGCGGTTTGCTGGGTCCCAGGCTTAGCAATCCCACTTACCATAAGCGTCTGCGCCAGGGATTTGCACTCTCCTTGCTGATGCTCCTGACGTTGGGGTTGTTCCGTGCACTACAGACCCATCAGGGTCTTTAGCACGGCGATTTCCATATAGCCTTCCTGTGCGAAACGGTTGAGGTCTTCAGTGCTTAACTCGCCCTTAAAGCGCTCTGTCGGAACGACCCTGGTATCCGAGGTAAAAAACACCCGGATCAGGCTACCGCCTTCTTTGTCTTCACTGCCAAGTAAGGCGAAATGGCTGTGACCCAGTTGCTCACCGATGCTGATAGCGGCCTGAAGGACAGCGAAGGGCACTTTTTGTTGATTGCCTTCCGATACCACCAATAGCAGAGAGTAATCTTCGCCGCGTTCCTGCTCCTGGATCACCATGCGTAAGGTCTCATCATCGATAAAATTGCTGTATAGGTTGGTGGCTGACAGGAAGCTGGAAAAGCTAAGAAGCAGTGCTGCGAATAAGGTGCGAAATTGCATGGGGGTTTCCATTTAAGTGCTGTATTGGCGGTGGCGTTCAGTAATCCCCGCGATTATCATTAAATTTTTGACTTGAACCCTTCTGTACCCTGATGACCAAGATCCTTGATTCCGTCGATCAACGCACCAAATTAGTAGGTGAAAACCGGCTGGAACTGCTGATGTTCAGGCTCAACTCGCGTCAGATCTTCGCTATCAATGTGTTTAAGGTCAAGGAAGTCATTACTCGCCCGCCGATGAATAAAATGCCGGGCAGCCATCCAAGTCTTTGCGGCATTATCAACTACCGTGGTAAATCGGTGCCGGTCATCGATATGCGTGCAGCCATCCGTATGCCTGCCAAGGCTGAGGATCCGGCCGGCGGTAATGTGATTATCACCGAGTACAACCGCACTGTGCAGGGCTTTTTGATTGGCTCTGTGATCAATATCGTCAACACTTCCTGGTCGGATATTATGCCCCCTCCGAGTACCGCGGGAAGAAAACATTTTCTTACCGCCATCACCCACTATGAGCATGAAGGACGCCAGGAAATCGTCGAGATAGTGGATGTGGAAAAAGTGCTGGCGGATATCATCTCCTATGATGTGGAGATATCGGAGGAAGTTCTAGAAGATGAAGTGACGCCGCTATTAAGAGGCAAGAAAGTCCTGATCGTGGATGACTCCAGTACGGCCCGCAATCAAATTCGCGAGACTCTGCAACAGGTGGGGCTGCAAGTGATTGAGCGTCAGGACGGCTTACAAGCCCTGAAGCTGCTGCAAAGCTGGGCGGATGAGGGCAAAACCGTAACCGACGAAATCCTGATGATGTTTACCGATGCGGAAATGCCGGAGATGGACGGCTATCGTCTGACCGCTGAGGTGCGAAACGACCCGCGTATGAGCAATCTCTTTATCTGCCTTAATACGTCGTTAAGCGGCAGCTTTAACCAGGCCATGGTAGAGAAGGTGGGCTGCGACCGATTTATTTCGAAATTCCAGCCGGATTTGCTGGTGCAAACCGCGCAGGAGCGGATGCGTCAGTTGATTAAGCTGGACTAATCGGTAGTGGCTTATATCCCATCTGATACTTTTTCTAGACGGTTTAGGCTAAATCTGACAGGTAGCAAGGGGCCATAGACGACAGTCGCGTTAAAGCCTACTTTGCTTTTATTGAAGATAAGGGGCAATCTGGATAGGAAAACTGGATGAGGTCTGTTTATCACGCTCTTTTTTATAACCAACGTATTAGCTTAAAGTACTGGTTTTGAAGTTTGGATGTTAATGTATACAGGCACTTTGATTGTGGAAAAGGAAGTTATTAATGACAAAGAAAGTCTTTATTAGTTATGCGCATAAAGATGAAGCATTCAGAGAAGAGCTTGAAGATCACCTGTCGATGCTTAAAAGGGATAAGTTAATCTCTGTTTGGCATGACCGAAAAATCGATGCCGGAGATAAATGGAAAAACGATATCGATGAAAACCTAGAAAGTGCGGACATCATTCTGTTTTTGATCAGTTCTAAATTTCTAGGGTCTGAATATTGTATGGACATAGAAGTAGCAAGAGCTATTGAAAAGGAGAAGGAAGGCTCAGCAAAACTTATTCCCATCATAATACGACCTGTAGATTGGGAGTCTTCTGATTTATCACAATTTCAGGCACTTCCCAAGGATGCATTGGCAATCACTAGCTGGAGCAACCAAGATGAGGCTTGGGTCGATGTAACTAAGAAATTAAGATCCATAATGACCCAGTTTGTTCCCAACATTGTACCTGTGCAAAATGAGCTTAAGTTTTCCGATAATATAAGGGTGTCTGAAAGTACATTAGAATGGTTGAACTCAACTGAGATATCTTTTTCACATAGAAGTGTCGACACTGTGAAACTGGATGACGTCTTTGTCTGGCCTGATCTGCTACTGGACCAAGATGTTAAAGAAATTGAAATTATTGAATCCAAAAAACTAGCCTCACAGAAAGGGCGTTATTTTTTGACTGGAGAAGAACAGCAAGGCAAGACGACACTGCTGAAGGCTCTATATAAACAAGCCCTATTGAATAGTGTTATTCCAATTTATATTGACGCAAGAGATCTCAAAAAATCTGATTTAAAATCATTAGTAGATACTGATCTGCACCAGTAAAAGTGGACACCGGTTAAGCTGCTAGTTTTTTCTCATAGTTTTCCGGGCTCAGGTAGCCCAGAGCACTGTGCCTTCTTTGCCGGTTGTAATCAACTTCAATGTACTCG
>NZ_JARHUG010000010.1 GCF_029223185.1 Aliiglaciecola sp. CAU 1673
CGCAGGGCTTCTGCTTTAAACTCTTCGCCGTGGCGTTTACGGGATCTGGATTCTTTTGTCATGCTTCACCTCGATTGCGATTCTATCGCTTAACGAGGTGTCCAGTCTTGTTGGTATGGATCAAACTCTAACTGTTAGGTTGGTCAATTTGTTTTCTTAAGCCGGGACTCTTGGCTTAGCAGCCAGATTAACCGCTAAACAAAATTGATTCGTTTGATAAGAACATTTCGAAGAGAGCGTCATATACTTCATACCCCCCATGTATGTGACTATTGGCTTCATCAAGGTATCTAGAACTTTGGAAGTCACTGCTTAGGCTATCCAAAACATCTCGAAGTGAATTTGATGCGTACCTATCCAACCAGTAAAGCTCTAAAACCCTCTTGTGGTTATCATTCACAGAATCAAAGATTGTTGCTAGTTCATGCCCCTTACCTTGTAATTTTGGCCTACAGACATGCTGACTTGATCTACAAGATTGTATTCGCTTCCCATCAACAATTTCTTCCTCGATATCAAAATCACGAATCTTATAGCTCCCAGCGAGAGCTTTTAGAGCCAGTTCTAATGCCAATGAAGCATTTGTAATACTCACTGCAAATGAAGCTCTATTTAGTTTCAATAACTTATATCCTTCCATAAAGTTTTTTGCATGCTGAAATGTAGGGTATGAAAATGGTATTTCAGACTCTCTCGTTGATCCTGTCATTCAACACCTTTAATCTCTTCAAAATGATCTGTCACAGGATAAGCCCATATTCTTCAAAGTCCACCGACTGAATAATCCGGTTAAGATCTTCAATAGCAAAGGATGAATCTTAGACCCCTGAGGTGATTTCACTGTCTGAATGTCCCAGAAGAGCTTTAACCAAAGGGTTTCCTTGCAACTTCAGCTTGTTATACAGATAGTCAACAAAAGTGTGTCTGAACGAGTGAAATGACTTCTTGTCACTGTCAGCAAGTACCCTGTTCTTGATGTTGCTGAACCAACGTGAAGGCGTATGCGAGTATCTTTCATTTAATAGCTTGAGGTTAGGAAAAACCATACTGTTTGGCGCTGGTGCTGTTCTGTTTACATACTCAATGAAACCCAAGGACAAAAGCTTTTCATGTATCGGACAATATGTTTCAACAACTAGGTGGTTCACTTAAACTGGATGACAACGGCAGCAAAAGTACCGCTAGAGGCGCATAGGTTTTGCGATGTTTCGCTAGTTCAGTCCGGAAAGCCGATTTAGAGCAAGATCGCAATAATCAATAAAATTGATAACTCAGAAAGTTGGATTGTCGTCGCCCGGGGCTGGGTGAAAGCGGCATCTTTAGCAGCGAGAGCTGCGCGCCGATTGAACGGGGAAAATCTGCGATTTTTCCCTGGAATAGTCCGGCGAGCTAAGTCATAGCAAAAACCACCAGCTTCCAACAAGAGATAAGCTGTGAAGGTTGGATATTCGCCGCCCGGGGCTGGGTGAAGGCGACATCATTAGCAGCGCTAGCTGCGCGTCGGCTGAACGGTGAAAATCTGCGATTTTCGCCTGGAATAGTCCGGCGAGCATCACTTAGCACTTAAATGACAGAAAAGCTGTTTGCTTAATGAAGATATTCGAACAAATGGTGCCCGGGGCCGGACTTGAACCGGCACGGCGTTACCGCCGAGGGATTTTAAATCCCTTGTGTCTACCAATTTCACCACCCGGGCATCGGGGGCTTGTTACTGACATGGTCAGCAACTGACTCGAAAATCTCAGTCAGCTCAACGATGGAAAGTAAGAACGACCGAATAACGAGACAAGAAAAGTGGAGGCGGGTCCCGGAGTCGAACCGAGGTCCACGGATTTGCAATCCGCTGCATAGCCAGTCTGCCAACCCGCCTGGGAAAAATTTGGAGCGGGAAACGAGACTCGAACTCGCGACCCCAACCTTGGCAAGGTTGTGCTCTACCAACTGAGCTATTCCCGCTTAAAACAAGGTTTCCCTTGAATACATTCCCCTATTCTTTTTGCCCTGAGGCATATTTTTTTGGGGTCTAACCTGGCTTTATCGCCTCGGCTAAATGTGAGGCTGAATTCTACCGACACCGCCTTTGCTGTCAACCACAAAAATGGTATTTGCCGCGCGATTGCTGGATTTTTGACACAACCGCCTTATTTTTGAACGCCAATCGTTCCCGTCGAGATGATCAGCCCTTCAAAAAACGCCAGGCTGCCTTGAGATAAATCACCATGGACCACACCGACAACACCGTCGCAATCAGCAGCAGTATCTTACCCAGACTCACCCAATACAGGGGAAAGCCCATAAATTCTTCCAACCCTGACAGCAGACCAATTAACGCCAGCATTTGCGCCGTGGTTTTGGCTTTACCAATAAAAGACACATTGACCGTATCCCGATGACCTGAACTTGCCATCCATTCACGTAGCGCCGAGACAAAGATTTCCCGCCCCAGCAAAATGATAGACGGCAAAGTGATCCATAGATCATTGTAGGTGTGGGTGATCATCAATAACGCTGCCCCCACAATCAACTTATCAGCAACAGGATCTAAGAACGCACCAAAAGGCGTAGTCTGTCCCAGCCTTCTGGCCAGGTAGCCGTCAAACCAATCGGTAATGGCCGCTAACCAAAAAACGAAGGCGGCCGCTTCATGGGCCCAGCGCCAGTTAAGAAAATAAATCACCACAAACACCGGGATGGCGAGTACACGCACCAAAGTCAGGATATTGGGAATAGTCCACATAGTACTTCTCGTTGATTGGACGACGGGTCGCGTAGTCATATTTTTCGCCAGTTAGACATGCCGCAAGTGATCATAAATACTTTGCGCCAATTCCTGGCTGATGCCGGGCACCTTTGCCAATTCGTCAACACTGGCATTAAGCACCTCTTGCAAACCACCCAGATATTTCAGCAAGCTTTGCCTGCGCTTGGCCCCGACACCCGGGATAGATTCCAATCGGGACTTGGTTTTGGCCTTTTGGCGCTGACTGCGATGACCGGTAATGGCAAATCGGTGAGCTTCATCGCGGATATGCTGAATAAGATGCAAGGCAGCGCTGTCTGCATCCAGCGGAATAGTAGCATGATTACCGGCCAAAATAAGGGTTTCTAATCCGGGTTTACGGCTAGTCCCCTTAGCCACACCGATCAGCATGGGTATTTTAGCGTGCTCCCAGTTTTCAAAGCAGGCTTCGGCCTGTGCAAGCTGTCCCTTGCCACCATCGATAAACAGAATATCAGGGATTTTGCTTTCATCGGAGACCTGCCGATAGCGGCGCTTGAGCGCCTGGGCCATGGCGGCATAGTCATCCCCAGGGGTAATGCCTTCGATGTTGTAACGCCGATAGTCACTCTTAAAAGGCCCTTCGCGGTTAAATACTACGCAAGACGCTACTGTCTGCTGGCCAGAAGTATGGCTGATATCGAAGCACTCCATACGCTGGATCGGATTATCCAATTCCAACACCTGCTCCAGTTCCAAAAAGCGATTGAAAATGGATTTCTGGTTACTTTGCATAGATTCCAACGCATTTTCCGCATTGGTATTGGCCAGATGCAGATACCGGCGTTTTTCTTCGCGGCTACCCTGGAAAAACTTAATCTTGTTGCCGGCCTGCTTAGACAATAGCGCTTCAATGGCGCCGCCCTCTTCCAATGCCATGGGCAATACGATTTGTTTGGGGATAGAGCGTTCGCCCGAGAGATAGAACTGCAGCAGGAAAGATTGAAACACTTCCTGATGACTGGCATCAGCCGGTACTTTGGGGAAATAACTTTTGCTTCCTAACAGCTTACCATCGCGGATAAAAAAGCCCTGAATACTGGCAATCCCGTTACGATAAGCAAAACCAAATACATCCATTTCCTGCTCATCACCACTGACCCATTGCTGCTCCTGCACTTTACGCAAGGTCGCGATTTGGTCTCGATAGCGTGCCGCTGCCTCAAAGCGAAGATCCTGACTGGCGGCTTCCATTTTCTGCACCAGAGCTTCAATCACTTCCGCATTTTTGCCCTTAAGGAACAGTCGTGCCAGCTGCACTTGCTGTTGGTACTCTTCATCGCTGACTAAACCGCTTACGCAGGGACCAGCACAACGCTTTAACTGATATTGCAAGCAAGGTCGGGTACGCGCCCGGTAATAGCTGTCTTCACATTGGCGTATAGGAAAGAGCTTTTGCATGCTGCGCAGACTTTCACGCACTGCCCAGGCGCTGGGATACGGCCCAAAATATTCGCCTTTGAGCTTGCGTCCACCGCGATGGATAGTCAGTCTCGGATGTTTATGATCGGTCAGCAGAATATAGGGATAGGACTTATCGTCACGCAACAGCACGTTATAACGGGGCCGGTACTTCTTGATGTAGTTATTTTCAAGAATAAAGGCCTCGGTTTCTGTATGCGTCAGGGTGACATCCATGTTGGCTATTTGCCGCACCAATGATTGGGTTTTAATGCTATCCACCTGAGAGCGAAAATAGCTGGATACCCGCTTTTTCAGGTTTTTGGCTTTGCCAACATAGATTACCTCTCCTTCGGCGTTATACATGCGATATACGCCGGGAGAGTCACTCAAGTTCTTAAGAAACGCCCTGTGGTCAAAGTCGGGCGTGGATCCCTGATTCATCAAAGCTGGTCTGGACTGATTATCTTATGGCGAAGTGCCAGATGGGTGAGTTCAACATCGCCGGTTACCCCCAGTTTTTCAAACATCCGGTAGCGATAGGTGTTCACGGTTTTGGCGCTGATATTCAGCTGAATGGCAATGTCTGGCACTTTGGAACCACGGGTCAGCATCATCATGATTTGCATTTCCCGCTCAGACAAATGCTTAAAGGGATCGACACCGCCGGCATCCAATTTACCCAAGGCTATCTGTTGGGCCACATCGGGGGCAATATACTTCTGACCAGCATGCACCTGCAAAATGGCTTTGACCATTTCTTTAGGTTCAGCATCTTTGGTCACAAAACCCCAGGCGCCCACTTGCATGACCTTGGCAGGGATGGGGTTCTCTTTATACATGGATAGAAAGATGACTTTCGCATCGGGATCATGGCGCAAAATCTTACGGGTGGCTTCCAGGCCGCCCATTCCCGGCATGTTCATATCCATTAAAACAATATCGAGATCATGACTGCGGCATATTTTTATCGCTTGCTCGCCACTATTCGCTTCCGCGACCACGTCAAACGCCTTCTCGCTATCGAGAATAAGGCGAATTCCGGTGCGTACCAGATCATGGTCATCGACCAACAATATTTTTATCAAAGGGTAGCTCCCATGTACTTCTTATATTTTTGTGAGCTTGTTCATGGCAACACGCCAGTGTAATTGGCAACAGTTACCATCTATCTACCAACGCCACTTGTTCAACGTTAGCGAAAAAGATGTGAACTTAAGCGATTCCAGCCTTTGATCACATCTTGCCGTCCCTGACCGGCAATTCTGGCCTGACATCCACTGACAGTACAGTGGATCAGCCAACGATCTTCACAACCTTCTACAGCCAATGGCTGTGATGGCAGCCCACCACAGCGGCATTTTTGCAGTGCAGGTGGACTCGAGTTCTTTTGTACTGACATCAGCCACCTTCTACCTGCAGATTAATAGCATAAAAGGCCGTCCACACGCCATGCCTGGCATTGCGAAAAAGGGTTTCCATTTCAGCGTCATATACAAGTTGTTTATCTCACCCTTGCTGCTTGGCCCAGCGCACCAGTTTACTCTCAAGCACAGGCATCGGCATGGCACCGTCTATCAGTACTTGTGTATGGAACTGGCGAATATCAAACCTTTCACCCTGCATGGCTTTTAGTTTCTCACGCATTTGACGAATAGCCCGCTCCCCCACTTTGTAGGCCAGAGCCTGGCCAGGAATGGCAATATAACGCTCCACCTCAGCTTCAATATCTGATGCGGCCATAGAAGAGTTCTCTGCCATAAAAGTCATGGCCTGCTCTCTGGTCCAGCCCTTAGCATGAATACCGGTGTCCACCACCAGGCGCATGGCGCGCAATTGCTCATCGGAGAGACGCCCGTACCACATCATGGGGTCAGTAAACAGGCCAAGATCTTTGCCCAGGCTTTCCGCATACAGCGCCCAACCTTCGGCAAACACGGTGTAGCCGTTAAACTTGCGATACTGTGGTAATCCCTCAACCTCCTGCTGAATGGCAATCTGGAAATGATGACCTGGCGCGGCTTCATGAATACTTAGTGTCTCTAAAAGATACTTTGGCTGGGCCTTAAGATCATAGGTATTGATATAAAAGATCCCCGGGCGTGAACCGTCTGGCGCAGGTGCCTGATAGCTGGCACCGGCAGACGAAGCGGCACGGAATGGTTCAACGGCACGCACTTCATAGTCTGCTTTGGGCCTTATTTCAAACAAGGTGTCCAAGCGCGCATTGATCTTCTCCTTTACCGCCTGATAAGCATCGATAACCGCTTCCTCTGACTGGAAAAAATAGGCGTCATCGGTGCGAAGATGCTCAAAGAAGGCTGGCAAATCCCCCTGGAAGCCTACTTTTTCTTTTACCGCTTCCATCTCTTTACGGATCCGCGCTACTTCTTGCAAACCATATTGATGGATTTCTTCTGCACTCAGGGGCAAGGTGGTATGGGTGGCAATCATATGCTCATACCAGGCCGTGCCGTCCGGCAGTGCTGACAGGCCCACGCTGTCTCTTGCAGCGGTAAGGTAACGGCTTTGTACGAAATCCAACAGCCGCTGATAACAAGGGACGATCTGCTCCATGATCATCTTTTCATAATCTTGTTCTAGCCTGGCTTTTTGTTCTGCAGTCAGGCTGTCATTATCCTGAAGCATTCTGACCGGGCCGTAGAATACACTCTTTTCCGCCGTATCGACGATATGCGCCTGCAATTGCGGGATCACTTTAAGCACAATGCTTTTAGGCAACACCACACCTTTCTCCATACCCTCTTGCATGGCGGTAATAGTGCTGTCCATATATTCCACAAAGCCTTTGGTTCGGCTGATGAAATTCAGATAATCCTGCTCTGTCTGAAAAGGTTGTGCACTGCCGCCAGAGCCCAACATAGGGTAAAAATTGTGCACACCCCACATCTGATTGTAGGGCTGTAAGTGTCCCGGGAAGCGATGACCGGCAATGGCTAGCTCTCTGTCCCGCTTGAAGATGTCATAGGTGAGCCGGTCCTGCCCTTGCAACGAATTGGCATCGATCTCCCCGATTCTGGCCAGATAACCTTGATGAAAGGCCAGATCTTCTTTCAGGCTCTTGTCGCTGATGGGATCATCAAATTTATCATCAAAGCTGTGTACCCCCACAAAGGTCGCATAAACTGGGCTTCTGGACAGGCTTTCCTGAAAAAATGCATTGACCAGGCTCTGCAAGCGTTGCGATTCATTTTGCCCACTGTCTTGCGTCGGCGCAGTAACGGATGCCCCGGCACCTTGTCCGGCTTCTGTCGTTACCTGCTCACTCTCCTGACATGCACTTAATACAAGAGCAATGGTCGTCGCCAGCACCAGTCTTTTCATTTCAGTATCCTGTTTATGACATCAATCGAGCCACATTCAAGCATATTTGCCCCCTTCTCCACCAGAGAAGGCGCAAAATTTCCAACGCGCTATGATGCTGGTTGCCGACAGCACTTGTGCGCTAGAATGGGAGCATCAGATTGCTATGTATAAGTCCATGAAAAAGCACATTTATATCGCTTACACCGGTGGCACCATCGGTATGCGCCCATCCAGCAAAGGCTATGTTTGTGTACCCGGCTTCTTATCGAAAACCCTGGCCGGTATGCCTGAGTTCCACCGCGACGAAATGCCCCAGTTCACCATCCATGAGTATGATCAGTTAATGGATTCTTCCGATATGTCGCCTTTGGACTGGCAACAAATTGCGGACGACATTCAGGCCAACTATGAAAACTACGATGGCTTTATTATTCTGCATGGCACCGACACCATGGCCTATACCGCTTCAGCACTGTCTTTTATGCTGGAGAACCTGTCAAAGCCAGTGATTGTTACCGGCTCGCAGATCCCGCTCGCAGAAATTCGCAGCGACGGCCAGATCAACCTGCTAAATGCCCTCTATCTGGCCGCCAATTACCCGGTGCACGAAGTCTGTTTATTTTTTAATAATCAGCTTCTGCGAGGTAACCGTAGCCGTAAGATCCATGCCGATGGTTTCAATGCCTTTGCCTCCCCCAATTTTCCGCCGCTGATGGAAGCGGGGATCAATATCGATGTTATCGAAGGACAGGTAAAACCCATTGTGCAACAGCCATTGAAGGTAAGCCCGGTCACTGCCCAACCGATTGGAGTGGTCACCTTGTATCCTGGGATCAGCGCCGAAGTGATTCGAAACACCCTGCAACAACCGGTAAAAGCGTTGATTTTGCTAAGTTATGGGGTCGGCAATGCCCCCCAGGATCCGGCCTTACTGAGTCAACTTGAGCAAGCCAACAAACAGGGCATTGTGGTTTTAAACTGCACCCAATGCTTACGTGGTAAGGTCAATATGGCCGGCTATGCCACCGGCAATGCATTGGCACAGGTCGGCGTGGTATCGGGGGGAGATATGACGCTGGAAGCCGCTTTGGCCAAGCTACACTACTTGTTGAGTAAAGCCAGCGGCATTGAAGCGATAAGACAGGAACTGACACAAAACCTGCGAGGAGAGCTAAGCGATTAACCAACGCCGTGCTATGGCGCTCTCCCCTCGCTAAGTTGCCATTGCTGTAAGATGGCGTCATAGGTGCCGTCTTGCTTGGTTTTATTCAAACAGTCAGATAGCTGCTGCACCCGTTCAGAAGAGGTCTTAAGACCGGTGGCAAAGAATAACTCCGTTGGAATATCTTTGGCCTCAAAAACGGGCTCAAGCGCTTCTGGTGGATATCCATCTGCCACCACTTCTTTACGCATGGCCATGGTATTGGTCAACACCAGTTCCGCTCGCTCTTTGAAAAGCATGCCCCATAATTGAGTTGAGTTAAGACTCAAGGCCAGGTTGCCAAGACGCTCATCGAATCCCTGTGTCCGCAGCCATTTTTCTGAGCCATATCCACGAATGGTGGCCACTACATACTTTTTCGCCTGTTCGATATTATTTGCCTGAATATCGCGACGACTTTTAAGCTTGACGAAATAAGCCTCGGTCTTAAATACCCGCCCTATCCAGTGAAACTCCGGTTCGCGTTCCGGAGTCCTTAACAAGGACACCATCACCACATCGACGTCATCTTTGCTGTGCAAAAACGCACGGCTCCAGGGCAATAGTTCGAACCGAGCACGAATTTCACAGACCTTTGCCACGGCTTTCGCCAGGGCAAACATTGCGCCATCCTCAGACTGTTGGGCATTTAAGAAGTGATAAGGGGCCAAGTCTTCGGCCACAAATACAACATCTGCCTCAGACGTTGTCGGCTGTGCCTGGACGGGTACGAGAAAAAGGGCAGCCAACAGCAACAGCCCCTTTTTCATCATTACCTCTATCGTCTGCACAGCCTACACCTCAAATGCTAAGCGCTTTGTCGCTTGTCTTGTGGTAAGAACAAAGCACTTAACCTTGGCAATAAAGCCCGATCAGACTCTGTCACAGGTCCCTGCTCTAGCCAGCGCACTAACAGCTCATCCAGCGTTGGCATCTTGCCCTCTTGTAACTTGGTCGCCATCAGTTGCAACTGCACGTCCTTTCGCTTTTTGTCTTCGGCTTTAGGCGAATCTGTACCGGCAATCAGTTCCATTTTCAGGATTAGGGTGCTGCGCTCTTCGCTGCCGGTTGCATTAAGGAGCGCCTGACGCCAAATCGGTGGCAAGGCTGACAGATTGTCTTCCTCCATGCTCGGCTTTGCCAACAGCGCAAATAGCGCCGCCAGTTGTTGTTGATGCTGACTGGCTTCTGCTTTTTGCTGCTGTTGTTTTACCCGCTCCTGCAACTTGTCCCAGCGTTTTTTAGCATATTCGACTTCTTTACCCTGGCCGTGCTCGAGTAAGGCTGTCAGCTTGGCATCGGTGTCCGACAGCCCTTGGCTGTCCGGCACCTGTCCTTGACCAAGTTGGCTCTCAAACCCGTCCAACAAAGCATCGATGGCCTGCTTTCTTTCTTGGGTTTGTGTCTGCTGCTGTTGCTGTTGCTGCTGGCGCTTGGCAAAAATCGCATCGTTAGCCTCACGAAACGCCTGCCACAGCCCCGCCTCCTGCTTGCGTCCGGCGTGACCTACCGTTTTCCATTCCTCCTGCAAGGCTTTGGCCTGATAGGCAGCGTCGAACGCATCCTCGAGCTCAATCAGTTTCTGTGCCCTGTGCAATAAGCGCTCTTTGTGCGCCTTATTCTCTGCATAATGGGACTCTAACTTGCTTCGAATGTCTTGAGACAGGGCTCGGTAGCGCTGATTTAGAGATTCAATATGCTGAAAGTCGACTTCTCCTGCATGTCGCCAGGCTTTTTGCAGCGCATTATAGGCCTTTGAAAGTTCCGCCATATTGATGGTATCGCCGGACAACGATTCCATCTGCGTTAACAGGGCTTGTCGCTCTTCAAGATGTTGCGCACGTTTTTGCTCCTGCGCCTGATAGAACTCCCTGACAGGTGCAAAGGCTGTTTCGCAGGCTTCATCAAACGCCTTATTCAGCACATTGTCCTCTTCGGTATCCAGCTTACCCAAACTGTTCCACTGGCCGCGTAAGTGCTTTACCTGTTCAGCTTGTTGTTGCGGTGCTAGTGGCTTGTCGATAAGCTCTTGAACAGACTCCAGTAAGGCGGGCTTTCTCGGCGCAGCAATGTAGGCCTGCCAATCTTTCAACTTCTCTACGCGCTCTTTAACGACGCTTAGCTGACGCTTGAGTTTGTCCTGTTCACCCACAGGTAAAGCCTGGTACCAATCTTCCACTTTCTGATACAAAGACATGGCAGGACGAAACTTACCTTTGTCGACCATATCGTTGATGGCACGCAGTTTTTGCCGAACCTTGTTGCTGTCTTCCTGCAGTTCAAGACTTAAGTCTTTAAGTCCTCCCTGCCACTGATTTGCTAATTCATTCCATTTATCGTCAAGCGCCTTTGGCCAGCTTTGCTTGAAAGGCTCTCTCAGTGACCGCCATTGCTGACGACACTCTTTCCAAAACATGGCACCCTGATCCAAATCTTCTTTGCTCTTTGGCGTGTCAAATCCGCATAGCACTGCAATCAAATCTTCGGCTTCTTTTACCGCCGCCTTTAATGCTGGCAGATCAGACAGTAATGACTCCAACGCCTGCAGCTGGTTAAAAAGCGTTTGTGGCACAGCCGCCACCGGCAACGAAGCGAATAACGTCTTTGCCTGCTCGAGAGCTTGCTGCAATGTAGGTACCCTGTCGGCGTCCAGAGTTGCGGGGTGTTGCAACTGTTCCCTTAACTGTTCAACCGCAAGTTGTGCATGTTGCTGTTGCTGTTGCAATAGCTGACGCTTGGTTTCTTCCGCTTGTTGTGCTTCCCAGGCAGGCAACAGCTGATTCTTTTTATCCGTTAATTTGGCGCTAAGCTCTTGATGTTTTTCACTAAACTCTTGCTGCACTGCAGATGGCAGCTTTGCCAGCATCGACACCATTTGCTGATATTCAGACTCAATGGCCTGCCATTGTGATTCCAACTTGGGTAAATGCTGTTCATCGCGAAGTGCCAGCATTTTGGATAGCTGCAAACGGATATCTTTTTCCAGCTGAACGCGTTTGGCGTCTTCCTCCTGGATTTTTTGCAATTTTTCCTGGGCCAGGGCGACCATATCTTGGTCGGTGTGTTTCTTGACAATACGGCTCAGGCTATCCGTATCATCGATATCGTGCAGCAGACGCTGTTTTAACTTGGCATTCTTGCTTTCGAACAGTATCTGTAGCGTAAGTGGTGCTTTGTTAAGCTTTTTCAGTACCAATAAACTGAGGCTGTCATCATTGCCATGCTGCCAATGGCTGCGCAGCAACCTCTCCAGCAAGCTGTGATTGCTGCATTCTTTAATGAAGCTCAGCCGTTGATTGTGCTCCAGCGCTTCAGTTCCCTCGCCTACCAACATGCTTTCAACCCGCTGCTGAGCACGTTTTTTTATACGATCTTGCTTTTCTGTCTGCGCCAGTTTCCACCATAGGGCGAAGCTATCGAGGCGCTCAAGCGCCTCCAATCGCACGCTGGTGTCTTCATCGTTAAAGGCCAGTTCATGCAGGATCCCTTTGCCCTCAGAACTACTGGGATTTAAGTCCGCAATGGCGAGCCGACGTACTTTTGGATCTGCGTGGCGATACTTAGGCCGGAAAAAACTACTAAAAATCATCGGAACTAAACCTGGCGATAGAGGGTTGGAAATCCTGTTTCAGTTGTTGCTTGGACTTGTGCACGATGTCACCGTTGGCACCGATAGTCATATGCTCTTCGGATTGAAGCACTCTCGCCTGATAGAGCATCACTGCCTGCAGGCAATTCTCTTTTTGCTCAACAGTTAAGGCATTGCCATCGGGCCACTTTCCTGTTTCAACGGCTTGGACAAGACGCTCATAAAGTTGCGGCGTCATGGCGTTTAGAAGGCTTTGAATATCCATTAGTCTGATTTCTTCACAAATATCAAGCGGATCCGGTTGATGATGTACCAAATGAAACCGATCACCGAACAACCAATCGCAATATTGTACTGCAGGTCACCCGGTGAAGTATCGCCCCAATACATAAATCCGAATCCTGAGATAAACATCAGCATCGCTATCATTGACTGAGTTTGAATAGATTGAGAACGCTTAAACTTCTGCATCTGCCGTTTGCGCAGCATGTCATCATCAGTAGCCGCGCCAATACCAAAGCCACAATGGCTGCATTGGGCCGCTTTATCTGAAATTTTTTTATTGCAAGAAGGACAGTCGATCAGGGCCATGGGCACCCCCTACTTCAGCTTTAACAAGAAAAGCGCGGTCTGTGCCGCGCTATAAAAAGAAAACAAGCTCTCGGTTATTCCTTACCCGATTGCTCACGGGCATTAAAATCCTGCCAGTAATCTTTCACCGTTTGCTTCATCTCTTTGTGCAACATCAAAATGCCGAACAAGTTGGGCAATGTCATCACTACGATTGCCACAGCCGCCAGGTTCCATACCAAAGTGGTGTCTGAGAACGACGCCCAGAAGAAACCGGCCACATAAAATACCCGATAAGGCATCACCGAGCGTGGACCTAACAAGTAGGTCATTGCCCGGTCACCGTAGTAAGACCAGGCAATGGTTGTGGAGAACGCAAATAACAGCAGACCAATAGAGACAATATACTGTCCGTAATCACCAAAGAAACCGCGAGTAAAAGCCTGAGTGGTTAGCTGCGCTGAGTGGATCAGCGACTTGCCGGACACCAGGATATTCTCCTTCACCAGCTTACCATCCTGAACCTTCAGACTCCCGGTAAAGGGATCGTCCACGGCCCCCACGCTAAAGACCACGTCTTCGGCAATAGAGCGGGCATTAATAACGGTAAAGTCTTTGTTCAGGGCTTTGCCCGAAACCACTTCGATACTGCCGCTATACAGCTCCACCTGGTGATTCTTTTCATTGTTGAGGTACAAGAACAATTTGTGACGGTCTTCTTGTGAATCGTCCGAATACTGCCCTTGTACAATCACCATATCGCTGCGCTCAAACTTGTTCTGGAACTTCTCTTGCCACACACCAGAGGAGAGGATCACTAAACCGGTCAGGGTACAGATAATGATGGTATCGATAAACGGCTCAAGGATAGACACCATGCCTTCAGAAACCGGCTCATCAGCCTTGGCCGAGGCGTGAGCAATGGGTGCAGAACCCTGTCCCGCTTCGTTAGAAAACAAACCACGGTTAACACCACGATTAAAGGCGTATGCGATAGTCGCCCCCAGGAAGCCGCCGGCAGCAGCCGAGCCGGTAAAGGCATCGGAAATCACCGACATAAAGGCTGGGCCGATATTCTCAAGGTTGTAAAAGATCACACCCAGTGCACCGATGACATACAGTACAGACATCATGGGCACTACCCTTGAGGTCACTTTGGCGATACGACGAATACCGCCGAGGATCACCAGGGCCAATACCACCGCAAGCACCGCACCGGTTAACATTGGTTCAATACCAAAGGTGGCTTCCATCCCCTGTGCGATATTGTTGATTTGCGGCAGGTTGCCGGTACCAAAAGAGCTGATTACCGTGGCAATGGCGAAAGCAATAGCCAACCATTTCATGTTAAGACGTCTGTCCATGTAATACATGGGACCACCAGCCATGGTGCCGTCTTCGGTTTTCACCCGGTACTTGTGGGATAAGGTCACTTCTACAAATTTGGTGGTCATCCCCAAAAACGCGGTCGCCCACATCCAAAACAGCGCAGCCGGGCCGCCCAAGAAGATAGCAAAGGCCACACCACCGATGTTACCCGTACCTACAGTGCCTGAGAGGGCTGTACTTAATGCCTGAAAGTGAGTGGTGTCACCCGGCGCACCTTTCTTGTCCAGTTTGCCGCTAACCACCAGCCAGGCATGGCGAAAGTAGCGCACCTGAGGAAAACCCAAATACAGGGTAAAAAACAGACCGACACCCAGAAGGACGAAGGGAAACCAGGCTGAGCTTCCCAGCAAGGCGTCCATCGACAGTAGAAAATTATTAAAGGCTTCCAAACAAATTCCCCTATTTCGTTCTTATTATTCCGTCAGCATTTACCGTGCATGTACAAAGTATCTTCTGCACAGGCGATTGCCGCTTACTATCTCATAGTTGATTGAGTACCGCGTGGATCGCCACCAGCACATCTTCACCCAAACGTTTGCTGCGCGCCGGTGACCAGCCATACGCCGCATCGGGCAAATCGGCATTGTCTTTAAACGGCATTTCCAGGGTATACGCCAGACAATGATAGGTGTTACCCACCGCATTGGAGCCGACCGTCAGGTTGGCTTCTCCGGGCTTATCTTTGGGATAGCCGTAGGTATCCTGGAATTCAGGTGTCACGGCCATCAGTGTCTGCTTGAAGGTCTGTTCAAGATGAGCAATTTTGTCGTTGTAATTGGGAGTGCCTTCCCCGCCGGCAACGAAGTTGTAAGGCAAGGCTTCATCACCGTGAACATCGAGAAACATATCAACGCCGGTTTCCTGCATCTTTTTACTAACCAGGAATACTTCCGGGCTGTTTTCCATGGACGGATGGGCCCACTCGCGATTGAGGTTAATCCCCTTGGCGTTAGTGCGCAGATGCCCTCTTGCTGCTCCATCCGGATTCATATTCGGCACCACATAGAACACGGCTTGCTCAAACAAAGCGCGGGCCAGGCCATCATCTTCATCGAGCAGTCGCTCTAACAGGCCTTCGATCAGCCACTCGGCCATGGTCTCACCGGGATGCTGACGGGCAATAATCCAGACTTTTTTCTTGTTAGGCTCTTCATGGCCGATAGTCAACAGCGACATATCGCGTCCATCCAGGGTTTCGCCAAGATGGGTCAGTTTGCAGTCAAATGAGGTCTGCGCCCAGGCGAGCAAATCAAGGTGGCGCTCGTAGGAGTAAGGCGCAAAGTACGCGTAATAGGTAGTGTCAAATTCTGGGGTGTGATCGATGGTAAGTCGATCACCGTCAAATTCACAATCCACCCGGAACCATTCCTGACGATCATAGGACGCTACCGCCTGATAGCCTTTCCAACCCTCTGGGTAAGCCGATTTGGCCAGGTCGACAATGTGCAGGCGATGGTTGACCATAGGGGTGGATTCCAGACGAAAATGGAACCACTGATAAAAATCAGACTGATGGTCTTTTTTAATGCGAAGTTGGATATTTTCAGGCGCTTCTGCGCTGATAACCTGGATGTTACCGCTATCGAAATTGCAGCTTATTCTCATTGTGGACACTGGTGTGGCTAAAAGACGAGGTAATCTACCATAAATTAAATTCTCCTGGCTAACCCGTCATCACAGATTCAAGGTCAATGGCCGCTAGCGGGATTTAAAATAAAAAGAGGCGCCGAAGCACCTCTTTAAGCTGTAATGGTTGTTTCCCCTAGTTTAGTCAGCGCTTATGGTCGCTGGCAATGTGGGAACCTTTAATCCGGCCATCTGCTGAACCACGCGCATCACCTGACAGCTATAACCAAATTCATTGTCATACCACACATACAAAGTGGCACGATTCTCTGACACGATAGTGGCTTGAGAGTCCACTACAGAGGCGAAGCGGGAACCAACCAGGTCAGACGACACCAGTTCTGTAGAGGCGGTGTAGTCGATCTGATGCTGCAACTCGGTAAACAAGGCCGTTTTGCGCAAAAACTCGTTGATCTCTTCTTTGTCAGTGCTCTTACCCAAGTTCAGGTTCAAAATTGCCAGCGACACATTCGGTGTGGGCACGCGAATGGCGTTACCGGTCAAACGACCCGCCAGTTTCGGATATGCCTTGGCCACGGCTTTGGCAGCACCGGTTTCGGTGATCACCATGTTCAGCGGCGCAGCGCGACCACGACGCTCGGCCTTATGGAAATTATCGATCAGGTTTTGATCATTGGTGTAGGAATGCACGGTTTCCACATGGCCATTGTCGATACCATAATGCTCATCGATGGCCTTCAAAACCGGGGTAATCGCATTAGTCGTGCAGCTGGCGGCAGACAGAATAGTGTCTTCATCGAGAATATCTTTATGGTTTACACCATATACGATGTTCTTGATGTCACCCTTACCTGGCGCAGTCAGCAATACTTTGGCCGCTCCTTTGGAGCTCAAGTGCTGTCCCAGGCCATCGCGATCACGCCACATACCGGTGTTGTCGATAACAATTGCGTTATTAATGCCGTACTGGGTGTAATCCACCTCTTGCGGACCGTTGGCATAGATAATCTGAATGTAGGAGCCATTGGCCTTAATGGCATTACGCTCACTATCGATGGTGATGCTGCCATTGAATGGACCATGAACAGAATCCCGGCGCAACAAGCTGGCACGCTTTTCCAAATCACCGGCCTTACCGCCACGCACTACAATAGCGCGAAGACGTAATTTGTTGTTCTTACCCTGGCGCTCAATCAGCAGGCGGGCCAGCAAGCGCCCGATACGGCCAAAACCGTAAAGCACGACATCCACAGGCGCATGGTTGTCTTCTTTATCAACAATCGCTGCCAACTCATCTTTTAAGTAAGTTTCAACATCCCTTCCCATAGCCTTGTCGCCATAGTGGTAGTTGTAAGCCAACTTACCCAAATCTACCTGAGCAGGCGCCAGTTTCATGCGGCTAATGGCATCGAGCAGCGGCCAACTCTCACGCAGACGCAGTTTATCACCTGTGTGCAGACGAACCATACGGTGCGCTTTGACGATATCAATGCTGTTGGCGCCCAGCAAGGTGCGACCATACAGTGTGATCTCAACGGCTTTATCACGATAGAGCTGCCCCAATATGGGTTGCATTCTCTCTGCATATTCCTGACGCTCCTGCCAACTATTGAGCAGCGCTTCTTCATGTTGATGATTCATTAATTCCGCCTTCTACGCATTGGGAAAATGAAGGCCTGGCCACAAGTTGCCAAACCATCTGAGTATCCACAGACATTGCCATGGGCAAAAACGGCCGCTATTTTAATGAAACGGTGCTGGGACGCAAAATTGTACAAAAGTTTCAGAATCGTTAAATTTTAAGGGTTTGCAGCCAAATTCTTGGTAAAATTCCTTCAGTTTTATGTCTGCATAGGTTCCGCCATGAACCTTTTAAGACCGGCTTAGTCACTCGAGGTATTACATGCACAGGTTTATGGGAATGGTGGTTTTGGCTGCACTGACGGGTTGCGACTCCTTCAGCAGTGTCAGCGTCAAAGATATCTGCGAGCAGCAACCGCAGCTTTGTAGCGACCTAAATCCCGACAGCTGGTGCCGGGCAGAGAAATCCCGAATTATTAAAGACCGTTACGAGCAGCTGAAAAGCCCGTCTGATTTGCTCAACTACGACCTCCTATTGGGTTTTGAAAATTACAAAAAGTGCATCAGCAAAGCCTCAGACATCGAGCATATTAAGCTCAAAGAAAAGCAGTCTGAACGGGTGCGCGGTTTGATGACAGCGGAGCGTGAACTCAAGCGCCTGGCCAGGGAAACACAAGGCGTGGATGTACCGCACTTACTCTATTACCACTGGTCACGCTTTGATGATCAGGATGCACTGAAGGCGTTCTTGCAGTACGAAAAACGCGGCGAATTAGAATACCCGGAGATGCAGGTTGCACTGGCCACTTACTACAGTAAGTTCGACCGGCCTAAAACCATCAGCCTGCTCTACCATGCTCTGGAATTGTATGGCGAGGATGCCGAGGTCGATCCAGAAATATTTCTGAGCCTGAGCACCATTAATATGAAAGAAGAGCGCTTCGAACAAGCCTATATATGGGGCTATGTTGGCCAGAAGTTCGGCGTGGAAGATCTGAATTTGACCAGCATCGAAAGTATTCTGGTTCAGCAAAATATACAGACAAAGGCCTTGAAAAAGACCGCAGAACATTACATCGAGCAAATCGAGGATGGGCGGTTTATTGCCCCGCTGTAACCTAAAAACTGAAATCTAGTTACAGAAAAATATTTTAGTGAAGTGACAATAAAAGCTGACACAAAAAACGCCGGTGACATGACCGGCGTTTTTTTAACTGCATTGGCCTACTTGCGAATAGCCACAATGGGCTGGCCAGGTTGGCTCCACTCAACGTGATATTTTTTACCTTGCGGCTTATCCAAGCGCTCAAAGGTATGAGCGCCAAAATAGTCTCTTTGTCCCTGCAACAAGTTGGCAGGCAAAACAGCACTGCGATAGGAATCATAATAATTCAGCGCCGATGACATGGCCGCGCAGGGGATCCCCATCAGACAGGCATCGGCTACGGCACGACGCCAATTGCTTTGATAGGAACGGATCTGATCGGCAAAGAAGGGATCCAGCAGCAAATTATCCAACTGTTCGTTTTGCTCATAGGCTTGGGTAATCGACTGTAAGAATACCGCACGGATAATACAGCCTGCGCGCCAGATCTTGGCAATCTGGGCAAAATCCAGCTTCCAGCCATGCTCCAATGACGCCATCGCCATCAATTGAAAGCCTTGCGCGTAAACACATATTTTGGAGCAATACAGCGCATCATGCAGCGCTTTTACCGCGGCATCCCGTTTAGCGGCATCCACCTTTACCGGCTCAGGTCCGGGCAGAATATCGGCAGCCTTCAAACGTTCATTCTTAAGACTGGAAATGGCTCTGGCAAAGACCGCTTGGGCGATGGTCTGTGCCGGACTGCCTACTTCCAAAGCGCTGACCGCAGTCCACAGGCCGGTACCTTTTTGACCAGCCTTATCCATGATCACGTCAACCAAAGGCTGACCACTCTCATCGTCATGCTTGTCCAATACCTCGGCACTGATTTCCATCAGATAGCTGTTTAGCTCACCTTGGTTCCACTGGCGGAAAATGGCAGCAATTTCGGCGGGTGTCATCCCCAGACCACTGCGCATAATGTGATAGGTTTCACAAATCATCTGCATGTCGGCGTATTCGATACCGTTATGCACCATTTTCACATAATGACCAGCCCCCACAGGGCCGATATAGGCGGCACAAGGTTCCCCTTCTTTAACCGGCTTGCCTGGTGTATGAGATTCCAGCGGTTTACCACTTGCCGGATCGACCTTTGCAGCAATCGCCTTCAGCACAGGCTCGATACGCGTCCAGGCATAGGGATCGCCTGATGGCATCAGTGAGGGACCAAAACGCGCCCCCACTTCACCGCCAGACACCGCAGTAGAGAAGAAAATCAGCTTGCCCTTGTATTGACGCTCACGGTCGACGGAGTCTGTCCACAAGCTGTTGCCTGTATCCACCACAATATCATCGGCGCCGATGCCGGCATCAATCAAGTGATGACAAACATGATCTACCGGCTCACCCGCAGGTACAGAAAGGATAATCAGATGAGGAGATTTCAGCTTACCAAGTAGCTCAGTATACGAGCGGCAGCCCATCACCCTGGGAGGCTGGCTCCCACGCTCTGCCGCATCCTGGGCAAGAATGGCGTCCACCTTGGACTGGTCGAGATCGAAACAGGCGATCTTGTAGCCATTGTCGGCCAGATTCAGGGTCAGGTTTTTACCCATCACCCCTAAACCGATAAAACCAATATCGCACAGCTGAGTTTCAAGCGTCATGTTTGCCCCGTCAGTGTTTTTTACGTTAGGCCCCAGAAGTGGCGGCGATTATACACATTGAACATGGCCTTGTAACTTTAAGGCGTTGCTGTGTGGCATCGCAGCAGGCTTAAACTTTTGTAGGCCTGCACGTACAAGCCGGTGATCTGCCGAACAGGATAATCATCATCACTGCTGTAACGGGTATCCAACTCCAACTGCCAGTCCTTCGGCTCAGACGGCAGTACAAACGCCACGTCATTGTCGCCGGCATTAAACAGGATTAGCCAGTGTTCGGTAATCTCGCCCTCACCTTTAAACTGCAAGGCAAAGGCCTGATTGTTGGCGTCTTGCCAATCGTCCACAACCTTGCCTGCCCCGTCGGGCCGATACCAACCAACCTTTTCGACATTGACCTTGTTGATGTAATTGTCATCCTGAAGGCTTAAGTTACTGAGCAATTCGCTGCCTTTACGTATGGCAATCACTTTCTGGCAGAAATCAAAAAAATCCTGTTTGCGCTGGGTTAACTCCCAGTCCAGCCAGCTAATCTCGTTATCCTGGCAATAGGCATTATTATTGCCTTTCTGTGTGCGGCACAGCTCATCACCACCCAATACATGGGGGATCCCTTGTGATAACAACAAGGTGGCAAACATATTTCGCTTCTGGCGGTCACGTAAGGCCAGAATCTGCGGATTATGGGTAGCGCCCTCAACACCGTAATTAGCGGATATATTATGTCCATGACCGTCACGGTTTTGTTCGCCGTTGGCTTCATTGTGACGTTCCTGATAGCTGACCAGATCTTCCAGCGTAAAACCATCGTGGTAGGTCACCATATTGACTGAGGTATGGATGGCACGCTGACCTTTTGGAAAGATATCCCGGGAGCCAAGTAAGCGGGTGGCAAAATCACTGGTGGAGCCTTTATCACCGCGCCAGAAGGCGCGCAGTGTATCCCGGTACTTGTCATTGCATTCGTGCCAGTGAGAAGGGAAGTGACCCAAACGATAGCCACCGGCCCCAATATCCCAGGGCTCTGCAATGAGTTTTACCCGCTCAAGGACAGGATCTTGGCGCAAGGCTCTGAAAAAACCGGCATGGGCAGAAAACTCATAAGGATCACGACCTAAACTGGCAGCTAAATCAAAGCGAAAGCCATCCACGCCCATGATCTCTACCCAATAGCGCAGCGCGTCCATGACCATTTTCATCACATAGGGATGGGCCACATTAACGCTGTTGCCACAACCAGAATTATTCAGGTAGTGACGATAGTTCATTGCCCCGTATTCGTTGTGATCAAACAAATAGAAGGCGGTATTATCCAGGCCTTTGAAGGAAAGCATCGGGCCATCCACGCCCCCTTCTGCAGTGTGGTTAAACACCACATCCAGGATCACTTCAATACCAGCACCGTGCAAGGCATTAACCATGGCACGGAACTCCCCTACAGGATCATCGATAGCATAACGGGGATCGGGACTAAAAAAATTAATGGGGTTATATCCCCAGTAATTACTGTAGCCGCGCTCGGTCAGCCAGGGCTCTGACATAAAAGCCGTCACTGGCATCAGTTGCACTGCCGTTACTCCCAACTGCTTCAGATGTTCGAGGATAACAGGCTGACAAAAGCCCAAAAACTTACCGCGTTTTTCCGTGGGCACTTGGGGATGCAGCTGAGTCATCCCCTTGATATGGGCTTCATACAGGATAAATTCGTCAAAACCCAGGTGGGGTTTGCTACCGGGTTCTATGGGTGGTGGCGTGTTACAGATCACCGCCTTGGGGATCATGAATTGGCTGTCCCCTTTATACTGACGTGCATTCCATACCGCCGGGCGATTTATGCGCTTGGCATAGGGATCGATCAACAACTTTTGCGAGTTAAAGAGCAATCCCAGTTCCAACATATCTTTACCATGGGCGCGATACCCATAAAGCTGACCTTCTTTAATGCCTTGCACGCATCCATGCCAGACTTTTCCCGTTTTTGCAGGCAGGCGAAGGGTGATCAACTCCTCTTCCGTGTCGGCATGAAATAAACACAGTTCCACGGCACTGGCATTAGGTGCGTGCACCGCAAAGTTGCAGCCATGGGCTGTCAGTGTCGCACCTAGCGGCGCCGGCACGCCGTCACTGAGTTTAAAGTCAGGGTTACTCATCGGCCTCATGCAATATAAAAAGTGTCGCCAAGGGTGGCAGTCGTAAAACAATGGACCAGGGCTGTTCGTTCCAACTAACCTGCTCTGCTTTGACGTTTTCCGTTACCTGATAACCACTTCCCCAGTAGGCTGTGTCATCGGTATTGAGTAACAGGCGGTAATTTCCGGGCTCTGCAACACCGAGACGGAAGAGTTCCTGAGGAACGGGCGTAAAATTGCATACTACATAGACTTTCTGGCGGTTTCCCTCGGACAGCCGGATAAAAGACAACACACTTTGCTCTGCATTGTGATGATCCAACCATCTGAAACCTTCCGGCATATGGTCACATTGGTGCAAGGCGGGTTGGCTTTGATACAGATGATTAAGATCCCGATACAAGCGCTGAATGCCAGCATGCTTGTCAAAATCGAGCAAATGCCACTGCACGCTACTGTCGTGATTCCATTCGCCGCTTTGTCCTATCTCATTGCCCATAAAGTTGAGTTTCTTGCCAGGATGGCCGTACATAAAGGCCGCATAGCAGCGATGATTGGCTGCCTGCTGCCACTCGTCTCCAGGCATTTTGCGCAGCAATGAACCTTTGCCATGCACCACTTCGTCATGGGAGATGGGCAGGATAAAGTTTTCATCATAGGCATACACCATACTGAAGGTCATTTCGTTATGGTGATAACGTCGGTAGGCCGGATCTTTACTGATGTAATGCAACGAGTCGTGCATCCAGCCCATGTTCCACTTAAAGCCGAATCCCAGTCCATTTTCATACACCGGGCGTGACACCTTGGCAAAAGCTGTCGATTCTTCGGCAATGGTCATGGCATGCGGGAACTTGGCGTAGACTTCCTGATTCATCCAGCGCAACAGGCTGATGGCTTCATAATTATGATTGCCGCCATCTACGTTAGGGATCCACTCCCCTTCATCCCTTGAGTAATCCAGGTACAACATAGAGGCAACAGCATCAACTCTGAGCCCGTCTATATGGAACTTATCTAACCAAAACAGCGCATTGGCCACCAAGAATTGACGAACCGTGTCCTTGCCAAAGTCATAGATGCAGGAATCCCAGTCGGGATGCCAGCCCTTACGCGGATCTTCATATTCATAAACATGGGTACCATCGAAACGCGCCAAGCCATGCCCATCTTCAGGGAAATGTGCTGGCACCCAGTCGATAATCACACCGATACCAGCCTGATGGCATTGATCGACGAAATATTTGAAATCATCGGGATTTCCAAAGCGACTGGTCGGCGAAAATAGTCCTACCGGCTGGTAGCCCCAGGAGCCATCGAAAGGATATTCAGAGATGGGAAGCAGCTCAACATGGGTATAGCCCATGTCTTTGACATAGGGGATCAACTGCTCGGCCAATTCGTGATAGCTGAGATACTGATTGTCCTGTTTGCGCCGCCAAGAACCCAAGTGCACCTCATAGATACTCATGGGGCTGTTGTATTTGTTGGCCATGGCCTTATCGCGCCAGGCGTTGTCCTGCCATTGATAGGCTTGATGGTCGTAAACAATAGACGCATGAGACGGATACTGCTCGGCGTAAAAACCAACGGGGTCAGCTTTATGAGGCAAGCTGTGACCATGTCTGTCTTTGATTTGATACTTGTACTTGCAGCCAGGCTCAACCCCCGGCACAAACAATACCCAATAGCCAAGACTGGTTTTTTGCATCGGATGAGCACTGCCATCCCACCAATTGAAATCGCCGACCAGGGATACCGCGCTGGCGTTAGGTGCAAACACCGCAAAGCGGGTACCGCGCACCTGTTTATCCAATCCTATATCCAAGGCAAGTACCTGTGCGCCAAGTTGTCGATACAAATTTTCCGGCGCATGGTCAACATAATGTACGGCGTGAAAAGCCTCTTCCTGGAACTGATAGGGGTCAATTCGTTGATACTGATGCCCCTGATTGGAAGTCACTTCCAGCGCATAGGGACCCACCGCTTTTTTACCTTTTAGGTACAACACAAACAAAGCACTGTCGTCATGCGGCTGCATGGTACCCAGCACTTTGCCAGTGCCTAAACTTATCGCCTGAACCTTACCCGCACCCGGTAACCAAGCACGTATTCCCTGCCCCTGCTCATCACTGAAAGGCCCTAGCAGGGTAAAGGGCTCAGCACACTGGGCGTTTCTTAGTGATGTAGTGTCCATCTGTACTCCTTGTTATTGCGCAGAGGCTTGTTTGCGTGCTTCGGTCAACCGTTTGGACAGATCCTGAATGACCGGATCACTGAAGGTCTCTTCTAAACTGCGGTTGAGTTTGCGGCGCCAGTTTGGATATTCGCTACTGGTGCCCGGAATATTGACCGGCTTATCCATCTCCAACCAGTCTTCCAATTGCAGGCTCAGCAGCGCACTGCTGCCTTTTGCCATATGTACCTGCATGCCATGATTTAATTCGCGGCTCATGCCCACCTCATCCACATAGCGACCTATCCACTGCGGAATAGAGCCATGTCCGTGCAGCGTGTCCAACAACTGCTGTTTATTTTCATGACGGGTGCGGTATAACTCTGCCAAAACCTCATCGGAAGGATACAGATTCAGAGACTTACCCAGTTCCAAATCCAGGCAATGCCAAAATCCGGTCAGGGTTGGCATATCATGGGTGGTCAGGGTTGCCATCGACTGTTCGGGATAATGAGCGGGCGAGAAAAAACCGCCGTCTTTGGCTTGCTCGAAGAAGAACACCCGGTAAGAATGCACGCCGTTATCTGCCAGCTTCTCACGGATTTCTTCAGGAACGGTACCCAAGTCCTCACCGATTACCAACGCCTGATGACGATGACTTTCCAGGGCCAGGATCCCCAACAAATCATCGACCGGGTAATACACATACCCCCCCTGCTTGGCATTATCCCCTTTATAAACCCACCACAGACGCAACAGCGCCATGACATGATCAATGCGCAGGGCCCCGCAAGACTGCATATTGGACGAAAAGAGATCGATAATGGGCTGATAGCGCTGACGATAAAGGACCAGCGGATCCATTGGCGGCAAGCCCCAGTTCTGTCCTAGTGGGCCTAAGATATCCGGCGGAGCGCCTACACTGGCATCGGTCGCATAAAGCTCTCGATTACCCCAAATCTCAGCACTTCCCTCACTGACCCCGACGGCCAAATCACGATAGATCCCAATGGACATGCCATTGTCATCGGCTTGTTTATCAGCCAAAGCTAATTGCTGCGCCGCCTGCCACTGAAGGAAAAGATAAAACTTAATGTTGTCGGCGTGAGACTTTTTAAATTTCTTTACCGCGTCCAGATGATATTCAGCATATTCAGCGGGAAAGACAGGCCAACCCCAGAAGTCCTTACCTTCGGCCTTCAGCATTTCCTGCAGCGCTTCATAGGTGGCCAGCATTTCCAGACTTTCCCCCCCTTCTTTGACAAAGGCTTTAAAGGCACGGTTCTGTTTGCTGTTATGCTTTAGGTATTGCTGATTGTAATGTTCAAAGACCAGCCGCAGTGCTTCCAGCTTCAAACTGCTGACGGTAGCGTAATCCACATGATCTTTTGCTCTTGCCTCTGCCAATCGCTGTTTAAAGCTTTCACTCGTTACCAGCGCTTGTATGTCTTTTGATTCAAAGCCTTCAATGGCCGTCACATCAAGATAAATGGTATTCAACCAACGTCTGGATGAGGGACTGTAGGGGCTGCAGGCATCAGGATTGGAAGGATACAATGCATGAATTGGATTAAGCCCGACAAATTGCGCACCTTGTTTTGCTGATTCACGGATCAGATAGCTAAGATCGCTGAAATCACCTATACCCCAATTGCGCTCACTTCTTAAGCAGTACAACTGCACGCTCAGACCCCACATCTTTTCGCCTTTGGCAATATTGTCAGGCTTATAACATGCCTTGGGGGCGATAATCAGACGCATAGTGGAGAGTTCTTCACCATCTCCTGCTTTTAGACTTACCTGGTGATAGCCAATGGGCGGCTCGGCGCTCAGCGCTAGGATATATTCCTGAAACTCACCATCTTGAATATGCGCCACATTAATCAGCTCGCCAGAGGAGGGCTCGATACCTTGGGTGATGACCTCCCCTTCTTCAGTGGTCAATTCGATATCGTAACTGTCATTTACCAGTTCAATTGGCAGACGCAAAGCAATCAATAAAGGTTCACCGATGCGGTTTACCTGCACGGGATCTAAGGGATTTAACCAGGCTTTAGCCGCATCTTCGTCTAACTTTTGATGAAGCGCTTGTTCGTCTTCAACAGGATAGCCCATGGCTTTAAGCAACTTAGCCTTGCTGGCCGGCTCCACTTGGGCTGGCTTGCCCCAGGCATCGATAAAGTTCGATTCGATTCCTCTTAATTCGACCAGCTTTTCAATCATTGAATCGTTCATGAATGACTAACACCTTGTATTCTGTGGGGAAAAGGCTAAACCTGTGGCTTTAGGAGCATTTACCATAGCCGAACTCAGGGGCCATTGCACTATCCCGCATTGTAATTTAGCAACATTATTTTGACATATTTTTGCCTTGTTTGGCATAGTGATCCATAATTTCTGTAATTTAGTTACATCTCATCATCTGACGAGGACAAACCATGACCATCAAGGTAGCAATCAACGGCTTTGGACGCATCGGCCGCAACATCATGCGCGCACTATATGAAGCCGAAAAACAATATGACATCAGCATAGTGGCGATTAATGATTTAGGCGATGCCGCCATTAATGCCCATTTACTCAAATACGACACCGCCCACGGCCGCTTTGCCGCCAAAGTAAACCACGACAGCGAAGCCATTTACGTTAATGACGATAAAATCCTGACGTTCAGTGAGCGTAATCCTGCGGATTTACCCTGGGGCAAGCTGGGTGTGGATGTGGTATTTGAATGTACCGGCCTGTTTACCAAGAAAAGTCAGGCACAGATGCACATTGATGCAGGAGCCAGGAAAGTCATTATTTCTGCCCCCGGTACCGAAGTGGATGCCACTGTGGTCTACGGTGTGAACCACGATGTGTTAACCGCGGATATGACGGTGATCTCTAATGCCTCCTGCACCACTAACTGCCTGGCTCCTATTGCTAAGCCTCTGCATGAAGCACTGGGTATTCAAAGCGGTCTGATGACCACCATCCACGCTTACACCAACGATCAGCGCCTAAGTGATGTGTATCATACCGATGTGCGTCGTGCGCGAGCTGCCGCCATGTCAATGATCCCGACCAAAACGGGTGCTGCCGCGGCAGTGGGTCTGGTGATCCCTGAGTTACAAGGCAAAGTAGATGGCATGGCGGTTAGGATCCCAACGATTAACGTCTCTTTGGTGGATCTCAACTTTGTCGCCAGCCGGGAAACTTCGGTAAAAGAAGTGAACGACATTATTGCCAAGGCTGCAGCCCAATCACCGATGAACCAAGTGCTAGCGGTAAATGAACTGCCGTTGGTATCCGTCGATTTCAACCATATCCCCTTCTCATCCATCTTTGATGCAACCCAGACCAAAGTCCAGGGCAACCTGGTCAAAGTGATGTCGTGGTATGACAACGAGTGGGGCTTTAGTAACCGTATGCTGGATAATGCCCAGTATTGGCTGAGTCTGTAGTTTGCCAAAAACAAAAAATTAACCGGGGCGCTCTGCCCCGGTTTCGATCTATGGTATCAAGTTTGACCTAAATTATATTAATGATCTAAGCGCAATAAACGGGATGTGCCAGTGAAACTCTCCACCCATGTTTTTCAGAAACAAACCGATGCAGGGATAAACATTCTTACCATCGATAACCAGACTGCTAGTGTGGAAATCAGTCTGTTTGGTGGCCAGGTATTGAGTTATTTGCCCAAGCACGACAGCCGACAGCGGCTTTGGTTAAGCCCCAAGGCCGTGTTAGATGGCAGCAAAGCAATCCGGGGCGGCGTGCCGATTTGCTGGCCTTGGTTTGGTCAGGCAAAAACTACAGGGTTACCAGCCCATGGTTACCTGCGTAGTCAACCCTGGCATGTTGTGCGCATCGACGATGAACTCGAAAAGACCACCCTGCAATTGCAGCCTCATGATACGCATGGCGCAGGCTTTGATGGCATCGCATCGGTACTCTTAGAGGTAGAGGTCAGCGAAAGACTGAGTATTCGACTTATTACCAGCAATCAAGGGGATAAGCCTTTTACCTACTGTGCTGCTCTGCACAGCTACTTTGCAGTGAGCCATATTGAGAATGTCAGACTTAACGGCCTGAAAGGCCAATACCTGGACAAAACGCAGGGATTCAGTGCCTTCCCCACCCCGACTTCCTATGCAATCGAAGGTGAAGTGGACCGAGTGCATCTCTTTGCCTCTCCCGAGGTTGAATTAAAAGACGGTAAGAATACCACCCGGATAGGATCACTAGGTCATGATTCGGTAGTGGTGTGGAATCCCGGCATCGACAAAACCAAGGACATCACTGATATGGAGCCGATGGGCTTTCAGCAGATGCTGTGTGTAGAAACCGCCATTACCCAGGGCAAAACCCTGGAAGTGGGCGAAGAGCATCAGCTTATTCAAATCATTGGCTGATAAGGGCAATATAAAAAAAGCCAGGCATGTGCCTGGCTTTTTTAATAGTCAAGCGCTCAGGCCTCTACGGTCTGCGCTCCTTTCACCGCCTCTTTGGCCAGTTCAGTGATCTTGTCCCACTGCCCTGTTGCCACCAGCTCATCAGGCGCTAACCAGGAGCCGCCCACACAGCGCACGTTAGGCAAGGCCAGATAATCGAGGTAATTATTCAGACCGATGCCCCCCGTCGGACAAAACACCACTTCCGGGAAAGGCCCACCAATAGACTTCAGCGTCTTTGTGCCGCCTGACGCTTCAGCCGGGAAGAATTTGAAGTGGGTGTAGCCCAGATCTTTGCCTTCCATCAATTCAGAAATAGAAGAAATGCCGGGAATGAGCGCAATCTTGCTGCGATTGCCCGCTTCCAATAATTCACGGGTTAAGCCAGGGCTGATCGCAAACTTGGCTCCCGCCTCTTCCACTTGTTTTAATTGCGCCGCGTTGGTCACTGTACCGGCACCCACTAGGGCATCAGGCACCTTATCGGCAATCTCTCGAATCACTTCCAACGCCGCAGGCGTGCGCAGTGTCACTTCCAATACCCGGATCCCACCGTCTATTAATGCTTTGGCCAATGGCACGGCATGGGCCACATCCTTGATCACCAGTACGGGTACCACGGGTCCTTGGGAGAAAAGTTGTTCGGAAGAAATCATCCAGTCTTTAGTCATGGCATTACCCTTTGAAATGCTGTTCAAGATAGGCTGCCGTGCCTATCAGGCCGTGTTCCGGCTCGGTTATTACATAAGTGGGAATGGCGGCCACATAGTCTTTGAAGCGGCCCTTGTATTCAAAACGCTCTCGAAACTCACTGGCCTTGAGAAAATCGACAAAGCGAGGCGCGATACCACCGGCAATGTACACACCACCAAAAGTACCAAGGTTGAGTGCTAAATTACCGCCGAAGCTCCCCATCACTTTACAAAACTGATTCAGGGTGGCCACACAAAGGTCACAGCGATTGAGCAGCGCGCGCTCGGTTATATCAGCTGGATCGGTTAAATCGGCAAAGCGACCTGAATGTTCGGCTATGGCTTGATAGATTTGCACAATACCACGACCGGATAACACTTCTTCGGCGGAAGCATGACCATACTTTTTGGTCAGAAAACGCCAGATCACCACGTCAGTTTCATCCACTGGGGCAAAGTCCACATGGCCGCCTTCGCCATCCAAACATTGCCAACCACTGCTGGCGGGGATCAAATGCCCCACTCCCAGGCCTGTTCCGGGCCCAAAGACAGCAATACTTTTATTAGGCTCGGCTTTGCCACCGCCAATCTGCTCTTTCTGATCATCGGCCAACACCGGCAGCGACATGGCAATGGCGGTATAGTCGTTAATCACATCCAGCCAATCCAGCTTCAGCGCTTCTTTAAGCGCAGCCTTGGAAAACTGCCAATGGTGATTGGTCATCTTGATCAGATCTTTATCTACCGGGCAGGCAATAGCGATACAGCCAGCACGAAAATCCAGATCGGGATAAGAGGCCGTATAGGCAGTGATAGCATCGTTGATAGTGGCATAGTCGTTACACAGGTATTTCTGGATAGCAGTAAGCTGACCATTGACCACCTGAGCCAAACGAATGTTAGTGCCGCCCACATCGGCTACGAATTTCGCGTTCATAGGTTTTGTACCTGTCTGACAAACAAGGAACAAGCGCCTTCTTCGGCGCCGGTCAGGCAAGAACGCATACCGGCAAACATCTCCCGTCCCATGCCTTGCAAATGATGTTCAATATTGGCCGCCTTGATAGGTCGTTTGGCCAATTCTTCATCGGACACATGCAGCTTAAGCTGGCCCGTTTCGGCATTCAGTTCAATAATGTCGCCGTTCATTACCTTGGCCAACAGTCCACCTTCGTAGGCCTCTGGCGTAACGTGAATAGCGGCGGGCACCTTACCGGAGGCACCGGACATACGACCGTCAGTCACCAGCGCCACCTGATATCCACGGTCCTGCAATACACCCAAAGGCGGCGTCAGACGGTGCAATTCGGGCATACCGATGGCTTTTGGCCCCTGGAATCGCACGACCACAATACAATCACGGTCCAACTCACCGGCTTTAAAGGCTTTATCCAGTTCAAACTGATCCTCAAAAACCACAGCCGGACCTCTGAGGTGGGTTTTCCCTTCACGAAGCGCTGAAGTCTTTATTACAGCGCGCCCCAGATTGCCTTTCAGCACAGCCAAACCACCATCCGGTTTAAACGGGGCTTTCACTGAAGCAAAGACCGAGGTGTCGATGGAGGTTTTAGGCCCATCACGCCATTGCAGCTTACCCTCTGCCAGCACCGGCTCCTGGGTATAGCGCTCCAGGCCATGGCCGCAAATGGTGTTGACATCGTTATGCAGTAAACCTGCTTCCAGCAATTCTTTAAACAGCAGCGCCATACCGCCAGCCGCGCTGAAATGGTTAATATCGGCCGAGCCGTTGGGATAAATACGGGTCAGAAGCGGTACGGCATTAGACAGATCGGAGAAGTCATCCCAGTTGATCAGATAGCCGGCCGCTCTTGCCACTGCCACCAAATGCATAGTGTGGTTGGTTGAGCCGCCGGTAGCGATCAGCGCCACCAAACCATTAACAATGGACTTGGCATCGACTATATGGCCGATGGGCATATAGCTATCGCCTAAGTCCGTTAAGCGGGTGGCTTGTATCGCTGCCGCCTTGGTCAGTTCATCGCGAAGGGCCGTACCGGGATTAACGAATGAAGAGCCCGGCAGATGCAGTCCCATTACCTCTACCACCAACTGGTTGCTATTAGCGGTCCCGTAGAAGGTGCAGGTACCAGCAGAATGATAAGACTTGGCTTCGGCTTCAAGCAGCTCCTCGCGCGTCGCCTTACCTTCAGCATAGGCCTGACGTACCCGCGCTTTTTCTTTATTTGGAATGCCAGAAGGCATAGGGCCGGCAGGCACGAAAACAGTGGGTAAGTGACCGAAACTCAGAGCGCCCAGCAAAAGTCCGGGCACGATCTTGTCGCAGATGCCCAACATTAAGGCGCCATCAAACATGTTGTGCGACAGTGCAACAGCGGTGGACATGGCAATCACATCCCGGCTCATCAGGCTCAGGTCCATACCCGGATTACCTTGGGTAACCCCATCACACATGGCCGGCACACCACCGGCAAACTGCGCCACGCTGCCCACTTCATGTACCGCCTGTTTAATAATGGCCGGATAGCTTTCATAGGGTTGATGAGCTGACAACATATCGTTGTAGGAAGAGACGATAGCGATATTGGCTTTGGTCATGCTGCGCAGGCTGGCCTTATCATCGGCATTACAGGCCGCAAAGCCATGGGCCAGGTTTCCGCATGACAACACCCCACGATGCGGGCCCTGCCCTCTGGCTGTGTCTATTTTGGCCAGATATTGCGCTCTCGTTGCCTTACTGCGCTCAATAATGCGCTCAGTGACTTCCAAAATAACTGAATTCATGGGTTCTCCTATGGCGCCCAAATCAATTCCACATCGGCTCTTGAGAGCACGGCACGAATGGGCATTTCAAGTTCATCATCCCCTGCCAGGGCTTTTTCCAGCACCGCTTTCTTGCTGTCGCCGGTCAGATGTAAAAAGTGATGATTGGCATCCAATAGTTTGGCCAGACTCAGGGACATTCGCCAATGAGGCGCCGTGGTGGGCTGCACAGCCAGACATGACTTCGGATATTTGAGATCCAAACCAGCCGTTATCTGCGCCGAGCAAGGAAACAAGGACGCCGTATGGCCATCTTCACCCATCCCCAGGATCACCACATCAAAGGGGGCCGGGATGCTATTGACCGCCTGACAACAGGCGTCAACACCCTGCTCTGCACTTTGCTGCGCATTTTTCAAGCCAACAAAACGCGCAGATGCCGCCTTATTGACTAACAAATGCTCGCGTACCATTTTTTCGTTGCTGGCTGCATCGTCCACGTCAACCCATCGTTCATCGGCCAGGCTGATGGTCACTTTTGGCCAGTCCAGGTCGCGTTGTGACAATTGGGCGAAAAACTCCTGGGGCGTGCGACCACCTGAGACGATGAGGCTGGCCACACCGCGGGATTGAATGGCGTTTTCAAGGATTGAGGCAATACGCGCAGCAAATTGCTGATTCAGCTCTTTTGTACTGGCATAAATACTCTGTTTCATCAGCCACCTACTTTTTGGTCAACTTGCTTTCATACCAGGCGCGCTCGTCACGAGCCATTAGGGCTATAGAGGCTACTGGTCCCCAGGTGCCTGCCTGATAAGGCTCTGGCGGTTCATTGCTGTTTTCCCAGGCTTCAATAATGCTGTCCACCCAGCGCCATGCTTGTTCGATTTCATCCCGACGCACAAAGAGCGCCTGATTGCCCAGCATCACTTCCAACAGCAATTTCTCGTAGGCATCGGCAATTCGCTCATCCTTGAAGGTTTCGGAGAAACTCAGGTTAAGCTTGGTCTTTTGCAGATCCATGGAGCTGGAGCCGGTCAGACCCGGAACCTTGTTCATCACAGTGATTTCAACCCCTTCATCGGGCTGCAGGCGTATGGTCAGTTTGTTAGGTGGTAGCTTGTTAAAACTGTCTTTAAACAAGTTATGCGGTTGCGGCTTAAAGTAGATCACAATTTCACTGACTTTAGTGGGCATACGCTTTCCGGTGCGAATGTAGAAAGGCACACCGGCCCAGCGCCAGTTATCCAACTCTACTTTGATCGCCACAAAGGTTTCTGTTTCGCTACGTTGGTTAGCATCAGGCTCTTCCAGATAGCCAGGCACCTCTTTGCCTTTCACGAAACCACTGCCGTATTGGCCACGAACGGTTTTCTCGCCGATATTGCTGCTGTTGATGGGACGCAGTGCCTTCAACACTTTCAGCTTCTCATCACGAATACTGTCAGCATCGAGGTTTGTCGGCGGCTCCATGGCAATCAAGGTGAGAATTTGCAGCAGGTGATTTTGCACCATATCACGCATTTGACCGGCCTGATCGAAGTAGCCCCAACGTCCCTCAATCCCCACAGACTCGGCTACGCTAATCTGCACATGATCGATGCAATTGTGATCCCAGTTAGTGGCAAAAATTGAATTGGCAAAACGCAGCGCTATCAGGTTTAAGACCGTTTCTTTACCCAGATAGTGGTCGATTCGGTAAATCTGGTTTTCATCAAAGAATTCAGCCACCTGATTGTTAATCACTTTCGAAGTCGCCAAATCATGACCAATGGGTTTTTCCAGCACCACGCGCACGCTGGGGTCGATGATGCCAGCCGCGTTCAGACCTTTGCAGATGTCGCCATAAATGGAAGGCGGGGTGGCGAGATAGCAGACCATGGTGCGCTCGGCATCCACATGCTCAAGAAGTGACGCATAGGCATTGATGTCCTGCATGTCCACGCATACATAGTCTAACTTGGCACTAAAACGGCCCCATGATTCTTCGCAAAGGGATTCGCCAGTGAATTTTTCAATGTTTTCTTTGACCAGCGCCACATACTCTTGGTCACTGATATCGTTGCGGGCAACACCGATAATCTTGGTGTCCGCATGCACAAGGCCAGCCTTGTCCAGCTGATATAAAGAAGGCAGGAGTTTGCGCCGAGCCAAATCCCCTTTGGTCCCAAAGAGTACGAAATCACAAGGCTTGACAGAATTTTGCAACACCATAGTTTCAACCTGAATAAATAGAAGTCAAAATAGTCTATAAACTTTTGTAAGTTTACTAGATTACTCAAGGCTAAATTGTTAACACCAGGTTATATTAGCCCCAAATGTAGTAATATTACAACTTATACAACAGCAATTTGTCGTTGAATTCCCATATGTTTCCGTTTTTAGCGGCTTCATGACGAAAAAAGCTGGTCAAGCTGTCAAAAAATTACAAGAATAGACACATCATTATAAGTAATAAAATGTTGTGCGTATGAACATTCTTGAAAAAATCAGTCAAAATCAGGCGGTCTTTAGCAAGTCTGAGCGTAAGGTAGCTGAAGCGATTCTGGCTAACCCACAGACCGCTATTCATTCCAGCATCGCCACCCTGGCCAAGATGTCTAACGTCAGCGAACCAACGGTAAACCGTTTCTGCCGTCGGTTAGACACCAAAGGGTTTCCCGACTTCAAACTGCATTTGGCTCAAAGTCTGGCTAACGGTACGCCCTATGTAAACCGCCATGTGGAAGAGACTGACGGGCCTGACGAGTACACTAATAAAATATTTGAATCGACCATGGCCTCATTGGAAGTAGCGCGCCAATCGCTTGATATCAGCGTGATCAACCGGGCAGTGGATTTGTTAACCCAAGCGCAAAAAATTTCTTTTTTCGGCCTTGGCGCATCTGCGTCGGTTGCTCATGATGCGCTCAATAAATTCTTCCGTTTCAACGTGCCCGTGGTCTACTTTGACGACATACTGATGCAGCGTATGAGCTGTATGAACTGCACGGAAGAGGATGTGGTGGTATTGATTTCCCACACCGGTCGCACCAAAAGCTTGGTGGATGTGGCGCAGATTGCCAGGGGCAATGATGCAACGGTTATCGGTATTACCTCTAAAGACAGTCCACTGGCCCGTGAATGCAGTTTGGTGATCTCTCTTGATGTGCCGGAAGATACCGATATGTATATGCCAATGGCATCGCGTATCGCCCAGTTAACCCTGATTGACGTGCTTGCCACCGGCTTTACCCTGCGCCGTGGTACCAAATTCCGTGAAAACCTTAAACGTGTAAAAGATACCCTCAGGGAGTCCCGCTACGACAAGCGGTAGCCATGACGTCCCTGACAGATAGTCCCTGGAAGGAACACCCTTAAGAGGATTTCCTGGTCGGGCCTGTTACCGATGCCGCAGGCTGGCGGGCCTGGCGGCATCCCCTCTGAATAACTTGTTAAATAATTTCACAAACTCTTTCTTACTCCGCGTTATTTTGTAATAAAATTACAGCTATACTTTCGTCCACCGTACAAAGGGCGGCATAACGCCCAATGACAACAGAGTGACACCTCATATGCTCAGAAGAACAAAAATCGTCGCCACCTTAGGCCCTGCCACAAATACTCCCGAAATGATCGAAGCCATTATTTCTGCAGGCGCCAATGTAGTACGTATGAACTTTTCTCATGGCAGCGCCGAAGATCATATTCATCGGGCCAACCTGGTGAGGGCTGCGGCAGCCAAATTGGGTAAGTACGTCGCTATATTAGGGGATTTGCAAGGCCCTAAAATCCGCGTGGCCAAATTTGTAGACGGCTCAGTTAACCTGGCCATTGGCGACCATTTTATTCTGGATGCCGATCTTGCCCGTGATGCCGGAACCAAAGAGCGCGTCGGCATTGACTACAAAGCCCTGCCCCAGGATGTGTCTTCCGGCGATATCCTGCTGTTGGATGATGGCCGTATCCAGTTACAGGTAGATTCGGTCAACGGCAATGAAGTGCATACCAAGGTTACCGTTGGCGGTAAATTATCCAATAACAAGGGCATTAACCGCTTGGGTGGAGGCCTTTCGGCCGAAGCGCTGACCGACAAAGACAAGGAAGACATAAAAACCGCTGCCCTGATGAATGTGGATTACTTGGCCGTGTCTTTTCCCCGTAACGGTGATGATCTGCGCTACGCCCGCCAATTAGCCGAAGCGGCCGGCTGCAAAGCCAAAATCTGCGCCAAGGTAGAGCGTGCCGAAGCAGTTGCCAGCGAAGCGGCCATGGACGATGTGATCAGCGCCAGCGACGCCGTGATGGTAGCCCGCGGGGATTTAGGGGTGGAAATCGGCGACGCCGAACTGGTTGGCGTACAGAAAAAGTTAATCTCCCGCTCCAGGCAATTGAATAAAGTGGTGATCACCGCCACACAGATGATGGAGTCAATGATCAGCAGCCCCATGCCGACCCGTGCCGAAGTCATGGACGTGGCCAATGCCGTGTTGGATGGCACCGATGCGGTGATGCTGTCAGCAGAAACCGCTGCAGGCGACTACCCCGTGGAAACGGTCAAAGCCATGGCTCGTGTCTGTGAAGGCGCTGAAACCCATCCCAGCGTTAAAATTTCCAAGCACCGTATCGATGAAAGCTTCAGCTCTATTAGCGAAACCACAGCTTTATCGGCAGTCTATGCGGCCAATCATTTGCCCAGTATTAAGGCCATAGTAGCGCTGACAGAAAGCGGCGGCACTGCCAGGCTGATGTCTCGTATTACCAGTTCGTTGCCTATCTACGGCCTGTCCAGACATGAGCCTTCACTGAATCAAATGGCGCTTTACCGCGGCGTAAAACCGGTCTATTTCGACTCCACCCATAGCGTGCCTGGTCAGCTGAAACTGGATGTTATCGCCTGTCTGCGCGAACGTAACCTGGTCGATAGCGGCGATCATTTTGTCATGACCTATGGCGACGAAATGGAAACCGAAGGAGCAACCAACGGCTGTAAGATAGTGGTTGTGCCGTAATCCGAATCAGCAAGAGAAAAGGGAGCCGAGGCTCCCTTTTTCATTTCAGAATCCACCGTACGCAGAAGATTATTTTGCCTTCCCTGCTGCAGCCAGCATCGATCCCATCATCACCAGTCCTGCGCCAATATAAGCCCACTGATCCAAGTCACTGGGGACAAAATGACTAGGCCAAATACGCACTGCGGCTTCCATACTTAAAAACGTAAAAAGGGGCGCCAAAGCAATCACGGCACTCACTTTAGAGGCATGCCAAACATGCAACGCTTCGGTAAAGGCGCCATAGGCCACTACGGTATTAGCACAACAGAATATCAATGCGGCCAATTGCAACGTATTCATGTTCAGCACAGTGTTTAAATTTGAAAATGGCAGCAACACGATACAACCAGCACAATACAGCAACAGGGTCAGCTGTTTCGCCGTCAGCGCTTTAAGCAGATGTTTTTGTGATAAGGCATAAGCGGCCCAGGTGATCGCCGCCACAATCACCATCAACACGCCAAGGGTGTACTGCCCCAAAGAGCTGAATAACAATGCCAGGCGATCATTAAAAAACAACAACAAGCCTGCCAGCAACACCAAGGCACCGAAGGTTTCATAGCGATTAAAGCGTTCCTTGTAGATGATAATACCGCCAACCATCAGTAAAAACGGCGCCAGTTGAATCAGCACCTGTGCCGTTTCCGGATTGAGGTAGTGCAGGCCCTGTAGGTAGAGCACATAGTTGGCGATCAGGCCGATGGCAGCCATCGCAATCAGCATATTGTTACTGCGGCTAATGGCCCTAAGCGGCGGGAGAGCCTTGGTGCGATGCAGCAACCATCCCACAAAAAGGGCAGCCAGAGTAAAGCGATACCAGGTAATAGTAATGGCATCCATCACCTCCAGGCATAACTTTAAGAAAACCGGTAACATGCCCCACAGCACGGCTGTCAGCAGTGACAAGCCGAAACCATACCAATGCCTGACTTGAACGGTCTGCACAATGTCTCCTTGCACAAGATGAGGTGCCGTTTGAGGCAAACGGCAATGAAGTTAGGAACTTTTGTCTTGTTTTTGGTTGATCTGATGCTTACGCACGGCCCGGCGCATACGTGAAATCTGCACGTGATCAGGACGGGCTTCCTTGGTTTCATCCAAAATGGTGCGATTTTCAGGTGGTAGTTTCACCAGTTTGCGCAGACCGTTAATGGTGGCCAGCGGCAACTCCATCCAAGCGCCCTGAGGTAAGCGTTTCTCCAGCTCAATCTGACCGTAGCGCACACGAATCAGGCGGCTGACCTTCACTTCCTGTGATTCCCACATCCGGCGCACTTCACGATTTTTGCCTTCGCTGAGGGTGACATTAAACCAGTGGTTCATGCTTTTATCATCACCCTGATGGCGTTTTATACTGTTAAATTTGGCCTCACCGTCTTCTAACTTCACACCCTCTTTAAGGCGTTTGATCATCGGCTCGGTCACTTCACCAAACACACGAACAGCATATTCGCGCTCTACTTCATGGCTGGGGTGCATCAGTCGATTGGCCAACTCACCGTCATTGGTAAACAGTAGTAGACCACTGGTATTGATATCCAGACGGCCCACAGCAATCCAGCGGCCATTCTTGATATGCGGCAGCCGGTCAAACACGGTGGCTCTGCCCTTTTCATCCTTACGGGTACAGAGTTCACCTTCCGGCTTGTTATACATGATGACACGGCAGAAAGGTTGCTCGGCCTGGTTTTCCAGTTGCTTGCCATCGACCCGGATTTTATCGCTGGATTCGACCCGTTGGCCTAATGTTGCCACCTGACCGTTAACGGATACCCGGCCCTGGGTGATCCAGGTTTCCATTTCCCGGCGGGATCCAAAACCGGCATTGGCCAGTACCTTCTGCAGTTTTTCGCTCACGTTCGCCTCTCGGTGATCTGCTCCAAAAAAGGAGACAATAGCTTCTAAAGGCCGCTATTCTACTCCCAGGCCTGGATCACCGCCAGAAAATGCTTCTGGTAAGAGACTTCTACAATCAATAAACAACGCTGTCACGGGTAATATCCGAATACTATACAGAGCAGAATCAAATATTTGTATTATACAATCACGAAGACTGAAATGCATATATAGCAAAGAATCTATCTATTTGATCCCACTAATGAAGTTCATTGTCCTGTTGCAACAACTTATCCTGCTCAGGTGCAATAAATTCCTGCATATCCGGCAGTTCTTCTAAACTGGACAACGAAAAATAGTCCAGGAAGGCTTTCGTAGTGGCATACAGTGCGGGTCTGCCAGGCACTTCTTTATGCCCCACGGTTTTTATCCAACCACGCTCGCTGAGCGTTTTGATGATATGACTGCTGACCGACACCCCGCGCACATCTTCAATCTCACCGCGGGTAATGGGCTGGCGGTAGGCAATTAGCGCCAAGGTTTCCAGCATCGCCCGCGAATAGCGTGGCGCTTGTTCCTGCCACAGTTTACTTAACCAAGGGGCCAGACTGTCCATGGATTGAAAACGATAGCCAGATGCCACCTTGACCAATTGAATTCCCCGGGCGCGGTAATCCAGCTCCAATTCCTTGAGGATAGCGCTTAAGCGTTTGCCACTAACGCCGAGATCCAGCAATACCGTTTCCTGTAGCTTCTCTTCGCTGAGCGGTCCCTCTGCTACGAAAATAGCGGCTTCCACCAGTTGTTTTAGCTGGGCATCCGATATCTTGGCCATCAGTCGCGCTCCGCCAGTTTGGCTTTTACATGGATATCAGCGTAGGGCTCTGCTTGCACCAAATCGATTAGAGATTCTTTCACCAGCTCCAGCACCGCCAAAAAGGTGACCACCACACCCGCCCGCCCTTCCTCAACACTGAATAACTGTGCAAAGGGCACAAACTCGCGGCCACGGATAACATCTAAAATGCGGCTCATGCGCTCTCGGGTGGACAGGGCCTCTTTTTTGATATGGTGATGCTCAAAGGCAGCGGCGCGCTTAAGTACATCTTGAAAACTTAAGGCAAGCTCATGCAAGGTGACCGTAGGCAGGATGCGAATAGGGGCAACGCTGTCGCTTGTCTGAGCGCTCGCAGCAAAAAGATCCCGCTCCAGGCGCGGCAATGCATCCATCTCGCCAGCAGCCTTTTTAATCAGTTCATATTCTTGCAGCCGACGGATTAATTCTGCGCGAGGATCTTCTTCATCTTGATCAGCATCCGGTCGTTTGGGCAACAACAACCTTGACTTGATCTCCGCCAAAATAGCAGCCATCAGCAGGTATTCTGCGGCCAACTCCAATTTAAGCTCTAACATCAGTTCAACGTATTCCATGTACTGACGAGTGATTTGCAGGACCGGCAAGGTGAGGATATCGAACTTCTGTTTACGGATGAGGTAAAGCAGCAAATCCAGCGGCCCTTCAAAGCTTTCCAGGATAACTTCCAGGGCGTCGGGAGGAATGTATAAATCTTCGGGCTTTTCAATCAACGCCTCGCCATGTACAAAAGCCAGCGGTAGCGGTTGTTGAACCCCCGATGACGGCGGTAGTCCATGCGCATCAGACAAAGGCGGACACATCCCCTTCACCCTCGCGTAACACCACACATTCCCCTTCGGACAAATCCAATACAGTGGTGGGGTGCTCCCCCAAACATCCACCATCGATGATTAAGTCCACCAGCTTTTCCAGATGGTCGCGGATCACTCCAGGATCTGACTCGGCCATATCATTACCGGGAAGAATAAGCGAAGCAGACATCATCGGTTCACCTAAGGCTTCGAGTAACGCCAGTGCAATAACGTTGTCAGGCACGCGAATGCCGATGGTTTTGCGCTTTGGATTTTGCAGGCGCTTGGGCACTTCCTTGGTGGCTTTCAGGATAAAGGTATACGCCCCAGGGGTATTGTTTTTAATCTGCCTGAAAGCCTGGTTATCAACCCGCGCATACACGGATAGTTCAGACATATCTTTGCACATCAGGGTAAAGTGATGATCTTTACCCAGGCCACGAATACGGCAGATACGCTCAATAGCGTCTTTATCGTCAATATGGCAGCCGATGGCATAACCAGAATCTGTGGGATACACCACCACGGCACCTTTGTGGATCATGTCACAGGCTTGCTTGATCAGCCTGGTTTGTGGATTGTCCGGATGAATCTGAAAAAATTGGCTCATATTGTTGTTCTTTTATGCGTTTGCCGTTTGGCAGTGAACGTCCAGTTGCGGCCAGTCCCGCCATATTGGCACAAGGCCGTCTGGAAGCGAAAGGTTTTTACCCAACTCTGTCCAGCGGTTGGGAAAATGAAAATCTGAGCCACAGGAGGCAGCCAAGCCATATTCCATAGCATAACTTGCCAGTTGGCGCTTCATATCGGGTGCCAACTGCGGATGGATCACTTCCATGCCATGCCCCCCCGCTTGGGCAAATTCAATCAATAATCGCCGCAACCACTTAGCAGACAGATCGTATCTTGCCGGGTGGGCAAGTACAGCGTTGCCGCCAGCGTCTTTTATCCAGCTTACCGCTTCGCCAATTTCCGGCCACTTGGGTTTAACAAAGGCCCGTTTGTCTTTACCCAAATAGTGCTGAAAAGCCCCGTCGAAATCTTTCACCTGGTTACGCGAGACCAATACCCTGGCAAAATGAGCCCGGGTCAGTTGTCCTGGTCCCGCCAGTTTCTGGGCATCTTCATAAACCCCTTCTATGCCTGCTTTTGCGAGCTTATCTGCTATTTCTCTGGCCCTCTCCTCCCGACGTTCAGCCTGCTCTTTGAGGCGAACACAAAACTCCGGATGCCGATGATCGATGTTAAGACCCAATATATGAATATCGAAACCATGCCAGCGTGTGGATATTTCGATACCGGGAATAATAGTGAGCTTGCGTTTTTGCCCGGCTTGGTAAGCTAACGCCTCATCGATGGCTGCCACCGTGTCATGATCGGTAATTGCAAGCACATCCACTTGCATATTATGAGCCCGATCAATCAACTCTTGTGGCGACAACAAACCATCGGAATAATGGCTGTGGCAGTGCAGATCTATTTTCATCATCCATCCGATCAAGAACCCATAACCACTCGTTCTAGCTTAGAAGCAGCAATACCTTAAAAGGCTATTGACAGGGAAAGGGATTTGTTTTCTTCTATAGGCAGATTATAACGATTTCCCTGACAAAGGTCTTGCATGCAAGTTTTTCAACACGTTGCAACTAACTGGTGGTGGCATCTCCCGACATAGCGGGCGTGTTGTTATTTGTATTTGAACAAATTTCTCCAAAAAGCCCGCGATTCGCGGGTTTTTTCGTTTAAAGGACTGGAAAATCATGAGCTTAGCAAAACTAAGTGAGAGCACCGGTAAAGTGGAAACGCTGATAAGGCCCGCCGCCTATCAAGCTGATCCGCTCAGGCTTTACCGTCAACTGTGCCAGGACAAAGCCAATAGTTTGTTGCTGGAGTCGGCTGAGATAGACAGCAAAGACAACCTCAAAAGCCTGATCCTGATAGATGCCGCCCTGCGCTTAGAGTGCAATGGCCACGTTGTCAAAGTGCAGGCCTTATCTGCAAACGGCCAAGTGTTGCTTCCGTTACTAGCCGAGCACTGCCCGGCAAAGGATGTTAGTCATCTCAACCAGCGTGAACTGCTATTGCATTTCCACACACCAAGCCAGGAACAAGATGAAGACAGCCGCTTAAAAACGCAGTCCGTCTTTGACAGCCTGCGTACGTTGTTGCAGCACATCACGCCACTTCGAGACCATCCGGATGCGCTGTTTTTAGGGGGGGTGTTCGCTTACGACTTGCTGGCCGGTTTTGAAGATTTACCGGCGGTTTCAGAGGGTGACAACGATTGTCCTGATTTTGTCTTCTACCTGGCAGAAACCTTATTGCTTATTGATCATCAGGCCAGGCAAACCCAGCTGATTGGCAGTGTGTTTAGTGGTCCCTCGGTTGCCACCAATTACTTTACCATTAGTCAGCGTCTGGAAGCCTTAGAGCAAATTATGCAGGCCCCCATCAGTTTGCCATTGAATAAGACACCGTCTGTCAGTGCGGACGATCTGACAGTGAGCAAATCCGATGACCAATACTGTGAAGATGTGCGCTTTTTAAAAGAACATATCCTGGCTGGCGATATCTTCCAGGTGGTGCCATCGCGCACTTTTAGCTTGCCCTGCCCCGATCCGCATCTGGCCTACGCCAAGTTAAAAGAGCAGAACCCCAGTCCCTACATGTTCTATATGCATGATGAGGCTTTTTGTATTTTTGGCGCCTCTCCCGAATCGGCACTTAAGTACAGCGCCCACAGCAATGAAGTGGAGGTCTACCCCATCGCCGGCACGCGTCCTCGGGGTGTTAACGTTGATGGCAGCCTGAACCGGGATTTGGACAGCCGGATTGAACTGGACTTGCGAGAAGACAGCAAGGAAAAAGCCGAACATCTGATGCTGGTGGATCTGGCCCGAAATGATATTGCCCGGGTATCCAAACCCGGCACTCGCTACGTTAAAGATCTACTCAAAGTAGACCGCTACTCACAGGTGATGCATTTGGTCTCAAGAGTCGTCGGTGAGTTAAGAGAAGATCTGGATCCGCTTCACGCCTATCAAGCCTGTATGAATATGGGTACCTTAGTCGGTGCCCCCAAAGTCAGTGCCGCTTGTTTGATTCGCCAAGTGGAAAAAACCAGGCGCGGCAGTTACGGCGGTGCAGTGGGTTATCTCAACAGCCAGGGTGATATGGACACCTGTATTGTTATTCGCTCCGCCTTCGTCAAAGGCGGCACTGCTTATGTCCAGGCCGGTGCAGGGGTGGTCTATGACTCTTCTCCGCAATCGGAAGCCAACGAAACACGCAGTAAAGCAAAGGCAGTGCTGCGCGCAATTATGGATGCACACCATGAGGCTAGGTTATGAAGAAAGCCCATATTCTGCTTTTAGATAACATTGACTCCTTTACCTACAACCTGGTGGATGAAATGCGTTGCCTGGGGTATGAAATGAGTGTTTATCGCAACCATCTCAGCGCCGAGTTTATTCTTGAACGTATGCAACAAATCAGCGGCCCGGTGTTGCTGATGCTTTCACCTGGCCCTGGAGCCCCATCAGAAGCCGGTTGTATGCCAAAATTGTTGTCCCTGATACAAGGCCGTTATCCAGTGCTCGGCATTTGCCTGGGCCATCAGGCCATGGTTGAACACTATGGTGGTAAAGTGGGCCGAGCAGACAAGGTGATGCATGGTAAGTCCTCTTTGGTCTCTCACAGTGGCGACATGATATTTAAAGACCTGCCCAATCCCCTGCCTGTGGCTCGTTACCATTCCTTGATGGCCACCGCATTGCCCGAAGGTTTATCGGTGCTGGCACAAAGCCAGGAAGATGCCGTGCCCATGGCGGTTTATCATCAACGTGATGCCATGCTTGGTTTTCAGTTTCATCCGGAGTCCATTTTAACGGCCCATGGCAGCCAACTGCTGGCGCAAAGCATTGAGTTCCTGTTGCAACAAGGAGTCGCTTTATGATCCACACTCTGCTGGAACAGCTTTACCAGGGACAGCCCCTGCAAACCGACCAGGTTAAACAGCTTTTTGATGATGTTGTCACCGGTAACATGGAGCCTATCCTGCTTTCCTCTTTGCTGACAGCGCTTAAGATGAAAGGCGAAACTCCGCAGGAGATAGCCGGTGCTGCCTTGGCGCTTGCCGGTCATGCCGCCCCTTTCCCCAGACCGGATTATGCCTTTGCCGACATCGTTGGCACTGGCGGGGACGGCCATAACACTCTGAATGTTTCGTCTGCCAGTGCGGTTGTTGCCGCTGCCTGCGGCGTAAAAGTAGCCAAACATGGTAACCGCAGCGTTTCCAGCCGCTCAGGCTCAGCAGACTTATTTCGGGAATTTGGCCTGAACTTGGAGATGAGCGCAGAGGTAGCAAGGCGTTGCCTGGATAAAAGCGGCTTTAGTTTTCTGTTTGCGCCGAACTACCATGGCGGTATTCGTCATGCCATGCCGGTGCGCACGGCCCTGAAAACCCGCACCTTATTTAATTTGCTCGGCCCACTAGTTAACCCTGCCAGACCCAGTCATCTGGTTATTGGTGTATACCTGCCACAGTTACTGAAGCCGTTTGCCGAAACCCTGAAGCTGCTGGGCTATCGAAACGCCTTAGTGGTACACGGCAGCGGCTTGGATGAACTTGCATTGCATGGCCCATCTTCGGTAGCAGAGCTTAAGGACGATGACATCAGCTACTATCAGCTGACTCCGGCCGATTTTGGCCTGGACACTCTTCCCCTGGAAGCCATTAAAGGGGGCGAACCAGCGCACAATAAACAGCTTATCGAGCAATTGCTGGCAGGTCGCGGCGAGATTGCCCATCAACATGCCGTCGCCATCAATGCTGGCGCCCTGTTAAAGGTGTGTGGCGCAGCCACAACCTGGCAGGATGGCGCCGACAAAGTATTGCAAGTCTTAAAAACGGACAACGCCCTGACCTTACTGCAGACATGCGCAAAGACCAGCCGGGAGGAATACTGATGGCCAATGTGCTGGATAACATCATTGCCCATAAACGCCAGGAAGTAGAGGCAAGAAAAGCAGCGCTGCCATTGGAGGAGTTTATCGGCGGACTTACACCATCGACTAAGAGTCTTGAAGCTGCCTTAGCCAAACCTGTGGCCGGTTTTATTTTCGAATGTAAAAAGGCATCCCCTTCCAAGAGCCTTATTCGCGATCCTTTCCTTCTCGATGAGATCCTTGATGCTTATAAGCCTTATGCCGCAGCGATTTCGGTACTGACCGACGAGCGTTACTTTCAGGGCAGTTACGAGAACCTGGCCTATGTAACGGCCAGAGTCGACCAACCCGTGCTCAACAAAGACTTTTTTATCGACCCTTATCAGGTCTATCTGGCCCGCCACGCCAACGCCGATGCGATTTTGCTGATGCTTTCAGTACTGGACGATAAAACCTACCTTGAGCTGTCGACGCTGGCCGAAAAATACCAGTTGGATGTGCTCACCGAAGTCAGTAACGAAGAAGAGACCCATCGTGCGGTGGCCCTTGGCGCACGCATTATCGGTATCAACAACCGCAATTTGCGTGACCTGAGTACAGATTTGGCCACCACCGAGCGCCTCGCCGCATTGATCCCAGAGGATCGCCTGATCGTTTCAGAATCAGGCATCTACACCCATAGCGATGTGCTACGGCTGGCCCCTGTCGCAGACGGCTTTTTGGTAGGGAGCTCTCTGATGGCGCAGGCAAACCTCTGCCAAGCAGTGCGCAAGCTGCTGTTTGGTGAAGTAAAAGTGTGCGGCCTGACCCGTCCTGCTGACGCTGCCTTGATAAAGTCGCTGGGGGCGAGCTACGGGGGCTTGATCTTCGCCCCCTCTTCGAAGCGTTGTATCTCCATAGAGAAGGCCGTTGAACTGGTAGCAGCGGTACCTTTTGATTATGTGGGAGTGTTTGTGGATGCTCCTATTGAAGAGATAGTAGGGACAGCTCAAAAGCTGCAGTTGGCAGCAGTTCAACTACATGGACAGGAAGACCAGGCCTATATAGAAAGCCTCAGAACAAAGCTACCTGCCAAGTGCCAAATTTGGAAAGCCTGCGGGGTTCAGGGACAACTTCCGGCGCTTAATCTTGAGGGTGTGGACAAATACCTTCTGGATTGTCAGATCGGCCAGCAGATGGGGGGAACCGGTCGACGGTTTAATTGGTCACTGCTGGAAGATCTGTCGGATAAATCGGTGGTGGGTCTTGCCGGTGGCTTGAGCCCCGACAATATTGTTGCCGCTCGTAACACAGAAGTCGGTCTACTGGATATCAATTCCGGGGTAGAAATCGCCCCTGGCATCAAAGATGCCGAAAAACTAGCACAGCTTTTTACAACATTGAGAGAGTACTGATGAGCAATAAACTTGCGAGTAAGTTCGGTGATTTTGGCGGTATGTATGTGCCGGAATTGCTGATCCCCGCCTTGGATCAGTTGGAGCAGGCCTTTATCGATGCCCAGCAGGATCCAGACTTTCAGTCAGAATTTATGGCGCTATTGAAAGACTACGCTGGGCGGCCCACAGCACTGACCAAAGTGCGTAATCTGGTCAGCAATCCCAAGGTTACGCTGTATTTAAAGCGTGAGGATTTGCTCCATGGTGGTGCCCATAAAACCAATCAGGTACTGGGACAAGCCTTGTTAACCAAACGCATGGGTAAAACCGAAGTCATTGCCGAAACCGGTGCCGGACAACATGGTGTGGCGACGGCCCTGGCCTGCGCATTGTTGGGGTTAAAAGCGCGGATTTACATGGGCGCCAAAGATGTGGAGCGCCAGGCGCCCAATGTCTTTCGTATGCGCCTGATGGGTGCAGAGGTGATCCCTGTGCACGCTGGTTCAGGTACGTTAAAGGACGCGGTCAACGAAGCCATGCGTGATTGGTCTGCCTCCTACGACAGAGCTCACTATCTGCTGGGCACTGCTGCCGGTCCCCATCCCTTCCCCACCATCGTACGTGAATTCCATCGCATGATTGGCGAAGAAGTGCGCAGTCAAATAATGGAAAAAGAAGGTCGTCTACCCGATGCAATAGTGGCCTGTGTGGGCGGTGGCTCCAATGCCATTGGCATTTTTGCCGATTTTATCGACGAGCCTGGTGTGAAGTTGATTGGCGTTGAACCTGCCGGCAAAGGCCTGCATACCCATGAACACGGTGCGGCGATTGCCAATGGCACCAAGGGCATTTTGCACGGTGCTTACAGCTACATTATGCAAACCCCGGAAGGTCAGATTGAAGAGTCCTATTCGGTTTCTGCAGGATTAGACTACCCCGCCGTGGGCCCACAACACGCCTATCTACATGATATTGGACGGGCTCAGTACGCCGCCATCAGCGATGAGGAAGCACTCAACGCCTTTCAGTTACTGGCGCGAAAAGAAGGCATTATTCCCGCCCTTGAGTCCTCTCACGCCTTGGCCCATGCCCTGAACATGGCGGATGAAGCCGAAGAAGAGACCCTGATTGTGGTTAACCTGTCGGGGCGTGGTGACAAAGACCTGACCCATGTTCATCAAATCCTGCAAGGAGCCACACAAAATGGATAGATATCAGCAGCTATTTGCTACTTTACACGAACGCGGTGAAGGCGCCTTTGTCCCCTTTGTGATGCTAGGCGACCCCAGTCTTGAAGACAGCTTTGATATTATTGAAGCCTTGATTTCGGGTGGTGCTGATGCACTGGAACTGGGGATCCCCTTTTCCGATCCGATTGCCGATGGTCCCACTATTCAGCAAGCAGCAATCCGAGCATTGGATAAAGGCGTGACGCCCAAAGATTGCTTTAACCTGATGGCCAAAGTCAGGGCTGCTCACCCCAACATCCCAATTGGTCTGCTGCTGTACAGTAATTTAGTGTTAGCCCCCGGTATCGACCAGTTTTATGCCATGGCCGCGAAGGCGGGCGTAGACTCCATCCTGATCGCCGATGTCCCGGTCAGAGAATCAGCCCCCTTCCACCAAGCAGCCAAAAACAACAGTATTCAGCAAATACTGATAGCGCCTCCCAATGCCAGTGAAGAAACCTTTGCCGATATCGGCCATCAGTCTGGTGGTTACACTTATCTGCTTGGCCGTGCCGGCGTGACAGGAGCCGAGACTGCAGCAGTGATGCCCCCGATTGCAATGATCCAAAAGCTGAAGTCGGTTAATGCTGCACCGCCGTTATTAGGGTTTGGTATTTCCACCCCATCGCAGGTAAAAGCAGCTATCGAAGCCGGTGCCGCCGGGGCGATTTCCGGCTCCGCCGTGGTGAAATTGATTACCGAGAATCTGGGCAACAAGTCTGAAATGCTTAAAAAACTGCAAGAATTTGTTTACGGCATGAAGCAAGCCACGAAGGCAAGCAGTTGATTTAACAAAGCATTCCACGCTCCGGCGGGTGGGCAACCCGCCGCTTTCGATTACCATGGAGCTGTTCCCTTGGCGTGAAAATGGATAGACTGCTCTTGTCTGTTTATAGAGGTATCATTAATGCAGTTTTTGCTGGAATTCTTTCCACTACTGGTTTTCTTCCTGGTCTATAAATTTCAGGATATTTTTTGGGCCACCGGCGCCTTGATGCTGGCGTCCATTGTGCAGCTGGCAGTGACCTATCTGCAAAGCAAGCATATTCCCAAAAAACAATGGATATTCTTTGCCATGATCCTGGTTTTTGGCGGGCTGACCATTGGTCTGCATGACGAAACCTTCATCATGTGGAAACCGACTATCGTCTATGTGTTGTTTGCCGTGATCCTTCTTGGCAGCCAGGTGATGAAACGTCCCGCCCTCAAAGCGCTTTTGGATTCAGCCATGGAATTACCAGAGCGGGTATGGGTCAAAGTAAACCTCGGATGGGCGCTGTTCTTCTTGGCCAGTGCCGCCGCTAATCTTTATGTAGCATACGGCTTTGAGCAGGAAGTCTGGGTCAACTTTAAAGTGTTCGGCATGACCGGCGCGACCTTGGTGTTCACCTTCCTGACCATTGTGTATGTATACCGCTATCTTCCACAGGAAGAAAAAGCTCCCGCACCTTCCAAGGACGAACAGTAGTCCTTCTTTTTGCCCCAAGCGTAAGCAAGCGCTTGGGGTGATTCCCCAACAAACATTGTTAACACTTTGTTATTTTTCTTTTCGCAAGCCTTAACAAAAGGGTTGACCAGCGTTCACATTTCCCCTAGCCTTATAAATGTAAGCGCTTTCATTGGTGTTTTTAAGGCGTCTCTAGCAGACGCCTAACATTGGACTAGAATTGTAAGCGCTATCATTAAAATTAACGTGTGGTTAACACACAGGGCGCAACACAGGATCCAGGGGACACCATGAAATCCAGACGCTATTCAAAAACCAAGATCGCTACCAGCTTGTCATTGATTTTGGGCAGCGCCGCTATGATGCCGGCATATGCACAAGATCAGGACCAACCTAACGCCAACAATGACGGGCCTGTTGAAATTATCGCCATCAAAGGTATTCGCGGCAGCTTAATCCGGGCCATGGATATGAAACGTGAAGGCGAAGGTGTGGTTGACGGGATATCCGCAGAGGATATTGGGAAATTCCCGGATACCAACCTGGCTGAGTCATTACAACGTATTACCGGCGTATCTATTGACCGCCAAAATGGTGAGGGTAGTAAAGTCACGGTACGTGGTATGGGACCAGATTATAACCTGGTAACTTTGAATGGCCGTCAAATGCCCACATCGTCTTTAGAAGCCACCAGTGCTTCTTCATCACGCTCCTTTGATTTTGCCAATCTCGCCTCAGAAGGTGTGGCCGGCGTTGAGGTGTTTAAAACCAGTCGTGCTGACAACCCTACAGGCGGTATCGGTTCAACTATCAATATTCTGACCACTCGCCCCCTAAACGCTCCCGGTATGAATGCCACTTTTGGCGTAAAAGGCGTAGTGGATACTTCTTCTGAAGAAAATAGCGGTGTCACACCGGAAATCTCTGGTCTGTATAGCAATACATTTGCCGATGACACATTCGGTGTGGCCATCTCCGGCAGCTATCAGGAGCGGGACAGTGGTAATCAGCAAGCCAACGTCGGCACTGGCTGGCGCAGCTTTAGCGGCGTAACCGATCAGGACTGGGGTGCCGGCACTGCAGATTGGGGTGGTATTCCCGATGGTCCGAATTCCGGCCATGTAAACAGACCTGGTCCCGACTCCATCTATTCCGTACCACAAAGCCTCGGGTACAGCTTTAATGAGATTCAGCGAAAGCGTACTAATGGCCAGGTAGTATTCCAATACCGCCCTGTTGACGATGTCACTGCCACTTTGGATTACACATACTCCAAAAACGAGGTGGCCCAGCAGTTTAATGATTTGTCGGCATGGTTTAACTTTGGTCCGTCCACCGGTGAGTGGACCGATGGACCTATTGCTTCACCACTTATCTATGCAGAGCAAACACCAGCCAACCCGAATGATCCCAACAGCAGACCTGCGGATTTTTCAATGGGCGCCGGCGACTATGCCACGACCAATGAAAATAAATCTTTGGGCTTTAATGTAGAATGGCAGGTCAACGATAAACTGGAGTTGGAGTTTGATGTACATGACTCTTCCGCCGAATCAGGTCCTGATAGCCCTTGGGGAAGCAACAACGTACTAAGTGCAGCGACTTGGGTCAGAGAGGAAACCACCGCCTATTTCGATCAGGATTTTCCTGTGCTGGAACTTACCTATCCTCAAGGCCTAAACAGTATTCGTCCGCAAGATATGCGCATTACCGGAAGTTCCTTTAGAAATAGCTTAATGCGTAGCGATATTAAGCAATACCAGGTTAAGGGTGAATACGCATTTGATGATGGCATCATCAGTAGCATTAATTTTGGCGTGGGCATGACGGATGTCGACAACCGCTCGGCCTTCTCCAATGTGCAGCGTGATACCTGGGGTGGCGTAGGTCAGGCTGGTGATTTTGATGATAGTTTCTGGCCTTTAGATACTGTCGCCAACTATTTTGATATCCCAGGAAGCAGCAATCCACTCCTGCAAAACGAATTTTTCCGCTGGGACTTCAACAAAGTGCGCGCCCGTGCCGCTGAGCTCTATGCTGTATCCGGCGCCGGCGATTGTGGTAATGGTTTTTGTGCCTCGTCTGATTACACCACAGACAGACGTACTCAAGAAGAATCTGCTTTTGCTTATGTTCAATCGCATCTGATATTTGATATTGGTGATATGCCGGCCAATCTCTATCTTGGTTTGCGTTATGAGGAGACAGAAGTCGCCTCCCAAGCCCTCGTACCGACTTACAGCAATATCGCGTGGGTTGGCGCAAACGAATTCAATTTGGTGCCAACAGGTGACCGTGAATTTACTAGCCTAACGGGCGACTACGACTATTGGCTGCCCAATGTCAACTTCGATGTTGAGCTGGTTGAAGACGTTGTGTTAAGAGCATCAGTAGGCAAGACTATCGGTCGTCCAGGCTATGCAGATATTCAAGGCGGACAAACCATTGATTCATTGGTGCGTATTGATGGCGGTACGGGCGCAAGAGGTAATCCCAACCTGTTACCTTTGGAGTCAACAAACTTCGACTTTTCCGCGGAATGGTATTACGACGAAGGTAGTTATGCGTCCATTGGATATTACCGCAAGGACGTTAAAAACTTTATCGGCAATACGCAAGTCGTTGAGCAAGTCTTCGACCTGCCTCACCCGGCTCAAGGTTCTCGTTATGCGCAAGCTGTCGCTGCTGTGGGACTCGATAATGTAGCTATTCGTAATTACATTATCGAAAACTTCCCTGACAGCGTGAATGCTGCTGATGAAATAATTTTCGGTGTTGCTGGCGATGATGCACCAGCCACATTCAGGATTACCGTCCCCATTAACGACAAAGACGCCAAACTAACTGGTTGGGAATTGGCTGTTCAACATCTCTTTGGTGAATCCGGTTTTGGTGTCATTGCCAACCTGACTTTAGCCGATGCGGATGTTAGCTATGACAACTTCACCTTCGGAGAGCAGTTTGCCATTATTGGCTTAAGTGACTCAGCTAACTTTGTCGGCTTCTACGATAAGGACGGCATCCAGGTAAGACTGGCCTACAACTGGCGGGATGAATTCCTGAGTGGCGTAGTGACAGGCACAGGCCTCCACCCGACATACACGGAAGCCTATGGCCAATGGGACCTGAATCTTAGCTATGATGTCAATGACAACCTGACGTTATTTGCCGAAGGACTCAATATCACAGATGAGTACACCCGTACTCATGGCAGAGCCAATGAACAGGTGTTGAATGTGACTCAAACCGGTCCGCGTTATAACCTGGGTTTACGCTATAAGTTCTAATGTGGTTGTGAGAAGGCGCGCTTAGGCGCGCCTTTTTTAATCTCTGAAGTATTGTTATTGACCTCTTTGTCCCGACGGGTAATGTAGTACCCATGCAGCAACATAAATTTCACATCGTCGTGTTAGGTGGTGGCAGTGCGGGTTGGCTGACCGCGTCATTGCTGGCTGCCGATCATGGTGCCACTGAAAAAGGGCCCCTTAGGGTTACCCTTATTGAATCACCTGACATTGCCACTATTGGAGTGGGTGAAGGCACATGGCCATCCATGCGCGGTACCCTCTCTCGCATTGGGATTTCAGAAAGCGACCTGTTTCGTTATTGCGACGCCAGTTTTAAACAAGGCTCCTTGTTTCGCCAATGGGTGACAGGCCAAAACATCGATCAGTATTATCATCCATTTACCGCCCCAATGGGCCAACAAGACTTCGACCTCACGCCCCATTGGCAACCTTTTGCCAATGCACATGCCTTTGCTCCCAGTCTTTGTGCGCAACCGGCAGTTTGTGACAAGTATCTGGCGCCCAAACAGATCGCCACCCCGGAATATGCGTTTGTATTGAATTACGGCTATCACCTGGATGCCAAAAAGTTTGCTGATTTATTGCAGCAGCACGCGACCAAGAATCTGGGCGTAAAACATATAAGAGATCATGTTGAAGCGATTAAAGGCGAGCAAAATAGTCCGGTAGAGGCGCTCTACACCAAGGGTCATGGGGCCATCGAAGCGGACCTGTTTATCGATTGCAGCGGTTTTAACTCGGTGCTTATTGGCAAGCACTACCAAGTACCCATGGTACCGATGCAGCAGTTTTTATTTAATGATCGGGCGCTGGCCGCCCAATTGCCCCATAAAGACGAAAATGCACCTTTAGCATCATGCACAGTTTCTACGGCCCACGAAGCTGGCTGGGTGTGGGATATTGCCCTGCCTACCCGCCGTGGTATTGGCTTAGTGTATTCATCTAACCACCAATCAGCAGACCAAGCTGAAACCTGTCTTAGACAATATTTGGCTAAGGCCAGTGACAAGGAAACTGCTGATAACCTGAATATTCGACAAATTCCGATCAACAGCGGCTATCGCCAAATATTTTGGCAGCATAACGCAGTGGCAGTCGGGTTATCCGGCGGCTTTATTGAGCCTTTGGAAGCATCGGCATTGGTGCTGATTGAAATGTCCGCCCGCTTTATCAGTGATAACCTGCCAAGTCATCCCAGCCTGATGGCGCCCGTAGCCAAAGCATTTAATGCGCGCTTTACCCATCATTGGCAGCAGATCACCGATTTTTTGAAGCTGCATTACGTTCTATCCAAACGTGATGAGCCTTATTGGCAGGACAACAGAGTAATCTCTGGCATGCCAGAGAGCCTTAAAGATCGCCTGACTTTTTGGCAGCACCAGGTGCCCTCCCCCTATCATATTTCATTGGCAGAGGAGCTTTTTCCTGCCGCCAGCTATCAATATGTTTATTACGGTATGGGTGGACACACGCAGCATCTAGCAAGCAGCAAGTTTCATCGCCAACAAGAACGGGCCAGACAATTACTGAATGAAAATGCACGGCGCACAGCACAGCTAGTTCAGGCCTTGCCTACCAACCGAGCGCTAATTCAACAAATTCAGAAGCAGGGCCTGCCCCGCCTGTGAATGGCTAACATGGAGTCTTTATGACCAGACACGCCTTACTAAATAACCAGCAACATCAGCATTTGAGAGTGCGTACAGAGCGTAGCGCTGCCCTTGGTGACAATCACATGTTTGTGCCTACCTTTGTGGCAGAGCTTCGTAGTGTGCAGGCCCATTACCCGGTGTTTTTCCAAAAACATCCTCAAACAGGCGACTTCCAACCGGTTGCGCTATTTGGCTTTCAAAGCGGCGAAAATTTGTTTTTAACTGAATCCGGATGGGATGCAGACTACTTACCTATGCTGATTGAACGCCAACCTTTTTTGATTGGTTACCAAGCCAATCCAGAGGTTCCCGGCGGCCAGGACAGAGTCATTCATATTGATTTGGACAGCCCAAGGGTGAATGAACAGGAAGGTCAGGCATTGTTTTTGGAGTTTGGTGGTACCACCGAGTATTTACAACGTATCGGCGCCATGCTGGAAGCCATCCATCATGGCATGCAGGACAACCAAGCATTTGTACAGTCTCTGCTAACACTAGGGCTTCTTGAAACTTTTAGTCTGGATATTCAGTTAGATAACGGTGCCCGTAATCAAATGCTGGGTTTCTACACCATTAATGAAGACAAGCTGGCGACGCTGGATGGTAATGCCTTGACTGCCTTGCATGAGAAGGGCTTTTTAATGGCGATTTATATGATCCTGGCCTCTCATTCCAAGCTTAGGGATCTTATTCATCGCAAAAACCTGCAGCTAGAAGGCGACAAGTAATATGAGTGTGGGCTTTGGCACAGCAGTAACGTCGATAACCATGGCAGACGCCGAGGCGCTTATGCCCCTGCTGCCAGATGCCGACAAGCCCATGCTGTTAAAAGGATTAGTCAAAGATTGGCCGCTAGTGCAGGCGGCCAAGCAGAGTGATGACGCCGCCCTTTCCTATCTGGCCAGTTTTGACAGTAACGTGCCTATTACCGCCTATCTGGGTGGCCCGGACATTGACGGGCGGATCTTCTACAACGACGATTTCAGTGGCTTTAACTTTGAGCGCGCGCAACTGCCTCTTAAACAGTTACTTTCGCAATTGTTGGCTGCAAAGAATGCCCCAAAACCGCCCACCATCTATATGGGTTCGACATTGGTGGATCATTGGTTACCGGGCTTCAGACAAGAAAACGACTTACCCATTAACTTAACGGCGTCGGAACAAGGCAACACACTGGTCAGCGTGTGGATTGGTAACCAAAGTCGCATTGCCGCCCATTACGATTTTCCCCAAAACATTGCCTGCTGCGCAGTGGGTAAAAGGCGCTTTATCCTGTTTCCGCCGGAACAAATAGAAAATCTGTATGTGGGGCCGCTGGAGATAACGCCATCAGGTCAACCCATCAGTCTGGTGGATATGCAGAATCCTGATTTAACGCGCTTTCCGCGTTTTGCCAAGGCCATGGAAAGTGCCCTGGTGGCCGAACTTGAGCCGGGTGATGCGCTTTTTATTCCCAGTATGTGGTGGCACCAGGTGCAAAGCCTGTCTGCCTGCAATGTGCTGGTCAATTACTGGTGGCGCAACAGCCCGGCCATTTTGGGAGCGCCCATTAATGTGCTTACCCACGCCCTGTTAAGCCTGAAATCGTTGCCAAAAGCGCAACGTGACTCCTGGCGAAACCTGCTGGACTATTATGTTTTTGAACATGAACAGCAAGATTTTGCACATATCCCTAAGGACAAACAAGGTGCGTTAGGTCCCATCAACGAACAAATGGCCCGTCAGTTACGGGCGCAATTATTAAATAAATTGAATCGATAGCGAATTCCCTATCAGAGGTGGTTATGAAAAGTGCTGGTATAAAAAAAGTAGTGATTGCCGGTGGCGGCACGGCGGGATGGATGGCGGCAGCGTCACTGGCTAAGTTACTGGGCAAAGTACTGGATATTACCCTGGTGGAATCCGACCAAATAGGCACCGTGGGGGTCGGCGAAGCGACCATCCCTCCCCTGTTAACCCTACACAAACTGCTCGACATTAATGAGCGCGAATTTATGGCCCATACCCAGGCCACCTTTAAACTGGGCATTTCCTTTGAAAACTGGAAAAACGTTAACCAAGACTATATCCACAGCTTTGGTACAACCGGCAAAGATTGCTGGGCTGCCGGCTTTCAGCATTTCTGGCTTAAGGGCATGGAACGAGGCATCGCAAGTGATTATGGTGACTACTGCCCCGAGCTTATCGCGGCCAAGCAAAACCGCTTTGCAGTGCTGCCTAATCAGGGCCTGAACTATGCCTATCACCTTGACGCCAGCCTGTATGCGGTATTTTTGCGTAATATGGCAGAGCAACACGGCGCCAAGCGTATCGAGGGCAAAATCAACAGGGTGCAAACCTGCGAAAAAACAGGTTTTATCCAGGCTCTTTTACTTGAAAGTGGTCAACGCATTGAAGGCGATTTGTTTATTGACTGCAGCGGTTTTCGTGGTCTTCTGATTGAACAAACACTGCATACCGGCTTTGATGACTGGACCCACTGGCTACCCTGCGACAGTGCCTGGGCAGTGCAGACCGAATCCGTGGCACCGCCAATTCCCTACACCCGCTCTATTGCCCGCGAATCCGGGTGGCAGTGGCGTATTCCACTGCAAAGCCGTGTAGGTAACGGCCTGGTCTATTGCAGTCGCTATTTGGATGATGATGCTGCTCGCCAGTGTTTGCTGGATAATGTTGAAGGTAAAACCCTGGTAGAGCCAAGATTAATTAAGTTTCGCACCGGCACCCGCCGTAAGCACTGGAATAAGAACTGTATCGCCTTGGGATTGGCCAGTGGATTTATCGAGCCGTTGGAGTCTACCAGTATCCACCTGATTCAACGTGGCATCGTGCGTCTGATGCAGATGTTCCCCCTTAATGGCATAGAACAATCTGACATTGATGAATTTAACCAACAAACCCGCCACGAAACCGAGAATATCCGTGATTTTATCATCCTTCACTATAACGTAACGGATCGTCGTGACACCGCCTTCTGGCGTCACTGTGCCGGCATGTCTATCCCGGATAGTTTGCAACACCGCATAGAACTGTTCAGGGAGACCGGACGGGTATTTAAGGTTCCCAATGAGCTCTTTGGTGAAAACTCCTGGACTCAGGTCATGATGGGCCAGGGCATTATCCCCAGGCAATATCATCCGATAGTCAATGCCATGGAAGATCAGGAGCTTGAGCATTTCCTTGGTCAGATAAAAATGCAGGTAAAGCGCCGTGTTGAGCAACTGCCCAGCCACCAGGACTTTATCCGTCACTACTGCCCGGCGGCCATGTAGACCATGCAGGAAAGTCCGCTGGTTACGCTGAATCCCGATGCCAAGGTCAGCATCTTAACCCCGGGACAGGAGAGCACCCCGGTTGTGGTGATGGATAACTTTGTGCGTGAGATTGGCCCGGCCTTTGATGATGCACAGTCCCTGGCTTTTTCAGCACCACAGCAGGCTATCTACCCGGGGGTACGGGCTCCGCTGCCCAGGGCGTATGCCTTGCCGGTGCTGCAGGGTTTGGTCAAACTTATTGCCGAACTTTACCAGGTACCCGCGCACCTGAGGCCAAGGCCGGAGAACCTGTTTTACTCCCTGGTCAGCACATCTCCAGAGAGTTTATCCAGCGCGCAGCGCATTCCCCATTTTGACAGCCTTTACCCCTACCAGTTTGCCATCATGCATTACCTGGCGTCAGGCCCCCATGGTGGCACCGCTTTTTACCGTCACAAAGCCAGTGGCTTTGAAAGTGTGACGCAGCCACGCTACGCAGAGTATCGGCAACAACTTGATGTGGAGTTACAAGAATCGCCCCCAAAAAGTGGCTATTTCAAGGAAAGCGATGGGTATTTTGAACGTATCGAAGCACTGGAATATCGCCCCAACCGTTTGCTTATCTATCCTGGCACACTGCTGCATTCGGGGCTGATTGATAGCGCCACCGATATTGATGAAAACCCGGCGACCGGACGCCTGACAGCCAACCTGTTCTTGATATTCAGTTAGCTATGTTTAGCTGGGCGACAGGCACATATGAAATTCATGCCGATCTTCACCGCAAAACTCAAATCCAGATTTTACATAGAATTTTGCTGCTGGATTGGCCTTCAGCACAGTTAAAAACAAGCGAACGCCGTTGTTTTTGGCCATGCTAATTAGCCGGTTCAGTATTAAAGCGCCAATGCCCTGCCCTTGAAAATCAGGATGAATTTGTAGCTGCAGAATATCCCACTGATGAGCTTGCTCTTTAAGCTTCAGGGTACCAATGGGCACATCATCAAGGAGCAGGATATTTGAACAATCATAATCCGAAGCCAGACGCTCAGCATGCTGTTCGTCAGTAAGGAATATACCCGCAATTTCGAGGTGTTCAACCATGGTGCTTTTGCGAAGCGCCATCAAATAGTGCCAATCCCCCGGGCCGGCCTTTACACAGCGTAATTCCATCAACAAGCTCCAATCAAGATTTACAAGCAAGGTAACAGCCTCGTCGGTCCAACTCAACGCACCAGGTCCGGGATCATGGCTTTAAATTAACAACAATACGGATTACCATGCCGCCGGTTGTTTTCGATAAGGAATGGCATGCAAGTACAGATTGCCTACAGTTTCGCGCTGGAGCAGGAAGCTTACCGCTTTCTCAATGCGCTCAAACACTGGCCCGTTGCCGATGTGGACGCAAGATTCCACAAGGCTGCAAACAGTGTAAAAGTGACATACCAATATCAGGATACGGGCTTTGATCGCACCAGCAGTGAATTGGATGATCTCGCGAGTCAATATGGCGGCCATGAAGTGGCACTTTAACCAGGAAAAAACATGAGTACACCTATTCGCAGCCAAATCAAACCTGGGATCCGCGTTGCCATAGTACAAAAGCAGGATCAAAGTAGTGGTCAACTAACCGAAGGGATTGTGCAAAGCCTGCTGACCAAGTCCCCTACTCACCCTCACGGTATAAAAGTCCGGCTTGTAACGGGCGAGGTCGGCAGGGTTAAGACGATATTGGATTAAGACAGGCTAACGAGAAGATTGTTGAAGCCTTGCCTTGTCTCGTAGCAGTCTGAACAGACGAAAAGAACTCACCAGAATAATCGCGCCCCCCGACGCCAAAAGCAATTCGATGACCAATGAGTTGCTCAGCAAGGGATGCAAAAAGTCCTCGCCACTGAATTTGGCAAACAAACCCAATGCCAGCAACAATACTCCAGGAAAATCCATTAACGCCGTCCATCTAATTTGACGATGGATTTCCCGCATTCGTTGTGATTTAGCTTTTTCCAACACTATCCCCAAAACCTGTCAAACCGATCTCTGATATCCGCCAAAAGCAGATTACGCTTTAAGGCAGTTGCTTAAATTTAAAGCAAGTCTTTTGCCAAACTGATCTCTTATATTCGTTAAAGGCAGAATTACTCGGCTATTCAATCCCATACCCATATCTACCAAAAAATGAAATTCTTTATACACAGCAAAGATTTAGTAAGACCTGCCATGCCATGTAAATTTTTTTGACAACTGATATCCCAATTTGGCTTGCAATCAACCCCCAGTGTTCAGTACTGCATATCCTGATGCCTGGCTCCCTTCACCGAAACGCTTATCCTTAGCCACTGAATTGGAAGGAAAAACTCTTGAGCGTTATAGTGAAATCAAGCCCTCATACATGACCAAAGCGGCTTAGAAAGTAAACCAGGTGCACAAGCAGCATATTTTCAGGTAGGAGCAACAGATGGATAGCGCCACCAGCATAGTGATCCCAGCTACCACACTAGTTGGCGTTGTCGCCTTTTTATGGTTGATGCAATGGCTGCTGTTGGGCAGGAATCCTGAAATAGGTAATGAGCGTAAGTTTCCCCGGCAAATCATTCTGCTGGCGTTAACCATTACCGGTTTGCTGGCGATTGTATTTGCCCTGCCCATCGGGGAGAGTTCCCGCAATCAACTCATTGGCCTGATTGGTCTGCTGATCTCCGGCATTATTGCTTTTTCCTCGACCAACATGGTGTCAAATCTAATGGCCGGGATCCTGCTCAGAATGACACAACCCTTTAAAACCGGTGATTTTATTCGCGTTGGCGAGCATTTCGGCCGGGTCTCGGAACGTGGTCGGTTTGATACGGAGATCCAAACGGAGACACGTGAACTGATCGCCCTACCCAATACCCTGCTTACGACCCAGGCGCTGGCGGCAATACGTAGCTCAGGTACCATCATCTCGGTAAACATTTCATTGGGTTACGATGTCCATCATGCTCGAGTGGAAAAATTACTTCTTGAGGCCGCTGAGAAGGCCAATCTGAAGGATGCCTTTGTACACATTTTAAGTCTCGATGATTTTACCGTTTCCTATCGCCTATCCGGCTTTCTTGAAGAAGTGAAAAAGCTGATTTCCAGCCGCTCTGAGCTATATCGCCACATCCTCGATTGTTTGCATGGCGCCGACATCGAAATCATGTCACCCAGTGTAATGAACCAGCGTCGGATCGCCGAAGATCAAAAAGTAATTCCCAAAACAGTCAGTCATACATTGGATGCGTCCACTAACCAGGCGAATGACAAGGCAGAAAAACTGGCTGAAAAGATCGCTTTTGACAAGGCTGACGAAGCGGAAATTGCAGAGAAAACCATGCAGACATTGAAGGATAAGATCGTCAGTCTCGAAAGCAAACTGGAGCAGTCCAGCGATGAAGAAAGGAGCAAAATTAAAGAGAAGATTGAAGCGCTGCGTCACTCTTTAAAAAAATTAGAAGATAAGCCCGTTAAACAGGATGGATAAGGTAGAATGCCGGCTTTTCGCATAGCCGCATAAGTACCATGATGATTCCTCAGAAATATACGCAGTATGTCTTCTCCTTCTTTATGGCGTTGATTATGTCCTGCATCATGTCTTTTGTGATCACCCTGTTTAATATGGGATTGGTAGAGGGCATCCTTATGATATGGCTTAAAGCCTGGGTCTTTGCCTTCGCTGTGGCCTTACCCACCATTGTTGTGATTACCCCTTTGGTCCGGTTGTCTGTTTCCTTCGTTGTGAAGTCTTAAATAACTCAAAGACTTGAGGAATAGAGGTCGACAACGCTAGGATGGCATGACAAACAAACTAGCAAAGAGAATATGGCAATGACTGCCACTGAGCACCTTATAATGGCCTGCGTGGCCATGGCTTTCTTGACATTCGCGGTGGGGATACGGCTTTTTATTCATCGTATCGGCGAAATGAAACGCCAGCATATTCATCCCCAAGCGGTTGCTACCTCTGCCCAGCGAGCCGAACGCCTCACAGACTCCCGCGCCTCTGACAATTACAACCATCTGTTCGAGTTGCCGGTACTGTTTTATCTACTTTGCATCTTGGCGATTATCACAAACCAGATCCCAGGTTGGTTAACCCTTTGTGCTTGGGTCTTTGTGGTACTTAGGGTGATCCACAGTGTTATCCAATGTACTTATAACAAAGTGGTGCACCGGTTTATGGCATTCCTGGCCGGCTTCTTATTACTATTCGGTATGTGGCTGGGCTTTGCACTCCAATTCATCGGCAGCTGAACAATACAGGGCTTTGACAGGCCTTCTGTCTCAAGTAGCATGGGCCCTTAGTTTCATAAGAGAGAAATTACTATGGCAAGAGTCGCTGCCGCCCTGCATATCCTGGTAAAAACAGAGAATGAGTGCCAGGAACTGAAGAAAAAGCTGGAAAAAGGCGCTAACTTTCAGCAACTGGCCAAACAATTCTCTACCTGCCCTTCTGGCAAAAAAGGCGGTGATTTAGGCGAATTTAAACAGGGACAGATGGTGAAAGCCTTCGATAAAGCCGTTTTTAGTGGCCCAGAATTGGTTGTGCAGGGTCCTGTCAAAACCCAGTTTGGTTATCATCTGATTAAGGTCTTATATAAGCGCTGACATTGAGTTTTTGCGCGACGACGTAACGCACTTTGCCTGCGGCCCGACTATTTAATGCTGGTTATTCTGAGGTCGAGAAAATTACTCCCAGAAGTCTCTGTTTACGCCAAGATTCTATAGGGGGAGGCAGTTTTCACTGCTAAGATTTGAAGCGATATAAGCAATGGATGGTATACATCATCATGGCGTCTTCGATTAAGCGATGTAACTCCGAAAACGTTGCCAATTTTCGGGATAATCAAGCGTGAAGTTGATTAGGCATTTCGCGACATTAACCTATTTGCTCCTGAGTATTCTGACCATCATCCTGCTGGTCTGGCAGCATCTGGGGATGAATATTACTTACCGGGTGTTCCCCAACCCGGATATTGGCATCAGCATCTTTAATGACGATGTCAATGGAGGCCTTTCTGAGTCAGATTTGCATCTGCAAAACGGTACCATTTTGCTGGATTGTGAGGTGATTGCGAACGGCCTGACACATCCGTTTTGTGGCATCAATCTGTCGTTGGGCGAACCCGGCAATGAATGGGATCTGAGCGACTTCACGCAGATGAAAATCAGGTTATCGATGACCTCCTCCCCCCCCGACACCTTGATGATCTACCTGGTCAATCAGGAACAAAACGACGATGGCACATCGCGCGAACGTGCCAATCTTCGGACCTTGTCACCCAGTACAAAGCTTATCGATGTACTTATTCCGATGAACAGCTTTCATGTACCATCCTGGTGGATCTTATTGCATCCCGACGGCAAACAAAGCAGCCACGTTCAGTTGGACAAGGTGTCAGATCTTCGGGTTACCACAGGTGACGCTACGGTTAGCCGTCAGGCCAAAATACAGATTGAGAACATCCAGATTAGCGGCAAATGGGTGTCTTCCGGCACGTTGTATCTGGCCCTGTTAAGCCTGTGGGTACTGACCAGCCTGAGCTATAGCGCGATTGGCATATATCAGTTGTATACCAACGCCAAGCGTTCCCAATCCCGGGCCGCTGAGTTACAAGAAATTAATCAATTCCTCAGTATTGAGAAAAATAAATACGAATCCATGGCAAAGACCGATCCCTTAACCGGCGCACTAAACCGGGCCGGTCTCAGAGATGTGCTGGACAAGGCAGTTCAGCGCTTGCTGGAGAGAAAACGTAGAAGCAGTTTGCTAATGCTAGACATCGACCACTTCAAGCAACTAAACGATAGCTATGGCCATGATGTGGGCGACAAGGCATTGATGGAATTGGTGAGACTGATTCAACTACATACCCGGGATGGTGATTTTCTGGCACGATGGGGCGGCGAAGAGTTTGCCTTGATCTGCCTTAATACCAATATCGCTTCAGCGTTAAAACTGGCCGAGAAAATACGTAGCACTATTATGCAAACCCCTTTGGCCGGGCATTATCTAACCTGTAGTATTGGAGTCTGTGAGCTTAAATCCGCGGATATACAACAGTGGTTTAAGCTCGCTGACCAGGCGCTGTATCAAGCAAAGGCCCAAGGACGGAATCAGGTAATAGTGGCGTAAAAGAGGCACTTCATCGGCATTTTTGCTGTTACACCTGGCTACTTGCCAGGTGCGGTTGGACTGTCTAATCGGACTCAGCCTCTCACTTCTTCCATTTTGCCCATGGGTCATCCCCTCCTTCTGAAGAGCGTGCCGCTTGGTTTCGTGATGGGCTTGGGGCCCAACTCCCAGCAGATTTATTTCCCCTTGGCTTGTCACCACGCCCAAAGGCGGCGGCTTTGGCCGCACGCTTTTCACGCAAACGTTCTGCATCTTCCAAACTCAGTTCTGCCGGCTCGCCTGGGACTTGATCATCGGGAATAACCCGATCCCTGGGGGGCAACTCGAACTGGCTGGCCGAGGCCCGGGGCAGGCTTTTAAATTGATACAGATAGAAGGCTTCGACCTTCTCTCGCGCCCAGTCGGTTTTCTTTAAAAACTTGACACTGGAATCGATACTGGGATTGGTCTTAAAACAGTTGATATTCAAATAAGCAAACAGGATCTCAAAGCCGTAGTGATCGACGATTTCAGTCAGCAGTTGCTTAAGGCTAAGACCATGCAGGGGATTGTTTTTGTAATTAATGTCGTCGTTCATATCAGCAGAAAAGTATGGGCAATTGATGCGTCTATTGTACCTGTTTAAGCGCATCAACATACAGCCAATAACACAACACTTCTTATTACAATTTTAGGCTTTCTGGCAGCGCCTTAATTAGGGAATACTCAGACCTTGTGTTAGCAAAGCAGGATAAATGGATGATAAAAGCACGATGGACAATGGCACTACTGGCCCTTTTTGTTTGTAATCACCCTGCCCTTTCGCAGCCAATGTCGGGCGCCAAATGGCGGGAAGATTTGCAAGCATTGCAACAAGGCATTAGAAGCAACCATGTGGCCCCTTTTACCCATCTTAAGCCGCAACAACTGCAGGACGCTATCGACAGCCTGTCTCAGCGTGTAGACACTCTCAACCAAGAGCAAATGCTATTGGAAATAGGCGCCATCGTGGCGCTGATGCAAGACGGCCATTCATTTGTCGCGGGTATGCATCCATTAATTGAAGATCTCACCGGTAAGCCCATGCGCTTTGCCAGCTTACCCATACGTCTGTATCAATTCAGTGACGGCGTTTTTATTACCCATGCCCATCAATCGCAGCAACAATATGTAGGCGCCAAGGTGCTAACTGTTGAAGGCATGGCAATAAAGACATGCATGGACAAGGTGGTCCAGAGTTTTCCAAGCGAAAATGCCCTGTCCAGGCAATTATTGGCCGCCAGAGCTTTAACCCTTCCCGCGGCGGTGCAACATTATTGTCAGGGACAACCCCAGCAAGTCACTTTCGAATTACAAACAGTACGCGGTAAAGAGCGCGTCAGCTTCCCGGCAACCGACGCATTTCCCCATCAGGTACAGGGCATTATTGACGACCCGGCGTGGCGAGCCGCCATTAAAGAAGGCATAAAGCCTGATTATCTGCGCCATGCCAATCAATTGTTCTGGCATCGTCAAATCGGAAAAAAGCTGTATGTGCAGATTAACCAAATCAAAGATGATAAGAACAAGGCGCTGCTGGACTACATCGACGACGTTGCCGCATTGGTGCACCAGCAGAACATCAGCCATCTGATATTGGACTTACGTCTTAATCCTGGCGGTGAAACCGACTATGTAGCCGAAATCGTTAAAAGACTGGCGGTGCTTCCCACTAATCAAACAGAGCATTTCTTTGTGCTGATTGGCCGGCGCACCTTCTCTGCTGCGCAATTACTGAGCACGGCATTAGAACAATATACCCATGCCCTGTTTATTGGTGAGCCCACCGGCAGCAAAGTGCACTTTTTTGCCAATAGCCGTCAGAACCTGGTGTTGCCCAACAGTCAATTGCCCCTGTATCTGTCCACCAGCCGCTGGCAACTGACCAATATGCGTGATTCCCGTCAATATCTGGCACCGCAGTATTATGCGCCTTTGAGTTTCACGCAGTTTCAAGCCAACCAGGACCCGGTCTTGGAAGCGGCCCTAAATTTCCCCGGCCTGGTGGATTTTGATGCAGAGATATTGGCGATTCTCGACGGCAAAGCTTATCAGCATCAGGATTTTGTCGCGCAATTCCGCCAGTTTAAAGCGCAGTTATCCAACCGCTACCGCGATACAGAAACGAACATAAACGACTTAGGCTATTTTCTGATTGAACAAGGCAAATTGAAGGAGGCAAATGCTCTTTTTGCCTATAACGTTGAGGATTATCCCGATTCAGCCAATGCCCTGGACAGCCTGGCCGAGAGCTTTTTACTTCTGGGCGATAAGCAGCAGGCTATTCACTACTACCAGGTAGCATTAGAAAAAGATCCCCACTTTGACAATGCTGCGAAGATGCTGAAAACGCTATCGCTGTAGCAGCAGCTGACGATATTTTCGCTAAGGTCTTGCTGCGGATTGGGCTAACGCTTTGGTATGCAGCAGCAAGGCCTGGTCCCCCGATGCGCCATGACCTGGAACAACTAATTGAATTTGTGGGTATTTGTCCATCACCCTGGCCAACGAGCCCGGCCAGCTTTCTATCACCGCTTCTCCTGTGTAGCCTAGGTTTTTGGCTTCCAAACTTTTAACCAGGCAGCCACCGAATAAAATCTTAGACTCGGGTACCCAAACCACAATGTTATCCAGGCTATGACCGGCGCCTGGATAAAAGACCTGGATTCTTCCGTCTGCCAGAGTCATCTCCTCTGTGCTGAACGTCTGAGTCGCCAATGCTTTACCTTTTGCTTTGAGTTGCGCATTGGTAAGGGCCGATGCATAGGTTGGGATAGCGCGGGCATTCAGCCAGGCGATCCCTGCGGATCTGTCTTCATGGGAATGGGTAGAGAGGCTGGCGACCAGCTCAAAGCCTTGCGCCTGGATCCAATCAACAATCTCCTCAGTGACGCTTTCAGACCAAGGGGTGTCAATAAGATAGGCGTTATTGTCATCGACAATGATCAGGCCGTTAGCATCCACCAGGCCAAAACCCTTTACCTCTTGATAGGAAATATGTTGGTAGACACCTTCGGCAATCTGTTTAACTTGTAGCGCCGGGATGGCTTCTTGGGCATATAGACTAGAGGTGGCTACTAAAAGCAAAAGGTTAAATAACCAACGCATACTTCTTCCTTTTTCTAATGCAGAAAACTAAAAAAAGACTGCCGAGGCAGTCTTTTAATTCGTTAAATACGCTCCTAAATCACATCACCGGGTACCCGTACCTGACCTTCCATCAGCACCCTGGCGCTTCTGCTCATTATGGCTTTGGTGACTGTCCAGTCGCCATTAACCTGTTTGGCCTCTGCGCCAACCCGCAAAGTGCCTGACGGGTGACCGAAGACCACCGCTTCGCGCTCACCGCCGCCGGCAGCCAGGTTCACCAAAGTACCGGGAATGGCCGCGGCGGTACCGATAGCTACCGCTGCCGTGCCCATCATGGCATGGTGCAATTTACCCATGGATAAAGCCCGCACCAACAAATCGATCTCCTGCGCTTTTACCTGTTTTCCGCTGGAAGCCAGATAGTCCTTGGGCGACGCCACAAAAGCAATCTTAGGCGTATGAGCACGGGCGGCAGCTTCTTCCACTTTGCCGATCAAGCCCATTTTAATCGCCCCATAGGCGCGCAGGGTTTCAAATTTGGCCAGCGCCTGGGCATCGCCGTTAATGGCTTCCTGCAACTCGGAGCCGGTATAGCCGATATCTGCCGCATTGACAAAAATGGTCGGGATTCCCGCATTAATCAGGGTGGCTTTAAGGGTACCGAATCCGGGCACCTCCAACTCGTCCACCAAATTGCCGGTGGGGAACATGGCACCACCGCCGTCTTCATCATCGGCAGCCGGATCCAGGAACTCGATTTGCACTTCGGCGGCTGGAAAGGTCACCCCATCCAGCTCAAAATCGCCGGTTTCCTGCACGTCGCCGTTGGTTATGGGCACATGGGCGATAATGGTTTTTTGAATATTGGCCTGCCAGATCCGCACGGTACAAATACCGTTTTCCGGGATCTTGCCCTTATCCACCAGGCCGTTACTAATAGCAAAAGCCCCGACTGCGGCGGTTAAATTACCGCAGTTACCACTCCAATCGATAAAGGGCTTATCAATGGCCACCTGGCCAAACAGATAATCCACATCGTGGTCGGCTTTGTTGCTTTTACTTAAAATCACCGTCTTGGAGGTACTGGAGGTGGCCCCGCCCATGCCATCGGTATGCTTGGCATATGGATCCGGGCTGCCAATCACGCGCAGTAATAGTGCGTCTCGCGCCTTACCCGGCACCTGCGCCGCCTCTGGCAGATCCAGCAGATTGAAGAAAACACCTTTAGACGTACCGCCTCGCATATAGGTGGCAGGTATACGAATTTGTGGTTTGTGGCTCATTGTCTATTCCAAATTTATTTACCACAGAGACACGGAGGTCACAGAGATTTTCTAATGGGCTTCTCTGTGCTCTCTGTGTCTCCGTGGTTCAATCAGGCCTTTTCCGCTTCTAGGAAATCCTGGGCAAAACGCTGCAACACCCCACCGGCCTCGTAGATGGACACCTCTTCGGCGGTATCTAAGCGGCAAGTCACCGGCACTTCCAGGCTTTCGCCGTTTTGACGTTGAATGACCAATGTCAGCGTGGTGCCAGGCTTACGCTCTCCCACCACATCGAAGGTTTCGGTGCCGTCGATATTCAGGGTATTGCGATTAGTGCCGGGCTTAAATTCAAGCGGCAACACGCCCATACCTATCAGATTGGTGCGGTGAATACGCTCAAAGCCTTCGGCGACAATGGCTTCTACACCGGCCAGGCGCACACCTTTGGCGGCCCAGTCACGGGACGAGCCCTGACCGTAATCGGCGCCGGCGATAATGCACAGGGGCTGCTTACGCTGCATATAGGTTTCGATGGCTTCCCACATACGCATCACTTTGCCTTCGGGCTCTACCCGGGCCAATGAGCCCTGTTTTACCTTACCGTCTTCAACCACCATCTCGTTAAAGAGTTTGGGGTTGGCAAAGGTGGCGCGCTGGGCGGTTAAATGATCGCCGCGGTGAGTGGCGTAGGAGTTAAAATCTTCCTCCGGCAGGCCCATCTTGGCCAGGTATTCACCGGCGGCGCTATCCAGCAAAATAGCGTTAGAAGGCGACAGGTGATCGGTGGTGATATTATCCCCCAGCACTGCCAGTGGGCGCATGCCTTTTAGAGTACGCTCGGCCGCCAGTGCCCCTTCCCAGTAGGGCGGGCGACGGATATAGGTACTTTGCGGCCGCCAGTCATAGAGCGGGCTAATGTTTTGTCCGTAATCGACCTGGATATCGAACATGGGGTCGTAGACCTTACGGAAATGCTCTGGCTTGACCGACTCTTTGATCACCGCATCGATTTCTTCATCCGTTGGCCAGATATCTTTTAAGGTCACCGGTTGGCCGTCTGCGTCATAACCCAGCGCGTCTTTTTCAATATCAAAACGCACGGTACCGGCAATGGCATAGGCCACCACCAGCGGCGGAGAGGCCAAAAATGCCTGCTTGGCATAGGGGTGAATACGACCGTCAAAGTTACGGTTACCGGAAAGTACCGCGGTGGCGTACAGGTCACGCTCAATCACTTCCTGCTGGATTTTCGGATCCAGTGCGCCGCTCATACCGTTACAGGTGGTACAGGCAAAAGCGACAATGCCAAAGCCGAGTTTTTCAAGCTCAGTCAACAGCTTAGCTTCTTCCAGATAGAGCTGAACCGCTTTGGAGCCTGGGGCTAAGGAGGTCTTTACCCAGGGTTTGCGGGTCAGTCCCTTGGCATTGGCGTTACGGGCCAGCAAGCCGGCGGCAATCACGTTTCTGGGGTTACTGGTGTTAGTACAGCTGGTAATGGCGGCGATAATACAAGCACCGTCCGGCATTTGTCCGGGCACTTCTTCCCACTTAGCAGCAATGCCACGACTGGCCAGATCCTTAGTGGGCAGCTTGGCGTGAGGGTTGGACGGCCCGGCCATGGTGCGCTCCACGGATGACAAGTCAAAGTGCAATACGCGCTCATACTGGGCGTTTGCCATACCATCGGCCCACAGGCCGGATTGCTTGGCATAGGTTTCCACCAGTTTCACCTGCTTTTCTTCACGGCCGGTCAGGCGCAGATAGTCCAGGGTTTGCTGGTCGATATAAAACATGGCCGCGGTGGCACCATATTCGGGGGTCATATTGGAAATAGTGGCGCGATCGCCGAGGGTCAGGGCCGATGCCCCTTCGCCAAAGAATTCCAGATAAGCCCCCACGACCCGCTCTTTACGTAAAAACTCGGTAATCGCCAGTACGATATCGGTGGCGGTAATGCCGGGTTTTGGCTTGCCGGTCAGCTCCACGCCGACAATATCGGGCAGGCGCATCCAGCAGGCGCGTCCCAACATCACACTTTCCGCTTCCAAACCGCCCACACCCACGGCAATAACACCAAGGGCATCCACATGAGGGGTATGGCTGTCGGTACCGACTAAGGTATCGGGGAAGGCCACGCCGTCTTTGGTGAAGATAACCGGCGACATCTTCTCAAGGTTAATCTGGTGCATAATGCCGTTACCGGGAGGGATCACATCGACGTTTTTAAAGGCGGTCTTGGTCCAGTTGATAAAGTGGAATCTGTCTTCGTTGCGACGCTCTTCCACCACACGGTTTTTCTCAAAGGCGTCTTTTTCAAACCCGGCGTGCTCCACCGCCAAGCTGTGATCCACAATCAACTGTGTGGGCACCACGGGATTAACCTTAGCCGGATCGCCACCTTTTTCGGCGATGGCGTCACGCAGGCCGGCCAAATCCACCAAGGCTGTCTGACCAAGAATATCGTGGCACACCACACGGGCCGGAAACCAGGGGAAATCCAGATCCCGTTTACGCTCTATCAACTGGCGTAGGTAATCATTGAGTTTTTCAGGCTCTGCCCGGCGCACCAGGTTTTCTGCATGGACCTTGGAGGTATAAGGCAGCCTGTCATAGGCACCGGGGGCAATGGCTTCTACCGCCGCACGGGTGTCGAAATAATCGAGATCCGATCCCGGCAGTTTTTTTCTAAATTCTGTGTTCATTTTTGACTCCGTGATTGGAGAAATTCACCACAGAGACACGGAGGTCACAGAGATTTTGAAATCTGAATACTCTGTGTTCTCTGTGCCTCTGTGGTTAGTAAAAAAATTAACGTTTATCCATGGCCGGTACGGAGCGCGGCGCTTCGCCGGTGTATTCGGCGCTTGGGCGGATAATACGGTTGTCGGCGCGCTGTTCCATCACATGGGCGGCCCAGCCTGTTAGACGGGACATCACAAAAATCGGCGTAAACAGCTTGGTGGGAATGCCCATAAAGTGATAAGCCGAGGCATGGAAGAAATCGGCGTTACAGAACAGCTTCTTCTCGCGCCACATCACCTCTTCACAGCGTACCGATACGGGATAAAGCACGGTGTCACCCACATCGTCGGCCAGTTTGGCGGCCCATTGTTTTATGATTTCATTGCGTGGGTCGGATTCAGAATAGATGGCATGGCCAAAGCCCATGATTTTTTCTTTTCGGGCCAGCTTACCCATCATCTCCTCTTCGGCATGCTCTGGACTGGTGAAGCCTTCGATCATCTCCATGGCCGCTTCGTTGGCACCGCCATGCAGGGGACCACGCAACGAGCCGATGGCGCCGGTGACGCAGGAATGCATATCGGACAACGTAGAGGCGCAAACACGGGCGGTAAAAGTTGAGGCGTTAAACTCATGTTCTGCGTAGAGGATAAGAGAAACATGCATCACCTGCTCGTGCAGTGCGTTTGGCGCTTTGCCGTGCAGCATATGCAGGAAATGCGCACCGATGGAGTCATCGCTGGTTTCTACATCAATACGCACGCCGTCGTGGCTGAAGCGATACCAGTAACAGATAATACTGGGGAAACAGGCCAGCATGCGATCGGTCACATCCTGCTGCTCGTCAAAGCTTTTTTCCATTTCCAGGTTACCCAGCATGGAGCAGCCGGTACGCAGTACATCCATGGGATGAGCGTCAGCGGGAATACGCTCGAGCACATCTTTAAGGGCCTGAGGTAAACCACGCATCGCCTTCAGCTTGGCTTTATAAGCGTCCAGTTGCGCCTGATTGGGCAGTTCACCCTTAAGGATCAAATAAGCCACTTCCTCAAACTGGCAGTGGGCGGCCAAGTCTTTGATATCGTAACCGCGATAAGTCAGGCCGGAGCCGGATTTACCTACGGTAGAAAGAGCCGTTTTACCTGCGACCTGGCCGCGCAGGCCGGCGCCGCTTAATACTTTACCTTGTGCCATTAGATGTTCTCCTGTTATTCAAAATATTCACCACAGAGACACAGAGGTTACTGAAATTGTAGGGCTCGCTCTGTGGCGTTATCTATCTAATCTTTATGTTCCGGCATCGAATACCGAATCGAACTTTTTCTTTCAAAAAATCAATTTCAAACCACAGAGACACGGAGATCACAGAGATTTATTAAAGGTGAATTCTCCATGCCCTCTGCGACTCTGTGGTTCAATTCATTTACTTGTTCTTGCCCTGGGCAAAGAGTTCGTCCAATTTTTTCTCGTAGTCGTGGTAACCCAGATAATCGTAAAGCTCCATACGGGTTTGCATGGTATCCACCACGGCCTTTTGGTCGCCGTCGGCAAGGATATGGCGATAGACATTTTCCGCCGCCTTGTTCATGGCCCTGAAGGCCGATAGCGGATAAAGCACCATATCCACGCCCCAGCTGCCCAGCTGTTCTTTGTTCCAAAGTTCGGTTTGACCGAATTCGGTGATATTGGCCAGGATGGGCACATTCAACGCCTCGGCAAAGGCACGATAATGCGCTTCGGTTTTAACTGCCTCGGCGAAGATGCCATCGGCACCGGCAGCCACATAGGCCTTGGCGCGCTCAATGGCTTTTTCCAGGCCTTCCTGAGCAAAAGCATCGGTACGGGCCATGATAAAAAAGTCCGGGTCGGTGCGGGCATCTACCGCGGCCTTGATCCTGTCCACCATCTCCTCAACAGAGACAATTTCCTTGTTCGGCCGATGACCGCAGCGCTTTTGCGCGACCTGATCTTCAATATGCACCGCAGCAGCACCGGCTTTTTGCATATCACGAATGGTCTTAGCGATATTAAAGGCACCGCCCCAGCCGGTATCGATATCCACCATCAGCGGCAGATCGCAGGCGGCAGTAATACGCTGCACATCCACCAGCACGTCGTTTAAGGACGTCATACCCAGATCCGGCAGGCCGTAAGAGGCGTTGGCCACACCACCACCGGAGAGGTAAATGGCCTGATGGCCAATTTGCTTGGCCATCATCGCCGCATAGGCATTGATGGTGCCGACGATTTGTAGGGGCTTATTGTCGGCCAGGGCCTGACGGAATTTCTTTCCTGCACTCATGCTTTGTCTCGCTCTTTGGAAAGTGAAAGGAGTTTATGTTCGATATTGTTTTTGGAGTAAAGAATATGGCGGCGCATTAGCATCTCCGCCAGTTCGCCATCGCGGTTAGCGATAGCATTAACGATTTGTCGGTGTTCATCGAAGGCAGTGGTGACTCTTGGCCCCGCCATACCTAACTGTACCCGGTACATGCGCACTAAGTGGTATAGGCCGTTAATCAACATCGCAATTAAATGCTGGTTTTTACTGCCCTGAATAATGCGGTAATGAAAATCCAGGTCGCCGGCTTCCTGGTAGTAGGACTGACCGTCCTGCACTTTCTCAAAATGCTGATTGAGGAGTGCTCGCAGATCGCTAATCTCGGCATCAGACATATGCTTGGCGGCCAAGCGAGCTGCCATGCCTTCCAGGGCTTCACGGACCTGATAAAGCTCAATCAATCCGGCCGGACTCAATGACACCACCCGGGCACCGATATTGGCTTTACGCTCCACCAGATGGCAGGTTTCCAGACGGTTGATAGCCTCACGGATAACCGCCCGGCTAACCCCATACTTTGTCGACAACTCGGTTTCACTCAGCTTAGTGCCAGGAGCAATCTCACCTTCCACTATGGCTTTTCTCAGCTGGAAGAAGGTTTTATCTGAGGAAGTAACGGCTTGCTCGGCAAAAAGCATGGACAGTGGACACCGCGTTCAAACAAACTTTGTCGACAATATAGTGAGCTTTCATTCTCCAGTCAAACCAAAACCGTCATATTGTCGACAAAAGTCATATCTCTCTTCAAAGGCCGAGTAATACTCTTTGAGGTTATTCCAGCTTAGTCAGCCCCTGAAGATGCTTGTCACTGATTTTCTCACCAAGGATGCTATCTGTGTCACGATCCTGACTGATACGCCATTTCCCATCCTGCTTTTTCAACACCACATGGAATTGTCCGAATCGCACTTTATCTTCTTGATTAGGGCGTTGAAATAAAGTGCGATAGAACCCCACTTCGTAAGCTACATCCTCTGATTGAGTGCGACTCTCAAAGAAAAAATCAATGTTTACCTTGGGCTTGTTGGGATTGGCAAAAATTCTGCGATTAGTTTCCAGGTATTCGTCGCCTTGAAGGATTTTTCCTGGCCAGCTTCTGAGCACATCCTGGGTGTGCAGATCATTAAATTTTTCTGCATCGCCCGCTTCATAAGCGGCCTTAAACGGCTTCCAAACCTGATTGTTGATCTCTTGTTCCACAGAGGATGGGGCTGCCGAAGTAAAGGCACTGAACAGGCAGGCTGACAATATCCAGATTGCTTTCACTATTTGTTATCTCCTTGGTATCTATTGACTGATTTACTGTAGTGAGAATGCTCCTTTGCACAACTTCGATTCGTTAAATCCAGGATATTAGCCGATGAAATCTCTATCATCCGTCCATCCATGGACATCGCCGAGCCCGGTTGCCTGGAGCAACCAGCAACAGCGTTAGCTGGCTTGCGCAGCAAGTGAGCCACAGGGATGTGGTGAATAAACAACGTTCCAGACAGTTTCGGCATACCGTCCATCCATGGACATCGCCGAAACAACGTTCCAGACAGTTTCGGCATACCGTCCATCCATGGACATAAAAAAAGGGATGGCAATGCCATCCCCAAGGAAGTGCTCAGACACAGAGCAACAAGTAAAAAAGTTTATGGCGCTTGCTTAGGGCAGGCCAACGCAGAGTCAACAGTGCTTAGCCACTGCACATTGCTAAGGTCAAACTGCCATGCCCCCCTACTTTGCAAAGCAAAGGGACTGAATACCTTGGCAAAATCCATATTTTTGAAGCAATGCAAAGGCAAGGTCTGGGTTTGCCAATCCTGGTTCTCGCTTAATTGCAATGGCAGGCGGGATTCACAGTTATCTCCACATTCAAGCCTGACTTCAAGGGCTTTCTCGGCAGACTGCACAATGCGCAGGTCGAACTGCAGGGCACCACCGGCTTCTGGATAAGCACGTAAATCTTGTGGGAAGGGCGCGCCAATGGCGATACTGGCAGTATCGCTGCCATCAAAGCTAATGCTTCTGGCATCTTCCTGCACCACTCTGTCCATGGTACGCAGACTGACTGCTCCCTGCTGCTGTACACTGCTGGTCACTGCTGCCATATCACCTACAGTGCCAATTTGCAGCATTAAAGGCGCTTTAACATTACCCATCAGAATATCGAGATTCTCGAGGCCTGCATGAGAGGGTTGTACATCCTCAGGTAACAGGCTATCAAGCGGCCCCGTTTCGCCGTAGTTGAGACCAAATCCATAGGCTAACAAGGGCGTCAGTCCTGCATCGCCCATGTTCACAGTGGCTTGATCAGGCGTAGCCGGCCAAGAGAAGGATAACTTGCCCTTAAAGTCGTGGCGAGCTTTACCCTCCTTATCGGCGATGATCACATCGGCAACACCCTGCCCTTCGCTACCCGGTAACCAGGCAGCCACAAAAGCGTCAGACGCGTTAATCTCAGGATTAACCCACAGGGGGCGGCCACTTAGAAAGACCGATACCACTTTAATGCCATCGGCTTTAAGTTTTTTAAGTAGTGCAAGGTCTTGCTTATTTCCACGTTGGTATTCGAGATTAGCTAGGTCACCATTGCCTTCTGCGTATGGTTCTTCACCAAAGACCACAATGGCTACCTGAGGCTTTTGCTGGTACTGGCCATCTACAGCCAACTCCACCGAACCACCGGCGCCTTGCACTGCATCACGAATACCCTGATATATAGAAGTACCGCCGGGGAAATCGGCGTTTTCATTACCGGTGCCCTGCCAGGTGATGCTCCAACCGCCGGATTGCTTACCTATATTGTCGGCCCCATCGCCGGCCACCAAAATATGTTGGGCAGGGTTAAGCGGCAGAAGTTGCTCGCTGTTTTTCAATAACACCAACGACTCACGCACGGCCTGTCGAGCAATATCACGATGGGCCTGAGCGCCAATCAGGGATTTATCCGCAGACAGCGCACGATTAGCCGGAGAGGCTTGCTCAAACAAACCGGCGCGGATTTTTACCCGTAGGATCCTGGTCACCGCATCATCCAGGCGCGCTTGTGGAATTTCGCCCGATTGCACCTGGGCAATAATGTTTTCCATAAGCGGTTTCCAGGCATCGGTGGGCACCATATAGATATCCAAACCGGCATTCATGGCTTGCGGACAACTGCTGTTGCTACAACCTGCCACCTGACCATGGCCATTCCAGTCACCCACCACAAAGCCATCGAAGCCCATGCGCTCTTTCAAGACCTCTGTCAGCAGGTAGCGGTTGCCATGAATTTTGTCACCCTGCCAACTGTTGAAAGACGCCATCACCGACTGAGAGCCTGCCGATAAACCACTGACATAACCCTGAGCATGTATTGCAAAGAGATCCTTCTCGCTGGCGAGATTATTGCCCTGATCGTCGCCCCCTTCGGTCCCCCCGTCACCGACAAAGTGTTTAACGGTGGAGATAACCTTATCTTCTGCAAACAGATTCTTGCCAGGCCTGCCCTGCAAACCACGCACAATGGCCTCCGCATACTCTTTGACCAAGGCAGGATCTTCTGAGTAGCTTTCATAAGTGCGGCCCCAACGATCGTCCCGTGCTACGGCAACGGTAGGTGCAAAAATCCAATCTATGCCGGTGGCGCGAACTTCTTTGGCGGTGGCGGCAGCGATTTGCTCCAACAAATCCGCATTACGCATGGCACCCAAACCGATATTGTGAGGAAAGAGCGTGGCGCCAATTACGTTATTATGGCCGTGGACGGCATCAGTACCCCACATGGTAGGAATAGCAATACCATCAAGGGAATCGTCCATAGAAGCCTGATAAAGAGATTCAGCCAAGGAAACCCAATCATCAACGGTGGCGTGCTTATCGTTGTTGGGAAATGCCCCGCCGCCATTTAAATAAGAGCCGAAGCCATAGCGGCGCATATCTTCAACAGTGATATCGCGGATTTCCGGTTGGATCACCTGCGCCACCTTTTGCTCCAACGTCATCTTGGCGAGGAGGTCTTTTACCCGTGCTTCCACAGCTGCATCTGGCTTAATGGCAATATCCAACTTTGGCCAATAGTCAGGCACGCTGGCACTGGCGCCTTCTGGCGCTGCCGCTACAGACTTATTATCGGCTTGTTGTCCAGGCTGACAGGCGCTTAGCAGCAGCGTGGCGAGCAATAGAGATATCTTATTTTTGTTCATGATCATTCTCCGTGTTGCCTGAGTTATGCCTCTGCTTTATTGGTGGATTTAGGCACTGCACCCGACAGGCCATAAAACGCGATATAGAAGTAGCAGAGCATTGGCAGCAAGAATGACCATTGCAGGCCAATACTATCTGCCAGCATGCCCTGCAATACAGGAACAATCGCGCCACCGACAATGGCCAGACACAACAGGCCAGAGCCACCACTGGTGTGATGACCGAGATCTTTTATGGCCAGACTGAAGATGGTCGGGAACATAATGGAGTTGAACAATCCCACCGCCAGGATCGCCCACATAGACGTGATGCCAGTGCTCATTACCGCCGTGAAGATCAATACCACGGCCATCAGACTAAAGAAGGCCAAAAGGAATCTCGGTTGGAAACGCCCCATCAGCACCACACCGGCAAAGCGTCCGACCATGGCGCCCCCCCAATAGTAAGCAATATAGTTGGCCGCTTGGGCTTCAGTCATACCGCTGATATGGGCTTCGCCCAGGAAGTTAACAAGGAAGCTGCCGATGGATACCTCAGCACCTACGTATAAAAAGATAGCGATTACACCAAGCATCAGGTGACGATGAGAAGACAACCCGCGGGGATCCGCATCCAGCACCACTCCACCTTTAGCATGTTTAGGCACTCCATGCAGCGTTACTTTCCAAAACACTAATGCCAGCACCAGTAGAATCATCGCCAGGCCAAAATAGGGCATGATCACCTGATGAGCCGGGTTACTCTCACTGCTTTCTGTAACCAAAGAAAACAGCAGAAAACCGCCAACAATGGGTGCAACGGTAGTACCCAAAGAGTTAAAAGCCTGGGTTAAGGTTAAGCGTCTTGGCGCAGTAGCAGGTTCCCCAAGCAAGGTGACCAGTGGATTGGCCGCAACCTGCAGTATGGTTATACCACTTGCCAAAACAAATAAGGCCGCCAGAAACATCCAATACTGTCCCATCAGAGCTGATGGGATAAACAGCAGACAGCCCAAGGACGCCGTCAGTAACCCAGCCCCGATGCCGCTTTGGTAACCGATAGATTTAACCAAACGTCCGGCGGGCACCGATATCAGGAAATAGGCACCAAAAAAGCAAAATTGCACCAGCATGGCTTGGGTGTAACTTAATGAAAAGGTGCTTTTTAAATGCGGGATCAATATGTCATTCAGGGCGGTGATAAATCCCCACATAAAAAACAGACTAGTCAGGGCAACCAGGGAAAATTGCCTTCCTGCCCCATTTGAAGATTGAGACTGACTGTGTTCTAAGGTACTGGTTTGCATGATATCTCCGATGTTAAGCGGGCTTACTGCAGCCAGCCCTCCCATGTTATTGACCCAAGCTTAACAAAGTTATAACATAAATGAAAGCGCTTACATTTCATTAATACAAGGAAGCCGATGCCCTATTCTGAAGACGCGAGCAGCGCCGCTAAATCGGCACTTAGCAGCACACAAATTCAGTTGCCAACAAACTCCCCGTTATTGGCAGATAATTTTATCTTCGGGGCGGCCACGGCTTCTTTTCAAATCGAAGGGGCGGCAGATAAGCGTTTTCCCTGCATTTGGGATACCTTTTGCGCTACCCCCGGTAAAATCCGTGATGGCTCAGATGGAAAAGTGGCTTGTGATCACTATCACCGCTTCGAACAGGATCTGGATATCCTCACCGAGATGGGCGTCGACGCATACCGCTTCTCTATCTCCTGGCCCAGAGTGATGAATCCCAAAGGACAGCTTGTACAAGAAGGGGTGGACTTTTATCTTGGCCTGTTGGCTGGGTTGAAAAGGCGCAATATCAAAGCCTTTGTCACCCTTTATCACTGGGATCTACCTCAGTATCTAGAAGATCAAGGTGGTTGGTTAAATCGTGAAACGGCTTATGCCTTTGCTCACTATGTTGACGCAATCACCCGGGCGCTGGGACCCGATGTACATTCTTATGCCACCCTGAATGAACCTTTTTGCAGTGCCTACCTGGGCTATGAAATCGGCATTCATGCACCGGGTAAAACCGGCAAGAACCAGGGCAAAAAAGCGGCCCACCACCTCCTTCTTGCCCATGGCATGGCCATGCAAATACTGCGCAAAAACTGTCCCAACAGCCTTAACGGCATCGTACTTAACTTCAGTCCCTGTCATAGCGCGACGGATAGTGAGTCTGATAAAAAAGCGGCAAGACTGGCGGATGACCATTTTAATCAGTGGTATATCCAACCGTTAATGGAAGGGTGCTATCCGAAGTTGATCGATAGTTTGCCCAGCAATGAGCGTCCGGATATCGAGCCGGAAGATATGGCCATTATTGCTGAACCACTGGACTTTCTTGGTATCAACTATTACACCCGGGAGACCTATCGGGCATCACCGGGGGAAGAATTTGTCCGAGTGGAAGAAAAGCCATTACCATTGACGCAAATGGGCTGGGAAATTTATCCTCAGGGCCTCACCGAACTCTTACTTTCCATGCATCAACGCTACAGTTTGCCGCCACTTTATATCACCGAAAATGGTGCCGCCATGGATGACAAGCTTGTCGATGGCAGGGTGAATGATGCGGATCGCCTCGCTTATTACCAATCTCATTTATTGGCTGTGCACGATGCCTGTTTGCAGGGTGTGAATGTCCAAGGCTATTTTGCCTGGAGTCTGCTGGATAATTTTGAGTGGGCCGAAGGCTATCTGAAGCGCTTTGGTTTGGTTTATGTCAATTACCTCACTCAAGAACGTATTGTTAAGGACAGTGGGCTAGCCTATGGCAAGATGTTAAAGAGTCGTCAGCAGGCGCGAACAACATGTTAAGCATTAAAGAAAAAGTGGCCTATGGCCTGGGCGATACTGCCAGCAATCTGGTCTTTCAGACGGTCATGCTGTTTTTGTCTTATTTCTACACTGACATTTTCGGCCTCTCCCCTGCCCTGGTCGGCATTCTGTTTCTGTCCGTCCGCGTTTTTGATGCCGTTACCGACCCCATGATGGGCGCGTTGACAGACCGTACCCAAAGCCGCCATGGCAAATTCAGACCCTATATTCTGTGGCTGGCAGTGCCCTTCGCAGTGTGCACTGTATTGGCCTTCACCACACCGGATCTGCCGCCTACAGGCAAGGCCATATATGCCTTTGCCACCTATGGTTTGCTGATGCTGGCCTACACCGCCATCAACATTCCCTATTCCGCCCTCGGTGGTGTGTTAACGGCCGATCCCACAGAGCGGGTATCAGTACAATCCTATCGTTTTGTGTTTGGCATGCTTGGCGGGTTAATTGTTACAGCCGGTACCCTACCACTGGTGAATTGGCTGGGGGGCGGTGATCAGGCCAAGGGATACCAATTAACTATCGTGCTGATGAGTGCTCTTGGCGTCGTTTTATTTTTACTGTGTTTCGCAGGGACCAAAGAGCGGGTTTTTCCACCGGCTTCGCAACAATCCAGTATCAAAGAGGACCTGGGCCATCTTTGGCATAACGATCAATGGCGTGTGCTCTGTGCTGCAGCCTTCTTTTTACTGGTGGGAATGGTGCTTAAAACCACTCTCGCCATTTACTATGTGAAATATTATCTTGGCCGCGAAGATTTGATCACTGCCTTTGTGACCTTGGGAATGATCGGCAATATTGTCGGCTGTGCATTGGCGCAGGGTGTTGCCAAGCGTGTCTGTAAAGTCAAAGCCTACATTGGCCTGCAATTAATCTCCGCGTCGTTATGTATATTGGCCTTTTTTATCGCGCCACAGCAGTTAGAGTTAGCCTTTGTTTTGTACGCGCTGTGGTGCGTATTTATGCAGATGGCCACACCGCTTCTGTGGGCAAAAATGGCCGATGTGGTGGATTATGGACATGACAAAACCGGTATCCGTATTACCGGAATGCTCTACTCTTCCATTGTATTTTTTATCAAGCTTGGCCTGGCGTTGGGTGGTGCCATGGGCGGTTGGCTGCTGGCCTACTACGGCTATGAGGCAGGACAGGCACAATCGGCAACAAGTCTTGATGGGATTCGCTTATCTTTCACCCTGTTCCCGGCCATGTTCTTTATTCTGGTGGCCATTATCATGGGCCGTTACCGGTTAAATAATCAGCGTTTGGCAGAAATTCAGCAGCGACTTTCCCTCAAGTCACTTAACACACCAGCCAACTGTGATAGCCTTTCGGCGGCCAATATTTTGCAGAAGGGTTAAAATGGCGACGATTTATGAAGTTTCAGCACTAGCCGGCGTATCTCTGGCCACGGTTTCCAGGGTAATGAATGGCAATGCCAATGTGCGTGAAAGCACCAAGCAAAAAGTGCTGGAAGCCATGGCAACTCTTGATTACCGGCCGAGCTCAGTGGCCCAATCCCTGGCTTCAAACTGTACCAACAGTGTTGGCTTGTTGGTGTCTGAGTTACATGGTCCCTTTTACGGCACTATGATGGCTTCCATTGAATCAGAGCTTCGTAGGGCAGGAAAACACTGCATTATCACCGCCGGACACAGTGAAGAAAAAAGTGAAAAGGCAGGCATCGAGTTTTTGCTGAGCAGAAACTGTGATGCGCTGATTTTGCATGTGGAAAAACTCAGCGATGAGTATTTATTGGCCCTCAAAGAAAAGGACATCTCTTTTGTCCTGATTAACCGACAAATTGATGCCATAGCAGAGCAGTGTGTCACCTTGGATAACCACTTGGGTGGTTATCAAATGGGTCAAGCCATTTTGGAAGCGGGTCATCAGAAGATTGCTTATCTTGCTGGTCCCAGCTGGAAAGATGACGCAAAGGAGCGTTTTGCAGGTTTTAAGCAAGCCCTCGAGGAAAAAGGCGTTGAATTGGATCCAGCGCTGATATTTGAAGGTAATTTTCAGGAAGCCAGCGGCTACAAAGGTGCGCGGGAGCTGCTGTTAAGTGGCCATGAATTTACTGCGCTGTGCTGCGCCAACGATGAAATGGCCGCCGGTGCCATGAATGCAATTCGCGACAATGGCCTGGATATCCCCAACGATGTGTCAGTAGTGGGTTTCGACAACGTGTCTTTTACCCAATATTTATTCCCGCGCCTGACCACCATTGATTATCCGGTTGGCGATATGGGACAGATGGCGGCAAGGCTGATCCTGAAAAATACCTACAAAACCACTACCAGCACCATACAAACCCTGTTTAAGCCCCATTTAGTAAAGCGTCAATCACTGCAACCACAGGAATAGGCTCTTCAGACCAGCATACACTTTATGCTAAATTGCCGATTTGCCTGACAAAATGGATAGCCTCCATGTGGTACATGATCTACTCACAAGACGTCGACAATAGCCTGCCTCTGCGTAAGCAGGCCCGCCCGGCCCATATCGAACGATTACAGCAGCTAAAAGAGCAAGGACGGCTTTTCGCCGCCGGCCCCTTGCCCGCTATTGATGCCGAGGATCCTGGCGAAGCAGGTTTTACCGGCTCTTTGGTAATTGCCGAATTTGCCAGCCTGGAAGAGGCGCAGGCTTGGGCCAATGCCGATCCCTATGTCGCCGCCGGGGTTTATGCCAATAGCACGGTAAAACCCTTTAAGAAGGTGCTGCCCTAGTGCTGGAGATCTCCCGCACTGTAGAGCTGGCCGATGAAGAGATTGAATTATCGGCCATTCGCGCCCAAGGCAGTGGTGGTCAAAACGTCAACAAAGTGTCCAGCGCCATCCACCTGCGCTTCGATATCCGCGCTTCCAGCCTGCCGGACTTTTATAAAGAGCGCTTGTTGTCGCTTTCCGACAGCCGTATTACCAACGACGGCATTGTCGTTATAAAAGCGCAAAGCTATCGCACCCAGGAACAAAACAAGGCAGACGCCCTGCTACGTCTGACAGAACTGATCCAGTCGGTGGCCAAAGTGCAGAAAGTCAGACGCGCCACCAAACCCACCAAGGCATCTCAAAAACGCAGGATGGACAGTAAAAAGAAGGCGGGCCAGAAAAAACAACTGCGCGGAAAAGTGGATGTCTAAACCTGGCCGAAGGTTAAGGCTAGTTTGGCTTAACTAGCCTTTTTCTTATATTCCAGAATGAAAGCCGGCTGCCAGCTTTTACCCATATCATCAGTTTTGTCTATCCAGGTGGTACGCGAATCCGGTGACACCTGCATGGTCAGACGAAAGCCACGCCAGGTATCTTCGCCGACCGGAAACAGGGTTCCTGCCTTTAAATTGGTAAACACCAATTTGTCCTCTTGCCACTGCCCCTCGTACAGATCCATGATCCCCCAGACATCATCAATTGCAGCCTTGCGGTAGACCTGACGGTATTGATCATAGGTAATCAGCGTATGCATATTGAAACCTTGCTCGACGATCTGCAGTGGAATTTCTTCAAGCATTAACCCCCTTTGTTTAAACACCAGTTGCACTGACACCGGCTCTGACTGTTGCCAGGTTTTACCATCATCGAAACTGGCTTTTACCTGCAATTGCCAATCGCCCGATAGTGAACTGAGTTTATTCATCGCTTCGGCAGGCGCCTTCGACGGATGTTCCGCTTCTGCCGCGACGCCACAAGTCAGGCAGATGAATAACAAAATAGGAGAAAGGTTACGCACGCTGAAAATCTCTTTGATATTTTTTAGCAGGATAATAAGGCCTGTCAGGTAGCAGAAGCTATTTGTGGTGAACAAGGGTGTTGTTGGGATAAACGGTGCTTGGCACACATTCTTTCAAGCGCCGGTTCATATCAGCAACCACCTTATCTTTAAAACTTTCACCTGCAAGGTTATGCAGATAGGCTTTGTACTGCGCAATTTCCACGATTTCCAGATTGGCCTTTAAGGTTTTAAACAAACGCGGCAAGCGCTCTCCTGGCGCTTGGACATGATGCAAACCGCCACTGTAGACGAACAACATTTTGCCATGCTTGAGGCGCTGCAGAATCTCAGCCACACCACCTCTTACCGTCATTGGCTTGCCGTGCTTATCGAGGCCATCACGGCGCATCATCCGCCCTTCAGGCAAAATAGCGGTGATCACATCATGACTCACATGACTTAAAAAATGCTGCCAGGATTCATCGGGTTTGCGGGTAATGGGAATGCATCCTGGCAACAGGGTTTTCAGCACTTTGCCTGCCATGGGTCTTTTCAACGTCACATCGGCACCGGGCACCACCACTTTGTGAGCAATATCCCAGACAAAATTCCAAGGGGCAAAGCGGATAAATAAGGGTTCGAACAGACTGGTATGATTAAGAAACACCAAGAGACGCACATCTTTGAGCGCTTCTTCTTTCTCTTCGCTCATCCAGTTAGGACGCCCCCGGTAAAACAGGTGAGACACCAACTTAACCTTGGCCATCATCAAAAAGCTCAGCAGTTTGTTTATCTTCGAACTCATCTCAATTTTCCAGCCAACGCTCACTCTTCTCTGACAAGGGATCTCCGCATTTTCTTCCCGGCTTAAAGGATTTTTTGACCTTGCCGATACATTAGGGGAGAGAAAAGAGGTACTCAGTATGACTTCCATAACATCACATTATCTTCGTAACATCGCTTTCGGTTTGGCCACCCTTGCCCTTGCCGCCACACAAATGGGCTGTATGCAGAGTAGTCGTGCCTCGGCATCGGATCTTCAAATAAAGAACAATCAAGATGTTAGCGAAAATACCCTAGCCATGGTTAACCGCAGTTTCAAGAAAGATTTTATCATGGGTGAATGGCGCTACAGGGGGGCCCAGGCTGTCAACGGCGGTATCAACGCTTACTTCCAGGTTCCTTCCAAACTGGATATGTCACAGGAATATCAGGAGAACTACCTGCGCCAGGCCATCTGTCCTTCGGCACAGGAAAAGCTGCTGTGGCAGGAAATGCAGGGATTGTCTCTGTCCGTGCATATCTACACCTTCAATAAGCGCTTTAGTGTTCACGCTGAATGCCCTAATCCTTTGTTAAGTTAAGTTCAGGAATAATTCATTAACGCTCGCCTAATCTGATCTCATTAGCCGCCAGAAGTCACGGCAGGAAGTTCAGGAGCGTCGAATGAAAGCCATCATTGTTGCCACCGCGTTATTCAGTGCCGCCAGCTTAGCTGACGGCAATGCCTACTATGACTATGCCAAAGTTGAATCTGTTGAGGCGGTCTATGAGACCGTGCAGATACAGGGTTCACCCAACACAGTGTGCTACAGCAAACCCTATACTCAAGTCACCTATGAGCAGCATCAATCGGCAACCCCGACCATTCTTGGTGCCATTATTGGTGGCGCAATAGGTAACGCCGTGGGTCATAACAAAACCAACAAGAAAGTGGGTATGGTAGCCGGTGCAGCATTAGGTGGGGCCATTGGTCATGATATTGGAAAAACCTCCAGCGGCTATGGTACGCGAGAAGTGTGTGAATCCCGTCCACAAACGGTGTCCTATCAACAGGTACTCAAGGGATATCATGTTGGATATCGTTTTAAAGGCGAACGTTTCTACACCTTTTTAAAACGCCATCCTGGCGACAAGATAAAAGTCAGGGTCAATGTGTCACCGGTGATTTATTGAGAAGGCCCTTTTGGATAGACTTGTCTCTGTCATTCAGACTGGGGAGACATACATGAGGCAAAATGCCGTCAAAGGGTTACTGGTGTTGTGGCTGTTCGCCCTGCCCCTTCACGCCCAGGAGCGCGATCAGGTAGACATGGGCGAGGCTGCCCAACGCGCTGCGCAGCAAGTAGATGGCCGGGTGTTGAAAGTGGACGACGCCAGGGATAAATATCGGGTAAAGGTACTGCAAAAAACCGGCCGCGTGGTGACGGTGGATGTAGATAAAAAATCCGGCAAAGTAAGCAAGCCCAAGCAGGGATAACGCATTTCTCTGCACAGTTTGTCGGTCATATAAAATAAAAGGAGTCTCGGTGTGCGCATATTGATTGTTGAAGACGACAGCCGTTTATTGACCCAATTAGATGCATTAATGCAGCAAAACGGTTACAGCGTGGATCTCGCCGACGACGGCCAAAAGGCCCTGTTTTTGTTTAAGGAATACCCCTACGATTTGGCCATTATTGATATTGGTTTACCGGTGATGGACGGTCTGGCCCTGATAAAAGAAGTCAGGCGCAATAAGATTGTCAGCCCAATTTTGATTTTGACTGCCCGCGATCGCTGGCAGGAAAAGGTTGAAGGCCTGGAGGCCGGTGCCGATGACTACCTGACCAAACCTTTTCATAACGAAGAACTGCTGGCCCGGGTCAAAGCCCTGATCCGCCGAGCTGCTGGTCAACCCAACCCCACCATTGAATTGGGCCCCATTTGCCTCGACACCCTGACCGAAGAGGTGCGTATTGCCGGAGCGCCTGTGGATCTGACGGCGTACGAATACAAGGTGCTGGAATACATGCTGATGAATCCCAGCAAGATCATCTCCAAGACCGAGCTCACTGAACATATTTATGATCAGGATTTCGATTTGGACAGCAATGTGATTGAGGTCTTCATCGGGCGCTTGCGCAAGAAGCTCGATCCTGACGGAAGCATAAAGCCCATAGAAACCTTGCGTGGCCGCGGCTATCGCATCAACCGGCAGCTCTGATACGCGTGCAACACTGGTCATTAAAACGTCGCAGTTTTGCTGCCGCCTTATTAGTACTGGTGGTCTTTGTGCCACTAACGGCATTGATTCTGGAACAGGCCTTTACCAACAGCCTAAGCCATTCAATGAAAGCGCAACTGCGCTTGCAAAACCTTGGCCTGATTTCGGAGTTCGAAGTCAAAAACGGCGAAATTCATATGCCGGAACAGTTGTTTAATGACCGCTTGAACATTCCGGAATCCGGTACCTATGCCTTCATCAGCATGCATTTGCTGCCACTTTGGCAATCGGTTTCCGCTTTACACTGGCAACCACCGGGTTTAGCGCTGCCCGCGGTGGGAGAGGAACATTTCGATAGGGTCCGGATCAACAGCAAACCCTATTTTGTGTTCAGTTATACCGCACAGTTTGAAGATAAAGGCCTGATGTTTCCGGTCAGCTTCCATGTGCTGGAAAGTGCCGAGATCTTCAATCGAGAAGTACAGGATTTTCGCTACACCCTGTGGTATTGGCTGGGCATAATCGCTTTGCTGTTGATTGCCTTGTTGATTTTAAGTCTCAATGGCGCCCTCAAGCCCATCGGCAAGTTGGAAACCCAGGTAGCCGAAGTGCAACAAGGCAGCCAAGGCAGGCTCAGCGGCCATTATCCGCCTGAACTGGAAAAACTCAAAGACAGCCTGAATCATCTGCTGGATTCTGAACAGCATCAGCGGCAGCGCTATCACAACAGTCTGGGCGATCTGGCCCATAACCTGAAGACACCGCTGGCGGTGCTGAAAAGCCTCGAAGAATTGCCCTCGTCCGCCAATGAACCCATTGCTCAAATCGAGCATATCATCGGCCGTCAGCTTAAACGTGCAGTGGCCGGCGCTGGCAGTGGCTGGCAGCAGGCTGTGGCGCTTTCTCCGCTGCTGGAGAAGCTTATTCGTGCAATGACCAAGGTCCATGGTGCAAAACACCTTAAGATTGATCTCACCGATGCACAGGCACTCTCGCTGCATGCCGATGAAACCGATTTAATGGAGCTTTTTGGCAACTTGCTGGATAACGCCTGTAAAGCCGCCAAAGGCCGGGTGCGTGTAACCCTCAGCCAGCAACAAGATCAAAGTCGTATCGAAATTGAAGATGACGGCCCGGGGATCCCGCCCCAAGAGCGACAGCAGATCCTCGCCCGCGGCAAGCGCCTGGACAGCTACGAAAGTGGCCAGGGCCTGGGCATGGCCATCGTTTGGGATTTAATTGGCGCCTATCAGGGACAGTTGGATATCCAGGATTCTGATCTGGGCGGCGCACGCATTATTGTGCGTTTTTACTCTCGGTAGCATCCGCTTTGCTGGCGGTCAGCGCACTGAGGCTTTGTTCATCGGACAGCAGCAAAGCAAACCAGCGACCGCCTTCAGTGGTTTCCAGAGCAATCTTGACGATCATGGTCAAAGGCACAGATAACAACATACCTATCGAACCCAACAGCCACCCCCAGAAAATCAATGACAAGAACACCACCAGCGTGGACAAGCCCAAGCCTTTACCCATATAACGGGGCTCAACCATGTTACCCATCACGGTATTGATAAGGATATAACTCAACGCCACTAAGCCGGCGCTACCGGGCCCTAGCTGAACCAGCGCCAGCAAGGTGGGCGGCACGGCCGCAATGATAGAGCCGATATTCGGGACATAATTAAGCAAAAATGCCAATGTCGCCCACAGCAGGAAATGTTTTACGCCAATGAAGTAAAGCAATACGCCGGCAAGAATACCTGTGGCCAGGCTCACCACCGTTTTAATCACCAGATAGTTTTTTACCGAGCTTAAAAACTTATCAATTTGCTTTATCTTCATCGCCGGATCATCCAAGGCGATATGCACTTTGCGTGGCACCGAGTCGGCTTCAAACAACATAAACACCACAGTCAGCAAAATCAGCAGGAAATTGGTCATCACCCCGCCCAGGCTGGACAGCAAATTACTGGCAAGATTCATGGCCAGGCCTGGGTCCAGATAAGACACCAACTGCTTTCTGTCTATATGAATATTCAGATTGGCCAATTGGCCGGCTAACCAGCTGAATTCCTCGGTCAGTTGCTGTTTGTATTTGGGCAAATCGCGGGAAAATTCATTCATGGATTGGCCCACAAGCCCGGCCAGCATAAATCCAAAAATCACGATTAGCAGTATTACTAACATCACGGCCAGCCAACGGGGCACTTTGTAACGTCCGGCCCAATTCACCAGCGGGTTACAGGCCATGGCAATAAAGATGGACAACAGAAAGGGGACGACAACACTGCTGGCCGCTTTGACGCCGGCCAGAATAACGACCAGAGAGGCCATGATCAGCAACACTTTGGCCGAGGAGGAAGATTTAATTTCCATGTATTGAATATATCCGTCACGTTGTTGTGGCAAAATTAACAGAAAACCGTAATCCATAAAATCAGAGACTTAGGATCTTTTTTTGATGAAACTTAATCCCGCCACCATCAGAGTTAAAAATTTGCGCCTGCGCACTTACATCGGTATCAAACAAGAAGAAATCGATAACAAGCAGGATGTAGTGATCAACGTCACTATCCGCTACCTGGCTGAACAAGCAACCAATTCTGACGAAATGCAGGATGCCCTCAACTATCGCACTATCACCAAGCGCATCATTCAATTGGTGGAAAACAACCGATTTTCACTGTTGGAAAAACTCACCTCCGATGTGCTGGCTATAGCCTCAGAGCACCCCTGGGTGATCTTTGCCGAGGCAGAAGTCGATAAGCCTCATGCCTTACGCTTTGCTGATTCCGTTTCCCTGTGCTTATCTTGTACTAAAGAATAACAAGGTATTACGGGCACTTATGCGCATATTCATGACAGGTGGTACCGGGCTTATCGGCACCAAATTGCTGACCCGCTTTCCGGAGAATCACCGCGTCACCGTGCTGACCCGCAATCTGGCCGAAGCTGAGATGGCCATGGGCAGAAGAGCCCACTGGATATCCTCGCTCAAGGGCCTGGAAAACCTCAATGGTTTTGACGCGGTTATCAATCTGGCGGGCGAACCCATTGCCGATAAACGCTGGACAGCGGCCCAAAAGCAAGAGATATGCGAAAGCCGCTGGAATATTACTCAACGATTGGTTGATCTTATCCAGGCCAGTGAGCAGCCACCCAAAGTCTTTTTGAGCGGTTCCGCCATCGGTTATTATGGCCGTCAGGGAGAGGACTTTATTACCGAATACCATGAGCGTTGTCATAATGAATTCAGTCATAGTCTGTGTGCAAAGTGGGAAGATATCGCCATGCGTGCGAGCAGCGACAAAACCAGGGTATGTACATTACGCACCGGTATTGTGCTGTCCAGAAAGGGCGGTGCGCTACAGAAGATGATCCCACCTTTCAAACTGGGGTTGGGTGGTCCAATTGGTGATGGTCAGCAATATATGTCGTGGATCCATATTAATGACATGGTCTCGGCCATCAGCTTTCTGCTCGATAACCCGGAAACCCAGGGGCCTTACAACCTGACCGCGCCCAATCCGGTGACCAACAACGAATTCAGTCAAACCCTGGCAAAAACCCTGCACCGCCCCTGTATATTCAGAGTACCGGCAGCGGCCATGAAGCTGATGCTTGGTGAGCTGTCAGATTTGTTGTTGTACGGACAACGGGTGCTACCAAAGCGCCTGGAAGATGCCGGTTTTCATTTTCAATTTCAGCAACTTCCAGACGCCCTGCACAATCTTCTAAGGGAATAGCCGAGCAGCGTCAGGCCAGTCGACGCAATAGCTGCCCCGTATTCAAGGATAACAACCGCCAGCAACTGAGTGCGCCCAACACGCCCACCAGCAGCGCGCCGCAGACTGGCGCCAGCCACCAGTATTGCAGATGCCAATTGGCTTCCATGTTAAAAACTTGGGTTTGCAAGCCATACAAGGCCAGTTCATTGGTCATCGCCGCCATCACACCTGACACCGAACCAATGATAATGAACTCGAGGATCACGCTAAGCCGGATAAGCCGTCCTTTGGCGCCAAGAGTACGCAGGATGGCCAATTCCTGTTGACGCTCTTCCATGCTTGATTGCACTTGCGCGACCAGCACCAAGGCACCTGCGCACAGCACCAGCACCAAAATAAACTCCACCGCCATGGAAACCTGACTAACGATACTGCGAAGCTGATTGATACGGGCATCCACATCAAACAGGCTGACCGTTGGAAACGGCGCCATCAGCTCAGCCAACGCCGACTTCCTTTCGCTGTCTAAATGGAAACTGGTGATATAGGTCGGCGAAAAGGCTTGCATCGCCTCTGGCTCCAGCACAAAGAAGAAATTGGGCTGCATGGTTTGCCAGTTGACCTCGCGCAGACTGGTCACCACAGCCTCCACCACTTCACTGCCAATATTAAAACTGAGCTTGTCACCGAGCTTTATGCCAAGCCTCTCAGCAACCCTGGCCTCGACCGACACCCGCCAAAACTCGGCTTTATCTTCCTCACCATGCCATTTGCCTGCCACTACATGGTTTTCATGCTGCAGACTATTGCTCCAGGTTAAATTGGCTTCCCGGCCCAAGCCCTGGCGTCCACGATCCTGCCGTTCTTCCTGCTCCGACTCTTTGCTCATAGCGGTGCGAACCGTTTCATCGTTAATGGCCGCGAAGCGCCCTCTGATCACCGGATAGAAAGTTTCGACCTCTACCCCCTGCTCTTCAAAGTGCTTGGCTAAAACCGGCAATTGGGTCTCGGTGATATTGATCATAAAGTAATTAGGGGTGCCCACTGGCAACTGCTCCTGCCATTGTTTGACCATGTCGTTACGCATGACCAGCACAATCAACAGCAGTAAGATGGTCACCGCAAAGCTGATCAGTTGCACCGAATTGTCCATGGCACGCCGTTTAATTCGGGCCCAGGCCAACTGCCATGCACCCATGCGCCCTTCCCCCAAGCGCTTACCTAAGGCAATTAAACCCATGGTCACCAGCATCAGCACGGTGACCAGCACCAAACCGGTGCCTAATAAAATCAGGCTTATTAACAAATCGCCGCTATAGGCCCACATCAGGGCAAAAATGGCGCTACCGGCAGCCAAAAATTGGATCAGCCTGGATTGCACACTGGCGTCCAGGTCGCGACGTAACACCCTAAGTGGCGGCACAGAGAACAGCTTTATCAACGGATAAAGTGAAAACAACATGGCACAGATCACACCGGTAAATACCGCTACGGCAAAAGGTCGCCAATGCCAGGCATCCAGGGCAATAGGCACTTTTGCAGCAATAGCCAGCCCAATCAGATGCTGAATAACGAAGCCCGCCAACGAACCCAGCACAATGCCAAGCACCGTAATAAACAGCACTTGCAATAGGTAAATCCGCCTCACCAAGGTGCCACTGGCCCCCAGGGTTTTCATAATGGCAACGGGATCGTAGTGACGTTTGCTGTAGCGCTGCGCGGCCACCGCAATGGATACGGATGCCAGTACTATGGCTAATAAGCTGGCCAGCAAGAAGTAGCGCTCTGCACGGTTGACGGCACGACCTAACGGCGACTCGTCGTCTTTTACCGAGCGCCAGTAATGCAACTCTCTATCAAGCCGTGGCTCAAGCCACTGATAATATTGGTCTAGTGCGCTATCGTCACCACTTAACATCAGATCATAATCGGTACGGCTGCCTGGCCCGGTGATACCAGTTTGGGCCAGTTCAGAAAGTGGCATCAATACCTGGGGCTCACCGCCAAACACATTAAAACCACCGTCAGGCAGTTCGATAATCACGCCACTGGCCACAAAAATGCTATCGCCGATTTCAACCTTATCGCCAAGGCTAACCCCTAGCACCTGATAAAGCCGTGAGGCCATCCACACCTGCCCGGCTTGTGGCGAATCAGAGGTGGCAAAGGCCTCACCAAAGGGGGTATCCGAGAGCTTGATCTTGCCTTTTAGCGGATAGGCATTATCCACCGCTCGGACATCGGCGAGCATCATCTTGTCGCCAGCGAACACCATGGAGCGCATCTGCACCCGCATAGCTGTCTGCAGGCCCATCTCATTGGCTTTTGCTCGCCACTCCTGAGGTACCGGACTGTCGCTACCCAATAACCGATCTGCTGCCAAAAACTCAGAAGAGCGCTCGGTCAGCGCTGACTGCAATCTTTCGCTAAACAGCGACAATGACAACACCGACGCTACCGACAACACGATCGCAAGCAGGATAATAGTCAGCTCACCGCGCCGGGCTTCATGGCGAAACAGCCGCCATGCCAAGTTCATTCCCCACCCTTGTGATGGCTTGGCATTAGACGACATGACGTTGCTCCACAGCGGATTCTTGCACCGCACTCAATCGGCCACCGCTCATATTCAGCTGACGATCACAATGGGCAGCCAACTGGCGATCGTGGGTTACCAGTATCAAGGTGGTGCCGGCTTCTTTGTTGAGGTTAAACAGCAACTTTTCTACTTTTTCACCATTGGCAGCATCCAGATTGCCGGTGGGCTCGTCGGCAAAGAGGATCTTGGGACGGGTGATAAAGGCTCTGGCAATGGCCACACGCTGCTGCTCTCCCCCGCTGAGTTGATTTGGGTAGTGTTTGGCACGGTGACTCAGTCCCACTTGCTCAAGAGCTTCCTGTGCACGGGCTTTGGCATCCGATAGCCCCGCAATTTCGGCTGGCAGCATAATATTTTCCAGAGCGGTCAGGCTCTGCACCAACATAAAGCTCTGGAAAATAAAACCGACTTTCTCACCGCGCAATCCTGCACGCTCTTCTTCATCCAACTCATGCAAGGGCTGGCCATCGAGAAAGATCTCACCACTGCTAACCTGGTCAAGTCCTGCTAACAAACCCAGCAGGGTTGATTTTCCGGAGCCTGACGCACCGACGATGGCAACAGACTCACCCTGCTTGACATCAAAACTGATAGACTCAAGGATCTGAAGCTTACCTTCAGAGGTATTTACTACTTTAGTGATGTCTCGGGTTTTAATCATAGTGTTAGAGGTCAATTTCATAGTGTTCAGAATGCTAAAGGTTATCTTTGTTCTTTTCTTATGTTTACCCTTTTCGGATCAACTTCGTGCAGAACAAATCAAATTATTGGTGCTGGGTGACAGCCTAAGCGCAGCCTATGGCCTTAAGCAAGAGGAGGGCTGGGTGAACTTGTTACAAGATGCTTTACAAGACAAAGGAGTCAGTATTATCAATGCTGCCGTGAGTGGTGAGACCACCGATGGCGGCCTGGCCCGCCTGCCGCGGTTACTGGAGCAACATCAACCCACTCACCTGTTAATTGAACTTGGCGGTAACGACGGATTGCGGGGCTATCCCATCGACAAGCTTAAAGCCAATATTGGCAAAATGATTGAGTTAGCAAAGGCGCAAGAGGTGTCTGTTATCTTACAAAAGATGCAGATCCCCACCAATTTCGGCAAACGGTACACCAGTATGTTCACATACAGTTACGAGGAATTGGCAGAGCAATATGAGGTTGCACTGATCCCTTTCTTACTCAAAGAAGTGGCACTGGACCCCTCTTTGATGATGAGGGATGGCATCCATCCCAGCATAGAGGCACAACCTCAGATCGCCGAATTTATGCAGCGCCAGTTGGAGCCACTGTTACTGGCCCCTTAATTCAATTTTTGTGAAAGGATGGCCCTGGCTTTGTGGTCTACACTATACATCCCAGGGTCAACGACTTATCGTACTGAGGTATCACCATGGCAATTGAGTCAGTTTCGGGCGGATTTCAACCCCCAGTCCCCTCACCCACAGGCCAACAGCGCCCAGAGCCCCAGCAGCAGGTGCAGGCCCAGGAGCAGCAACCTCAGCAAAGGGTGGAAGCCGCACCCCGTCCAGAGGTCAATCAGGCGGAGCAGCGCCAGCTAGAAAACGAAGCCAGGCGTGAGCAGCCCGACCCAAACCAGCGCACCGGCACCATTATTAATACCCAAGCCTGAAAAACATTACTCCTGCAAAAAACAAAGGCAGCCTGAGCTGCCTTTATTGTTTTTGGTTTGCACCTCAGGGCCTGACGTAACCCATGGGTTTATCCTGTTTCAAGCTCAGGTAGCGATCACGTAGCTTGGTTTGACGAGAATCCATATTGACTTGCTCGCCGTTAATAATAACCACCAAAGGGGCTTCCATGACTTCCAGCGGATCGCCAGACCATATCACCACATCCGCCACCTTACCCTGCTCCAAACTGCCATAATCGGCGTCGATGCCATAGATCTTGGCCACATTCAGACTAAGAGCGGAGAGACCGTCCAACCAGGACATGCCATTGGCTACCGCATTACCTGCATGCTGGGTCGCCAAGCGGATATTGTGGGTATTGATACCGATGGCCACCAATACCCCAGCGTTGTCGAGCCTGCCGGCATTGGCTTGGGTCGCGCCCAATTGGTCAAAGCTGTAAGGCAGATTGGATTCAGGATCGAGGATCACCGGAATATTGGCCTCTGCCAATTCCGAGGCGACCCGCCAGCCTTCTATCGCGCCAAGCAAGACCATTTTCAGGGCCGGATGGCGCTGCTTTAAGGCAATCAATTGCCGGATATCGGCAGCGCGGTTAGCACGCACCACCAGCGGCATTTGTCCGGCCACAACAGGTATCAGGGCATTCACGTCAGCTCTGGATAAGGTGCCATAAAACTCATCGGAAACACCCAGCGGTTTACCTTTTAAAGAGGCCGCTTCTTCAAAGGCTGCCTCCAGTTCTGGCCAAATGACAGCACGGCTGCCCCCCAGGGCTTCTACGCTACTGTTATCAAGTGCCAGACTCATGAAGGCCTTAGCTTTGACTACAGGCTGCTCGCCGGCCAAACGAATAATCGCGCCGCGGCCCTGAAACAAGGTACCGGTATCGAGCATCGCACTGGCGGCCAGGGTAAAGCCTTCGATGCGACTGATGGCAAAAAGACTGCTATCCGGATTGATCGCATAGGAAACATCGAATGCGGCCCCTAATCCTTCATAGTCTTCACGCTCAAACTCTGCATCAACAGGACCAGCTGAGGATTCCACTTCAACCAGGCCCAACGCGGTATAGGCACCAATCAGACCAGGGGTTACAATCTTACCCTTGGCATCAATAACGCGGTAACCGCTTGGTACTTCGTTACCGCTCTTCACCGATTCAATGCGGCCGTCTTTGATCAAAATGGTGGCTTCCTGCAGACTGCCCTGAGCAGACAAGGTATGGGTATAGCCCCCCACCACCGCCAGGTTCTCGGCTTGCACAGCGAAGGAAAACAGACCGGCCAATAACATCAGCTTTTTCATTTCATATCTCCTTCACCAGGTTGGCCTAACTCGAAGTCCTGTACCGGCCAGCTATTGGAATTTTGTCGGTTATAAGCCAGACCGCCGTCGATATAAACCTGTTCGGCTTGGGCATAGGTTGAGAACGGATCGGCGCTCCACAGTACCAAGTCAGCCTGTTTACCCACTTCCACTGAACCGGTCTTATCGAAAATCCCCAAAGATTTCGCAGGGTTGGCAGATAACCACTGCCAGGCCTCGGCTTTGCTGATGTCGATACCCACCCGACGGCCATCGGCCAGGGCTTTGGCCGCTTCCTGATTCAGGCGCTGTATACCGCGATCGCTGTCTGAGTGCACGATGGCACAGGCCCCTGCCTTATGAACCATGGGGATGTTTTCACGGATGCCGTCATAGGCTTCCATCTTAAAGCCCCACCAGTCGGCCCACATGGCTGAGCACACCTTGTTTTCGGCCAGCTTGTCAGCAATTTTGTAGGACTCTACCGCATGCTGGAATGACGCGATCTGGTAGTTAAATTCCTTCATCACATCCATCATCACCACCATTTCATCGGCGCGATAACAGTGCATATGCACCAGGATGTCACCTTCAAGCACGCCAGCCAGGGTTTCCAGCTTTAAATCGCGCTTGGGCGGTGTCGGATCTTTGCCTTCCTCATACTCTTTACGGTACTTATCCCATTTGCCGATGTATTCCTGCGCATCAGCCCAGGACTGGCGATATCCCGCCACATTACCCATGCGCGTCGCCGGGCCGCCTTTATCGCCGTACACCCTTTTCGGGTTTTCGCCGCACGCCATCTTCATGCCATAGGGCGCGCCAGGAAATTTCATATCCTGCATGGTTCTGTTGGGCAGGTTTTTGATGGTCACGGAACGGCCGCCCACCAAGTTGGCAGAGCCAGGCAGTATTTGCATGGTGGTCACGCCTCCCGCCAAGGCGCGGCTAAAACCGGGATCCTGGGGCCAAATGCTGTGCTCGGCCCAGACTTCGGCGGTCACCGGTTTGGTTGCTTCATTGCCATCTGAATGGGAATTGGTATCCGGGGTCGGATACACGCCTAAGTGACTGTGCACATCGATAATACCGGGCGTCAGCCATTTACCTTCAGCATCAAAGACAACGGTGCCCTCTGGTATCTGCATATCCTGGCCAACAGCGACTATTTTACCGTTATCAAACAGCACATCGGCATTATCCAACTGCCCACCTACGCCATCGTAAAGGGTGACGTTGGTGATCATGGTTTTCTGCTGTGGCAAGGGTTGATAGGTACTGGGATAGGGATCTTTATCGATCTCCACCAGCGGATTCTGACTGGCTTTTTGCTCCGAGCCACAGGCGCTTAACAGCAGCGCTGCGGACAGAGTAAGGGTAATAGGTTTTAGTTTTATGTTCATGTGTTCCCTGTGGTGCTATCGCCTGTTCGGCTTTTATAGTGCCAAGGTAATAGAACAGAGCCGCGACTTGGGATCAAGTCTGTTAGACTCTACAAATATGTGGCTAGTCTCATTCCAGACACTTGACGATGGATTGGCTGTCACGCAGGGTGCGAATTTGCTCGAACAGGGCGTCGGCCTGCACATATTGCCGGCGCAAGTATCCCAGCCACTGCTTGATGCGATTGGGGTAATATTTGCCCTTGTCGCCATAGATTTCATAGCCGGAATATTTTGCCAACAGCACCTTGACCGCTTCCCAATCCATCGGCGCTTGCTGACCTTTAATCACGCTGGCCAGATTAGGCAACGCCAAGGCGCCCCTGCCCAGCATAATATCGTCGCACTGCGATTGTGCCTGACAGGCTTTGGCATCCTCTGCGCACCATATTTCACCGTTGGCAGTGATCGGCACTTTGACCTTTTCCCTTATTTTTGCAATCCAATGCCAATGAGCCGGCGGCTGATAGCCTTCCACTTTGGTACGGGCATGAATGCTGATAAGGCTGGCACCTGCGGCTTCCAGGGCCAGGGCATTGTCAACGGCCAAGGATTTATCTTCAAAGCCCAGGCGCATTTTGGCAGTGACCATGTGTTCTTTGGGCACGGCGTCGCGCACGGCTTTGACGATACGATACAGGGTGTCGGTTTCTTTTAGCAGGATTGCCCCGCCTTTATTCTTATTGACGGTTTTGGCCGGACAACCAAAATTCAGATCCACCCCATGGGAGCCGAGTGCCACTGCCCGCACCGCATTTTCGGCCAGCCAATCGGGATCCTGACCCAACAATTGGATACGCACCGGGGTACCGGCGGGGGTGTTGCCTTGATGATGCAATTCAGGACAAAGACGGTAGAATACGCGCGGTGGCAACAGTTGGTCGACCACACGCACAAACTCGGTAATACAAAGATCGAAACCTCCCAACCGGGTCAACATGTCCCGCATCAGGTGATCGACTACCCCTTCCATGGGTGCCAGGGTGATGGTGTTGGCCATGTAAAAATTTGCCTGCAAAAAGGGGGCGCTATTAGCGCATAAGCAGTTTGCAGATGCAATCTCCCCCAAGAGCCTGTTTCACTGTGCAGAGAGTGTGAAGATGACGATATTGGATAGTATTGCGCTGGTATGGTTTCTCAGTATTTGGGTCGGATATACCCTGTTTGCCAAGCGCCGAGCCAAGGTCTGCCATTGCCTGGCCAGTGAACTTCGTGCCAAGCGCACCCGCTGGATGACGCAAATGCTACTGCGCGAAAACCGAATTCCCGATGTCTCCATTATCTCGACCCTGGAGCGCAATATTTCCTTCTTCGCCTCCAGCGCCCTGTTGATCATGGCTGGTCTGCTGACTGCCATGGCCTCGGTGGAGAAACTGGCAGTCATGCTGCATCAGTTTTCCCTCTCAGACACCCAAACCCACGAGCAGATCCAAATCAAACTGTTGCTGTTGGTGCTTGTCTTCGTGTTTGCCTTCTTCCAATTTACCTGGTCACTTCGCCAGTATGGCTTTGGCGGAGTGCTCATTGGCGCCGCTCCCAACGGCAACAAGCTCACCGAGGATGAACTGGCGTTGTACGCCAACCGCGCCGCCAAAGTCATCGATCAGGCCGGCCACTCCTTTAACTATGGCCTGCGTGCAATCTACTTCTCCTTGGCCACCCTCTCCTGGTTTATCGATGCCGCGCTGTTTATGGCAGCCAGTGTGGTGGTTATGCTGGTGATGTATCAGCGCGAGTTTCATTCCAAGGTGTTAAAGGCGTTGATAGAGGTGGATAAAGTCGGCAGTTGATTGGGATAAGGCGCAAGCATAATCTGCTAATGGTGCATACCAGCTACTCAGACTTCGGCTTAGCCTGCCTGCAGTGGCAGACCAAATCCTGCGCACTTTGCCACAAATGTAGCGCCTTGCTACAATATACTCATCAGTACCCGGAGAAATACCATGGCAACGGCAAGCGTAAGACTGGATCAGGATTTGGTGGAAAAAGCGACCATTATGGGCAAAGCGCTTAACCGTACTATGCCTAAACAAATAGAGCACTGGGCGAAAATCGGCGAAATGATGGAAGACAATCCTGACTTGCCTTATGAGTTCGTAAAACAAGCCATTATTTCCAAAGCCGAGAAAGAAGCCGGAAAATTGGAACCATACGATTTTGGCTAACATCATCGTTTTACAAACGTCCAACTTTAAGAAAGCAGTTAAAAAGCTGCATCAGAATCAGAAGAAAGATTTAGATAAAGCGGTAAAAGCACTGATGGAAGATCCGCTTCTAGGGGAGCAAAAGAAAGGAGATTTGTCCTTCCTACGTGTATATAAATTCAAAATGACAAAACAGCTGACCTTGCTCGGGTTCAGCTATGAGGATGGAAGGGTAGTACTGGAACTGTTAGCGCTGGGCTCTCATGAGAATTTTTATCGCGATATCAAAAAGATATTCTGAGACATCCCTCTTAGAGCCAAACTAAACCTACATAGGGATTGTTTTTCAACGAATTCAACCGAGATTGCAAATCCCCGCAGTGGGCTTCAAGTTTATTTCCATCTGGATCGAAAAAGTACATTGAATGGCCTTCACTTGAATTGTTTTTCCACTCTACAACACCTGCATTTCTTAGTTTTTCCGTAAACAAAGCAAAATCATCTTCAGAAATGTCTAGAGCGATATGTGAGTAATCCTGACTCGGACAAACTTTGTCACATGAGAGACAAAACCATATACCGCCTAAGCTAAGATAAGCACCGTTATTCCAGCGTACGTGAGCTAACATACCTAACACATCCGTATAAAATGCAAGAGAACGCTCTAAATCACTGACAGCAATAGTGATATGATTCAGTCCTCTAAGCACAGATCTTCCTCAGCTAATCTAACGGATAATATGGTCAGCTTTATTAGGGTTGTTTCAACATAATTCGCAGTTTAACACCGCACTAATTATCGCCTCACCTCCCTGTCGGTGCCTTTGCCTCAATGCCTGTTCCTCAGTGCCCCAACACCTTAGCAGGCTCAATACGTGCGGCTTTAAAAGCGGGATAGAGGGTGGCCAGCAGGCTTAGCAGCAAGGCAATACCGGCAACCAGCAGCACTTCGCTGCTATGCAGCTCGGAAGGGAGAAAATCGATAAAGTAGATATCACCGGAGAGCAGCTTAAAACCGGATTTTTCTTCCAGCCAGCCAATCCAGGAGGATAAGCGCCAGCTTAGCAATACGCCCAGAATACAGCCTACCAGGGTACCGATAACGCCGTTAAGCAAGCCTTGTAGCATAAAAATCTTAATAATCAGGCCATCGCCGGCGCCCATGGTTTTGAGCATGGCGATTTCGGCTCGTTTCTCGTTCACCGCCATCACCAATGACGAGACAATATTAAAGCAAGCCACCGCTATTAGCAGGGTCAGGGCCAGATACACTACCATGCGCACCAGTTGGATGTCCTGGTACAGATGGCCGTGGGTGCGGGTCCAATCGGAAATATACACATGCTGTTCGAAGGCAAAACCAAACTCGCGCATAAGCATGGGCGCTTGATAGGGGTCAGCATAGCTAAACTCTAATCCCTGGGCGCCAGTAACCACCCCTAGAATCTCGGATGCGCGCGCAAGATGGACCATGGCCACATGATTGTCCAACTCCCCACCAATGCCAATTTGCCCGACCACGGTAAACCATACCGATTTAGGCGCTTTAAAACGCTCGCCTTCGCTTAGCTGTGGTAACAAAAGCTGTACCTGCTGTCCGACTTCTACGCCTAATTGCCGCATCACACCCTTACCGAGCAAAATGCCCTGGTCGTTGTCAGCAAAACCGGCAGCCGAATCGCTACTTAACATGGTCTGCAACCGTCCCTGCTTCGCACTACCGGCATCGATGCCGGTGACTTCCACGGCTTTCATCTTGGCGCCCACTTTAACCATACCGGTCATTTTGGTGATGGGATGCACAGATTGAATGCGTGCATCGGCAGAAAGGCGATCAATTTGCTGCTGCCAATCGACGATACCGGTGGGCTCTACGGCAATCAGTTCGCCATGGGGCAATACCGCCAGTAAGCGATCTTTAAGCTCCCGTTCGAAGCCATTCATCACCGATAGCAGCAGGATCATCACCAAACAGCCCAAGGCAATGCCCCAGGTGGATGAGGCTGAGATAAAGGACTGGAAGCCGGTTTGCCGTTTGCTGCGCCGAAAGCGCCAGGCCAATTGCAGACTCAGGGAGTTCATGCTTGCTCCAAACGTCCATTGTGCAGCACCAGGGTGCGATCCAGGCGCTGGGCAAGGTGCATATCATGGGTCACCACCACAAAACTGGTGCTTAAGGCGTCGGTTAATTCTTTAAGCAGCGCGTAAATGGATTCAGCGGTTTTATTATCGAGGTTACCGGTAGGCTCATCAGCCAGTACCAGTTTAGGATTGTTAACCAGCGCCCGTGCAATCGCCACCCGCTGACGTTCACCGCCAGACAGCTGCCCGGGCTTATGGGCAGCCCGGGGACCCAGACCCACCCGTTGTAGCATTTGTTCTGCCTGATGAGCTGCTTGTTCGGCTTTCATTTTGCCAATCAGCAGTGGCATAGCCACATTTTCCAGGGCGCTGAATTCCGGCAACAAATGGTGAAACTGATAGACAAAACCCAGGCACTGATTACGAAACTCGGCTTGTTGACGGGCATTAAAGGCAAAAATATCCTGGCCGTCGAAAATTACTTTTCCGCTGCTTGGTGTATCCAACGCTCCAAGCAGATGCAATAAGGTGCTTTTGCCAGAGCCGGAACTGCCAACGATGGCTAATTGCTCGGCGCGCTTGACCATAAAACTGACACGGTCCAACACCTGAACGCGCTGGGGCCCTTCTTCATAAAATTTGCTTAGCTCACTGCAGGCCAACAACTCGTTCATCTATCCGCTACCTTTTGCGTTGCATTTAGCATTATTCGATTACTCATATCGCAGCACCGCCGCTGGTGCCACGCGCATCGCGCGCCTTGCCGGATAAAGGGTGGCCAGCAGGCAAAGCAGTAAAGACAGCCCCACCATGGTCGCAACTTGTGACCACTCAATCAGCACCGGCACTTCCATTCCCGGCAGCAGGTGCATGCCCAGCAGCCCCATTAAACGGTTAAGTTGGGTCGCCAGCAGTACACCACCGACTAAGCCAATCAGGGTACCTTTAATACCGTTATACAAACCGCTGGTTAAGAAAATGCCCATTAATGGTGATGTTTGAATGCCTTGGGTACGCAAAATGGCGATATCACCCTGCTTTTCACTGACCACCATCACCAGCGCCGACACAATGTTAAAGGCAGCCACCGCCACAATCAGCAGCAACATCAGCGACATCATGTTTTTTTCCATTTTGACTGCATCGAACAACGGGCCCTGGCGGGCGCGCCAACTATGACTTTGCAGTTCCATGGTCTGTAATGCTTGTTCAACTTTCTCATAGGCAAAGGCATCGTCCAAAAACAACCGGGTAGTGGCTTCGGTGGTCACATCGCTGCGCAGCAAACGGGCTGCATCTTCGATGTTCAGCAGCACCACCTTGTCGTCCATTTCCGAGCCGATATCAAATACACCAGTCACTCTAAACTGGCGCTGGCTTGGCATTTGCCCAAAGGGGGTATAAACACTGGCTGCTGCGCTTAGCAGGCGAATACTGTCGCCGGGGCGAACATCCAAGGCAATCGCCAAGGCGCGACCTAACATCAGGCCATACTCGCCGGGGCGAAGATCCTCAAAGCTGCCATACAGCATATTCCGGGCAATCAAAGAGTGCTCGGCCATGGCTTGGGGCTCTACCCCTTGGATCTGAACCCCGCGCAAGGCGGTATGCGATTGCACCAAGCCTTCGCTTTCAATATGCATCGACACCGCTTGCACATGGGGTACAGCCGCTAATTGTTCTGGTGAGGTATCGGTACCCGCCGTATGCACCAACAAATGTGGGGTAATACCCAAAATACGTTGTTTAAGCTGGGCTTCGAAACCGTTCATCACCGACGACACGCAGATAAGCGCCGCCAGCCCCAAGGCAATACCTGCCACAGAGAAGCCATTGATAAAACTGATAAAGGGGTTGCCCTGCCCGGCCCTGGCGTAACGTAACCCGATAAATGCAAAGAGGGGGTGAAACATAGAATGATCCCTATACGGACTTCAGAGGTATTTTACGCCCCTGGCACTTTCCTGCTGCAATGCCGTATAGAATGAGGTAATCCGCTGATTTTCTTAATGAACGGCGATAATAGGTGTAAGCTAGCGGACAATCAAGGGCTGTCCTGGGCGGCAGTGCACAAAAGGCAAACAATCAAGCGTGACCGCAAAGACCCCGGCGCGAAAACTGGAGAGGCGATGGATAATCTGACACTGGAACAGAAAAAACAGCAGTTTGATGAATATTTCCGTATTAAGCATCCCATTAAGGTAAACCTGCTCCCGTTGCCAGAGCAGTTTGTGCTGCCGGAGACAGAGAATATCGAAATGCATATGCCCTATGCCTTTCGTATCGCTGCGGAAATGTCAGCTCTGGAAGTCTCGGCCCTGCGCCCCTTGCGTAACTTAAGCGAACATGCCGCCGATCTGGTGGCGTACCTTAATCATCAGTCACGTAAAATCGATTTGATGATGTCCTATATTCTGCAGTCCCAAAGTAGCCCGGAACACCAATACCAGGCCTTATCCTTTGGTGGTGGCGGTGTGGTGCTCGAATCCGCAACGCCTCTGGATCTTGAGCAGTTGGTTGAATTAAGGCTGTTTCTGGAAGAAGAAGCCTCCGCGGTATTTTGCTTCGGCGAAGTTATCGCTTGCGAGAAACAGGATGAGCAGTACCATATTTCCCTGATATTCAATCGAATACGTGAACAGGATCAGGAACTGCTGGTACGTGCCAGCTTGCACCTGCAAACTCAGCAATTAAGAAAGCGCGCCAAACAACGTAGTCCGGAATAAACGATTTCAGCACCCATGAGTACCAGTATTTTTTCTCCACCTTTGCCCAAAAAGCCCGGTGATAACCTGCAATGGGGCAATCTGCATGGCAGCAGCCTGGCTCTGCTGCTGGCCAATACCCTTAAGCAACAGCAGGGCTCGGTATTACTGATCACCGCCGACACGCCTTCAGCACTGAAACTGGCGCGGGAAATAGATAGCTTTTTATTGAATGAATCTGGAGCGTCTGACAAACCTTCGGGAAAACCGTTGGTTAAAGTCTTCCCGGACTGGGAGACCCTTCCCTACGACACCTTTTCACCGCACCAGGACATCATCTCGCAGCGTTTGGAAACCCTGTTCCATCTAACCCAACCACAGCCTTGTCTGTATGTGGTACCGGTTAATACCCTGTTGCAGCGGATAGCGCCGGTGGATTATCTGGGCAGGTATCTGCTTATTCTCAAACAAGGCCAAAAGCTGGAACTGGACAGTTTCCGTCAAGGTTTGGAAAGGGCCGGCTACCAGGCGGTCAATCAGGTCATTAGTCATGGCGAATACAGCATTCGTGGGGGGATCATGGATCTCTACCCCATGGGCAGCAAGCAGCCTTATCGTATCGACCTGTTTGACGATGAAATTGACAGCATCCGACTGTTCGATCCTGATACCCAGCGCTCCGGCGATAAAGTGGCCGAAATAAAATTGCTTCCGGCCCATGAATTTCCCACAGACAAAGCGGCCATAGATCTGTTCCGCCGCCAGTTTTTAGAACGTTTCGACGCCAGTAATGCCAAAGACTCGTTTTACTACCAGGTAGGCAAAGGCATTATGCCGGCAGGGATTGAATACTATCTGCCGCTGTTTTTCGAAAAAACCGCCACATTATTGGATTACCTGCATCCAGACAGTCTGGTGCTGATGCACGGTGATCTGGTCAATGCCGCCGAGTTTTATTGGGCCGATTTAAACGAGCGCTACGAGCAATATCGTTATAACCCGCTTCGCCCGTTATTGGCACCGGCAGAGATCTACCTCAAAGTCGATGAACTCTTTGGCGCGTTGAAACATCGCGCCCGGGTGCAGGTGCAGCATGGTGCGGTGGAAGACAAGGCCGGGCGCAGCAATTTCCCCACCGCCGCTATTCGCGATATTGCGATTAAGCCACAAAACAAAGTGCCCATGGCCAGTCTCAATCAAGCCATCCGCGAATGGCGAGAAGAAGGCGCCAAGGTGCTGTTTAGCGTGGAAAGCCAGGGCCGCCGTGAAAGCCTGCTCGGCATGCTCAAGAAAATTGACTGTAAGCCTAAGGCTTTTGAGCATTTGGATGCCTTCCTCGCCAGTCATGAAAGCCTGGGCGTGATCATCGGTGATGCCGAGCACAGTTTTGAGCTCAATGAGCCTGATGCCAAGCTGGCCTTGGTGACCGAAACCGAATTGCTTGGTCATAAAATCAGCCAGCGCCGACTGCGCGACAAACGCCAGGCCACCGATGAAGCGGCCGTTATTCGCAACCTGGCTGAGCTCACTCAGGGCCAGCCCGTGGTGCATCTTGAACATGGCGTTGGCCGCTATCAGGGCCTGCAAACTCTGGATGCCGGCGGGCTGGTTACCGAATACCTGACCATTGAATACGCCAACGCCGCCAAGCTGTATGTGCCGGTGTCTTCTTTGCACCTGATCAGCCGCTACAGCGGTGGCGATCTTGACCATGCGCCGTTACATCACCTCGGCACCGATGCCTGGTCCAAGGCCCGTAAGAAAGCGGCCGAGAAAGTGCGCGATGTGGCTGCGCAGCTTTTGGATATTTATGCCCGGCGAGCGGCCAAGCCTGGCTTTGCTATCGATATCGATTGGCAGGAATACCAGCGTTTTGCCGACAGTTTCCCTTTTGAAGAAACCGCCGATCAGGAGCAGGCCATCAATGCCGTGATCCGTGATATGGGCAGTCCGATGGCCATGGACAGACTGGTGTGCGGCGATGTGGGCTTTGGCAAAACCGAAGTGGCCATGCGTGCAGCTTTTTTGGCTGCCAACGCCGGTAAGCAGGTGGCAATTTTGGTGCCCACCACCTTGCTGGCTCAGCAGCACTATGAAAATTTCAAAGACCGCTTTGCCGACTGGCCGTTTCGCATCGAAGTGATGTCCCGTTTCAGCAGTGCCAAAGAGCACAAACAGATTCAGGAAGCACTGGCAGAAGGTAAGGTGGATATCGTCGTCGGCACCCACAAGTTGTTGCAAGATGACGTCAAGTTCAAAGATCTTGGCCTGGTCATCATCGACGAAGAGCACCGTTTCGGCGTTCGTCAAAAAGATAAGTTCAAGGCCCTGCGCGCCGATGTGGATATTCTGACGCTGACTGCCACCCCAATCCCAAGGACATTAAATATGGCTTTGTCCGGCATGCGCGATCTGTCCATCATTGCCACCGCCCCCGCCAAGCGTTTAGCCATCAAGACCTTTGTGCGCGAGCGCGAAAAGATGCTGATCCGCGAAGCCATTATGCGTGAGATCCTGCGTGGTGGTCAGGTTTACTTCCTGCACAACGAAGTGGAAACCATCGACAAAACCGCCGCAGAAATCGCCGAAATTGTGCCTGAAGCCAGGGTCGCCATTGGTCATGGACAGATGCGCGAGCGAGACCTGGAACGGGTAATGTCGGATTTCTATCATCAGCGCTTCAACGTGCTGGTATGTACCACCATTATCGAAACCGGTATCGATGTGCCGTCGGCCAATACTATTATTATGGACAGGGCCGATCACCTGGGCCTGGCGCAATTGCACCAACTGCGTGGCCGCGTGGGCCGTTCGCACCATCAGGCCTATGCCTATCTGCTGACGCCCAATCCCAAGCGCATGACCAAAGACGCCAAGAAGCGTCTTGAAGCTATCGAATCCCTGGAAGATTTGGGTGCAGGCTTTGCCCTTGCCACCCATGACTTGGAAATACGTGGTGCCGGTGAACTGCTTGGTGAAGATCAATCGGGGCAAATCGCCAGCGTCGGCTTTACCTTGTATATGGAGATGCTGGAGCGCGCGGTGGAAGCCTTGAAACAAGGCAAAGAGCCTTCGTTGGATGAGGCCCTGTCCAGTCATACTGAGATCGAGCTGCGCATTCCGGCACTATTACCCGATGACTATATCGGTGATGTAAATACCCGCTTGTCCTTGTACAAGAAAGTCGCCAACTGTAAGAATGATGAAGAGTTGGATGATCTGCAGGTTGAGTTGATTGACCGCTTTGGATTGTTGCCGGAGCCGGCCAAAAACCTGTTGAAACTGGCGCAGATGAAACTCATAGCCCGTGGTATTGGCATTCGTAAAATTGAAGCCAGCCAACAAGGGGGATTTGTGGAATTCGAACAGGACACCCGCATCGATCCCGGCTTTATCATAAAGCTGATCCAAAGCCAGCCGCGCATTTATCGCCTGGAAGGCCCACAAAAACTGAAATTTAGCATTGCTACCCAACAAGCCCAGGAACGCGTCAACTTGATTGCCGATATGCTGGACAGCTTTAAACAAAAAACGCAGGCCGCCTGATGATCAAAAAATCCCTAATACTGCTCTCGTTGTTCGGTGCTGGCGTTCAGGCCCAGGAAGACTGGTGGTTTGAAGTGGAAGTACTGCTTTATAAACGTGACCAGGCAGTACAAACACTGGATGAGCAGTTCCCACAGCCGGCTGAGCTGCCCTCAATGCAACGGGCCGTGGATCTGATCACGCCGTTACTGCTCCCCAATATCGATAGTTTGATAGCGGCCCTGCCCGCTTGCGAAATCAAGCAAGAAGAAAGCGAAGAGATCCCTTTCCTGGAACCAGGTTTGCTGGATGCCGTGAACAAGCGCCTGGATGAGTTGGCACAGTATCGCCAGCCAACCGAGATGATGCCGCAAAGTACCGGTGCGCAAATTGTCGGGGCATTACCTGTCGACCAAGCCAGTCAGACACAGGCAGATTCGTTTGCGTTTCGCATACCGCGAGTAGGTTGCGTACAGCCTTATGAGCGCGATTGGTTCCCTGCGCCTATCATCGAATACCCTGAGCCTGAAGAATTTATAGCCCAGGTGCCAACACCGCTGTCAGGCCGTGTCAGTCATCAGGATGCCGGTGCCTACATTATTCCCAGCAGCGCTTTAGAGCTTCGCCAGTTAGCACGGGACTTGTACAGACAACGTGGCAACAGTCCTCTGCTGCACTTAGCCTGGCGTCAGCAGGTTACAGTAGGTAAAAGCAAAGCGGCGCCATTTAGACTCTATGGCGGGACAAACTTTGCCAAGGCTTTTGACTTACATGGCTTGCCGCTTCCGTTAAATCCACAAAGCCCGATGCAGTTGGCGCCACAACAGCCAAGCAAATCGCTGATTGAGCAAGTGGAAGAGGCCCTTAATCAACCCTTGCGCCTGACCCAAGAAGAAAACCAGGAACAAGAAGGGGTCACCACCGATCAGCTATGGGAATTGGACGGCCTGTTTAAGGTATACCTGCAATATATTAACCGGGTACCTTATCTGCATGTTGATACTAACCTCGTGTATCGCAAGGAAGGCCCCGCTGGCCTAATGGGCACCCCACTGCCCTTAAACCGCCCCTCCAGCGTGGCAGGGCTGGTGCCCAACGATACGCGCGCCAATACCAGGCTGTATGACTTTTCCTTTGACCAACTGAGAAGGGTAATTAGTAAGCAGATTCACTATTTCGACCATCCTATGTTCGGCATGGTGGTACAAATTCGCCGTTATGAGGGAGACGATGAGTGAAGATTTACACTAAAGGCGGCGATGCCGGACAAACCCAGGTCTATGTGGACAAAGCCATTCGCCTGAGCAAAGACGATGCCCTGCTGGAATGCTATGGCAGCCTGGATGAACTGAATGCCCATATGGGCCTGCTGAGAAGCATGCTGCCGGAAAGTGATTCAAACGCAGAGGCTGACGGCATCACTCAGGTACAACGCAAACTCTTTGTTATCGGCTTTGTGATTTCTGCCCACGGCAAGGTGGTGGAAGAGGATTTAACTGCCCTGGAAGCACAAATTGATACCTGGCAGGAAGAGCTAGTACCCCAGCGCCATTTTATTCTGCCCGGTGGCTGCCCACCCGCAGCCCAGGCCCATGTATGTCGCACTGTGGCCCGGCGCGCCGAGCGAGTGATGGTGGCCCTTAGTCACCAACACGATGTGCCGCCACTTTGTCTTAAGTACCTAAACCGCCTGTCCGACTGGCTGTTTGTGTTGGCCAGACGCTTGAACCAGATGGCCAAAGTGGCCGATCAAGTGCTTTAAAACACCGACAGGCCCAACTCTTCGGCCATGCGCGTGATCATATGCATGGCCTGCACCGAGTTACCAAAATCATTAAGCCTGGGACTGTAAGCGGCAATCACGCCATAGCCCGGCACAATGGCCACAATGCCGCCCCCCACCCCGCTTTTGGCCGGCAACCCCACGGTAAAGGCAAATTCGCCCGACTGGTTATACATGCCGCTGGTAGAGAGGATGGCGTTGATGCGATGGGCGTCACGGCGGCTGCATACCTGCTGGCCGCTAAAAGGATGCACCCCACGATTTGCTAAAAAGCTCAGAGCCTTGGCCATTTCCTTACAACTTAAGGCCAGTGCACACTGGTAGAAGTAGTGATCCAGCGCTGCCGTTACATCAGACTCAATATTGCCAAAACTTTTCATCAAATAGGCTAATGCCGCATTGCGGTTGCCGGTCTGCTTTTCAGACCGATAGACCTTGTCATCAGCATAGATGCTCTCGCACAGGGCAAGCTGGCGTACAAAGCGCAACAGTGCCTGTTTGCTGGAGGAATAGTGACTGTTGAGCACATCGGCGACCAAAATAGCCCCGGCATTAATAAAGGGATTACGGGGAATACCATGCTCCCATTCGAGCTGCACAATAGAGTTAAAGGACTGCCCGGAGGGCTCCATGTTGACCCGTTTCCACAGACTGTCACCAACCCGGTTCATGGCCATGGTCAAACCGAATATTTTCGACAGACTTTGAATGGAAAAACGATGATCAGCTTCTCCTGCCCCTACCACCTGCCCATCAATAGTGGCCATCGCCAGCGCCACGCGATTGGGATCCACTTCGGCAAGAGCCGGTATATAGTTAGCCACCTTACCACTGACCGGCAGCGCGCGGGCTTCTGCAACCAAGTCACTAACCAGCGTAGTTAAGGACGGCGTATCCTGCTGGCGGGAAGCATCGCCGTGCAAAGTGCGCTGGAAACTGGGAGTGATCCCTGGCTCGGACATAATCTGTTGTTCTCTTTGGGAATTTGAGCATAGGATAGCAAAAATCCCTGTCGCTTCGCTGTTGATAACGCGCACGAACGTCGGAAAGACTCATGCATACGGATAAAGCTCATCCCATTAAGGTCGCCGTGGTTGGCTATGGTCTCTCGGCCAAGGTATTTCATCTGCCTTTTATCCGCTGCTCACCACAGTTCTCTTTAGTGGCGCTCAGTACCTCGCAGGCAGTCACCGCCATTGAGCTTGGCGATGCCATGCGCTTTCAAAGCGCCACTGAGATGATTAAAGGATGCCAAGCCGATTTGGTGGTGATCACCGCCCCTAATGATCAACATTTCCCCCTGGCTAAGCTGGCATTGGAAAGTGGCAAAGACGTGGTCGTGGAAAAGCCCCTGGTGGTCAGCCTGGAACAAGGACTGGCATTAAAAGCGCTGGCCGAGCGTACTGGAAAAAAGGTGTTTTCCTACCACAACCGGCGCTGGGATGGGGATTTTATGACCCTGCAAAAACTGATAAAGGACGGAAAACTTGGGCAGGTGCGCCTGCTGGAATCGCGCTTCGATCGTTTTCGCCCCGAGGTGCAAGAGCGCTGGCGTGAAAGCGCTGGCCTGGGTACCGGACTGTTATGGGATTTGGGCCCTCATCTTATCGATCAGGCCCTGGTACTGTTTGGCTTGCCGGATGCCCTTAGCGCTCGCTGCCTGCTGACACGTGAACAGGCACAGGCGGTGGACTATTTTCACTTGCAGCTTCACTATGCAGATAAGGAAGTGATTCTGCATGCCGGCTCTCACAGCGCGGCGCCGGTTTGCCGTTTTCGTGCCCAGGGCAGCCTCGGAGAATACGTAAAGTATGGATTAGATCCCCAGGAAGCCTGTCTTCGTGCGGGTATCCTCCCGCAGCAAGCAGATTGGGCACGAGAAGCACCCGACAACGACGGTTGCCTTTACAATGGCGAAACTAAGCAAAGCATCCCGAGCCTACCTGGCAGCTACCAACATTTTTACCAAGGCGTGGCCGATGCCATGCTGCATAGTGCGCCTTCACCGGTGCACATCAATGACGCCATAGTGGGCATCCGGTTAATTGAGTTAGCGATAAAAAGCAGTGAAACCGGAACACGCCTGGTTGTTCCGACCGACATTGTCTAGATGGGGTGTACTTGTGCCTGCCACTGTCCGTGGCGGAAACGGGCAACAACTATCGCCTCATCTTGTCCTGCCCTTGCCAGGCATTGCCCATCCACCCAGACGGCACTTTGTCCCACCGCATGCCAACCGCCGGTAGGTGCGCAGTGATTGGCAATCATCACCAACATGTTGTAAGCGCGGGAGTAGTCGGCCAGCTTTTGGGTATCGACAGCGTAGCCACCTTCGGTGATCAGTGAGCCGGCACTGTAAATTTGGGCACCTAAGTCGGCACAATCGGCCGCATGTTGCTGAAAACCCGTATCAGCACAAATGGCTGTTGCAACCTGCCAGCCATTAATATCCAACAACAGTTGTTGGCTCCCGGCAGATACATAACGCTCCTCACCTGCGTGCAAGAAGCGTTTGCCATAGATCTGGATTTTACCATCGGGACACAGGACAAAAGTGGCGATGCGGGGTTTCTCAGTAGTTTCTCCATTAGCCTTGAGGGGAGCGCCAACCAGGATATACATCTGTAACCTTCGGGCTGCATCGCACAATGTCAAAAGGCGCACATCATCTGTGCAAAAGGCCAAATCGGCAGCTCGTTCCAGTTCATAGCCGCAAAGCGACAGCTCAGGAAATTGCACGAGCTGTACGCCCTGCTGTGCCGCTTGTTCGACCATCGCCAAATGCGCAGCAATATTGCCTTTTATATCGCCGGCCAGGCTGCGGGTTTGGGCAATAGCAATACAAATATCCTGCATGATCTTTCCTTGAAACTGTCAGTCTGGCAGTAATGCCAGGGATACCGCTTTACCCCAAAGCTGGCAAAGCAGTGGCTGCAACAGATCTGGATGGCCGCTGGTGAAAAATCGAACGGAAGCATCCGTCGTCGATGACAGGCTACCTTTTTCCGTCAGGCGTCGCTGAAGCTCCTTACTAACGGCAAGTGCAGAGTCCAAAATCTGTACATGGGGTCCAACGATAGCGGCAATTTGCTTACGCAGCAGTGGATAATGCGTGCAGCCCAACACCAGGGTATCGGCACCGGCATCGATCAGTGGCGTCAAGTAACCTTTTAGCAAAGCTTGAGTTTCAGCACTGTCCATCGCCCCTTGTTCCACTTGTTCCACCAGACCGGGGCAAGGCTGCAAACGGATATCCAGGCCGTTGCCAAAACGCTCACATAAGGTCGCCACAGAGGGACTTTCCAAGGTGCGACGGGTGGCCAATACACCGATCACCTTGCTTGTTGTAAGCTGGGTAGCGGGCTTGATAGCCGGCTCCAGGGCAACAATGGGCACAGGACAATATTGACGTAAAGTACTGGCGGCTACCACCGTGGCAGTGTTACAGGCCATGACAATGGCCTTTGCCCCTTGAGAGAGCAGAAAATCGGTAATGGATTTAGCGCGCTTAATAATGTCTTGCGCGGGCTTGTCACCATAAGGGGCAAAGCCACTGTCGGCAACATAGATTAAGGATTCATTCGGCAGGCGCTGATGTATGGCCGACAACACGGTCAGGCCGCCAACACCAGAATCAAAAACGCCGATTGGCGCATCAGAATGTTCTTGCATGGGATGAATCAAGCCGCCGGACCAAAGGCACGGCGGCTAAGGGCACTTAGATAATGTTGTTGGCGTCAACCAGGTCGCCTACCTTGGCTTCTTTGACCTTGGCATTGGCGGACAACCAGGCTTCCATAGCCTTGCGATCGTCTTCAGAGGCAGAGCCATAACGCTCCTGTGAGCTAACAAAAGCATCGAAGGTATCTTCAGAGCCACCACCGAATACCATCAGGTTGCGGCCTTCTACGAACTCAACCAGTTCATCGATAAAGCCTTCGTAAGTGGCTTCTTCTTTGTCAGCCAATTGGCAGTTGAACTCAAAGCCCATTACGGCGAATTCGCCGAGGTACAGTTTTTTACGCAGACGGCGGTTTTTGTTGTCAATCTTATCCAGTTTCATGGGAATTCCTCATAGGAGCTAGGGCGAATGCCAATTGGGCGCGCATTCTACCCTGTGTTGTGCCTGACACCAACCATTGAGGATAAAAGGAATATCAGAAATTACAGGATGCTTCGCTCAGAAAGATGATTGCCGGCAAAAACGACGGGCCCCAATGAGTATACCTAACGCCAGCAAAGCCAAACCCGCCGGCTCAGGGACCGATGCAGTTGCACCATTCAACAAAAAACGGATCTGATTTTGATAAAGGCGGATCTCATCTTCAAGATCCAGGGTTTCGCCCATAAAACCGTTTAAAATAGTGCGACTGTTATTCCCCACCACAATAGCGGCATTGCCGTCTTCAAAGGTAGCCGCTATTTGCGCGTTATCGACTGAAAAACTGCGCGAGAAAATAGCGTATCCCAGGTTGTTCAATGACAGTTCACTGCTAGTTAGCCCAGAAGAAAACAAAGGGCCCATGGATAAACTGGATTGATTCCAACCTTGCACAGTCGCTCCGAAACTTGTATCGGCGCCGTTTTGCCAATGATTGTGAATGGCCCGCCCACCGGTTTGCACAAAAGATTGCAAAATCCCGGAAGCAGTGGTGTGCCATTGGTCATCAAACTGGGCAATCACCAAATCCCAATTGCCCGTACTAAGCGCAGAGGAAAATCCATCGTCACTGTTAACGCTGGTGAGATCATGACCCAAGCCATTCACCGCCATAGTCCAGCTTGAATTGGACCACTGGAAATCATCATAAAGCAGGATCATTGCGGCTTGCGTATAGCCTGAGATGAGCAATGTGCAGGTAGCGAAAATACCTAAGAGTAAAGAACGAACAGAATTTTGCATGGTTTACTTCCAAACTGCTATGCCGCCGCTTGGGCTGACACAGCATGGTGAGCTTTGAATTTAAAAGATTTTTGCTGTCGTGCCAACCAACTCGACAGTAAAAAAAGAAAAAGCCCCGCACAAGGCGGGGCAAAAGCTCAATGGTTGCCGGGAAACCCGGCTGGTTTTTGATTTTTATTATTTTTATTCGGCTTACTTAACCTGTTTGCGACGGGCAACTGTTAGTCCGGCCAGGGCCAGTAACATTAGCGCCCAAGCAGCAGGTTCTGGTACGGCATTTGCGTTAGCACGAACACTGACCGATTGTGCCAAATCAACAGCAACATCTTCAAACGAGGAGTTAGAGAAGAGTGCATTGGCTAAACCAAAGTCAAAACTACCGGCCGCCAGTGCAGTAAATTTAATGCTGGCCACCAGAACATCTCCGGTAAGCGGCATGAAATCCACAAAGCCAAAGCCCAGGCCAGTACCGTTATCGAAAGCGCCAAAAGACAGTGCGCCAAACAGATCTGAACTGTCCAAAAACGCATTTCCCATACCGTCATTGGCATAGCTGAACATGCTAGCGTCGAACAGCAAATCAAATTGGAAAGATGCTATATCCACCAAACCAGTGGCTTCGATAGTCAATGTCACTTCATCACCAACATTCACATCGATGTTATCCAGTGACAGATTGATCAAGGCCGCATTTGCATTGAAGCCCAGTACCAGTGCGCAAAGTGCAATAAATTTTTTCATTGTTAGTACTCCAGATTAAAGAACGCGGCAGCCATTCAGGTTGCAAAGGCTCATCATCACCTGAGCATCCTTCACGTTTACAATACCGTCTTCATTCAGGTCAAAGGCCATATCAATTTGCTCTTTCTTAGCAATTGCGCGGATAAGGCCGTTTACGTCATTGCGATCCACATCATAGTCGCCGTCCCAGTCACCACGCACAGGTTCACGGTTGAGTTGCAGGCTGATGATCACCGGATCATGGTCAGACACACGGTAAGCATCCGGGGCATAGAAGTCATTTACCTGAGTGGCAGACTTAAACTCAGTGTTGTAATCAAGAATACGCGGCTCGTCGGCGTTAATATGCCATTCGGTCACATCCAGCACCTGAGCAAGCAGGTTGCTTGACGCCAGGGCATGGTCCAGATAACCGGCCTGGCCGCCAAACACATAGGAATATCCCGTGGCACCGACAAATTCACTGATCAGGTTGGTAAAACCTGCGCTGCCAAGGGCCATGATTGGATCTTCTTTGGCATAGGCGTTGAGGTCACCGATGATCAGTTGATCTTTGTCCTTGCTCAGGCTTGGCTCTGATTGCAACCAGGCAGTCAATGTTTGCGCTTGCGCTACACGTGAGGCGTTGTAACAACCCTGGCCATCGTTCTGGTCCTGGTCGGCACCACTTGCACCACCACAGCCCTTAGACTTGAAGTGGTTTACAGCAACAGTCAGCTCACCCAGGCTGTCTTTACCGAGGAAACGCTGTGCCAATGGCGGACGGCTGAATACCGCATCGGTGTTAATCAGCGCATTGCCCACCAACTCCACAGATGTGGTGTCGTACAGCATACCCACGGCAATAGCGTCAGTACCGATAGGGCCACCGGCGTTAACAAAGGCGTAGCGGGCTTCACCCAAACGGGCATTAACCGCAGCCACCAACTGGGCAATAGCACTGTTCCCGCCGTAGCCATCGTTTTCGATTTCCATCAAACCGATTATGTCAGCATCCATGGCCACCAGGGCAGATACCAGTTTATCCAACTGACGAGTGTACTCTTGTGCAGTATCAGCACCGCGAGCAGTCGGGAAACCACCGCCTTGACCATCACCGTTAAAGAAGTTCAGCACGTTAAGGCTGGCAATTTTCAGGTTGCCTTGTGCTAACTCAGGTGCGGCTGTGCGGGCATTGGCCTGTACAAAAGTAGGTGCCTGGGTGGGAACCACACGGTACTCGTTGAAGTTATAGTCCACCACACCGGTCAGGCTGGTCACCATATCGCCGGTGCGCAGGGTATTGCTGGCAGACAAACCACCAGTGGGGTAAATCACATTGACAGGGTTTTGACCGCTTACGCCATCGTCCAGCAGGATGCGATTCAAGGTATTTTGTGCAGCCAATGCTTGCGCTTCGGCTGAACCTGGCAAATGCAAATTAGTAGGAATATAAACACGACCATTGGACAACGTCACTTCACCGTAACGGCCCAGGTTGTAGTTATCGGTCACAGTCAGGTTTTGCTCAAAGGTCACCAACATGCCTTCCAGTGCTTCAGCGCTGCTGGCATTAGCAAATGGCAGACTAACCACAGCAGGCGATACCGCAGCAGCTCCGCAATCCAGGGCGGCTTCCGATTGGGCCAGCTGAGTCTTGTTATAGAATTCAGCCACATTACCCATTACCCGCACTAAGGTGCCTTCAACTGGCAGGCCAGTGCTGCTGTTGGTGTATACAAACAAGCCTTCAGAGGTGTTGCCATTGGCATCCTGATCGGCGGCTTCTTCCTGAACGAAGTATCCTCTGAGGTTAGGGAAAGAAGCAGTAACCACGGCTTCAACAATCGCAGACTGGTTCAGCAACGGAGAGGCGTCACCTTCACCTTGAATAGCGCTAATCAATGTGGCGCTATCGCCGCACTGCCCTAGGCCGGATACGGGTGGCTCACCACTGTCATCGCCATGGTGACGACCCAAGTCAGAAAATACGTTGGTGCCAAGATTAGTCCATTCATCACTGTAGCTGAAGGCATTGCTGGAATCGGTGTCACCAGTGATGATGCCTTGGTTTCTGACCAAAGACACGTCTTTGGCAAAATCAGCACCATTACCCACCTGACCAAAGCTGTCTACCAGCTCACCGTCTTTGCGCAGTTCCAGAACGTCATTACCGTTAAAATTGGTCACGCCAGAAGTAATATTGGCCTTGTCCAGTATCTCCTGAATGGAACCCGAGTTGGCAATAACGTAAGTCTGACCAGCCTCCAACGAACCGCTTAGGCTCAAGGTGGTACCGGCAGTAGTAGAACCATTGATATACAACAGCACTTGATAGCTGCTCAAATCGATAGCTGAAGTACCGGCGTTGTAAAGTTCGATGGCTTTGTTGTTACCGCCAGCGCCTTCAACGTACTCGGAAAAGATCAAGCGCTCAACCACAGGCTCTGGATCAACGGTACCGATCGTGAATGTCTTGGATGGAAAGGGTATAACGGCACTGGCATTATCAGTTTGGCCATCCAGAGCGTCTTTGCCGCTGAATTCCCAGTTTGAAGGGACAAACTCACTACCGTCAGCGCCCGTGTCGCTAACACGATAGACCCAACCGTCGGTATGAGCCCAGGATGGGCTGCTCGCCCAACTGATTTCACCAAAAGTATCAACTACAGCACCATCGCAAAACAGCTCAATGGCGTCATCACCGTTAACGTTTACTGCACTTACATTGGCAAAATCAGGCGCGAAACCGAAAAAGTTAGTGAATCCAGTACTCTCAGATGCAACATATAAGAAGGTGCCTGCACTAACGGCTACCGCGGGAAAAGTATACTCTTGACCGTCAGTTCCGCCGCCATTATTGGCAGAACCCACGCCACAACGGCTGAGGTCAGCAATATCTTGAGGCACGAAAATTTCAATCGCTTTAGGTACACCGCCGGTCAATGGTCCGTCGATGACCCCCGTTAAGATGAGGTTGTTTGCAGCTACTGGCAATGAGTGCATGGACGCCAAAATGGCAGCCGACAGCACTGTGAGTTTGGTTTTCATAGGGGTTCCTTTGCTCTTTCTAATACGGATTCTTATGCACCAAGGCGTTGCAGCTTCAAGCACCGGCGCGGCGACAAAACGTATTAAATTGTGAACATTGGTATTAAAACAGGAAGACTTCGATAGAATTCATAACTTCTTGTACATATAACTTATTAATCAATTAGTTATGAGTTAAAAGTAAACTTACTCAAATCGATAAGTAAGCTTATTAGGGGATCGATGCTGGTTTTGCCTTATACAAATTGTACAAAAAGACGGCCAAGCCCTTGCCTTACAAAAATATGACAAGGATTGGCCGCAAAAGGTCACCACGCCATGTAGCGCGGGGAACAGGAAAGGTTTGAAGACTTTTGTGCTAAACCTCAGGAGAAATGTGCCTATTTGCTTGGAAAATCAGCTAAATGTCCCTCTTTTAAGCAGTCCTCCCTGACTCATCAGTAATTGTCCTTTAGCCAGCACACTGTGAATTTGCAAAGAATCGTCCACCAGTAATAAATCCGCGTCAGCGCCGACCTCAATTCGGCCCTTACTGGATAGCTTTAGCAAATCCGCCACGGATAAGGTGACGCTTGCCAACGCACTCTCCAATGGAACTTGATATTGTTGCACCGCTTCTCGCACCGCCTCCCACAAACTGGATACCCTGCCGACTTCCAAGCCGGTTAATCGTCCTTGCTTATCAAATACCGGCAAGCTGGCATTACCATCAGAGCTCATGGTCAATTGACTGACATCAATGCCTTGTTGCAATGCAAAAGCCAGAGCCTGTGCGGCTGGGATCTCCCCCTCTGCCACAAACTGAGCATTGGTGCTGCTGGTAAAATCAATAACACCACCGCGCCGACACCACTGAACGCCAGCCTCAAGTAGCGATTGATTGCGGTTAATATGGGTTGGATAAAACTGTCTGGGAGGTAGCTCAGATTGCTCCACAGCTTGATGCAACAGCGCCAAATACCGGTCTCCCTCGCCTACATGCACACTGACAATACCCGCCTTGCCGGATAGCATACCGCCAACCCTTGCATCGCTGGCCAGGCGCAGCAGCTCTTGCAATGTAGGCTGCGAAGAGCGGTGATCGGATATGGCCACTTCCCCCACTCCGATAAACTTATCGATAAGTACAATATCATCCATGACGGAGTTCGTGAGTGTGCGCACCGGCACCTGATAAGAGCCGGTATAGCAATAGGTGCTTAGTCCTTCTGATTCCAGTGCCCTGGCCTTTGCCAACATATCAGGCAAGGTGCGGGTAACCGCATCTGTGCCAAGAGCCGCCACCAGAGTTGTGACGCCGCCAATAATGGCATCTTCCAGATTCATTTGCGGCGTGCGCGTATGAAAGCCGCCTTCCCCACCGCCGCCGCTGATATGCACCAGACTGTCTACTAAACCAGGTAATAGTTTCAGGCCATGACCATCGATTATCTGACAATGGACAGACGGCATCTGGCTCTCCTGTTCCATGGCGGCCACTTTGCCATCACACAAAAGCACATCCAATCTGCCCATCGGCGTCGGCGAAAATATCTCTGCGCCCTTTATTAGTTTTATAAAACTCATTGCAAATCCAATCCTACCGCCAGCAACATGGCCGTGGCGGCCATACACATCAAACAAACCACCGGTCGCCAGGCAAATCTTGCCCACACCGACCAATCAATACGGGCCACGCCCAAGCAGCCAATCAAGGAAGCCGAAGTGGGGATAATCGTGTTGGTCAGCCCATCACCCAGTTGAAAGGCCAGAACTGCGGTCTGCCGCGACACACCGACTAAATCGGACAGGGGCGCCATCAAGGGCATGGTCAGCGCAGCCTGCCCTGAGCCAGAGGCGATAAAGAAATTAAACACCGACTGAAACACAAACATAAATAAGGCGGCTGCCCACTCAGATACGCCTGCCACTGCTTCGCCCGCATAGTAAAGAAGGGTATTCAGAACCGAGTATTGGCTGGCGTCATCTCCGCCCAAAATCAGCACCACCCCTTTGGCCATTCCCACAATCAGAGCAGCAGGCAGCAAATCTTTGGCGCCCTGCACAAAGGCCTCGGAGGCACCGTTTGCACTCATACGTCTGCCGATGATGGCGGTCAGGGCAATCAAGATACCAATGGCAAAAAACTGACTGGCAATCTGCGGAATATAGTATTGTCTGGCGGTCACTCCCCAAATCACCCAAATCACGCCTATCAATAACTCAACAAGGATCAGGCTATCCAAAGCGCCGAAGCGAGCCTCATTTGTTACCCCGCCTTTGTCATGTAAGGCACGAAAATAGGCGTCCGAGTGATAAGTAAGGCTGCTTTTGGGATTGGCTTTGACCTTATTGCTGTAATGCAAGGTGAAGAGCATACCTGCCAGGGTAAAGACGGCCCACATGGCCATTCTAAAACCACTGCCAGAGAGCAGCGGCACGCCTGCAATCCCCTGCGCAATGGCCACACTGAAAGGGTTCATCCAGGAGGTGGCAAAGCCGATTTGCGTAGCAATATAGGTGATAAGCACCGCCGTGATGCCATCGTACCCCAGGGCAATAATCAGTGGCGTAAGCAGTATACAAAAGGCAATGGCCTCTTCACCCATACCAAAAATAGCACCGCCCAAAGAGAACAATAGAAACAGTAGCGGCAACATCAGTTGCTGTAATTTTTGGCTTTTGGCAATAAGGGCGCGAACGCCATTATTGACTGCACCGGTTGCCATAATGATGCCAAAAGCACCACCCACCACCAGCACAAAGGCCACCACGCCAATGGCAGAGCCCCATTTGCTGCCGGATACCATGCCCTCAAAAGCGTAATTAAAGAAGCCCTGGCTACCTTCTTCGGCAAAAATCGCGGCGCCGACAGATTCTTCAGCCAGCCGGAAACTGCCCGGCACAATCTGCGTGCGGTTACTGCCCTCCAAGACCTGCGTATCAAAAGCACCAGCCGGGATCCAATGAGTGAGCATGGTGGCAACCACCATCACTATAAAAAGGATAACAAAGGCATCGGGCATGCGACTGGCAAGAGATGAAGCATGCTCTGGCACCGCAGGCGTTTCAGCCTGTGCCCCATGTTGAGTTTGCATAGACGACTCCACTTTTTCTATAAACATGCCGGGCAGGTGCAACCTGCCCGGTTAGCCTCTTTTAGAAACGATAGGCAATATCCAGTTTATAGAAAGTACCCAGAGTACTGTGGTTAAAATGATCGACATTGGCGCTGGTGCCATAGGCAGTTGGCGCATCGCGATCAAAGAGGTTATCCACCGACAGAGTTAGTGTGGCGTTTGTAGATAGATCCACACCGGCGTAAACATCCCATACGGTCCATGAAGGAACGCGGCGCATATTGTTGATGCCAAGTCGCTCAAAGTCAGCATCGGTCAGCCCTTCCACGTCGTCTTTATAGTCAGAGGTATAGCGAGCCGTCAAACCTGCAAACCAGTCGCCGCTCGACCATTTCACTTTGGCCGTGGCGATGGTTTCAGGGTAGCGGAAGCTGTCGGCCAGCTCTTCGGTTTCGGCCAACGGTGACAGCTGACGTTCAAAGCCCAGTAAATGGGTAACATCGGCCATCAAGGTCCAACCACCGAGGTATTGGGTAAAGGTCAAGTCCAGACCATGGGTTTCCTGACGTCCGAGATTTTCCAGTTGGATAGCCACATCACCGTCCAGGCGACTGTTGAGATCGCCCACCCCGTCGATACAGCCCTCAAAGCCAACGCCGAGCTCGCCAGCCGGAACCGGTCCACATTTACGCAAAGAAGGATCGGTTAAGGAGCGCAGTAAGAAGAACTCACCATCGATACCAACAATATCCTCATGCTCAAAACGCCAGTAATCCAGGGTGATATCCATGTCTTCTGTGGGGCTGTAGGCGAAGCCGGCGTTGTAGCTGGTAGAGGTTTCGGCCTGCAGATCTTCATTGCCCACTTCTCGGGTGAGGATAGTGATATCAGATTCTTCGCCACTACAATAATTGCCCACGAATTCATCGCGGCACTGTAATCTGAAGCTGCTGAGTGTCACCTCAGCGCCGACCTGACTCAAAGACGGCGCCCTGAAAGAGGTAGCCCAAGAGGCCCGCAGGATCAGATCCTCACTGGCTTTGTAGCGCAGTGCCAGTTTGGGGTTAAAGTCACCGCCAAAGTCATCATAGTGATCGTAGCGTCCAGCCACTTGCAGGTTCAGTGCTTCAGTGACAGGTACATGAAATTCGGCAAACAAACCGTAGGTGTTACGCTCTGCATCTGCTCCGGTAGAGCCAAAGCCAATCACACCGGGCTCATAATTATTTTGTGCAGTACCGCGGGCGATGGGATCAGGGCTGTCGCTGATTTCTTCGCGGCGATATTCGGCACCGAAAGCGGCGCTCAGAGCACCGGCTGGCAGCATCATCAAATCACCAGAAACACTGAAATCCGCAGTAAACAGCTTGGATTCGCCGTTTCTTGGCACCGCCTGATTTAACAGCGCCATGACCTCTTCACTGTTTTGTGCTTGTCCGGCGAAGGGGTTGTAATAAAGACCACCAGTGCTGGGACGACAGTCGGTGCTGCCGTCAGCACACAGCCTGCCGCGCAAGGCCGCTTCAAAACGTGCCCTATCGATGATCCCGGCCACGGCCCGTTGCTCAGACTCGGAATTGGAGTAACTTACCGCGCCCTTGTAGTACCAGTCGTCCCACTGCCCTTCCAAGCCAGTGACAAAGCGCAGGGTATCGGTTTTATTCTCCAGCGTACGGCCATCTGGGAAGCGGCCCCACATCAGAAAGTAGGTGTCATCGACCACCGCTGCCAGGGTATCGTCATAACCGCTGGTGCCGTAGTAGTCGTGCAATCCGTCAATCGCATCACCGAAGTAGATGTAATCGAAGTTATCGACAATATTAAACAGTAAGCCGTCGCGGATATCTGCCGGCAAGCCCGGATGGGACAGGTCGAAACGCTCACCACTAAAAGGCGCACCGGTGGAATTGGCACTGGATTCGGTGCGACTTAGCATCACTTCCGTAAACCAGGTGGCGTCACCAAGCTCCACGTTCAAATTCAGGCCACCGGCCCATTGCTCAAGGGCGGGATTGGTCGGCAGATATTGGTTTTGGTCGTATTCACAGTAAGCGCCAAAGCGTCCGGATTTGGTGAGTTCAGCCGGACAACCTTGCTCCACCAAGTCATCATAAAAAATGCCATAACGGGTTACGCCGCTGGCATCGGCATCTACCGGGCCGTCGAAGTTGATGGAAGGCCAGATGCCCTGTTGGCTGGGAAAAAATGAGTGCGCGGTTTCCTCGCGATCTCTGTCCATCAGCGGATTGCGCTTGTAGTAATCGGCAAAGGCGGTGATGTTGCCGCCATCAAAATTGTGGCCAGCCACCAGATTGAGATTGTATTTGCCATCGTCGCTGCTGGCAGTGGAATCGCCATAACTGGCGTTAACCGCAACCCCATCGAAATCTTTCTTGAGGATGTAGTTGATCACCCCGGCTACCGCATCGGCTCCATAGGTTGCAGAGGCACCGGTGGCCAGGATCTCAATTCGCTCGATAGCAGCCAGTGGTATAGCATTCACATCCACGAAGTTTTCAAATTTATTGGCAAAAGAGCTGGCGGCAACCCGACGACCATTGATCAGTGTTAGGGTTGAAGCCGCGCCCAATCCACGCAAAGAGGCTGCGGCCTGCCCTACCGGTGAGTCACCTTGCAGCGCGCCAGAAGTCGCAGTGGAGAAAGAGCCTGTACCGCCGCGGGTGACGGCGATGTCCTGTAGCAGTTCAGAGATAGAGCTGGCGCCGGATTGTTTGATGGCGTCGGCGCTGATGACCTGAAGCGGCTGGGCGCCTTCCATATCGACGCCTTTGATATGGGTTCCGGTGATTTCGATGCGCTCAAGCGCCTTAACTTCGCCTTCCTGGGGCGCATCATCGGTGGTTTGGGCCAAAGCAAACTGGCCACTGCAAGTTAATACCAGGCAAGCGCCGCCAAAAGCACGAGTGATTGCGTTAATTTTCATGTTGTTATCCTGCCAAAAAGGCGCACGGCAGCCGGTTACGCATAGGCGCAAAGCCACAGAACCAGGCACAACCCGCACGACAAATATTTTTTAAACAAAAAGGAAAAACGCCCGGTAAGCCCTTAGGCGACTACCAGGAGACAGGCAGGAGCTTTCTATTCGTTAAACCACTCGGACAAATAGAAGCTTTCGTAATGATAGTTGGCCAGATTGGCCGCCTTTTTCAACATGATGCGAAAGTGTTCTCTTAATACTTATTCGTTTTTTGATGTCAGTGCGCCGTTCTCACGCAGTTGACACTTTCTTAGAACTACCTTTAGCGTGCCAAGTTGTCAACAGAATTTTAACAAGACAGAGAACGAGCTCAACATGCAAAAAACTTTCGCTTCAGGTGTTTTGGCCAGCCTTCTGCTATTTACAAACTTTGACGGCATTTGCAGTGATAACGCTGCCATTGAGCAGAATAATAACGACTTAAAAACAACAGAATATCAGATGATGTTAGTCGGTGGAGGACTCGCTACCTGTTCCAGTTTGAGTCCGTCACAGTGTCAAAAAGTGACATTTTCGAAGCAGGCCAAACACCAGAATCTTTACTCATTAACGCGCCAAGTAGTGGAATTTTGGCAAACAAGTGCCCTTTTTTCCGGCCTGAGCGAGCAACAAAAAAGCCAGATTCATGCACTCTTATCAGATATTTATGCAGATAAGAAAGAGCAGGTTGCGGATAAATCAACCTGGAGATCATGGTTGTCACCTTGGTTGAACGCAATGGATGCCGACCTGCCTGCTGCGCAATTTGGTGCCATCGAACAGTCTCTGTGGGACATGATGGAAGTCCGCCAAGCAGATCAGCAAGGAGCCCGGTTTACAGAAGAAGTTGCCTTAAACGACAATAAAAACACAGAGTCGGCTGATCTTTACCGTCTATTTGTAAACCAAGCGGCGTTACGGATGCCCGCAGAGCAGACAAAACCGAAGATAGCCATTGTCACAGCCTCTTCCCGCGATCCCTTTGAGGCTGTGGATTTTTATACGGCGGTTTTTACACAAGCTGGCGCTGAGGTTATCTGGTTGCCCCTGGATGCGTCCTATCAACAAGCCAGATACCTTGAGCATCAGCAAATACCCGGATGTCAACAGCTGGCGCAGATCCGGGCCGATCGGGGCATTTATGACCGTGAGCGCATTTATCCGCAATTAACACAAAAACAGCAGCGCTATTGTCAAACGCCTCAATTGGTAATGGATGACATTAACGCCGTACAAGGCTTGTTTTTTAATGGCGGCGATCAAAGCCTGACATTGGCAGCACTGAAAACGCCTGTTGGGCATGACAGTGAGGAATTTGTCCTGATTCGCCAGCGCATGCAAACAGGGCGCCTGATTGTAGGCGGCACCAGTGCCGGTACAGCCGTGCAATCCGGTGGCGTGTTCAATGGCCGTCCTATTCCTATGATCAGCAATGGCTGGTCAGAAACGGCGTTTGAGCGTGGCGTCTTTGCCACCGATGCCCCTGCGGCGTATTGCCCTAACCGTCAAGACTGTGGCAACGGGCTATGGGGCTCAGATGTGACTTATCAGGCCGGTGGCGGTAGTGGATTGTTTTCCCTTGGCATTATGGATACCCATTTTTCTGAGCGCGACCGTCAGCCACGGCTGGCTTTGCTTTCGGCCTTAACCGGTACCCGCTTTGCTTTCGGTGTGGATGAAGCCACAGCGCTTTTGGTTCGTCCAACCGCTCAAGGGCATGAACTGCGGGTAGCCGGGCAAAGTGGTGTCTATGTGGTGGACAGCCAAAGTAGTGAATACTGGCAGCAAGGCAATAAGCGCCGTCTGACCTTCTTAAGCCATTATCTTTTAGATGGCGATACTATGTTGATCAGGGATACCGTCAGCGCTCCCGAATTCACTCTGGTTGCAAGCAAAGAACAAGACAGCCTGGCGGTTCCCGGAGAGTGGCGAAAACAGCTAAACAAGTACTGTAAGGCCGACAAAGTCATAAACTGGCAACAAGACAATATGGCTATTGTTGTTCAATCAGAAAGCCAAACCCGCTGGTTTACGCGCAAAGGCCACTGCGGCTACCTGAATCTGTTAGTGGGTATGAAGAACTGAGGCGCCATGGGGGATGTCAGGATCCACTTCTACCCTGTTTTTGCCCTGCTCCTTAGCTTTATACATAGCTTCATCAGCACGGTGGATGGCGGCTTCTAAGTCGCTAAGCCCCGCCACCTGGCTGACGCCCAAGCTCAGAGTTAACTTTTCCCGTCCAGGCACCGATAAGGTTTGCGTCAACCGGCACATACGTTCTGCTATCAGCTTGGCGGTATCCATATCGGCATTGGGCAACAACACCAAAAACTCCTCGCCTCCAAAGCGAACCAACACATCTTCTTCACGGATGGAGTTCTTAAGCACAGCAGCCACTGCACGGATAGCGTCATCGCCTACCGCATGGCCCATGCTGTCATTTAACTGCTTAAAATCGTCTATGTCGGCAAGGATCACCGATGTGGCATATTGATAGCGTTTGGCTGAGGCAAACATCCCAGCCACAATCCGACTTAAAAAGTGACGATTACGCAAGCCGGTCAGGCTGTCGGTAAAGGCGTCGTTTTTTAGTTTTTCGACCAAGTCATAGATATAGCTGAGGGCTACACCCGCAAAAAGAGCACTCTCAAGCACCAGTGCTATCAAGGTTGTCACATTGATCAGGTTTTCTTCCGTGGTCACCCACAAATGCTGATAAAGGGGCAAAAAAATTAGTACCACCAACCAAATCATCAGCAGCACCATACGAATCAGCTTGTCGCCCACATTTTGTTTGCTTCTGCTCCATGAGAGTTTCAAGGTCAAGATGATCGGAATAGTGTGATGAATAACGGCGTTTAATTCTGAAGGGACGGCGGAGTCACTGAGGCTATTCAATAGCAACTGCATTAGCACAAAAAGCAGGATATGCAGGGCGATAAAAAGCACGGATTTAGCGCTGATATCCAGCTTAGCCCGCGAGCGTACCCCCAAATAAAACAGGTAAAAGGCCAATAGCAGACTACCGTTTGTCAGGACAATCGACAAAACTGGCCAATCGTAGAACTGCAACGCATATCCTGACCACGCCATCAGTGGCAGCACAAAAGCATATTGAAAGCAGGTCAAGGCACGATTTTGGTCAGCGTTGTTAGAGCGGGGTAGAATCAGTACAAAAAGAAAATATGCCGCCGTGGCAATAAACAGGATAGAAAAATGAAAGGACAGACTGCTGAGTTGCGTCATAAGGGAATTTCCACGATGATGCCTGCCCGTTGGTCACAACTGCAATGACCTTATTGATACACTTGAGTGAAGCGATGTTTCAAGTGTATAGCAGAAATCAGTGGTTGCCTCAAAATACGGATTAAACCTTATGCTGACCATTTTCGTTGTTTTGTTTTCCCTGTTGCTGCTGAGTGTGTTGTTTTACAGCGGCCTGATTCTGATCATGTATTGGCGCGCAAAAGTCTATCATCGTTTGTCGCGTAAGGCCTACGCCATACTGTCATTGTTCAGGTTGTTTGCCCTTGTCGGTCAGATTTTTTCAGCGGTGGGTCAGTTAATCTGGTGGCAGTTGACGAAAACCAAAGCCTTGCCTGGTTGTCCAAAAGGTTCCGAAAAGCGTCCCTTAGTCCTGTGTGTGCATGGCTTTCATATGAACGGCAACTGCTTCTATGGTATGCGCCGGTACCTGGAGGCTCAGGGTTATGCAACCTATGCGGTCAATTTGGGGCGCCCTTACATTTCGCCCAAACGCTACGTGCAAAGACTGCAAGAAGCCCTGCTACAGGGAGCCCATTCAGCTGAGAATGGCAAGGTACATATCATCGCCCACTCCATGGGCGGCCTGATATGCCGGATGTTACTCAAAGATCATCCAGAGTCCCAACACAACATTGCCTCAATTATCACCTTGGGTACGCCACATAAAGGCACGGCCGCCGTTGGCGAATATGCCCTTCCCTGGTTAAAAACCTTGTTTCATCCGGATAGCCGCCATCTGGCAGAATTACCCAGTTTTGCAGAGATAGCGCCTAATTTACCGACTCTGACCCTTGCCTCAGAGCATGACTTTGTGGTCTATCCCACAGACCATGCCTTGCTTGCTGACAGCAGCCAGCTCTGCCTGCAGTATGTCAGTCATGTGGGCATGCTCACCCTCGCGCAAATTTATACTTTGCTGAATCAGGAACTGAAGCGATTTGAAACGATGAGAAGGGTTGTTGAGCGGTCAGACACAGGCTATGGTGAAGACTCTAACCCATTGAAGGAAAAGTTACTTTCATGACTGAGGTAAGGCGCTGTCATTGGCTCAGAAATACCCTGAATAAATCGCAAAAAGAAGCAGTTGCCTCTTCCACCATGACCGCCACCAGCGATAACTTTCTCAATGCCTTCGCCTTGTACCTGAATGCCAGCCTGATGCAAATGGGCCTGCTCACCGCCATTCCACAGATCTTTGGTGCCATGGCCCAGCTCTTCTCGGTTTGGGTCGGTCCGAGGTTTACCCGCAAAAAGTTGGTGAGCAGCGGCGCATTTATCCAAGCTGTGGTAGTAAGCCTGATGGCGGTGCTGGCCGTATGGCACAACGACAAGGCGGTCTGGGTGCTGCTGATCCTGGCGATTTTTTATCATGCCTTACTTAATCTTATCCAACCTCACTGGCGGGCATGGATGGGCAGCGTGGTGCCACCAAGACGCCGCGGCCTGTTCTTTGCCAGGCGTACCAGATTAACCATGATGTCGTCATTGGCGGTATTTATCGGCGGAGGCCTGCTTCTGACCGGCTCCACCCTGACTTTAAGTGAAGGGCTTGGCTTTGCACTGCTGTTTGCAATTGCCGCCAGCGGCCGGTTTACCTCCAGCAAGTTGCTGACCCAAATGCACGACCCGGAAACCCATCCTACCGGCAATCCCTGCTCGTACAGTCAGACACTGGTGCAATGCAAGGACGCCATCAAAGATAAGGTGTTTCGCCATTACAGTCTGTTTGTGGCCGGCATGCAGGGCGTGGTTGCCATCTCTGCGCCCTTTTTCGCCGTTTATATGTTGAACGAGCTTAAACTCAGCTATTTAGAATACAGCCTGACCAATGTGGCCTCTATCCTCACCCAGTTTGTTACTTTGGGCTTTTGGGGGCGAATCAGTGACAGGTACGGCAACCGCGTGGTGATGCTGTTTTGCAGTGCGCTGATGCCCTTACTGCCCAGTCTTTGGATATTTGCAAAAGATTTTGAAAGTATCCTGCTAATCCAGCTGATTTCCGGGTTTGCCTGGAGTGGCTTTACCCTGAGCACATCGAATTATTTATATGATTTGCGTCCACACCGGGCCAGCTTTGCCACCTATGCGGCGGTGCAATCGGCATTGGGTGCCCTGGGCGTGTTTATGGGAGCGTTGGCCGGTGGATTGCTGGCCTCCTACTCGCAAAACATCAAAGACTGGCTGGACTGGGAGTGGATCTTCAGTTCCTTGTACCTGGTTTTCTTGTGCTCAGGACTGCTGCGATTGGCCATGTTCCTGTGGTTTCTGCCCAGAGCGGTGGAGCCCAGAGTGCGTAACACCCCCAGAATGCTGCAAGTGGTTTACCGGGTCGCCCGATTTAATGCAATATCGGGCGTGGTTTTGGATTGGCTGACGGTCAGTAAAAAGGACAGTTCTTAAGGCTGTTGTTGCTCTTGCTCAGACTCCTGTTCGGCCTCAGCCTTGGGCAGCACGTCTTTTAAGGTGTCCGAAAACTGCGCAAATAGCTGCTGTTGGTTTTCATCCAATTTACTCTTGCCGATAATCTCAATGGTACGCTGAGCCAACTCCTTTTGATCCTCGTCCAGTCCCTCATCCACCTTTAATTTGGCCAACACTTTGAGGATATTCAGGGCCACCCGCACATTCTTGGGCGTTAGTTGCAGGGCCTGCTCCAGGGATTTCAACGCCGATACCGGTTTATTCATGCGGTACAGCTCGGCAGCCATGCTGTTGAGCTGCTTGGGAGTGAAGTGAATTTCTGAGCGCTCCGCCGATTCTTGTTTGACGTAGCGTGAGACTACCTGACTAGTGAGGCTTTCACCGGAAATCTGCTTTTTCACTGACTCCAGCAAGCTTATCGCCTCTTCCCGTTTTCCCAGTTCATGGAAGACTTTAACCTTATCCAGGTTGTCTTCCACTGAAGTACTGGGCCGCAGGGTCACATGCGCATCGATCAGCCGCTCAGCCCTATCACGCTCTTCCCGGGCATTATGGATACGGGCCCGCACAATAAAGAGCTGTTCTTTAAATTGACTGGCATCTTCGTAATTTTTTTCCAGGTCGGTGATATAGCGCTCTGCTTGTTTGAGGATCCTAAGGGAGGCTTCGCCGTTTAGCGTGCAGGCCAAATCAATTCCGGCCCGGATCACATTGAGCAGTAGCGCCGGTGAATCATGTACCGAGTTTTTGGCATAGGTGGCCATGGCCCGCGTGGCCAGGTACTGGCCCTCATGATCATGATTCAGACGAGCCAAATCCCAGAGTTTCTTATTGCGTTCTATATTCCGGGGCGCCAGGGCGGCAGCTTTTTTGATTTCCTCATAGGCGCGCTCATAATTTTCATGATCCATGTAGTACTGCGCCAACAGATCATAAGTGGCGAAACGGGTTTCCACCTTATCGGTCAACTGTCCCAGCAGCTCTTCGATTTCTTCCATCTTATTCTGTTTAAGCAAACATTTTACAAAGCCCAGATAAACCCAGGACATTTTGTGTTTTTGCAATAAATCGCGATAGAACATCTCGGCATCGCTAAGCTCATTGAGCGCGAGCAAGGCTTCGCCTTTCATACGCTGTAGCTGTAAATGGTATTTGGCCAATTCGTGGGTCAGCAGATGGCGTTCTACGTAGTAAATCACCTTGCTGTATTCCTTCAGATCCATGGCCTCATAGACATTGTATAAGGTCTTTTTAATCTCCAGGGCGTAAGCCAGGCGTTCTTGTACACGTTTGGGAGATAGGGGTTTGACCCAAAAATCATCGGGCTGTAACTCAACGATACTGTTCACCAGACTTTCGCCGGTATCGGCACTGACAAAAATCAATACCGTTCGCTTACTCACATGGCCTTTGAACTTAAGCTCTTCCAACAAATGAAAGCCATCTTTGTCGCTTTTTACGTTAAAGGCACAGATAACCACATGGAAACGTTGCTGATCGCACAAGCGCAGGCCGTAGTAGGCATTCTCCGCACTCTTAACATTACGAATACCTAAATCGTAAAAGGTGGATTTAAGAATATCGTGCACCAGCGACTGATCGTCGATGATCAAAACATTCAGGGCTTCGTAATGGCTGAGATCTTGTTTTTCAATTTCTTGCATCTGCGGCTGCTATAACATGCTTGTGAGTTCCCGTCCCTCTGCCAATATTATGAGCTACCAACGGCGAAAGCCAGCACACTATTGCAGTTTGCCAGTCAATTTTGCCATTTTGGCTGCTGCATATGGCTATAAAGCTTGATAGGAGAAACTAAATGCTTGATTGGAAAAAGGTTTTAGAATTTGCCAGCAAAGAGAGTCCAGCACCCGATAGAATTGTCAGTAAACCCGATCATGAATGGCAGGAACAGCTAAGCCCTGAAGTTTTCTATGTAACACGCCGCCACGGCACCGAGCGGCCTTTCAGCTCATCTATGTGCGAACGCTTTGAACCGGGCCAATACCATTGTGCATGTTGTGACAGCCTGTTGTTTGACGCCCATCAAAAGTTTGACAGCGGCAGTGGCTGGCCCTCTTTCACGCAGCCGGCCAAGCTTAACGCGATTTCCTACCATAGCGATGACAGCCATGGCATGCAGCGCATTGAAACCCTGTGCAATTGCTGTGATGCCCATCTCGGTCATGTGTTTCCAGACGGCCCGCCGCCCAGTGGACTGCGTTACTGCATTAATGCACTGGCACTGATAAGAAAAAACTAAAATATTTTTTTGTCGGGGACTAGGAAATACCCCGACGAAGGACCATAGTAGGGACGTGGCAAATCGCCCATGTCCTCATCCTGTGCTTTACACAAAAGTAGCATCAATCTAAATGTCCATGGTTTTTGTTCAGCCCCAACTCCCTAAGGTTCCCCGCAGCCTGTTCTGGTTCGCCTGGACCTTGGTATTGCTTTTGGGATTGGGCCAGTGGCATTTACAGCCATCCTCCCAGACGCAGCAAGGCTGGCAACAAAATATCGGTGCCGAACACCTGGCACTGCCAAGGCTTTCTCTACAAACACTGGCATCAGATAAGCCATTGATGCCACTGCCATCTAGCGCCGATGAGGGAGATCCGGTTGTCCTCGCGGTAAATAACCACCGGCTTTGCTTCACCAAGGCTTCTCCACTTTCTGTTGCTGTTGACCATTCCCATTTCTGTTGGCATCAGCATTATCGACTTCCCCCTGCCCAAGCGTCACCTTTGGCCATTCCTGCCTAACAAATCTGCCTTTAAAATTTAACTAGGAATGCCCATGAAATCATTATTTTCAAGGGGTTTGGTATATGGGTTGGTCATCCTGTTTGGCCTGCTCGCAGCCATGCCCAATGTACTGCCTCCAAAAGCCAAAGAAGCCCTGCCAAATTGGTATGTGGACAATACCCTGACTCTTGGACTGGATCTTCGCGGCGGCTCGCATCTTCTGATGGATGTGGATACCAAAGCGCTGCTGCTGAATGAAAACCAGCAACTGACCGAACAGCTGCGCAGCAATCTGCGCGAAGCGAAAATCCTTTATCGCCTACCCACGTTTGATATGGACGGCGTAAAAATTGCGCCCAGAAAACCTTCACAGCTTGAAGCGATGAAAACAGCCATTAAGCCGCTGCTAAAAACCAGCAATGGCGATAGTTATAAGTTGGAAGAGCAAAATGGACAGCTACGTCTGACATTAACCGACAGCCATCGCCAATTCCTGGTGGAAGACGCACTGGACAGAAGCCTTGAGGTTTTACGCCGCCGTCTGGATGAATCGGGCCTGGTGGATCCCAGCATTACCCGCCAGGGTGAAGCAGGTATATTAGTACAACTGCCCGGAGTAGAAGACCCACAACAGATACGCCAACTGCTGGGCACCACCGCCAAGCTGAGCTTTCAATGGGCAGCTGATGCTGACTCCGCCAGTCAAACCGGCATTGTGCAATTAAAAGAACGTAGCAGCGCCAGGCTCTATACCCTGGAGCAACGGGTGGCATTGGATGGCAAGCACCTTACCGATGCGCAGATGGCCTATAGCCAGGACACCCGCATGCCCGTGGTCACCTTCGAATTGGACAACGATGGTGCCCGTCAATTCGGCGATATGACCCAGAAAAATATCGGCCGGGTACTGGCCGTGGTGCTGGATGGCGAAGTGATTACCGCGCCAGTTATTCGCAGTGTCATCGGTGGCGGCCGTGGTGAGATCAGTGGCAGCTTTACTGCCATCGAGGCCCAGGAATTGGGCCTGCTGCTACGCGCCGGTGCCCTGCCGGCTCCTCTAACCGTGGTGGAAGAGCGAACAGTGGGCCCGGACCTGGGTAGTGATGCGATTGCCATGGGCGTATCTACCGGTCTGCTTGGTGCCGCCTTGGTAATTGCCTTTATGTTGGGGGCGTACGGCCGCTGGGGTGCCATTGCCTGTGTCAGCCTGGCTATCAATATGAGCTTGGTGTTTGGCCTACTTAGCCTGCTTGGCGCCACCTTAACACTACCTGGCATTGCCGGTCTTATTCTGACTCTGGGGATGGCAGTAGATGCCAATATCCTGATCAATGAACGCATCCGTGAGGAAACCCGTAAAGGCCATAGTGCCGGTAAAGCTCTGAAACTGGGATTTGATCGCGCCTACAGCACCATTCTGGACTCCAACATTACCACCTTGATTGCCGTCAGCCTCCTGTTTATGTTTGGCAGTGGCCCGGTGCGCGGCTTTGCAGTGACCATCGGCATTGGCCTTGTTACTTCCATGTTTACTGCCATTTCTGTCACCCGCTTGCTGATGGATGTCAGCACGCGCAATTATGGTAGACGCCCCTTACCCTTGTCCGGCTTTAAATTATTGGACAGCCTGTCGTCGAGTCCGATTAATGTGATGCGAGGCCGCTATATTGGTCTTGTCCTGTCGGCCTTGTTGTCTGTTGCCTCCATAGGTTTGTTCTTTAAGCCCGGATTGCATTACGGCATTGATTTTCAGGGCGGCACCCTGATAGAGATGCAGGCCCCTAACACGCCACTTGACATTCTGCGCCAGGCCTTTACTGATGAGGGATTAAACCAGGTTGCCATTCAGGAAACCGGCGAACAAGGCCGTTTCCTGGCAAGACTCTCCATCGCGGCAGACAGCAGCATGGATGCCAGTCAACAAACGGACATGCTACGCCAAGCAGTTCAAAAGGTTGCTCCCGATGCCCAGTTCTTAAAAGCAGAAATGGTCGGTCCCAAAGTCAGCGGCAGCTTCAGCGATGCCACCATACTGGCGATTCTGCTGGCAGGCAGCGGTATGCTGCTGTTCCTGTGGTATCGTTTTGAATTTCATTTTGCCCTGGCTGCTACCCTCACCATTGCTCTGGATCTGACCAAAACCATCGGCTTCTTTGTGCTCAGCGGTGTGGAATTTAACCTTACTGCAGTGGCCGCATTGTTGGCGTTAATCGGCTACTCCATCAACGATAAGGTGGTGGTGTTTGACCGTATTCGTGAAAACTTGCGCCAGACACCGGATAAGCCCTTGCTGGAAGTGCTTAACCACAGTATCACCTCTACCTTGACGCGCACCGTGTTTACCTCGGTGACCACCTTCTTTGCTTTATTGCCCATGGGCATTGCCGGCGGAGCAGCGGTGGAGAGCTTCGCCCTGCCCATGCTGTTTGGCATTGTTATCGGTACCAGCAGTTCGGTGTTTATCGCCTCGCCGATCCTGTACTTCCTGGGTCAGCGTCGTGCCCGTCAGGGCAAGGCTCAACTGCGCGCCACTGAAGAAGAAATCCAGAAACAACTGGCTGCTATGCCCTAAATGCCCCTTTAAAACCATGCTGCTTCACTAAGCGGCATGGTTTCTTTCACAAAAACTTAATGCTTTTACAAATGCGAACTATTTGCATCTGCTTTAGCGGTCTGATATTGTTCGCCGCGTTTTAATGCACACATCTTAAAAAACGGGAACACAAGATGAAGAAAAGCCTCCTGGCGCTAAGCCTTAGCGCCCTGCTGACCAACTTTGCCGCACAAGCTAACGAAGACACGCAAACTCTGCGCCAGACTATCGAAGAACAGAAAAAAGTGCTCGAACAGCTGGAAAAGCGTCTTGAGCAAACAGAAAAGCGCCTGGAGCTAACCGCTGATGCCATGGAAAAAAGTGGCAGCGCTGCCGCCAGTCGCACCACTATCGGTGGTTACGGTGAATTGCACTACAACAACATCAAAGACGATAAGTCCGGCGCCCATAAGAAAGAATTGGATTTCCACCGCTTTGTGCTGTTCTTCGGTCATGAATTTAACAGCAAGACCCGTTTCTTCTCTGAGCTTGAGCTGGAGCACTCCCTGGCCGGTGAAGGCAAAAAAGGCGAAGTGGAACTTGAGCAGGCTTATATCGAACACGATATCAACGACACGCTGACCGGTAAGGCCGGTTTATTCCTGATGCCGGTGGGCATTTTGAATGAAACCCACGAACCTAATACTTTCTACGGTGTTGAACGCAACCCCGTTGAAGGCAACATTATCCCAAGCACTTGGTGGGAAGGTGGTTTAGCGCTAAATATTAAAGCTGCACCAGGCCTGGCTTTCGATGCTGCTATCACCTCCGGCCTCAACAGCCCGGTAGAAGGTAGCAATGCCTTTAAGCCGCGCAATGGACGTCAGAAAGTATCTGAAGCCAAGGCCGATGCCCTGGCCTACACTGGTCGCGTTAAATACACTGCGGTACCCGGGCTGGAGCTCGCCGCCACATTGCAATACCAGTCTGATATGGCCCAAGATAACCCCGCTGTGGATGAAGCGTCAGCTATCCTGTTCTCTGCCCACGCTATCTACCAGTGGGAGCAGTTCAGTCTGCGCGCCTTATACGCACAATGGGACATTGATGGTGCCGAAGCCGAAGCCTTGGGCCGTGACAAGCAACGCGGTTTCTATATCGAGCCAGCCTATCGCTTGAACGAAGATTTTGGTATTTTCGCCCGTTATAACAAGTGGGATAACAATGCCGGTGATGATGCCGATACCGAGAAAACCCAAACCAATTTTGGGGTAAACTATTGGCTGCATGAAAATGCGGTGCTGAAGTTCGACTACGAAATTCAAGGTGGCGCCAGTGACGCTGACGGCTTTAACCTTGGTGTCGGTTACCAATTCTAAGTGTTAACAGGGAGTCCCCTAGGGGGCTCCTTGTATTTTATATCGGAGCATTATGAAGGCATTTGGCTACGGTCTGATCTTGCTGCTTGGCATCTTTGACGCCGTGGCAGAACAGATCTATCAATCGCCCGATGACTTTATCCGTCAGGCCCTTGGTCAAAGTGTTAAACCTGATGTTATCTGGCTTGACGATAGGATTAAGCAGGATGTGGAAAGCATTCTCGCTCACCCTTTTAACAAACTGCGTTTACGATACTGGCAAAAAGAACAGGACACCGTGTGGATCCTCGAAGAGATTGGTAAAGAAGCGCCGATCACTGTGGGCATTCATGTGGCAAATGGCAAAATCGCCAATACACAGGTGCTTATTTACCGGGAAAGCCGTGGCGATGAAGTTCGTCACCGCTTTTTTACCGACCAGTTTCTGGATGCAACCCTGGATAATAACTTGCAGTTAGATCGCCATATTGATGGCATTACCGGCGCCACTTTATCGGTTCGCGCCCTGACCAAAATCTCCCGCATTGCCCTGTATCTGCATAATAAAGTGCAGCAGGAGCAACAAGGCTCATGAAGCCCTCAATCCGAAAACCTAAAACCAAAGCACTGCGGCGCTGGCATAAAAAATTGGGACTGTTCTCGGCCTTTTTCCTGTTGATGATAACCTTAACCGGCGTGCTGATTAATCACAGTCATCATTTAAGCTTGGACTCCATGCCGGTGAAACATGCCTGGTTACTGGATTGGTACGGTATTGGCTATCCAAAGCAGGTCAGCATTTTTTCGGAAATGGCGCCGGTATTGGCGGCCACGGACAATTTGCTGTGGCAGGACCAAGAACCCGTGCTCGAAGCTGCGCAGCCTATTTTAAGCGCACTGCGAACTGACGATAAGCTGTTGGCCACAGACGGCCAAATCCTTTACTGGCTATCCCCAAACGGCCAATTATTGGAAAAGCAAGATTCCAGTATGGGACTGCCTGCCTCCCCCTCCCTCTTAGGCACAGACAGCCAGGGCAATATCTGGCTGCAAGCTGATGATGGCACTTACATAAGCGATGAAATGCTGCTCGAATGGCAAGACGCGGCAACTCCCCCGAATATTCAATGGGCACAACCCCAAACCAGTGCAAATACCCAAGAGCTCGCCGACCTGGCGCGAGGCACTCACCTTAGCTGGGAGAGAATGCTGCTGGACCTGCACAGTGGCCGGCTATTCGGGGCCTGGGCTATTTGGTTTTGGGATCTAATTGCCCTGGTGTTTGTCATGCTTGCGGTCAGCGGCATATGGATCTGGCTTAAAAACGGCAACGGCCGGGAAAAGTAGCTCGCAATCACCGTCATTGATTAGAAAAATCTTTCGGTGCGTTGTTTGTGGGTAGGCTAGCGGATATCCCATGTCATTCCTGGCAATCGAGACCATTAAAATCGTCACTGATAAATAAGGCTTCGTATTTCTTTTGCAGATATTCGGTTTGTGCAACCCACTCCCGCACCAGGCTGCTAATTGTGATATAGGCTTCCAGTGATGAGTTTGTGGCGTGGGTATTTGGATCAAATACCGCGTTATTAATGCGATTAATGGTTGCTTGATAATGGTCTGTCTGAAAATCGAACAATGCACCGATTTCGGTAGCCAATGCAAAATCTGCATACAACAGATAGCCAGACTCGCCTGCCAGACGCCAAGCAGAATAACGCAGTGGTTCCTGTAGTAACATTCTTTCAAGGTTGTTCGCAGCCAGTTCCGTTTCCGGCTGATTACGCAGTATTTCTATGCTGGAGTTTACCAGGCTTAACATCCCCTTCTGACGGGGTAAGTAATCGGCTTTAATCAGTACTCGGTTAAATGCCAACTCGGCTTTCACATTACAAAGCGCAATCAAAGTGCGCTCTTCAATATCCTTCTCTTCGTCCCAGTCTTGCAGGGCAAATGCAAGAAAGATGCTGGCACAGATGAACGAGGACTCGGCAAAAATAGCGCGCCATTTAATGGATTTGGCATGTTGTCCGAGTGTCATGGGCTATTCATTATTACTAATGCTTGTCCAACAACCGTTGGAGTTGCATTTATTACATCCAATGGCGAAAGAGCAATCCTGAAAAGATAAAGAGTGTAAGAGCCCTCCAGCCATGTCAAATCAACACACAGCATCGACTTTCCTGAGCATTCCCTTTGCCAATGAGAATGGCCTTTTTCGGCAATTCCATAATGAGACCCACGTTAGGGCAACAAAGCATTGCCAGGGCTAAGATTATTGGGCTGTAGAAGACGGCACCAATAACACTGGTATGGATGACTGGCGAATCAGCGCATCGGCAACACTGCCGACCAGCAGCTCATACAACTGGCCATGACCATGACTGCCCAGCACCAGGATGCGCGCATTGTGGGCCTGAGCCTGCTTTAAGATTTCATCGGCGATCACCCCGCTGACATGGACGGTCTGCGTTTTAACCTTTTTGTCCGATAATATCTTTGCCCATTGTTCCAGTTGCCTATGGCTTTGCCTTAGCTCTTTCTGATGTTGTTGTTTTACCACTTCAGGTCCTGCCTCAAAGCCGACAAAATCAGGATCCGGCTCTGCCACATGTACCAGCACCACCTCTTCCTTTTCATGTACCAGGGCTTCAAGCTGATTGATAATATCCTGGGTCACAGGGGAGAAATCCACGGCAGCTATTAGGGTCACGTTAGTCTCCTTTATCCTTTGCAGTGATTTTTACATCCTTCAGAATATCCTCAAGCGTATGCCCACTGTATTGTTTGAAACTCAGCTTGATATGGGTGGCAATACGCTCGGACCAAAGATCCTGAGAGGCTCGGGACAAATGCGACCACTCAGGTATGTCCAACTCGCTGGATAACTCAGGATAGTCCATGGAATCAATGGCCATCGCCTGCCAGCCGTCCACCATCTTGTCCCACACCTTGTGTCGGTAATCGGCTTTAAGATCTTTGTTTAAATACTCACCAGATGAGGGCATACGGATAAAAATGATTTCGCCTCCCCGCGCGCGCAGCGTGCTGATCAGCGGCTTAAAAAATGCGATAGCCTCATCGGCCATTTCCTGCAGCTTGTCATCCTCCGGGATGGGGCGGCGAATGCCGGGCATCCAGAAATTGATTACCTGACGATTGTCAAAGCTGCCCGGCACCTCCACCGGTGCCCACATGTCCATTTGTCGGTCGGCATAGGCATTGCCCAGTTTCCAGCCCTGCTCATTCAGTACTTTAGCCCCTGCTCTTTCGGGCACAACTACATAGTGATCCACCAGTTCCACCAGCGAAAAGGCCTCATCCAAAAAGGCCAGATGGTCCGATAAAAAACGGTGGATACGGGTGCCTACCCAGTGTGAGGGCGACTGATTGTGATACACATCCAATGCATCTTTGCCAAAGTAACCAGGGCCTATCCAATTAAACAAAAAAGGCGTCACCCCTACTACAATCACCCCGTCAAAATCCGTGTTTTCAACAATGTCTTTCACAAAAATAGCCGGACTGGTGCCTGGTAAAGACAGCTGCAACGGCCGGGTGCCAAAGGCCTGCTCCAGAATATCCAAATCTGCCCCCCACAACATGCGACTGGAGCCGGTCAGCACCATTCTGATTGAATGATCAGGCTTATCCAGCTTGCGCCTTTCCTCAGCCCACATGGCATCAGAATGGTCCTGATAGGTACCCGCTTCATGCTGCATCGTGCGTGACAACCACTCCCAGCCGCTTACCCCTATTACAGTGACAAGCAGACAGATCAGCAGCATTTTTCCCCAGGGTTTTTCTGGGACCTGACGGTAGTAGTTATCAGAACTGGAAGTAGATGAAGGCATTGTTAGATCCTTGAGAAATGACGATAGCCAGCACCATGACAGACAGCATCAGGGTCAGCAGCCAGGCGGGGATGCGCGCTACTACCTCTTCAAGACTGTTGTTACGCATGCGCCAGTGCGCACAGAGCAGCAAGGTCATGATCACCACCACTTCAATAATATACAAGGTCGGCAAGGGGGTGGCTGCATCGGTGGGCGCCAGGCCAAACATGGATTGCAGCATCCGCGAGGACACCTCAAAATCACGGGCACGGAAAAATACCCAGGTGATATTGATGGCGGCAAAGGTCAGCAGGGCCATCAGAATTTGTACCCCTGTATGCCCGGCCCAGGCCACATTTTCCCACCGTCCGCGGATAAAACGCTCAATGCCCAGAAACAGCCCATGCAAGCCGCCCCAGACCACAAAATTCCAGCTGGCGCCATGCCACAATCCGCCCAATAGCATGGTCAGCATCAAGTTCACATAAGTGCGAAGATGACCGATACGGTTACCGCCAAGGGGAATATACAAATAATCTCTTAGCCAGGTGGACAGCGAAATGTGCCAGCGTCGCCAAAAATCAGAAAAGCCCGCGGCGGCATAGGGAAAACGAAAGTTGGTAGGCAGGGAGAATCCCAGGCACAGGGCCACGCCGATGGCGGTGGTGGAGTAGCCGGCAAAGTCAGAAAAAATCTGTCCGGCAAAGGCGATGGTGCCCAACCAAGCATCCAACATACTGACTTGTTTTTCAGCTTCAAACACCGCCTCGGCAGCCGGCGCCAGAAAGCTGTCGGCTATGATCACTTTTTGGAACAAGCCCAAAATCACCAACGCCAGTCCCCAGCCGAATTGTTTGAGAGTGGCCAGATGTGGGGTAGCAAACTGCGGGATCAGATGCCCGGGACGCACAATGGGACCGGCCACTAATTGCGGAAAGAAAGTTACAAACAGCGAAAAGTCCAAAAACGATTGCGCCGGTCTGGCCCGGCCAAGATACATATCCAGGGAATAAGCCATGGTCTGAAAGGTGTAAAAACTAATCCCCACCGGCAAGATAATCGACCATTCAGGAACCTCGTAGGTCACACCGACGGATGCCATCAGGCTTACCCAGTTTTGCAGCAGGAACTCCCCGTATTTGAAGTAGCCCAAAATGCCCAGATTGGTGACCAGGCTCAACACCAGAAACATGCGTTTCTTCTTTTGTGTATCTGCTTCAAATATCCAGCGTGCCACATGCCAATCCACCAGGGTGGAAATCCACAACAGGATCACAAAAGGCGGGTTCCAGGCGGCATAGAAGAGGTAACTGGCAATCAACAGGTTGATTTTTTTAGTGCGCCAGGACAGCGGCGCATAATGCAGTGCCAGGACAATGGCAAAGAACACCACAAAGCTTAGGGAGTTAAATAGCAAGTGCGCCAACCTGTTGTTATTAAAACCATTCCCTTGGTTTTCTCGGTTTTAAGTGGCTTAAGACTAGTCGCGGAACAGAATATCGACCAGATTTTCACTGAATCTCTGTATTAATATCAAAAACCCATCCTGGCAGCGCCTGGGTAATCTCAGATCACTGACTTGCTTTTACCACCAGACTGCCCCTTAATTCCCCTTATCCAAAACAGGAATGACAATATGAATATCCCCCAAAGCGGCTTTCAGGCTGCGTATTCAGAAGAAGAGCCCACACTGGAGCAAATCAGTCAGTTGCAGGGGGAGGCAATTTTGGAGTTGGGTGCGCCTTGGTGCGGCCACTGTATGGCGGCGAGTGCTGCGGTGGAAGAAGCCTTTAAAGGCTATCCAAACCTTGGCCATATTAAAATTTACGATGGTAAAGGTAAGCCCCTGGGCCGGGCTTTTAAGGTTAAGCTGTGGCCGACCTTGATACGGCTTCGTGATGGTGTTGAGGTGGGCCGTTTGGTGAGGCCGACCGAGACAGCCGAGGTGCGGAAATTATTGGCCTAGTGGTATCAAGCGGATTAGAAAATAACCTTGAATGGCGCCGACAATACTCCCCGCCACAAAACAGATGAAGATAACTGTTATACCCTGCAATAGTGGTCCCGCGCCCCAAGGAACAAGATCCATCCCTACAAAAATAGCCAACATACCCAATCCCCAGGCCAATGCATTGGCAATCAGCCATCGGTTTGCTTTATCAAAATACCGACGCAACACCAGCCATTGTGCAAACCCAAGAATGGGTCCGGTTACCAATCCCAACACAACAGCCAGGCCATACTGAAGGTACACAGGAAGTTCCTGGCTTACAGACTCTGGCGAAGAAAGATTACTCAGTCCCATCAATGTGCTCGGGATCATGCCAATCATCCAGGCAATACCCGCGCCTATGGCCGTTGCCCAAACCCAAGCGCGAACAGGAATTTCGGGGACGAAAGCACGCAAAGGAATCGACTGTGCAATCCCCACCACAACGCCTTCCAAAACAGTTCCCATCAAAATCGCCAGCAAGGCAGCGAGCAGCAGAGAAGAGAGACTATCCGCTGCAAATAAAGTCGCACCATATCCCGCCAATATCAATGTTCCACCAAGGCCAATAGCCTCTGCTAATCCGTTAGCCAGGATCCAGTGCTTGTAGAAGGTAAAACGTTTCTTAATCACAGAATAAGTATTGCTCCAGCGTTGCTCAACACCGGCCAAAACAGGTTAGGTTTATGAGGAAAATTTGTTGATGCAGTCTTTTATCTCATCCAACTTAAACGGCTTACTGATAACCTCGCAAACACCCAATTCGATCATTTCTGTTACTGAGTTTTCCGCTGTATATCCGGAAGCGACCACGACTTTTACATTGGGGTTTATTTTCTTCATTTCCATGAATGTATCCTTCCCATTCATTATTGGCATTATCATATCCAGAATCACCAGATCAATTTTATCCCGATGTTCTTGATATAACCCGATAGCCTCCGCACCATCAGAAGCAAAAACACTTTGATGCCCCAACACCTTTAGAAAAGAAGCAAACAATTCCCGAATATCAGGTTCATCATCAACGAACATAACGGTTTTCGATTCCATTAATGTATCGTTATTCCTCTGTTCTGTTGATTCAGTTTGATATTTGACTGATTCAGCCAGAGGCAAAAATACAGAAAAACAAGAACCCATGCCGATTTTACTATCAACCTCAATATAGCCTCCCAGCTGTTTGAAAGCGCCGTAGGCGGATGCGAGTCCCATCCCCGTCCCTTTTCCTACCTCTTTGGTAGTAAAAAAAGGCTCAAACAGTCTAGGGAGATCTTCCTCGGATATGCCACATCCTGTGTCTCTAAAGTCTATTCTGATATATTCGTTCTTTGACTGGTTACTTACAGCATCTTCAACGTTGACAGCTGCGATCTTGACCGCTTTTGTCGAAATTGAAATACATCCACCATTTTTTATGGCATCTCGAGCATTCAGACCAAGGTTTAAGAAAGCATTCTGAACAAGAGAATTATCGCCATTAACGTAAAATTGCTCTGAGTTCAAACTCAGTCGAATATCCACCTTCTTATCAATGGAGCGGCGAAGTAATTCCACCAAGTCTTCAAGTAATTGGTTTATGTCTACAATTTCCAGTTTCAAACTCTTCTTTCTGGAGAATGCGAGCAATTGATTGGTCAGGCTGGTAGAATGCTCAGCGGCAGTAATGATTTTATTCACATACTCAATCAGGTCTGAATGCTGTAGTTCGTCTTTGAGTAGTTCGGCAAAGCCCATGATAGTAGCTAACTGGTTATTAAAGTCGTGAGCTACGCCACCTGCAAGTTGACCAACAGCCTCCATCTTTTGAGAGTGTCTTAGCTCTTCTTCGAGTCTTTTTCGTTCAGTAATATCAATATGCGAACCGACCATTCTGACAGGACATCCTTGATCATCTTTCAAGATGGAAGCATGGGCAAACATCCACCGATAGCTGCCATCTTTATGACGAAATCGAAACTCGGCCTCATAATTTTCTGAACCGTCCTCGATGCTTTTTTGGGCTTGCTCCAACGCACCATCAACATCGTCAGGGTGAACGCGACTTTGCCACTCGTTGAAATCGTTTTCTATTTCATTTTCGGTGTAGCCGATCTGGCTTTTATATTCTTTTGAGTATGTCACTCTATTGTTGGTTAAATCCCAGTCCCAAAGGCCAACATTAGCCGCCTTAATGGATTCATTTAGCCTTAACAAAGTGTCTTTAAGCTCTTGCTCGGCCTTTTTACGTGCTGAAATGTCGCGTGTCGTACAGTACAGTACTGAACGGTCTTCAATCACTACAGGAACGGCGCTAACTTCTACTGTTGCGGTGGTGCCATCTTGCCGTCGATGTACTGTTTCGAATTGAACGCGTCTATTCCCAGAAAATATTTCTTCTATTAATGAAATAAGCTCTTCTTGACTAAACTGTGCGTCCCATTGCCCTACATGCATACCGATTGCCTGGTCACGCTCATAACCAATCATTTCACACCAGGAATCACTTGCCTCTTCCACATAACCTTGTGCATTAACAATGCACATACCATCACTTGTATTTCGTAGTAATTCTTTATAACGGTTTGTTTGTTGGCGAAGCGCTTCTTCCAGGTTCTTTTGATGCGATACATCATGAAAATTGATGATTACGTGTGTCAACATGTCATTGGCATCGAAACACGGGTTGGCTGTTACCAGAACCCAGACACAATGTTGATGCATCGGGCTGATAATGCCCAAAACCATGTTTTCCAGACTTTTGTCGCTGGACAATACTCTGGAGACAGGATAATCCTCAATTTTTAGTGGCTGATAATGCTCATCAATAAACTGCCAGGTAGGATCAAGCGCATCGCGTCCATGCATTTGATCCATGGTTAGTCCTAAAAGCTCGGCAGCCCTCGGATTGCTGTAAAGAATTCGACTATCAGGAGCATGAACAACCACCCCGGTATGGAGTGACTGAAGAATGGACTCTTCAGAGATTAAACCTGTATCTGACATCTGTATAAGAGCCTTGTATGAACGACTTATCCAGTCAACAATAACACTAAGCCAGGTTGTTCATTTTTGACAATTGAAATTGTTGAGACTGACCGATAAATGTTTGCCGCAAAACATCATCCGTTATCGCCGAAATAGATGAGTCCTCTAAACAATGGTCTCGCTCTTAAAGGCATTCATAATTGTCATGTTCAACAACGACCATCTTGCGCATTTTTTAACCACAAATAGCTGCCAACGGCATTAGATTTCTGTATAATCCGCCGACTTTTTTACCGCCCCAGCTATGCTTGTCAATTTTGGGGCGTTTGGTAGCCCAACTCAGCGAGAGACTATGACTGTAGAGACCTTTACTCCCAATAAAACCACTACCCTGGACACGCCCAAAAAGGTGCTGGCCGAACAGGCCGAAAGCGCAAAGGCAATGCAAGGCCAGGAGATGGAAATTGCCGGGGGTAACCGTATTGGTTTTATCTCGTTGGGTTGCCCCAAGAACCTGGTGGACTCAGAACGGATCCTTACCCAGCTGCGCACCGAAGGTTATGAGGTAGTCAACACCTATAACGATGCGGATCTGGTCATTGTCAACACCTGCGGCTTTATCGACTCTGCCGTGCAGGAATCCCTGGATACTATCGGCGAGGCCCTGGCCGAAAACGGCAAGGTCATTGTGACCGGCTGTTTGGGCGTTAAAGAAGACGAAATCCGTGAAGTGCATCCCAATGTGCTGGCCATTACCGGCCCCCATGCCTATGAGTCTGTGGTGGACCAAGTGCATGGCTTTTTACCCAAGCCCGAGCACAACCCCTTTATTAACCTGGTGCCGGATCATGGTGTAAAACTTACGCCGCGCCATTTTGCTTACCTGAAGATATCCGAAGGCTGCAACCATCGCTGTACCTTCTGCATTATCCCGTCCATGCGTGGCGATTTGGTCAGCCGTCCTATTGGTGAAGTGCTGGATGAAGCGCAGCGTTTAAAGGCCGCCGGTGTCAAAGAGCTATTGATCATTTCCCAGGACACCAGCGCCTATGGCGTGGATGTAAAGCACCAAACCGGTTTCTGGAACGGTATGCCGGTGAAAACCGATATGTACAAGCTGTGTGAAAAGCTCGGTGAAATGGGCATTTGGGTACGTTTGCATTATGTCTACCCCTACCCCCATGTGGACAAGGTGATTCCGCTGATGGCGGCCGGTAAGGTCCTGCCCTATCTGGATATCCCTTTGCAACACGCCAGCCCAAGAATTTTAAAGCTGATGAAGCGCCCCGCCGCTGCCGAGCGCACCTTGGAGCGTATCCATGCCTGGCGTGAGGTGTGTCCAGAGCTGGTCATTCGCTCAACCTTTATCGTCGGCTTCCCCGGTGAAACCGAAGAAGATTTCCAGATGCTGTTGGACTTTTTGGATGAAGCGCAGTTGGACAGAGTCGGCTGCTTTAAATATTCCGATGTGGAAGGGGCCAAGGCCAACGATCTGCCCGATCCGGTCTCCGAAGAGATTAAGCAGGAGCGTTACGAGCGCTTTATGGAAAAACAGCAGGCCATCAGCACCGCCAAACTGACCAAGCGTATCGGCACCACCATGTGGGTACTGATTGATGAAGTGGACGAAGAAGGCGCCATTGGCCGTACTTATGCCGATGCCCCCGAGATCGACGGCGTGGTGTACTTAAACGGTGATACCGAGGTTAAACCCGGCGATCTAGTGGAAGTGGAAATTGAACACTCCGATGAGTACGATCTTTGGGGTAGCCGGATAGAAGCTTAATCCCTGCAAAGTTGACGAAGAACGCCGCTTTTGCGGCGTTTTTTTATCTGTTTGTCTGAACTAGCTCAGACCTAATCTGCCCCTTAGCTCAGAACGATAAGATGATTTCCACTCCCTTGGTAATCTAAACAACGCTGTCCTTATCCCTGCTAGAATATGGTTCAAACCAATTCGGCCAGCAAGTAACTAACTGCGACTGATAACGGATATGCACCCCACCTGCCAAAATTGCCAAGCTATCCTCACAGAAAACGCAAAGTATTGTGCAAAGTGTGGGCAGAGTACAAAAAGCCATAGACGGCCTTTTATGCCCTTTGTAAAAGAGGCGATTCACGAGCTTTTAGATATCGATGGACGCTTGTCGCTTACCTTGAAAACCCTGGTCATAAAACCAGGTCTTGCGTCATATGAATATGATCAGGGGATGCGGGTGAAATACACGCCGCCGCTGCGCCTCTATTTGGTCGTCAGCGTAATATTTTTCCTACTGTTTTCCAGCTTCCAGCAAGCATTTACTGGTCAGGAAGGTTATTCAGCATCCTCAATTGATCTTTATTCCAAAGCAATGTTCATTTTGTTCCCGCTTTTTGCCCTCTATGTAAAGGCAATGTATCCAAGCAGTTACCTGGTGTCGAATATCGTTTTTTCCCTGCATCTTCATAGTGTGAGCTATTTGGCTTTGATTCTAATCGGCCCACTGGAGGTATTAGAAAGTCAACACCAAGCATTCTTAGCACTACAAGCACCAATCCTTTTATACTTACTGTGGTATTTTGTTAAGGCGTTTAAAACCATGTACCAAGCATCATGGTTTGTCACAGCTTGTAAGTCTTTCTTTGTTTACCTGATTTACATGGCGACCTTGGGTCTGGTATTTGATGTGATATTGCCGACTTGATAGACGATTGCTTGGTGAGCAGAAAATGGTTCTAGCTGTTTAGCAAGACCGTTAATCGAATGTAATCTTTATCTCAAATCTTAAGAACACAGGCCACAACAAAGCCATAAAATCTGCTTGCAAACGGGACGTTATGCGTGAAAGGAAGGGGCGTGAAAGATAATGACTATAAAACGCTGGTAGCAGGTAAGAGTGCTCTTTCTAAACTGGAGTTTAATGCGTCAGGCGAAGGAACGACCTACATTCAGTTTCCGTTGCTCCTTCCAAAGTTGTAACTAGTCAAATATCAGCAATTTCCGGCCTCTCCCAATAAAAGGTCCCAAATAGCCAATCAGCTAGCGGAAAGGTTAGATTAAAGTTCTTCTTATGCATTAAATCAGGCCGGTGATGCAATTGATGCAGACGGCGCATATGGCCAATCCAGGGCAACTTGAGAAGAGGATGATCGTAGCGAAGATGGTCACAAAAATGAAAAAATTCATAGCCGAGGTAGCCCATCATTAAACCGGCGGCAAGCAGATTGCCCCAGGGTGCTCCCAGCACGCTATTAACCACCCAGCCTGCCAGCAAACCCACTACTGCAGTGACCAGCACCAGCCAGGCCGGAAACAGGGTTACCCGCCAGTCGCGATGGTCATCCGGCACCAAATGCCGATGGTCAAAGAAATGATGGTGATCGCCGGTATGGCGCTGATAGAAGAGCCTGCCGATAACCGTGCGCCGATGGCCCAGATAGCGATGCACAGTGTATTCAATCAGATTCCACAGCAGCAACACCGCGATTAAGGCCAGCCCCTGCTGCCAGCCAAACACCGCCACAGCCTGCAGTTGCCAGGCAATATAGACAATGCCCACCACAGCCACAAAGCCCATATGCAGATAGCCGTTATACCTGGGGCTGATGGCAGAGCGATATTGACGGCGAAACGCTTCAATGCTGCGGATGTTATTCATAAAAGCCTTACCCTCAAATTCATCCCATTATTTCAGCCATTAACACCAATGGACAGTCTGCCCTAACGCTGACGCTATACCACTCGTTTCCCTTATCCAGGCAGACTTGTGCAATAGGCAACGGATACGCTGCCCAATATCTGGTGAATTTGACCAATTATCTGGTCAACCTCCTAAGGCCACGCCTAAGACAAGATATAACCTCTTAATTTATATAAATAATTAATTTGTCATCTGTTGTGCACTTAAATGGTCGCGTTCGCGCACAGGACACATCAGTGGAACAACGAATAACAACAGAGGAATGCAACGAAACAGATCTTTTTAAACCCTACAGGCCAGCTACGTAACGGTTGGTGGATCATCATCTTTATCGCCGTACTGGGCGCCTCAAAACTCCTTTATGGCGTGATCAGAACCCTGTTAAACGACATGAATATTGCCGAACAATGGCAAGAACCCCTGCCTTTTGTTCTGCTTTTACTGGTGACCTGGATCTGCACCGCATTAAAAAGGCAGCCCCTCAGTAGCGTCGGCCTCAAACTGAATGGACGTTGGTGGAGTGAGTTTTCCATCGGCACAGGGCTTGGCATCGGCCAACTGGCCCTGATCTCTTTGATCCTTTGGTCTATGGGAGGCGTGCACTTTGCGCTAAATACTGACGCCGGTGCACAGATGCTTATCACTGGATTGTATATGTTTTTATTCGGAGCCTTGTTCGAAGAACTGCTGCACCGGGGCTTTTTATTCCAGCGTTTACTCGACGGCATCGGTATTTGGCCGGCACAAATATTGGTAGCCCTGATTTTTGCCGCGGGGCATTGGGATAACCCCAATATGGACGGTATGACCAAGGTAATAGCCAGTATCGAATTGGCGCTGGCTTCGTTAATGCTTGGCCTGGCCTATATCCGTACCCGCAGCTTGGGTTTAGCAGTGGGCCTTCATCTGGGCTGGAATTTTGCACAGGGTAGCCTGTTTGGCTTTGCGGTTAGTGGTCATCAGCAATCCGGGTTGCTGACACCGCAATTAACCGACCTGCCGCAGTGGATAAGTGGCGGCAACTTTGGCTTGGAAGCGGGTGCTCTGGCGATTATCGCCGACCTGTTGGTGCTGCTGGCTCTTTATCGCTGGCGTGGCACGGTTCAGTACAAGCTGCAACCGGCCTTTGCTTGATTCGGTGGGCGCCGACTGTGCGGCGTCCCTCTTCACTTCCCTGTCACCTGACATATTGTTAACCAGATGTTGACATTTGGTTAAGCTGAAATCACAATTTGGAAGCGCTTACATTTAAAGCGATTTTTATTATCGAAAATGTAAGCGCTTTCATTTGTGTTTATGGCCTTCCCCTCATGTGTGTAGGGGCAAGTATTGGTCCCAGAACCGACTTTGAGGGAAAGAGGATCATGAAGAATTCAACACAGGCTTTACAAAAGCCGTTTAATCAACAAAGGAGCATCAACAAATGAAGCTGCTACGTTTCTTCAGCCCATTATTGATAGGGCTTGTTGGTGTTTGCAATCTGGCTCAAGCAGCATGGCAAAACATCGATGACCGGGTGCGGATCACCCATACGGCCGCGACATTCGATCGTACCAGCAAAAGCTATCAGGTCAGGGTGAAATTCAAAAACAAAGAGGATACTACACTCGAAGGCCCTTTTCGGTTATTGGTGGACAATCCGTCGCTCCCCTTGCTGCACAAAGACGGCGAGGATGAAAATGGGGTAGCTTACGTTACCTTGGCAGATCAAAAGCTGTTAGCCAATCAGCAATCTGAGTTGATTTTGCGTTTTGCTATTAAACGTCAGCCCCTGACCATGGATCTTCGTCTGCAGCAGAAAGTCTCTGACTGGGAGCTGGTATGGCAGGATGAATTTAATGCCGACAACATTGACGAGAGCAAGTGGGGCTTTGAGGTGAATTGCTGGGGCGGCGGCAACAATGAGCAACAATGCTATACCGACCGACCTGAGAATGCCTTTTTAGAAAATGGTGTACTCAATATTGTAGCGCGCAAAGAAACCTTCACCGGCCCCGCCGAGCCTGAGGGCGACATAAGCAATACCGCTACCCTGCCCTACACCTCGGCAAGGCTGCGCACCAAGCACAAAGCCGACTGGCGCTATGGGCGCTTTGAAATCCGCGCTAAATTGCCCCATGGGCAAGGCACATGGCCGGCGATTTGGATGCTCCCCACCGACTATGTCTATGGCACGTGGGCCGCGTCAGGTGAGATTGATATTATGGAAGCGGTCAACCTGAAAACACAGTCCGACCGTGCCGATGCGCTACCAGGTGATTTAGAGGATCGGGTTCATGGCACCCTGCATTACGGTCGCACCTGGCCGGGCAACGTTCACTCCGGCGCCGACTATCGCTTACCAAACGGGGTCAATCCGGCTGACGGCTTCCATGTATATGCTATCGAATGGGAAGAGGGAGAAATCCGTTGGTATGTGGACGGCGTGCACTACGCCACACAGCAAGAAGCGGGGTGGTACAGCCAATATTTGGATGAGAGCGGCAAAATGGTAAACGGCGAAGGCAGCGCACCATTTAATGAACGCTTCCATATGCTTTTGAATCTAGCAGTGGGGGGCTCCTGGGCCAGCAACGTGAATGAAAAAGGCATCGATGAATCGATCTTCCCCCAGCGCCTGCAAGTTGACTACGTAAGGGTATATGAGTGTGCCATCAATCCCAACGAAGGCACTGGCTGCGCCACCGTATCTCCTGATGCCGAGTTAGTGCCAGGGCACTCAGCCCCAGAATTACCTCCTGAGGGAAGTGATATTGGTGCAGGCCCTGTATTTGCGCTTTTCACCGATAGCCTCACCGAGGGTCTGAGTTACAACAGTTACAATCCAGAAGGCGGTATTAGCTTCGCTGAAGTCGATGAAGCCGGACGCGGCACCGTGCTAGCCATGGAGAAAACCAGCGCCGCAGGCAACCTCTATTTTGAATACCCTCCGCGATTGGATCTCAGCCATTGGCAGGAATACGGCCAATTGGTGTTTGACCTTAAGGTAGACAACCTGAGTGAAGGAACCAGCTTGCTGGTCAAGATTGACAGTGGTTGGCCCAACGTCAGCGATCTCAGTGTGCCCCTGCCGCCTTTGGGTGAGTGGCAAGAGGTGCGCCTGAGTGTGGCTCAGTTACTGGCCAGTGGTAATAGCATTGTGCCTGGCGCCGCCAATATTGCCGATGTACTCAACCCCTTTGTGCTGGAGCCCAGTGGCCCTATCAGCCTGAAGATTGACAATGTGCGCTATGAATACAGCATGCAGGGTTTGGAGAGTGCAGTCATCTTTGACGAATATGATCATCCGCCCTTTGCCTTAGGTAGTTTTGTGGCCAGTGGCAGCCTCGATATCCAGCAGCTACACAGCGGCGACAGCGACTATGGCATGGTTAAACAAATTGCCTTTAACACTAATGAATCGGTGGTGTACTTCCAAACCCAGGCAACCGCAGCAGGCAATGCGCTTAAGCTGGATGTCAGTGGTTTTGACTTTATTGAATTTGACTTAAAAGTCGTCGAAGACCCGCGCACCGATCGTCAATTTGTGGTCAAAATGGATTGTGGCTATCCCTGTGGCTCCGGTGACTACCCAATCAATGCTCCAGAGATTGGTCAGTGGCAACACTACCAAATAGCATTAGCAGATCTGGTCAATCACCCTGGGTCCAGCCTCAACCTTGCCAACGTAGATACTCCCTTGGTGTTTTTACCGGCCTGGGGTAATCAGCAAGGCGTGGTGGTGCAAATTGACAACGTGCGTCTTAGCGGCGATGGCGATGATTCCAATAATCCGCCACCGACACCAAGCACCGTGGTCGTAGATGCAGAACTGGCCTTGTATGAAGACAGCACTGCACCACACTGGTCACTGTGGGATTGCTGCGGCAATGCCAGCCTTGAGCAGATCACTGACAATGATCCTACCCGCGGACAGGTTGTCGAAGTTAATTTCTTCGGCCCCGCCCCCACCGTTTCGGGTCTGCAATCCAGCGTGGTGCATGATGTCAGTCCCATCTCCGGCGGCACCTTAGAGTTTGATCTCAAATTGGTATCACCGCCCAATGATGCCGGTGCGCAAATGTTGATTAAGGTAGAAGCCGAGGGTGGCGCTCATGCCCAGTTCCCTCTCTCTGCAAGCCTGGAAGGTCAGGCGCCAGTGGTAGGACAATGGCAGCACTATAGCTTTTCCATCGACACCCTGGCGGCTGCCGGTTTGGATCTGACGAAAGTTAAGCTGGTGATGATTTTCCCAGAGTGGGCGCGCGCGCAGGGGGCGGTTTATCACCTCGATAACCTGCGTCTTATTCCCTAGTTCATCATACTAATACAATGCCTGCCGGTGGAGACCGGCAGGCTGTGCCGCTGGCTATTCCGTTCAGCTGTACCAGATCAATAAAGCTCTAACTATTTGGATAATGGCTTGTCATCGAAGGATTGGTGCCATTACCATTAACTTGCACAGCCAACCAGAGCCCAACTTTGCTATTCCGACAACGCCAAATAATTGCCCTTTTTACCCTGCTGATGATGCTGGGGAACGGGCTGTTCGGCGCCTGGTCGGCATCCATGGCCATGGCGCAAGCCAAATCCTTTGAAAATGAAGACATTGTCATGATTTGTACTGGTCGGGATATGAAGTGGGTCTCCATGGATGCGTCCTGGCAAGCCGGCCACTTTGTGTTTGTGGATCCGCCTGCCAATACCCCCAAGCGGTTTAAGCATGTGCAATGTAGCTTTGGTTACCTGGACGATCATAAAGCCGACCTACCTGTTTTTGATGGTTTGGCAATGACCCACTCCAATGCATTAACGCCACAGCAACAAGCGCAACAAGCAGAGCTTGCCGCGCGCTATGCCAAAGCCCAATCCCGCGCCCCTCCCCTCAATTATTCAGTCTGACATTTAGCCAAGCGCTGCAAAGCGCTGTTACTTGAGATTTTCCTTGGCGCATCAGTGCTTATTTCTGGTGCGCCACGCTATTGGATTGAATAACAATGACATTGAAAAGCACATTACCCAGCAAACCTTCTGCCTTCACACTCTGCGCATCAATGATGGCAACCTTGCTCAGCCCAACCGTACTGGCCGATGAAGCGCCACTTGCTGATATTGAACACCTGGTAGTCACCAGTGAAAAGATGGACAGCCCCACAGAGGTCTTGCTTGATCCCAAGCAACCTCGTCAACCTTTGCCCGCCCACGATGGCGCTGATTTTTTAAAGACCATCCCCGGCTTTAACCTGGTGCGCAAAGGTGGGGCCAGCAGCGACCCCATGTTTCGCGGGATGGCAGCGTCACGACTGACCATTCTGAATGACGGTAATCTGCTCTTTGGCGGATGCAGTAGCCGCATGGATCCGCCTACCGCTTATCTTTCGCCACAAAGCTTTGACCAAATCAGAGTCATCAAAGGGCCGCAGTCGGTACTTTATCTGCCCGCCAATGCCACGGTGCTGTTTGAACGTGAAAGTCATCAATTACAAGAGGGCGGCTTAAGTGGCGATGCCAGCCTGACTGTCGCCAGCTTTGGCCGTCGTGAAGGCAATACCGATCTGACCTTGGGCAATCAGCAGGGCTATCTGCGCTTGCTGGCTAGCCATGCTGAGTCGGATAACTATAAAGACGGTGACAGCAATGAGGTAAATAGCCGTTATCAGCGCTGGAGTGTTAACTCCGAACTGGCCTGGACCCCGGATGATAAGACCCTGCTAATGCTTAGCCTTGGGCAAAGTGACGGCGAGGCGGCCTATGCGGATCGCGCCATGGACGGCAGCCTGTTTGACCGTCGCCAGGTCAGCCTGAAAGCCAGGCGTGACGATATCACGCCTTGGCTCAATCGCCTGGAAGGGCAATGGTATTTTAACCATGTGGATCATGTGATGGACAACTTCAGCCTGCGGGACTTTACTCCCAGCATAATGATGCCCAATCCCTCTGCCATGAACCCCGACCGCTATACCCGTGGAGGACGCATACAGGCCGATATTCAAATTGATGCCTTGATCTTAAAGACGGGTTTGGACACCAGTGCCAACACTCATCGTATCCGTATGAGCATGAACCAAATCATGATGCCTTATGAGGATATGCTGCTTATGGAAGACGGCCGTTTCGAACAATGGGGTCTGTTTGCCGAAGCCCGCTATCCCCTTTCTGACAACCTTGCCATCAATGGCGGCTGGCGCGTGGATAACTGGCAGGCAGAAGATCATCGTCAGAAGCTGGCAAAAACCATGACCATAAAGGTAGATAACCCCACGTTCGGCGAAACCCGCGATGAAAACCTCCATAGCGGTTTTATGCGGTTGGAGTATCAGCAAGGGCAACAGACCTGGTATGCGGGACTCGGCCGCGCCGAGCGTTTCCCCGATTATTGGGAATTGATTGGTAATGCCAGAAGCAGCGAAAACAGCCCGTCAGCGTTTTTTACTGATACCGAAGTGACCACACAGATTGATTTTGGTTGGCTGGGCCGCTTTGAAGCCTGGCAAGTGGATCTGTCTGGCTACTATGGCAAAGTAGATGATTTTATTTTGCTGGATAAGCAAAATCCTATGTTGCCGGAAACCGTGCGTAATATTGACGCACGCATTTGGGGCGGTGAAGCGCTGGTGGCTTACCAAGTGGAGAACCTGAAATTGGAAACCAGCCTCTCTTATAGCCGCGGCGAGAACAAGACCGACGACCTGCCGCTGGCCCAGCAACCGCCGCTGGAGCTTAAGTTCAGCGCCGGTTATCAGCTGGGGAACTGGCAATTAGGCGCCCTGTGGCGTTTGGTGGATAGACAGAACAGAGTCGCCAGTGGACAAGGCAGTATTGCCGGCCTCGACACTACGCCTACCGCCGGTTTTGGCATTCTTTCCATTAATGCCGCCTGGCAGGCCAATACACCATGGCGGGTGAGTCTGGGCATCGACAATTTGTTGGACAGAGCCTACCAGGAATACCTGAGTAAAGGTGCCGCCAATATTCCTGGTTACGTTGCCGAGGATAGAATCAACGAACCGGGCCGCACCTTGTGGGCGAAGGTGGATTATCGCTTCGATTAACGTCATAAATAACGCACAGGCAGACGGATTTTCTGCCTGTGCTTTTATATTGAACAAAAAAATCTTTGCTAAATGCAAAATTTTCTTGCAAATATTATTAAATAAATCAAACACTCACTATACTCAATTCACCCCACGTAGTATACGTATAAAAATGAGAAGCAAGATAGTATTGGCATCCCTACCGTTTGTTTCACTTGCCAGCTTCGCCGCAGAAAACCAAGATCCCACAGACTTATTTTCCTTGTCTTTTGAACAACTGCTTTCCCTGGAAGTGGACATTGCAGCGCGTAAGAGCGAAAGCTGGTTAACCGCTTCCGGTACCGTCTATGTGATTGATCATGAAGAGATTAAGCGCTATGGCTGGCGTGATATGAAAGAGATCCTTGCTGCCATTCCCAATATGGATATGTTCTACCAATGGTCCTGGTTGCCGGGCGGTCAGCGCGGTTTTACCGGCAATATGGCAGCTACTTTGCTGCTTGTGGACGGTCGGCAGGTACAAAACCTGCTCGCGAACGAAGCCTTTATCATGAACAACTTTCCCGCCCATCGCATCGAACGGGTGGAGATCTTACAAGGACCCAACTCGACTCTGTACGGTGGCAACGCCGCCCAAGGCGTGATCAATATCGTCACCCGCCTGCCACAATTAAAGTCACCGGTGGAAGACGGCCCAGCAGAGCAGATTGCCGAGATTGGGGGGCTAGTTGGCGAAGTGGGCACCTGGCAGGGCAATATGCTGCTTAGCGGTGGAGAGGGACTGTGGCGTTATGGCATCAGCGGTAGCTGGTTTCAAAGCGATCTGGACTATGACGAGCTGAAATCCTTTGTTTTTGACGATGATCGCTTTAGCCGCAACCCCACGCTGGACAGGGTGCGGGATCACGACCCCAATCGCTTTCGCAACGATGAACAAAACATCACTCTGGACGCCCGTCTGGCCTACGACCAGTATTATCTCGGCGTGGATCTGACCCGCACTGAAAATGTGAGTGGTATTGAGCGCGTAGCCGTAGATTTTATTACCGGCGATGACTCCAAACGCGGTTTCAGCCTGGTCTATGCCGGGCGACATTTTCAACCATCAGAGTATTTGACCGGCTTTGCCGAAGTCAGCTATTTCAATGAATACAAAGAAAAGCTACGACAAAAAGTATCTGGTCTTGCCAATGCCAATAGCTACGATGATTTGTTTGTGTTTAGCGAACGCGAAGATATCGGCCCCTCAGAGCGCTATCGTTTTCGTACTCAGTTTCAATATCAAAGCGATCCCTCAGCAGACTGGATAGTAGGGTATGACTACTGGCATACCGATATTGGCAGTAAAATCGCCTATGTAGACATAGGAACCGGTATCGAAAAACGTATTCCCTCGAGCTGGCCGGTGGATAAAGAAAAATCTGATAAACATGCCCTGTATGCCCAATATGCCAAACGTTGGTCATTGGAAGATGGCGCCACCTTCAATCTGACTGCTGGACTTAGATACAACCAACAAGATTATACCGACAGCGCCTGGTTGCCGCGCATCAGCCTGGTGTACGGGCCGGATGATCGCTCGGCCTGGAAACTCACCTACGGCGAAGCCTTTCGCCCCCCCACTATCTTTGAATTTGACGGCGTAGAAGATACCGAGCTTGACTCCCAAACCGTGCAAATGTGGGAGTTGAATCACAGCCGGGCCTGGCACTGGCAACATCTGAAGTTTACCAATGTGACTGCCTTGTATCAGATGAAGGTAGAAAACTTTTATCGAAAAGTTTTCGACACACAAACCGGCCGCTGGCTGACCGAAGTGGAGGGGGAGCAGGAAGTTCATGGCATCGAAAATCTGCTGCGCCTGCAAAATGAGCGGTGGCAGGGCTTTTGGGGCCTGCGTTATGTGTCACCCGATGAATCTCAAGTGGGTGATGAAATGGCGGTACTGGATATACCCCGAAGCAAAATTAAATTGGGCATCAGCTACGAATTTAACGAGCACTGGCAGCTTAGTGCCTTTATCGATCACTGGGCGAAAACCTATACCCAGGCCAATAGCCTGAGTGGCACAAGCCAGATCATCGAAACGATCCCCGCCTGGACCACCGTCAATCTGAACCTGAATTCCATCAACTGGCAGCTTGGTGGCGGACAGCGACTGGATATCGGCTTTTATGTTGAGAACCTGCTGGATAAAACCTACTACCACAGTAATCCGCGCGGCAGCTCGCCTTTTCAGTTTATTCAAGCACCACGTAATGTACGGGTGCAATTTAGTCTGAACTTCTAGACACAAGCCGGCCGGTGTCGCTGCCGGCCTATTCCTCGTCTTCCTCCAGTTGCGCCGCCAGCAGCTTATCGCTTAACTGCTTGGAGGATTGCACGCCCATTTTTCTGAATTCTTCGGCGCGACGCACCAAATTGCCCCTTCCTTCGGATAGTTTGTTAATGGCACCGTCGTACTTCTTCTGAACCGTCTGTAAAGACGTGCCAATGCCCTGCATATCCTCGGTAAACGCCACAAATTTGTCGTACAAGTCTGCGGCTTTTTTGGCGATATGCTGGGCGTTCTGGTTTTGGTATTCGTACTGCCAGATGTTGTTGATGGTACGCAGCGCCACCAGCAAATTAGTGGGACTGACCAGCATGATATTGTGATCCAGTGCCAACTTAATCAGGTCTGGCGCCTGGTCAATGGCCAGCAAAAAGGCCGCCTCTACCGGCACAAACATCAACACATAATCCAGTGTCTTAATGCCGTCGAGCTTCTGGTAATCCTTTTTGCCCAAGCCCTTGATGTGGTTACGGATGGAGTTGATATGCTCGGCCAGATGGGCCGCCCGAACGCTGTCATCTTGTTCGTTAAAGTAGCGCTCGTAGGCCGCCAGCGACATCTTGGCGTCGATGATCACGTCTTTGTCATTGGGCAAATGCACTATCACATCGGGCTTAAAGGCCTTGCCATGCTCGTCTTTGTATTGGCCCTGAGTGTCGTATTCATGGCCTTCACGCAGGCCCGATTCGGTTAAGATGCGCTCCAGCACTATCTCACCCCAGTTGCCCTGCTGTTTGTTGTCACCCTTCAGGGCTTTGGTCAGCGCTGCCGCCTCTTCGGTGATCTGGCGGTTAAGCTCTTTAAGACTGAGGATCTCGGTCTTAAGCGATGCCCGCTCCTGCCCTTCTTTGACATATTGATCGCTGATCTGACGCTTAAAACCCTCGATTTGATCTTTTAAGGGGGTGAGCAAACCATCCAGACTTTGCTTACTGGATTGACTAAAGTGTTCGGTTTTTTTCTCAAAAATCTGGTTGGCCAGGTTTTCAAACTGTTGTTTAAGGCGCTCTTCACTTTGTTTAAGCAGTTCGAGCTTATCAGTGGCCGCCCGTTGCTCTTCTTCAAAACGGGCGGCCTGGGATTCCAGTTGAGTGCGAAGCATCCCCAATTGGTCATTGGCTTGCTGCCAGCGTTCCTGCCAGTGGGCCGCCTGCTGTTTAAGTTCGGGAATATGGCTGGCATGCAACTCGGCCTGCTGACGAAACTGACCCAGTTGATTCTGGGTTTGTAACTGCTGCTGGTGATAAGCTGACAGGGTTTGCTCTTTCTCACTTAATTCTTCATAGGCTTCATGCAGGCTTTGTTGGCTTTGAGTCAGTTGCAAACCCAGTTTATCCAGTTCCGACTGCAACGCTTGTTTGTCGGCCGTGGCGCGACTGGCTACCAGCGCCCAACTAAGCAATGCACCAAATGCTAAACCGCCACCGGCAAAAGCCAGATGTATCAGTTCCAGATTCATTCTTATTGTTCTCCGTTAAAGGGTCTGCGCCGTCGCTATTGGCGGCAGTTTACCACGACAATTCTCCGAAAGTAGGCAGCCCCCCCTTTTGTCATGCTCACCAATGCACTAGGTAACAGGCTTACGGTCACTGTGCCCCAGGCTTTTATCCGGGGCAATTTCATCCCTTACTACTTGTTTTAGCTCGGTGATCTCAGGAAAGCGGCCTTTTTCTTTGCGTGACCACAACAGTTTGTCATTGACCCAAACGTCGAAAACACCGCCTCTGCCGGGTTGTAGCGACAATTCAGCAATGTCCTGCTCAAAGGTGGTGAGCAACTCTTGGGCCATCCAGGCCGAGCGCAGCAACCAACGGCACTTTGTACAATATTGAATGGTGATTTTTGCTTTCATCATTTTACCTGGTGCATAGAGTGAGTAAGAGGAGATCAGAGCCAGCGTGGGGTGCTGGCCTGATACTGACGGTAAGCATCGGAAAAGCGCTCCTGTAAGTGCTGCTCTTCAGCCAGGGCCTGGCGATACAAGGTGGTCCAGCCCACCAACAAGCAAATTGCGGTGAATACCGAGGGTAAGGCCAGGAAGAAACCCAGCTGCGAGATACCCACACCAACAAACATCGGGTGGCGAGAGTAGTGATATACGCCTTGTGTGAGGACACGTTCAGGGCCCTGCGGATCGATGCCCGAACGCCACTGACTGCCAAGGTGGAAGTGCACTACCAGGGTAAATCCAAACCCCATGGTCAGCAAAATCAATCCCATTAACAGCACAGGCAAGGTTTGCAGGGTGGCGGCGACTCCCAGGTAATCGTCCAGTGACGGATAAAAGCATCGTAAGACACAGATCAACCAGATGCTGACACGAAAAACACGAAACAGCATATGGTTCCACCAGGTCACACTGCCCCGCCCTCCGGGGTGCACCATTGCCCTGGCTTCCGCCTTTTGACGAATAAGGATTCTGGCGGTGTAAAAAGCCGCAACAAAGGTATAAAAACCGGCCAGGTAGTAGCGGGTAAAATCAACAAAGGTTAAGGACTGGTCCATTATAAAAGCCCTACTCAGCAATCTTGCGACATTCAAACCCAATGCGACCGGGTAACAAGGCCTGCTGATGATATTGCTTGAGGGGTTTTACCTGAAAACCGGCTTGCTGCAACAGTTGCAAAAGCATTTTTTCATCAAAGGCTCTGAGCCGATGAACTTCAATGGATTTGCTGTAGCCCTTTTCCTCCTTTAGAAAGGCGACTATCTCACGACTTACCAGCGGCCCTTGCTGGCTGACCCTGGAAAACAGGGTGAAATCATCCTGATCATAATAGTTGCTGGCGGCATAGTCATGATCTGTCCCCAATACATCGAAGACAAATAATCCCTGGGGAGAAAGTGCCTTGAACACCCGCTGAAAAAACACCAACAGGTCTTGCTGGTTAAAATCGGCCCTGGCCGCCGCATAGCTTAGGATCTCGCCCACCATGCTAATCATATCGCTGTCGGGAATGGCGGTTTCCAGCACATCGCCCTGGTGAAACTTTCCCCCGGGCAGTTTCTGCCGGCAAAGGGCGAGCATCTCGTTGCTAATATCCATTCCCTGGAGGCTGTGCATTTTGTCTTGCATCAACTCAAGCAACACTCCGCTGCCACAGCCCAGGTCCAGCAAGTGCTTATGGTGCGGCTCCATCACCTCCAGCAGGTGGGCAGCAGCAGCTTTTGGCACCTTATCAAACCAGCGATCGTGAATAGCTGCCAGAATTTTATCGTACATGGCTAATCTGCGTCTTTTAGTGTGAGAACCAGATGATGGCTGTTCAGCCCAAGCCCTTCTTAGACTAGGGTCGGCGGGCAATGATACCCCTGTGGTGCCTGACGCGTTACCGAGGCCAGAGAACCCTGAGGCTCAAGATGAGGCGCAATGCCTTAAAAGCATCAAAGCAGACATCCACCTTATTTAAAGCGCCAAACTTAACTAATTTTTATTTTAATAAACAGCTATTTAAGCTAAAAGACTGCGAAAAGCTTCAGTGACGCGCCTGTTAACGTCTATTCTGGCGACACCTTAAACTCGTTTATTTACAGGTCTATCCTCTCACGGCATCCGTTTTTTGAACCAGTCTATGGTGATGTTCAAGCCGGGTTATCGCTTTGCAAGCGCTTACGCAACGCCGTAAAAGAAAGCCAATAAAAATCCCCATCCCGACTATAAATCAAATAACGACCATCATTGGTAAGAAAAGGGCTGTATTCTCCTTTTGCAGAATTGATCTCATTTCCTAAATTGATCGGCGTCTGCCAGTTATCCCCTTGTTTGAAGCTAACATAGAGATCAGTTTCACCATAACCGCCAGGGCGGTTTGAAGAGAACAACATCAGTGTTTCTGCGGCATCCACAAAGGGCTCAAAGTCACTGTATTCGGTATTGACGGGGGCTGCCAATTTTTTCGCATGGTCATCTTTGGTTGGTTCGACCACAAAAATATTTCCCCGATCCTGCTGATCAAACCGGGCAAAATACAAACGTCCTGATGTTGTTGCGTTGGCCACCCACTCGGATTGCTGACTGGAGAAAGGCATGAGTTCAGGCTCGCCCCCCTTTCCATCGTTCCAGGGCATTCGCCAGAGATTGGCATCCTCGGTCCCTCTTGCAGGCGGGCGTTGGGAGGTGAAATACAGCCATTGACCGTCGGGCGAGAATGCAGGCTCGAGATCGCCTACCTGTAAAAAGGGAACAGGCTCAACGGCTGACCACTTTTGCTCATCATACCGCGAGGCCAGAATCTGATAGCCCTTCGCCTCCCTGGAAAAGATAGAAAACAGGATGTGCTGTCCATCGGGATGGATAAACAATCGAAATTCGTGACGCTCGGGCAGGGTTAACACGCCTTCGGCGAAGAGTTCGGGTGCATCACCAGGCAATTGGTTATCCGGAAAAGGTGAAGCCAATGCGCTTATAGGCCAGACCAACATTGAGACAAGATAGCTTCTTACGTTCATCGTATGTACTCCTTGAGATAACTATCAGCCTATCTCTAAATTGCATCGGGTTATACGCCGGCCATCCGCAAAACCGAGCCAATTATCCTGTTTACCGATCTTTGTCTCCCTTACGACGACCAACTTATATGTGGCTCTGTAAGGGACGTTGCCATTTTCATATAATGTGTTTTTCGATCAGGTTTGCCAAAAGTAAGGCTGTATGAGTAACGAACTTGTCATTGAAGATATTATTGAAGGTGACGGCAAAGCCGCGGTTAAAGGTGCGCTAATCACCGCCCATTATCGCGGCACGTTAGATGATGGCACTGAGTTTGATTCCAGCTATGCCAAAGGCCGGCCTTTTCAAACGGTGCTCTCGGCCAATAAGGTGATCCAGGGCTGGTTTTTGGGCCTGCAAGGCATGAAAGTGGGAGGGAAACGTAGGCTGTTTGTGCCGGCACATCTGGCTTATGGCGAGCGCCAGGTGGGCGACAAAATCCCCCCGAACAGTAACCTGCTGTTTGAGGTTGAGCTACTGGAAGTCCTAACCAGGGATGACTAAAGCAAAAGGCGTCGATTGACGCCTTTTAAATGATGAATCCCGCTTTCGCGGGGATGGCAGAGAGAACCAGAGATGACTGAGCAAACCTGGGATTAGACCGTCTAAAAACCTCTGTGCCCTCCGTGTCTCTGTGGTTCAACCCTATTTACTTAACGCCGCATCCAGCTCTTCAATCTTGGCTTTCCAAATGGCCGGTCCGGTTTCGTGGGCGTTATTGCCCTGGCTATCCACTGCCACCGTTACTGGCATGTCCTTGACCTCGAATTCGTAGATGGCTTCCATCCCCAAATCCTCAAAGGCGACCACACGGGCCTGCTTAATAGCCTTAGATACAAGGTAGGCTGCCCCGCCCACTGCCATTAAGTAAACCGCCTTGTGCTTGGCGATACTCTTGACGGTAGCCGGACCACGCTCGGCCTTACCAATCATGCCGATAAGGCCGGTTTTCTCCAGCATCATATCGGTGAATTTATCCATCCGGGTGGCGGTTGTCGGACCGGCAGGGCCCACTACTTCATCGCCCACTGCATCCACCGGACCCACGTAGTAAATAAAGCGGTTGGTCAGATCGACGCCTTCAGGCAGGCCCTTACCTTCGTCAAGCATGGTCTGGATGCGCTTATGGGCAGCATCGCGGCCGGTCAGCATTTTCCCAGACAGCAGCACGGTTTCCCCGGATTTCCACTCTTGGATTTCCTCTTTGGTGACGGTGTCCATATTCACACGGCGGGTACTGGCCCCCACTTCCCAGGTCACTTCTGGCCAGTCTTCCAGCTTCGGAACTTCCAGTTTGGCAGGACCGGTTCCATCCAGATGGAAATGGGCGTGACGGGTCGCCGCACAGTTGGGGATCATGGCCACCGGTTTTGACGCTGCGTGGGTAGGCATGGATTTGATCTTCACATCCACCACTGTGGTCAGGCCGCCTAAGCCCTGAGCGCCAATACCTAAGGCATTGACCTTGTTGAAGATATCCAGACGCAGCTTTTCTTCGGTGGTTTGCGGACCGCGCTCAATCAGCTCCTGAATATCCACCGGATCCATCAGGCTTTCTTTGGCCAGCACTGCGGCTTTTTCGGCGGTGCCGCCAATACCTATACCCAGCATGCCAGGTGGACACCAACCGGCTCCCATCAGCGGCAGGGTCTTGACCACCCACTCGGCGATATCGTCGCTGGGGTTGAGCATCACCATCTTGGATTTATTTTCGGAGCCACCGCCTTTGGCCGCGATCATTACCTCGATATGATCGCCAGGCACCATATCGATATGTACCACAGCCGGGGTATTGTCCTTGGTATTCTTACGGGCACCGGCAGGATCGGCAACAATACTGGCACGCAACGGGTTGTCAGGATTCATATAGGCTCGGCGAGTACCTTCATCGACCATTTCCTGGACCGTCATATCGGTTTTATCCCAGGTCACACCCATACCGATTTTAACGAAACAGGTCACAATACCGGTGTCCTGGCAAAGCGGACGATGGCCCTCGGCCGACATACGGCTGTTAATCAGGATTTGCGCCATGGCGTCTTTGGCGGCTTGGCTTTGCTCTTTCAGATAAGCCTTCTCCACCGCCTTCACATAGTCCAGCGGGTGGTAGTAAGAGATAAACTGTAGGGCATCTTCGATGCTGTCGATAAAATCTTGCTGACGAATAACGGTCATGCTCTGCCTCATCGTTTTTTGCTTATGATTTGGGCGATCGGCGCCTTTGCTTGCGCCTAGACCCTTGGTCTTTCTCAGGGTTGCAGTATGATACCCTGCATTAGCGCCCGCGACCATGGGCCAGGCACTGTTGGGCATACCACGGTGCCATCCATGGTTTGCTTTTCGAGACCAATGCACGGTGAATCTGCAAAAACTCAATATCGATCCACGTATCGAACTCACTCAACTATTTGGCCATTTCAGCGATGAGCCTTGGGCTTTGCTGCTGGACTCTGCCAACAGTGTTCACTTAAACAGCCAGGCCGATATGCTGCTGGCCCGCCCGTTGGCTCATATCACTACTTATGGGCAGCAAAGCCATGTGGTGCATGGTGAAAATGAACATGCTGCGCAAAGCGAAGACGACCCATTAATATTGGTGGAACGCCTACTTAAGCGTTACTTCCCTGATGCCATAGCCGCTTCCAGCCATCCGTCCATTGCCTTTGGCTGTGGTGCGGCCGGATACTTTGCCTATGACTTAGGGCGGCGTTTTGAACGACTACCCAGTATGGCCAAACAGGAATGCCTGGCACCGGATATGGCAGTGGGCATTTATAGCTGGGCGCTGCTGCGTCAACGTAACACCGGAGAGTTTTTCTTAGCCTCTCATCCACGCTACCCCGCACCTGCGCCCGAATACTTTGAGACCCTGGCCAAAGAAGTAAAAGCAGCAGCCCCCTTTGCCTTAACCGGCCCCTGGCAAAGCAATATGAGCAAGACAGAGTACGTGCAGAAACTTGGACGTATTCATGAATACTTGCTATCTGGAGACTGCTATCAGGTCAATCTGGCGCAGCGCTTCGATGCCCCTTACGAAGGTGACGAGTGGCAAGCTTATCTGGCTCTCAGAGAAGCCAATAAGGCCCCCTTCTCCGCCTTTATGCGCCTGGAAAAACAGTGCATCTTGAGTATCTCACCGGAGCGTTTTTTATCGGTCAATCAAGGGAAGGTACAAACCAAGCCCATCAAAGGCACCCGTCCGCGCGATAAAGATCCTGAGATAGACAGAAGGAGCGCCGAAGAGCTGCTTCACGCGGAAAAAGATCGAGCCGAAAACCTGATGATTGTGGACTTGCTTCGAAATGACTTAAGCAAGCACTGTCGCCCAGGCTCGGTACAGGTACCTCATTTGTTTGAAATAGAAAGTTTTCCCGCGGTACACCATTTGGTTTCGACGGTGGAAGGCAAGCTCAATGCTGATGCCAGTGCATTGGATTTATTGCGTGGGGCATTTCCCGGCGGCTCCATTACCGGCGCACCGAAAATCCGCGCCATGGAAATTATTGAGGAGTTAGAGCCACATCGACGTCATATCTATTGTGGTAGCATAGGGTATCTGACGCCCACTGGCGAAATGGACACCAGCATCTGCATTCGCACGCTCTTATGTGAACAAGGCAAACTGTATTGCTGGGCCGGAGGCGGCATTGTGCTGGATTCGGATCCGGAGCTGGAATACCAGGAAACCCTGCATAAGGTGGATAAGATCCTGCCGGTGCTGGCCGCAATGAAAAATGCCACTGATAACAAGGCAAACTGAACACCCATGACCCGAGATGAATTTCTCAATCGTTTTCATCATCTTCGACAAGTAAGGCCGGAGCCGGACTTCCCTCTGCCAAAACAGGGACTGCCGGCTGCGGTGCTGATCCCACTGATTGACCGTCCGGCTCTGACCATGCTGTTTACCCGCCGTGCTGCGCACCTTAAACACCATGGCGGCCAAATCAGTTTTCCCGGCGGCCGTCAGGAGCCGCAGGACGAAGATTTAGTGGTTACGGCATTGCGAGAAACGGAAGAAGAGATTGGCCTACCCCCGACGGAGGTGGAAATTGTTGGTCAGTTAGAGCGCTATCGCACCGTCAGTGGTTATGAGGTCACCCCTTTTATTGGCCTAATCAGCCCGCCTTTGGTGCTCGAACCCGATTACAACGAAGTGGCCTCAATTTTCGAAGTGCCCATGAGTTATCTGATGGATAAGGCTAATCACAATGTACATGTGGTCAATCGAAACGGTTATGCCCACCCCATCTACTTTATTCACTGGCAACAACAGCATATCTGGGGGGCCACCGCTGCTTTTGTGCGCAATCTGGCCAATCACATGGATATCTAGCATGGTCTGACCAGGCAAGAGCCACTTAACCCTCACGGCAAGTGTCTGACTTTGGTTACACTTACAGTAATTCGACGATTCACGTTTAAAATCATTCTTTTGGCTTTTGTGCCATAGGTTGTAAATCAACAGCCTGCGTAACGAAAATAATTATTGAGAACCCTATGATCAGCGTATTCGACATGTTCAAAATCGGCATCGGCCCTTCCAGCTCACACACTGTGGGGCCTATGCGCGCCGCCAAAGCCTTTATCCAGGATCTGAAAGACCAGGACCTGTTTGAGCGCAGTGACTATATCAAGACCGAACTGTATGGCTCCTTGGGCCAGACCGGCAAAGGCCACGGTACCGGCAAAGCCATTATGCTGGGCCTTTTGGGCCATGATCCCGAAACCGTGGATGTGGAAGCGGTGGATCAAATGCTGGCCGAGATCGATAAAACCGAAAAACTCAACCTCAATGGCGAGAAACTGGTGGCCTTTCCTAAAGAGGGCGCCATTGTCTTTCATCGTCGTAAAACCCTTAAGCTGCATGCTAACGGCTTGACCCTGTTCGCCTATCAGGGTGAAGAGTTGCTGTTCAGCCAAACCTATTACAGCATCGGCGGCGGCTTTATTATCAAAGAAGAAGACTTTGATGATGAGAAGGCCACCGCTCTGAAACATGAAGAACAGCCTGTACCCTACCCTTTTGAAAAGGCTGCCGATTTGCTAAAGCACTGCAAAGAGCATGGCATGCGCATCAGCAGTCTGATGCTCAAGAACGAACAGGTCTTCCAAAGCGAAAAGGCCGTGCGCACCAAGCTCTGGCATATCTGGCAAGTAATGCGTGAGTGTGTGGACAAGGGCATCCAAAAAGAAGGTATCTTGCCAGGTGGATTAAAGGTCAGCCGCCGTGCCCCAGGGCTTTACCGCAAGCTGCAGAATGAAAAAAGCCAGGACCCCATGGCCGCCATGGACTGGGTTAACCTGTTTGCCCTAGCGGTTAACGAGGAAAACGCAGCAGGCAGTCGCGTTGTGACCGCCCCCACCAACGGTGCGGCCGGTATTATTCCTGCAGTGCTGTGCTACTTCGATAAATTTGTCAGACCGGTGGATGAAGATACCGCCACCCGTTACCTTTTGACCGCTGCCGCCATCGGTATTCTGTATAAGAAAAACGCCAGTATCTCCGGCGCCGAAGTAGGTTGTCAGGGTGAAGTGGGCGTTGCCTGCTCTATGGCAGCTGGCGCACTAGCCGAAATTATGGGTGGTAGCGTGGATGGTGTGGAAAACGCCGCCGAGATCGGCATGGAGCATAATCTGGGACTCACCTGCGACCCCGTTGGCGGGTTGGTACAAGTGCCTTGTATCGAGCGTAATGCCATGGGTGCAGTAAAAGCCATCAACGCCGCCCGCTTGGCCCTGCGTGGCACCGGCGAGCATAAGGTGTCTCTGGATAAGGTGATAAAGACCATGTGGGACACCGGCAATGATATGAAATCGAAGTACAAAGAAACCGCGCGCGGAGGATTAGCAGTAAACATTATCGAGTGTTGATTGCTGTTTCTGTATACCGGGCATGGAAGCCCAGTCGCCAGCCGAAAGCAAAGAATAGTCATGCCCCTTAGCCGTTTGTCGAAAGAACAGTGTACACCAAGGTGCTAATCAGATTTCCTCTGCTCATTTGGACGATAATAGGCAGCATCTTTTCAAGGAGTATGTAGTGATCTCTTATCAACGCTGCACAAGTTTATCGGGTTCAGCAGGGATAACTCTTAAAAACATGAGGCCCTATTATGAACACTATTCAGTGGACTGGGATCAGGAAAAGATTCTGCAACAAATTGCTAGTCTGCAGAATTGGGACATTTTGTGTGCTGGTGAGGTTGTAGGCGCAATTCGCATTGCACTTGAAGGCGATGCTTGTTACTTGCGCGATCTACAAGTCAGTGACACATATCAAAACAGGGGCATTGGTGCTAAGGCGCTGGAAGAATCAAGGCGGCTGGCCATTGAATCTGGCGCATCGGAACTGCGCTTGAAAGTGTTCAAGATAAGTCCGGCTCACCATCTTTATTCAAGAAATGGTTTTGAAGTCTTTGATGAAGATGAAAGGTTCTATTACATGGTGCAAAAGATCTTCTGAAAAGCATTCGCAAGCCGCTTCACCATGTTTGGCTGGACTTCCTTATGCTTTACTTCGCTCGGCCTATTAGGCGGACATTCAAAGGAACTTAGATGACATTCCCTTCCCTGGAAACCGAGCGACTCCTGCTCACCGAGATTAGTGATGACGACATCGCGGATATTTATTACTTATTTGCTAATCCAACTGTTGTTGAGTTCTACGACTTGGAGACCTTCCATGATCAGGTCCAGGCTTCCAAACTGATTAACCTGTTTAGATCGAGATACGAAGAAAAATTGGGCATCAGGTGGGCGATAAGGTTAAAAATGTCAGGTCAATTGATAGGTACCTGTGGGTTTAACTCATGGAATGAAAGAATGCACAATGCCGTTATTGGTTATGACTTGCACTCTGATTTTTGGCGGCAAGGTTATTCAACGGAAGCCGTTCGCGCCATCATTGTTGCTGCTTTTTCGGGGGAACTACCCTGCGGTAAGTTACATCGAATCCAGGCCGATACGGTTCCAGGAAATTACGCTTCCGAATCACTTCTTCGCCGGCTCGACTTTAAGGAAGAAGGGCTTAGACGTGAAGCGGGTTTCTGGAAAGGCCGGTTTCATGACCTTAAATGTTTTGGCTTGCTTGAATCCGAATTCAACCTCAACAATCCCTACCCTAATAAATAATGGAAAGCTTTTTTAAACAATACACCGCCGCTTTTGATGCCTTCGACGCGAAAGCCATTGCCAACCTATATCGACTCCCCTGTGCGATTGCGGACGCCGATGGGGTTCAGTCCTTTACTGACAGGTCGGCGCTTGTATCGAAGTTTGCAGCAAACTGCAAATCTATGCAGGCGATGGGTTATTCAGGTGCACGGTTTACTGTCTTGAACCAGCAACAACTTGGCCCCAATGAAGTCGCGGTCAATATTGGCTGGCGCATTGAGCTCGCCGATTCACAAATTGACTTTAGGACCCTGTATATTTGTCACAGGATAAATCAGTGCTGGTATATTTTTAACACCAATGTGTATCCGGGGAGTTTCAGCCAAACTCCGTAACTGCAAGCAATAGCTGTAGTCAAATACAAAGGAAGTACAATGTCAGATACCAAAGTATCCTCAGTTCACACCACAGTGCAAAATGGTGCAGTCAGGACGGATGGTGAATTAACGATTACAAAGAATGATGTGCGCTTTACGCCCTTCAATCAGACATTCGGCCTTGGCCCCTCGTCAAAGTGGAGAGCTCTTTTGCAAAAGGTGGCGGTATTCTGCCGTTATCCAGCGATGCCATCAGAATCACACTGGACACCGGGCAGGTTTTTGAGTTCATTTTGCCTAACACCAATGAATGGCTGGATCTGTTCAATCATCGCTGTGCCGCGGAACTTTGAAACTTTTCCTAACATAATGAAATCGATAACGTTTTCATTTTGTATTCTGTTTACTTATCTTCTGACGGATCCACTAACAAATCGGATTCTGTGTATAGCAGTACTTATTTCAACTGGCCATAAACCGAATTAAAAATTCGGAAACTGAATGTCATTACAAAAATGGGGCGGGATCGCGGCTATCACAGAAGCTTGCACCTACGTGTTCGGTTTTATTCTGTTTTTCGCTGTATTGGATAGGACAGGGTACGATACGCCCGCAGGCTATCTGCAATTTGCCATCGACAACCGGGACTCCTATTTCTTTGGCTATCTCGTCACTGGATTGCTATTTAGTTTCGCCCTGATTGTGTTGGTGCAGGCGGTCTATGAACGCTTTAGGTCAACCTCACCACAACTGATGCGCTTCGGCGCCACTGTCGGATACCTGTGGGTAGGCATTGTCCTAGCCAGCAGTCTGATATTTTTAACCAGCCTGGACGCGCTGGCCAAATACCATACGGAGGATCCCGGCCAAACCCTGGCTATTTTCCGCACAATCAACATTGTGGTTGACGCCTTGGGCGGCGGCATTGAATTAATTGGCGCCATTTGGGTGTTGGTAATCAGCTGTGTGGGGCTTAAAGCCAGGATTTTCAGCCCGTTTTTACACTACTGGGGGCTGTTGGTCAGTATTGCCGGGATATTAACCCTGTTTTCGGGCCTGTCTTTTTTAGCAAAGAATCCGTTTTTTGAATTGACCACTGCCATCTTTGGTTTGGGTCAGATCCCTTGGTTTGTAGGGTTGGGCATTGCCATGTTAATTACCTCCCAAAAGCCATAGCCACGACTGCCTATCTCAAGACATGAATAGGAACTGCTCTGATTAAATTGTGGTCTGACTGACCAGTTAATCCGTATTTTCTAACGAGACTTTTCGTATCAATTTGAGGAATTGCTTCAAACATGGCCAAAGTGACGTTTTTGTAATAAAACATGATTAAATAGATTTTACTTCCAGTACCTCAATGGGAAGACATTGGTCCACAGCAGCCCTAGGTTGTTGCGTTCCGGGAAGCCCAAAGAACGTTTAACCAAAGGGCATCATGAACACCAAAACATCTGAAGATAAGATCGCCGGGGCCGAAGAAATAAAGAATCCCAGCCGATACATGACATTGACCTATGTTATTTCACTTTCCATTATTGCTGCATTGTCTTTGGTTGTGCACTTTATGCTGGATAGCGTTATTGCCCAGCAGGCGAAAAGCGGTGAATACATTAACATCAGCGGTCAGCAACGTATGCTGTCCCAAAGAAGTAGTTTGTTTGCACTGGAGTACTTGGAAACAGGCAATCCGCAAGCCAAAGAGATAGCCGAAGATGCCTTGACTCGAATGCAACAAAATCACCAACTCTTGCTTAGCACGCATCAGCAGAGCCTGGCCGAGAATATTCCCTCGCCGTTGTCGCCTGAACTTGCAGCGTTGTATTTTGATGAGCCCAACAATGTGCAGACAAAACTCAAGAGCTATGTTGAGTTGATTGGGCAAGCCCTCGCAAAAACGGCAGAAGAGGGCACTGTAGAACGGGACAACCTCGCATTTCTCCAGCTTTCTCGAAAACCGCTGCTAGAAGCCTTTGATAATGTTGTTAAGCAATATGAGCGGGAAAGCCGTGACAAAGTCTCTGAACTACGCTCCGTGCAAGAAATTGTACTAGGGATAATTATCCTCACTATCCTGATTGAAGCCCTGTTTATCTTCAGGCCAATGGTGCGAAAAGTAAGTGAATATGCCAGCCGTTTGCAGTTTGAGGCTAATCATGACGTGTTGTCGGGCTTATTGAACCGGCGGGCTTTCAATGCCATTGGCGCCAGTTTTTTTGAAAATAGCCGACGCTATGAGAATCCTGTATCGACCATTATTCTGGACATAGACCATTTCAAGCTACATGGACTCCCCCGTTTGTCAAAACAATAGCTACACTTTATTTTGATGTTGGGTTGGGACTGCCGCTCTACATTCGGCCTGTTAATGGGCATTTATCGCCCTGGCCATGATGAATCT
>NZ_JARHUG010000011.1 GCF_029223185.1 Aliiglaciecola sp. CAU 1673
GCAGGGCTTCTGCTTTAAACTCTTCGCCGTGGCGTTTACGGGATCTGGATTCTTTTGTCATGCTTCACCTCGATTGCGATTCTATCGCTTAACGAGGTGTCCAGTCTTGTTGGTATGGATCACACCATAAAGAAGAGTTCTTTAAAAAATATAACAATATATTCATGCATGTAGACGGTGACGATCTGGTAAAAACGTTGAGTCATGTACCTATCTTAAAAAATAATGATGGACTATTGTCGTTCTCATATCCATACATTTACTACTTCTTTGCGGCCAAAAAAATCGCTGAGGGTTATCAAACCAAGGTCGAAGTAAAGCAAGCCTTCAACAAGTTACTTGCTGGATTCCATCGTGAAGATTACTCGAATATTTTGGTCTTCATTACGCACCATTCAAAAGAGAAGTGGGTAACAGATGAGATAAATTCTGTTCTGAGTAAACTGTTTGAAAACCACAAAGAGTCCAGACTGACCAATGAACAATTGTCGTTTATGGATGATTTTCTAAGTCAAATTCCACAGTTGATCTTGGAAACGAAAGGAATTCAAGAAGCAAGAGATGAGAGAAATAAACAATTAGATAAAAATGATAGGGTAAAGAAAGATGATAGTATAGATAGTGATGAAGTTCCGTCCGATATTTTGGTAAGTATTAACAAAACGTTTAAAGGAATGGAAATATCTGGGCAAATTTTGAAAAATCGTCATGCAACACTAGAAAAATCAATTTTATTGTCGCTTGCTGAACATGGTACATCTACAGGCTTGAGGTTTTTGGACTACTTTATTTCAATTTCTGATAGCACTAAAGGCGAAATTATTAATGTAGTTTTGTCTCTTTTGAAGGAATCTAACGATATTTCAAATTCTGAACTTGAAGACCATGCTAAAAAAGCCTATTACCACTTGGTATACAGTGTCATAAATGCGGTTGTCAGAAAAATTTCTTCATCAGTAGGATCTCGCGAGGCTTATGAAATATATGTCGAGCTTGAAAAGAAATCAGACTCCCCAGCAATTACACTAATAAAACAAGCGATAGATTTGCAATTTAATAGAAACGTCGATTTCATAGAGCTAGAACGTACTAATTATAAGTTGAGAAATAATCCAATTTGTCAACATATCTTAAAAGAAATTATAGTTCAACATGTCTACATGTTCCCGACTGACTACAAAGAAAAGCAAAAGCTCGAGAATCTTTTCGGTATACCTGTCAAGCGCCAAAGGCAATTCGATAGCAATAAGAAAGGTAAAGGTTGAATAAGCAATAAACTTCGTTAGCTCTGCCATTAGCACTCAACGGTCCGAGGCGGAGCTTCGGAAGGCAGCACCGAGCGATTTAGAGTCGTTGGCATTCGTAACTGTGTCGGACTGCATTAGAAAAGGACCAGGTCTAAGGAATCTATATACTTGTATCATGTGCCTGCCAATACCAGATGTTGGTATTAAGGACTCAATCGTAATTTTTTATTAACGCAATTCAAAATCACATATTTTAATTACATGCAACGTCGACCAATATATTTAACATTTATACTCCCATTTTTTTCTGTTCTAACAAGTCAGCTCGAAATGGCTCGTTATAAAAGTAACGAATAACCCAAATATATTTCGTCATGTTTTGATCAACGTAGGCTGCGTTTATTAATGAATTTTTTTCACTGTCGTACAGTTCAATGTGAGTTATTTTAAATTTGGAGACACCTTCTGGTTGCGATACATTTGCGAGTTCAGGGCTGAGGATTACTGTTTTTTATCAAGTTCAATGTATAGCTTCCTGCCAACTTCGTTGTCGCCTTCTGACACAAACACGCAGGTGTTTTTATTAAGTGAAGATTTTGCAGATGCTGGAGCCATGATTATGGTGGCGACAATTATGGCTAACGTGAGAATTGGTCTTGCCATTTAGTATTCCTAAAAGTTGCTTAAATCAAGGTTTATCTAACGATACTGAGTATTAGAGCTAGGGGCAATCATATAGATTCGGCTCTTTTATGTGCACACTGAAAACTATTTTATGAATGCCTGCAATCGTAAAAGCTGACATAGGGTCCAAGATTTTTTAAGGTCCGCAATTGGCACCAAAACGGCCCTTACTGTTCACAGGCAAACAGCTTTGCCAGTTTGTCCCTGTGGAACGTTATTTATACCTCTATAAAAGCACTGCGATGTCGGCGGTGACATAAGCCGGTGTTCACTAAGCAGACCTTTCGCAACATGGATGTTGCGGCAGAGCCCCCATGGAAGGGTTCACGGCGTGTCTGTGTGGGAATACCGGCTTGTGGCACAGTGCTGACCTTCAGATTTACTCAACCTCTGTGATATGAAGTGTCAGATGGCGTTACGCCTAATCCCATTAATCAATAAAAAAGCCGCTGGTTAGCGGCTTTTCAATAAGAAATGGTCTTTCTTACTCTTCAATCTCGGCGTTGTGGTAGATGTCCTGCACATCGTCGCAATCGTTGAGCATATTCATAAACTTCTCAAACACCGCCACATCTTCACCGGTGATCTTGGCCGTGGTTTGCGGCACAAAGGTGATTTCTTCGGTTTCAAATTCGATACCGTCGAAAGCTTCGGTTAGCGCCGTTTTTATTTTGTAGAACTCGGTATGAGGGGCAAACACCGTGACCATGCCGTCTTCTACTTCAACGTCGGTTACATCGGCGTCGGCCATCATCAGCGCTTCCAGTACCGGTTCGTCATCCTCACCCTTAAAGGAGAAAATCGCCTGATGATCAAACATGTGCATGACCGCGCCAGGAGCACCAATCTTGGAGTTGGTCTTGGTGAAGCAGTTACGTACATCGGTGATAGTACGATTGTTGTTGTCGGTCAGACAGTCAACAATCACCATGCAGCCGCCGGGACCATAGCCCTCATAGCGGGCTGGGGTATAGTCTTCGCCACCGGCGCCTTTGGCTTTTTCAATGGCTTTTTCGACCACATGGGCCGGTACCTGGTCTTTTTTGGATTTTTCAATCAGGCGGCGCAGTGCCAGGTTAGTATCGGGATCCGGTCCACCGCTTTTAGCGGCCACATAGATCTCTTTACCGTATTTTGAAAACACCTTGCTCTTGGCGGCCTGGGTTTTTGCCATCGCGACCTTGCGAACTTCAAAAGCTCTGCCCATGGGAAATTCTCTCAGTTCTGGTTGAAAGGGGGTTGTCTACACAACAAAGCCGCAGATTCTAACGCCTTTGGCCCCGTTTTGACCAGTCAATCCCTCGAAGTTTCCGGCTTATACCACAACCGCGCCGCCAACAACCCGGAAAGAAAACCAAACAAGTGGGATTCCCATGAGATAAATGGCTGGCTGGGGAAGATCCCAAATAGCAAACCGCCATACAGCGCCAGTACTAGCATGGCGATAACAATTTTGATGAATTCACGGCTGAGAAAGCCGGCCAACAGTAAGAAAGCAAACAGGCCATAGACCAATCCACTGGCGCCTACATGCAGTGCGTTGCGGCCGAATAACCAGACACACAGGCCGCCAACTATGATGATGGTCCCGCACACCAGTAAATAGCGTTTTATGCCATAGTCCAAGACCAAAAAGCTAAACAATGCCAAGGCTAAAATGTTGGAAAAGAAATGACTTAAATTGGCATGCAGCCACGGGGCAAATAGCACGCCCCATAAGGCTTCGCCCTGCCGGGGAACGATGCCCAGTTGATTAAGGGAGCGGCCAGTCAATACATTGAGGAGTTCGATAAGGGCAAAGCTGGCCAGGATCCACAGTAGCACCTTGATATTTTGCTTATCGGTCATGTTTTTTCCTTAATAATGAGGGCGTTATAAGCCGCAGTTGCCTGACTCACAGGATAGCGTTGCAGATGCCATCCATCCAGTGAATACCCGCTACCTGTCCTCAGAGAGCATTTTTTGCCTGGTTTTCTCATCGATCACTAAATAGGTTTGAGGCTGGCCACTGAATTCCACCAGTAACTCGGTGACATACAGATCTTTCACCTTATTTTTCTGACCTAATCCGCGCAATTGTTGTAGCAATGCGGCTTTGACCTGATCGACGGCATTGTCCTTAATCAGATCCTTTACCCGAAAGGTTTTCAGGGTGGCCACCACCCGCTCCTGCGCTTCCAGGCCGTCCTGTAAATCCAGGTATTCCTGTTGCCATACCAGGCTTACGGAGGCAGTCAGACGGTGTTGGGCATCATTGGCCGGATTTACCGAGATACTGGGCAACTGTTGTACTTGTGCCGCCCAACCAGAGTAGCTGAATATTAGCAGTGTAAGGCCTAACACCTGTGATTGTAGTTGCATAGGAGTCCTTGTTTGTGTTTGGCTGTTTCTTGAGTTTCAGGGTCCATCAACTACCTTAAAGCAAAATTCCCGCACTGCAATTTCTGCAAAGAATTAAAGGCTAGGAGGGATCCATGGATCGTTTAAGAATGTTAAGCTGGGGCGCTTTTATGATTTTTCTGGGGGCGCTGTTCTATGGCGTTCGCGATCTTGGCACCCCCATTTTGGCTTTGGGCGCCAAACTCTACCTGTATCTGGCCTTTATCTTCTTTCTGCGTTTTAAAATGGCCCTGGACGATCACTTCTATTTTGGGGTGACCGCCATGAAACGGTGGCAATCGGTCAGCGGCTTCTTCGTCGGCGTGCTGTCTTGGTTCTTTTATATTTTTGCCGGCTATTCACTTTCGAGTATTGCAGATTCCTACTTGCTGTTGTTGCTGGCGATGGCGGTTTCAACCTTGTGGATAGTGGTTACGGCCATTAAAGACGGCTTTTACCGTGAGCAGAAAATTTGGCTGGCGACCAATGCTATCTATATGGGGGGATTGGGCTTTTTGCTCTGGTCTGAGAGTGCTGCCGAGGACACCACAGGTGAGTGGCTTGAGAGCCTGCTGCGCAGTGACGTGATTGCGGTTGGCGTGCTGATTTTACTGCTGGGCACGGCTATTATCGACTTTCGCTTGAGCAAGTCCATGGAGCATGCCGGGCATTGAAAGCCCTGCTGATATCAGGTTGTTAGATTGGAACGGACCATTGCGATCCGTTCCTTTCTCAATCCTTCAAGCGCCGCTCATGCGCAGTTTGGCAATCACACCGGCCATACGATCTTTGACTTCCAACAGTGTTTGGTTGTCATCGCTACAAGAGGCCGCATGCACACCATTGAGGGTGGCAATCTCGCCAAGTTCAACCAGGTTATCTTTGATGTCATGGGTGACACCGGATTGCTGTTGAATGGCGGAGGCGATATGCCCATTTAAGCGCACAATCTGCTCGATGGCAGCGGTGATGGTGCGCAAATGGCTGTCGGCCGCATGCACTTTTTCGACGCTCAGCTCGGTTTTTTGGCGACCTTGTTCGATGGCGTTAACCGCATTGTTGGTGCCGTTTTGCACGTTCTGGATCATCTTTTGGATCTCTTCGGTGCTTTGCTGTGTGCGGGCAGCTAAGGTACGCACTTCATCGGCAACCACGGCAAACCCGCGTCCTTGCTCACCGGCACGGGCCGCTTCGATGGCGGCGTTAAGCGCGAGCAGGTTAGTCTGTTCGGCCACGCTCTTGATTACGTCCAATACCGAACCGATTTTCTTGGCATCCTCGTTGAGGGTTTGGATCACCGCCGCGGTGTCTTGTATTTGCTCCGAGGAGCTGGCGATGGTGGCGATAGTATCCTGCATGGCATGGATGCTGATATCAGCTGCGTTATCGGCTTCTCTGGCCGCTTGAACGGCTTCTTGCGCATTGGCTGAAATTTCCTTGGCCATGACAGCCAATTGCTCAACTGAGCCTTGTACCGAGTCGGTGCCCTGGTTTTGTTCTTCCACCCCTTTGCTGATAGCGCCGGCACTGTCGACCAGGCTGTGGCACACTTTATCCAGGTCGGACTGGGTATGACCCATCTCGCCACAAATGTTCAGCAAATTTTGACGCAATGACTCGATAGCCCTGGACATACGGCCAATTTCATCTCTGCTGTCGATCAACACTTGTTTTTCGAACTCCCCTTTGCTCACGTTTCGCAAGTGGTCAATTAACGTTGTCATCGGTATGACAACTTGGCGGTTCATAAATAATGTCGTGATAAGTGCCGATAGCCCGATGGCGGCTAAAATAGCGATCAGGCTAAAGGTAATGGCTCGCTTGGAACCCTCTGCGCTCTGTGTACTCTTCTGAAGAATGATGTCATGCAGACTCTCACCCAAGGACTCCAGTAATTTGGTGGGACCCCGGTCGATACCGGCGACGGCGCTGTCACCGACTTTGTGGTCATAGCCTGAATCGACAAAGGCCTGATAGCCTTGCTTGTATTGCGCCAGTAGTGCTTGGTGCTGGCGTTTGAAGTCCTGCATCTGTGCGCGAATGGTATCTGGCACATCCATGCTTAAGAATTCATCACTGGCCTTTTGGATTTGGTCTTGCTGGCTCAGAAAGCTGTTCCAGTACTTGTCCCGCTGCGCTGCATCCCCCCCCCGAAGTAATACATTTTTCCACTCTTGCACCTGGCGCTTGAAATTCAGGTTGATGTTGTCAGACAGGGTCGTCGCGCTCACTTCAACTTTCATCAACTTGTCGTAGTCGCTTACTTCATCTGCCAGCAACCAGATGCTGACCATGGCGATAAGGCCCACAGAGAAAAAACCAAGACTAAGCAAGCCCAGTATTTTGGGGCGTAAACGTTGAAATTTGGCGGGGAGCATAGATACCTCTTGTCACTGCCTGTGCCGGGTTGGCGCGAGGCGCGCGTATTTTATCCTCAAAAGTAGTGACGCAATATGACAGAACTGTGACAGCAAGATCCAGAAAATCATGGAAAATTGCAGTCATCGCAGGCTGTCTTTAAAATGGCGCCTCCTAAAGCTAGGTACAAGCCATGAAAGTATCTGATTTTCGTTTTGAACTGCCCGATGAATTGATTGCCCGCTACCCTCAGGCCAAGCGCTCTGCTAGTCGTTTATTGCATCTAAATGGTAAGAGTGGCGCGTTGGATCACCGCCAGTTTCCGGATATTGTGGATTTGCTCAATCCAGGTGACTTGCTGGTGTTCAATAATACCCGGGTGATCCCTGCCCGATTGCTGGGACAAAAAGAAAGCGGCGGCAAAGTGGAAGTGCTGGTGGAGCGTATTCTCGATGAGCATCGGGTGTTGGCCCATGTGCGTGCCAGCAAAGCCCCAAAACCCGGCACCGTGCTGGTACTGGAACAAGAAGTCAGAGCCGAGATGATTGGCCGCAAAGATGCCTTGTTCGAGCTGAAGTTCCTCAATGCGGAGCCGGTACTGGCCTTGCTTGAACAATATGGCCATATGCCGCTACCGCCTTATATCGATCGTCCCGATGAAGCCAGCGATCGCGAGCGTTACCAAACGGTCTATAACGAAAAGCCAGGGGCCGTGGCGGCTCCTACCGCAGGTTTGCATTTTGATGATGACATCCTCGAGCGCTTAGCCAGAAAAGGGGTACACACTGCGTTTGTGACCTTGCATGTGGGCGCGGGTACTTTCCAGCCGGTGCGGGTGGATAATGTTCTTGAGCATCAGATGCATTCGGAATATGCCGAAGTGCCGCAGGAAGTGGTTGATGCGGTTGTGGCGACCAAGCAGGCCGGCAAGCGCGTTGTGGCGGTGGGCACCACTTCTGTGCGCTCCCTGGAATCTGCCGCTAAGGCCGCGGGCGATAAGCTTATCGACACCTTCTTCGATGATACCGACATCTTTATCTATCCCGGTTTTCACTTCAAAGTGGTGGATGCCATGATCACCAACTTCCATTTGCCGGAGTCGACCCTGATCATGCTGGTCAGTGCTTTTGCCGGTAAAGATAACATCATGAAGGCTTACCAACAGGCGATTGATACCCGCTACCGCTTTTTCAGCTATGGCGATGCCATGTTTATTGAGAAGCAATAGCAACACAAACGCTGCTTTCAGGGCAAAAAGGGTACAACACCGCGCAGGCTATCCGGTATAATCTGCGCTCATTTTGTACCAAGCCCACAAAATAAGTGGCACTTATATGCTGGACTTGGTATTTCAGCCTCGGACTGTTTTCCGACTAGCTGCGAAGGATTTTTATGAAGTTTGAATTGCTTAACACCCAGGGCAAGGCCCGTCGTGGGCGTCTGATCTTTGACCGTGGTGTAGTCGAGACCCCTGCCTTTATGCCAGTGGGTACCTATGGCACCGTGAAAGGCATGACCCCAGAAGAGCTGGCCGATACGGGTGCCCATATTTGCTTGGGCAACACCTTTCACCTGATGCTGCGTCCCGGCACCGAAATTATGAAGATGCACGGTGACCTGCACGACTTTATGCATTGGGACAAGCCTATCCTCACCGACTCTGGTGGTTTCCAGGTATTCAGTCTGGGTGACCTGCGTAAGATCAGCGAAGAAGGCGTGACCTTCCGCTCACCCATTAACGGCGAAAAAATTCTGCTGACCCCCGAGCGCTCCATGGAAGTACAGCGCGATTTGGGCTCAGACATTGTGATGATCTTCGACGAATGCACGCCTTACCCTGCCACCCATGAGCAAGCTGAAAAGTCCATGCAGCTGTCTTTACGCTGGGCCAAGCGCAGCAAAGAGGCGCATGCAGACAATCCATCGGCGCTGTTTGGCATCGTACAGGGCGGCATGTATGAAGATTTGCGTGAGGTGTCACTCAAGGGTCTGACCGACATTGGTTTCGATGGCTATGCCATCGGTGGTTTGTCGGTAGGGGAGCCCAAAGAAGATATGATCCGCATCCTCGATCATACCGCCCATCAAATTCCAGAAGACAAGCCCCGTTACCTGATGGGCGTCGGCAAGCCGGAAGACATCGTCGAAGCGGTGCGCCGCGGTATCGATATGTTCGATTGTGTGATGCCAACCCGCAACGCTCGTAACGGCCATTTGTTTGTGACGGAAGGCGTGATCAAGATCCGTAATGCCAAATATAAGACCGATACCGGTCCTTTGGATGAAAAGTGTGATTGTTACACTTGTAAAAATTATTCCCGGTCATATCTACACCATCTGGACAAATGCAATGAGATCCTCGGCGCTCGCTTAAATACCATCCATAACCTGCGCTACTATCAGCGCGTTATGCAAGGCTTGCGGGATGCCATTGAGAAAGGCGACTTGGATGGATTCGTCAACGAGTTCTACGCCCAGAAAAATATGCCGGTACCGGAATTAGAACAAACCGAAACGGCACAAAATTAATAATTACTAATAAGGGGAAACTATGAGCTTATTTATTTCCAACGCCTATGCGCAGGCGGCACCGGCAGGTCAGCAAAGCGGTGGTTTTGAAATGTTGATCATGCTGGGTATCTTCGGCTTGATTTTCTACTTCATGCTGTATCGCCCACAGGCCAAGCGCGTCAAAGAGCATAAAAACCTGATCTCTTCTTTGAGCAAAGGTGATGAAGTCCTGACCCAAGGTGGCTTGGTAGGTCGCATCACCAAGGTCAGCGATGACAAGGACTTTATGGAAATCGCCCTGAACGACAGCACCAACATCGTAGTGCAGAAGTCAGCGGTATCGGCTGTGTTGCCAAAAGGCACCATGAAAAACATCTAAGCCCTGACGGAAGAGGTGAGGCGAGTATTTCGCCTTACTTTCCCGTCTATGGACAAAGGATAAGGCAGTGTTAAACAAATACCCTTTGTGGAAGACGTTGATGGTGGCCCTGGTGATCGCCGTCTGCGCCCTCTACGCCTCACCCAACCTGTATGGTGAAGATCATGCCGTACAGATCTCTGCAGGGCGAAATGCCCAGATTGACGAACCGCTGTTAAACCAAGTCAAAGCGGAGCTGGAGCAATCCGGCATCACCTTCAAGAGCATCGCCCTGGAAGGAGAGCAAATTCTGGTGCGTCTGAATGACGGCGAAACCCAGCTTAAAATCAAAGAACAACTAGAGAAAAGTCTGGGCAAGGACTACGTAGTTGCCCTGAACCTGGCCTCGGCCACCCCGGATTGGCTGGAAAGCCTCGGCGCCAGCCCGATGAAGCTGGGTCTGGACCTTCGTGGCGGTGTGCACTTCCTGATGGAAGTGGATATGAATGCCGCCATTACCCGTGCCAAAGAGCAAATGGTGGATGATTTCCGCACCAGCCTGCGTGAAGAAAAGCTGCGTTATCGTCGCGTAGATGAAGCGGCTAATGGCGTGGACATCCAATTCCGCGACCAGGAGACCCTGGATAAAGCACAGACTTTCTTATCTACCAACAACCGCGACCTGCTGTTTTCCGACAAAGGTGACATGGTGTTGTCTGCGACCTTGTCTGAGCAGCGTCTGAAAGACATCCGCGAATACGCTCTTAAGCAAAACATCACCATTATGCGCAACCGGGTTAACCAGTTGGGTGTTGCCGAGCCGGTCATTCAACGCCAGGGCGCCGATCGTATCGTGGTGCAGTTGCCTGGTATTCAGGATACGGCCCGTGCCAAAGAAATCCTCAACGCTACCGCGACCCTGCAGTTCCGTATGGTGGACCTGGACCACGACGTGCGTGATGCCGTGGATGGCCGTGTGCCGCCGGGCTCACAGCTTCTGATGGATCGCCGTGGTCAGCCGCAGTTGCTGGAAAATCGCATTATGCTGACCGGTGATCACATTGTTGATGCCAGCAGCAGCTTTGACGAATATGGCCGTCCACAGGTTAATATCAAGCTGGATTCCGAAGGCGGCAACAAGATGTCGCAAGGGACCAAAGATAATATCGGTAAGCCCATGGCTACCGTATTTATCGAGTACAAGCCCAGCGCCGAAAAGGACAAAGACGGTAAGACTGTCTTTGAGAAGCACGAAGAAGTGATTAACGTGGCGACCATCCAGGCGCGGTTGGGGCGTGACTTCCGTATTACCGGTATCGACTCGCCTTCAGAGGCACAAAACCTGTCACTGTTGCTGCGTGCCGGTGCTTTGGTAGCGCCTATTCAAATCGTTGAAGAACGAACTGTCGGTCCAAGCCTGGGTCAGGAAAATATCGACTTGGGTATGCAGGCTATTTTCTGGGGCCTGGCGGTGGTGCTGATTTTTATGGTCATTTACTACCAAAAGTTTGGCATGGTGGCCAACCTGGCCCTGTTAGCGAACCTGGTGATGATCGTGGGTGTGATGTCGATGATCCCGGGCGCCACGCTCACGCTGCCGGGTATGGCCGGTATCGTATTAACTGTGGGTATGGCGGTAGATGCTAACGTGTTGATTTTCGAGCGTATTCGAGAAGAGATTCGCGATGGTCGCAGCCCGCAGCAGGCGATTCACCATGGTTATGACAGTGCCTTGTCAACCATTGCCGATGCCAACATCACCACTTTGATTGCGGCGCTTATCCTGTTCGCAGTAGGTACCGGACCAGTGAAAGGTTTCTCCATCACCCTGGCCATCGGTATCATCACTTCCATGTTTACCGCCATCATCGGTACCCGTGCCGTTGTTAACGCAGTATGGGGCGGTAAGCGCCTCGAAAAACTGTCTATCTAGGGGAAATGAAGATGAGAATTTTCGATTTCGAAAAAGAAATACCTTTCATGTCCCTGCGCTGGCCGGCGATGATCTTTTCGACATTGCTGGTCATTGGCTCCATCGTGTCGCTGGCAGTCAATCAGCTGAACTGGGGACTGGATTTTACCGGCGGTACCGTTATTGAAGTGGGTTATGAACAGCCTGCTGAGCTGAGTAAAGTGCGTGCACAGCTAAGTGAAGTCGGCTTTGCCGATGCGGTGGTACAGCATTTTGGTAGCAGCGAAGATGTGCTGATTCGTCTGGCTCCTCGTGAGGGAGTCAATGCCAACACCATGGGCGATCAGGTGTTGGCAGCACTGCGAGCCGACAATGCCAAGGTGGATATGCGCCGTATCGAGTTTGTCGGCCCACAAGTGGGTGAGGAACTGACTGAGCAGGGCGGTTTGGCCATGCTGGTTGCTCTTATCTGTATCCTTTTGTATGTGGCCATGCGCTTTGAATGGCGCTTCGGGTTGGGCTCGGTGGCCGCTTTGGCCCACGATGTGATCATCACTTTGGGCTTGTTCTCTGTGTTGCAGTTGGAGTTTGATCTGACGGTGCTGGCTGCGGTCCTGGCGGTAATAGGTTATTCACTAAACGATACTATCGTGGTGATGGACCGTATCCGTGAAAACTTCCGTAAACTGCGCAAGGGCGAGCCAGCAGATATTATCAATATCTCGCTGACCCAAACCATGAGCAGAACCATTATTACCTCCGGTACCACCCTGTTGGTATTGCTGGCGCTGTTTTTCAAAGGCGGTGCCTTGATCCATGGTTTTGCCACGGCATTGCTGTTCGGTATTTTCGTAGGTACTTACTCTTCTATCTACATCGCCAGTGCGGTTGCACTGATGCTGGGTATCAGTAAGGAAGATTTGATGCCACCAGAGGTAGAAAAGGAAGGCGCAGATCTGGATCCCCTGCCTTAAAAATCAAAGCAAAAAACGCCGGGTTTTCCCCGGCGTTTTTTTTGCGTCGATATTGTGACTTCAGCCAGGTTGAACTAGCTTAAAAGGACTCCAAAGAGTCACTAACATTATGAAAAAAAAGCTGTTTAGCCTCTCTTTAATGTTCTCCTGTGGGCTTGGTGCACAGCAGGCCTCGCAGCTATTCGAGATGTCATTGGATGAGCTTCTGAATGTGTCGGTAACCACGCCGGGAAAATTTGCTCAATCGTTGGATGCTGCCCCTGGGGTGACCACCGTGATCACCCGTGAAGAGATTCAATCTCTGGGAGCCGGCAGCCTTTACGAAGTGTTGGAGCGGGCGCCGGCGGTGCAGATGATGGGGTCCTTTTTCTATCCGCAGAACCTGGCTGTTATTCGTGGCATGCAGCTCACCCATGCCAGCAATGAAGTGCTGATTTTGCTCAATGGTCGTCCCATGCGCGACAGTTTTACTGGCGGCGAGAACTTTGCGTTTTTCACCGCCTTTCCCATCGACAGTCTCAAGCATATCGAGATTATCCGCGGACCCGGCTCAGTGTTATATGGCAGCAATGCCTTTGCCGGCGTGATTAACCTGGTCACTTTGGAGAAGCAAGCCGAACCCAAAGTAACCCTTGCTGCCGGATCCGAAGGCAGACAAGCACTGGAACTACAAAGTGGCTGGCAAGGCGAGGAGGGCAACCTCAACCTGTTTTTCAGAGGGTTTAAAGAGGACGGTTGGCAATTTTCTGCGTTGGACAATGGTGCGCAGCCAGGGCAGTTTGATGCCGGCGAGAAAAATCATAGCCTGTTAGTGACAGCCAATATTGGTGGCTTGGAGATTAATGCGTTACATGCATACAGCGAACAGGATTTTTGGGGTAGCGTGTCCAGCTGGACTTCAGGGCCCGCGCAGGACGAGCGTCAGGCCAGCTCACGCAGAGCGCTGCTGGATGTAGGATACAGCCTGGAAATCAGCGAGCCATTGACGCTGGATCTTAATGCCGGATACGCCTCCTCGGATTTCAGCCACTATAACTACGATGCCAGCAGTGACAACTATTTGCTGGAAGCCATGCTCGATTACCAGATGGCCGATGCCGGACGCTGGCTGATGGGGGGAACCCTCTGGCATCAGAGCATCGACACCACCCCAGGCCTGTCAGTGGCGCCGATCCCTGCCTTCTCGCAGAACTGGTACAGCTTCTATGCGCAGTATCAAAGTCGCAACCAGACGCCGCTGAACTGGTATTTGGGCACCCAAATCAACAAAGTGGAAAATGTGGATGCCAATACCGAGTTTCGCGCCGGTATTGTCTACCAGTTAGATGCTAAACAGGGCCTGAAGCTGGACTATGGTGGTGCATTCCGGGCCGCTTATGCTGTCGAGACCCAGTTTGACCTGATTATCTGCTGCGACGACCAAGGCAATAATCGTGGCGGGCTGCGCGGCAATCCGGCCCTTGAGCCTGAGCAGGTCGATACGCTGCAGGCGCAGTATTTTCGTACCGAAGGCGGGCACCGTTATGCCCTATCCGTCTTTTACAGCGAGCTGAGTGAGTTGGTGGAAAGGCAAAGGGCCGCCGACCGCGTATTGGACTTTGTTAACCGCGGTAGTCTCGATGTGTATGGCTTGGAACTGGAGGGCCGTTATATTCTGGATGCCAGTCAATTCAACTATTCCTATAGTTATCAGAAGAATAAAAACCACGGTGTCGATGACTTCAGTCTGATGCCAAACCACTTGGTAAAATGGAGCTATTTGTGGCACGGCTCACAAGATTGGTCGGCGGCCATTCATCATACCTGGAGCAGTGGCTTTCATAGCAATAGCATCCGAAACCCCAATACCTTTGTGGTTAACCCCGAGCCGGGTGCGTATCATCTGCTTGGCTTGACGGTGACCCGGCATTTTCAAATCGGGACCAAACAGGCCGAACTCAGTTTAACTGCCGACAATGTGCTGGATGAAGACATCTATCAGCCGGAGATTGCCGGTCGTACTATTAACAGTCATCCCGCCAGGGCAGGTGCCAACGCCATGCTGTGGCTCTCTATCGTGTTGTAGGAGGAAGGGTGGAACATAGCCCGGGTTTCTTAAAGCTGACTAACGCGGCCAAAACGCAAGTTAAAGAATGCCAGATTACCGACGTAAAGGAATGGCAAGGGCAAGGCAGAGCCTTTGTACTGCTGGATGTAAGGGAAGATTTGGAATGGCAGGCCGGGCATCTGCCTGGGGCTGTACATATTGGGCGGGGGGTACTGGAGCGGGACATTGAACGTCTTTACCCCAATCCCGACACGCCCTTGGTGCTTTATTGCGGTGGCGGCTATCGTTCTGCCCTGGCAGCGTTGTCGCTTAAAGAGATGGGCTATCGCAATGTGCAATCCATGGACGGTGGTTATCGTGGTTGGACCGAACAGGGCTTGCCTGTTGAGCAAGATTAAACACTCTAACCCCCGTCATTCCCTTATGTAGTTAAGGGGAACATTCCCGCTGCTCCTGATTCCGTCATTCCCGCATGTAGTAAGCGGGAATCTATGCGAAGTCATACCCTCCTAAGTCTGTTATTGGATGCCCGATTAAGACATTCGGGCATGACAACATCCGGCCAATTCCGTGAGCTTCCACCCAGTCATTCCCTTATGTCGTTAAAGGGAACATTCCCGCTGCTCCTGATTCCGTCATTCCCGCATGTAGTAAGCGGGAATCTATGCGAAGTCATGCCCTCCTAAGTCTGTTATTGGATGCCCGATTAAGACATTCGGGCATGACAACATCCGGCCATTTCCGTGAGCTTCCACCCAGTCATTCCCGTATGTTTCAAACGGGAACATTCCCGCTGCTCCTGATTCCGTTATTCCCGTATGCAGTAAGCGGGAATCTCTCCCGGATTCACTCCAACCCCGGACTTGCCTGGATGCCCGATAACAGCATTCGGGCATGACAACAGTCTGCCATTTTCCCAACCCTAACCCTGTCATTCCCTTATGTAGCTAAAGGGAACATTCCCGTATGTTTTAAACGGGAACATTCCCGCATTCGCCTCTGTCATTCCCGCAATTAGTAAGCGGGAATCTCTGTGGGCTTAACTCCGTACCCCGGTCTTTAATGGATGCCCGATAACAGCATTCGGGCATGACAGACCACAGGCTTTGGCGGGCTTAATAAAAAAAGCACCGCCTGCGGGAGCGCCAGCAGGCGGGCCTTGAATGTTGCTGCTGAAGACGTGCTATCCGCACTTCTTACCGCGGCAGGAGGAGCTGCCACCGGTGACCGTCACTTCCGCCCAGGCTGTCCACTCTGAGCTGCCGGCGGCGTTGCTGGCGCGCACCCGATAGTGGAAGGTGTCGGCACCACTGCTGTCGGTAAAGGACTGCTGGTCGGCGCCGGTTGTCAGGGTTTGCAGATCCTGCCAGCGACCGCTTTTATGCAGGCGTTCGCGCTGGATTTCAAACGCCGTTTCGTCTGCGCTGTTGTCAGTCCAGCTGATAATGGCGGTGCCGTTTTGTCCGTTTTGCACCGCCAGCCCAGATGGGGCAACCGGTGGGTTCACCTGCGGTGGCTCAGCAGCGGTACTCGCGCAGGCAACTGCCGATGATGTGCTCTGGTTTCCACTGAGATCTCTGGCTTTCACGCTAAAGCAATATTCGGTCTCTGCTAAGAGATTGGTGGCAGTATATTGGGTGCTGGTTTGCCAGGCACTGTCGGCACAGCCTTGCCCACCGCTGGTGCAGCTGAATTGATAACTCACTACGCCACCACGATCATCCGTGGCCACCTCTGCTTGCATCACAATCTCACTGGCACTGTGCGCCAGGGGCAATTGCGCAAAGCGCATGGGGTTTGGATCCGGTGGGGTGACATCCGGCGTGGAAACGGTAACCTGACCAGAGAGATAGTAATGGCCCTGACTGGCGTAATCGCTGGCATAGGTGCCGGCAGTGCCGTAAACCTCAAGCACATAGATGCCTTCTGCTAAGGTTGTGCTGATACTGGCTTTGGTATCCTCAGCATTGGCACTGTCTGCCACCAGTTGACCGTACTGGTCATACAAACGCAGACCGATATCCAGGTTGGCGCCACGGCGCGAGGTACGGGTAAATGCCGCCCAGGCGGGCACAGCTTCAATCTGCACATTTCCGGTACCGGCCATAAATTGGAACCAGTCGCTGTCGCCTACTTGCACGGTGCCTTTATTATCGGCAACAACGTTGCCCGGATCGGTTTGTCGGTTGGTTGCTACAAACTGACCGTTGCTGTCTATCACCAGCATCTGCGGCGAACTGGCATTGCCCTCTTGGTCATAGGCATAGCCTAACTTATTACCGATAATGGCAATATCGTCCTGGGTTTGGTTAGCATCCGGGTATTCACCGCGGCTCCATTGGGTGACGTTCTTGTCGTAGCCCACACCCATAATGGGGGCCCAGCTTTGCAAATCCGCGTTGGCGCCAAGACCACGGTAATAGCTCTCAGTTGACGTACCATCATGGCTTAGCCCTAAGTTATGACCCATTTCGTGGGAGCCGGCTTCAGCCATATAGTTGGCGGCACTGGCCAGGCGGTTGTAGTACACCAATGCCGGTTGGTAATAGGTAAAGTTACTACGGCCCCAAACATTCACATAGGCCACGCCGCCGGCGCCCTGACTGGGCATGGCGGTGCCATTGGCATCGGTATCTTTGGTAAACAGCAGCCAGCCGACATTGGGGCCAAACTGGTTGGGAGCTTCGGTGGTCACATCCACATCGAAGGCCGCATAGTCGTCGGCGATGCGGGTCCAGATTTCATGGATACGGCTAAGTTCGGTGGCGTTGAAGCTGGAAGGATCACCATCCAGATCGTAGGGCAGGGTGTCATAGCTGGCGCCACTGCCCCAGGCGCGCCCACTAAAGGCGCCGCCGTCGAAATCCAGGTAAATCTGTTTAGCTGCGCCGGGTTTACTGTGCAATCGAAAAACATCTACCGGTGGTAAGGCCGTTGCGCTTGCGCCGCTCTCTGCGGCTGGCTCGGTCAGCTCAACTAAACCTTCTTCCACATAGAACAGTTCACCATTGGCATCCGCTTCCATTAGCAGCGTATCGATGGCAGGAATGCCCAATGCCGCTAACTTATCCAACACCTGCTGCTGAATATGCGCCGGTAATTTCGACAGGCTCTGCTTCAGTCGGCCATCAGGAATATGCGCCAAGGCTTGTGGCGGCAGGGCTTGGGAAAAAGAAGATGGGGCGACCAATAAAGTGGAAAGCGCCAACCCCACACCGGCAACAATCTTGTTCAATCGAATGTTTTTCAACAACATCATTCGTTACTCCGAAGGCGTTTCTTAAGTTCATTTTGAGCTAAGACGCACAAGGCCTGTTTATTGAGCGTTTTCACTCGATAAGTGCCTGGGAAACAATCTCCAAGCACTAAAAATGCGTTTCAGGAGTTTTAGTCCTGACCCGGTTAGCCTATCAAAGAAAAATTTTTGAAACGTATGACGAAAATATAAGCGGTGCTTCTGTTTATACTTTTGAATGGGATTCTTTTTAGGGGGTTGTATGGATCTGTATTTAAAACCGCGGGTTGTGATTTTTATATGAGAATGCTGAAAGTTTTCGGGTATGGGTGAAAATGCCTAATGGCAGGGGATTTACAGAATACGAGTCTCCCAAAGGTAGCGTTTTCATGCTGCAGCATGGTTACTCAACAAGCTTTGGACAATCAATCCACTATCGGAGTAATCGTAAAATCTCATTTCCCTGGTCTGAAACAAGCAGCGTTTTACAGTCCTTGCTAGTCAGTCCAACGACAATGTAGTCCTCCTTGGCAGCGTCGTACATTCTTCCTGACCAAAGATTGTGCCCGGTTGAATCTTCGGCCAAGTCCTTAATGACCGTTAAACCGGCTGCTTGTGGTGCTACCTCATGTTTTTCAACGGTGATAATGCTATTGAGGGTATCGATATTGAGCCAGGCTGCTTTGTCTGCATGCTTCCAGGTACCGGCAATATCACAGCCTGCAGCGGCATAAGATGTAAAAGCAAGAAGCATCAGGGCGGTTGTTGTTCTTAAAAACATCTGGGTATTTTCCTAAGCACTATGGAGCCTTTTCAGGCGATAAATAGTAAAGCAGATTATGCCATATCAATTCCGAATATCTGCCTCAATGAATAGGCAACAAAAAAGGCGGTAAACACCGCCTTTATGTAATTGATTTGGGTTGGTCTGATTAGACCTTCAGTGCACGTACCAGACCCTGCACTACTTTGGCGCCACCGCAAACTACCGCGCCAGTGCGCATAGGCTCATGACCACCGTCAAAATCGGTAACCAGGCCACCGGCTTCCTGCACCAGCAAGCTGCCTGCGGCGATATCCCATGGCTTGATGCCTTTTTCCCAGTAGCCGTCAAAGCGACCGGCAGCCACGTAGGCCATATCCAGGGCCGCAGAGCCGCTGCGGCGAACGTCGCCACACTGGCTGAAAATGGTGCTGAAACTGCTCATATAGCCGTTCAGGGCTTCTTTCTTTTTGAACGGGAAAGCGGTGGCCAATACGGTGCCACTTAAGTCACGGCTTTTGGTGCAACGGATACGGTAGCCGTTCAGCTGGGCGCCTGAGCCTTTGCTGGCGGTAAAGAGTTCGCCACGCATAGGATCGAAGACCACGGCCTGATCCAGCTTGCCTTTATAAAGAAGGGCAATAGACACGGCAAAATGGGGAATGCCTTTGATGAAATTGGTGGTGCCGTCCAAGGGGTCGATAACCCATTTAAAGGTCTCATCGCCTTCAACAATGCCGCCTTCTTCGCCGACGAAACTGTGATCGGGAAAAGACTGTCTGATCTTGTCGATAATGGCTTGCTCTGCTTCTTTATCGATTTGCGTTACGTAATCGTTCTCGCCTTTAAGTTCTGTTGCCAGATCGGCACGACTTTCATAACCACGGGAAATGATATTTCCGGCCACGCGCGCGGCGCGCACTGCGATATTCAGCATTGCATGCATAGACTCACCACCAATTTTAAAAGAACGAAGATGTGGATCTGAGAACTGGTTAAAAAGTAGACCAACCTCAAAGCGGCGCGCAGTCTATCAGACCCGACCGTCCTTGCCAAGTCGCTTTAAATGAACCAGATGGCTTTATGCCTGTGTTATTATGCCGGGCTATCGAAAAAGGCAGTACATCTAGCAACATGCAGAATATTCGAATCGTTCTGGTTAATACCTCACATACCGGCAATATTGGCTCCGCCGCCCGCGCCATGAAAACAATGGGGCTGGAGCACCTGTATTTGGTGGACCCGGTCACTGAACCGGACGGTCAGGCCAGTGCCCTGGCAGCAGGTGCCACCGATATCCTGGCCAAGTGTAAAATTGTCGGCTCGTTGGCAGAGGCCGTTGCCGACTGTGGCTTGGTGGTGGGCACCAGTGCCCGTTCACGTACGTTACCCTGGCCGATGCTGGGGCCCAGGGAATGTGGACAGAAGTTGGTGCAGGAAGCGGCCAGTTATCCCGTGGCCCTAGTCTTTGGTCGTGAGAGCAGTGGGCTTAGTAACGAAGAGCTGCAACAATGCCATTTCCATGTGTGTATTCCGGCTAATCCTGAGTACAGCTCACTGAATCTGGCGGCAGCGGTACAAACTCTGTGCTATGAAATTCGTATGGCCCATTTGGATGCTACCGAGGTCCCGGCACCAGAAAGTCCCTATCCCCTTTCTGAGGATCTCGAGCGTTTTTATGCGCATTTGGAACAAACCCTAAGTAAAACGAATTTTATTGTGGCCAATCATCCGGGTATGGTGATGACTAAGTTGCGCAGGTTATTTAATCGTGCACGCCCTGAGTCCCAGGAGCTCAATATTTTACGTGGCATACTCGCGTCCATCGACAAGCTCGCGAACAAGCAATAAGGAACGCCCCAAGGCATCATGTTCGAACGCATTAAAGAAGATATTCAAAGCGTCTTTCATCGCGACCCTGCAGCCCGCACTACCTTTGAGGTGCTGACCAACTATCCCGGCTTGCACGCGATTTGGGTCCATCGGCTCACGCATAAACTATGGCGGGCAAACTGGAAATGGCTGGCACGCACGCTGTCTACTCTGGCGCGCTGGCTGACCGGCGTAGAAATTCATCCCGGCGCCAAGCTGGGGCGGCGCTTTTTTATCGATCATGGCATGGGTGTGGTGATCGGTGAAACCGCTGAAATTGGCGACGATGTTACCCTTTATCATGGGGTGACCCTCGGCGGCACCAGTTGGAGCGCCGGAAAGCGCCATCCAACGCTTTTGGACAATGTGGTCATCGGCGCCGGCGCCAAAGTTCTGGGGCCTATTACCATCGGTAAAGGGGCCAAAGTGGGCTCCAATTCGGTGGTGGTCAAAGACGTGCCAGAAGAGGCCACTGTGGTGGGCATTCCCGGACGTATTGTCGCGCATAAGGCAGAGAAAGCCGAAGGCAATAATCACCGCGATAAAATTGCCAAGAAATATGGTTTCGATGCCTATGCCGTATCACCTGACAATCCCGACCCGGTCGCCAATGCTATTGGTCAACTGTTGGATCATCTGCATATGCTGGACACTAAAGTGGAAGACATGTGCAAGGCCATTAATCAGATAGGTGGTAATGTCTGCGACAAGGCACTGCCTGCCATTGAACTGGAAGAGTTTGAGAAGCCTGAAGTCGCTAAGAGCGAGGCGCAGACACAAAAGGACCTGGACTGATTCAACATAAGTGCTAATGCCCTTGCTATGCATTACTCTTCATTCTGTTAAGTTGGGTAATTAAGGGTGACGACCACAATAGGCTGGCTCACCTGGTGAGGGCAGAACGTGCTTCGAATCGTTATTTTTGTCACATTCTATTCAGTGCACTTAATCGCTGTGGCAACGCCATGGGTTGCAGTGACCGAGGATGCGCCGCCGCTGCAATATATTGTCGATGGTCAGGTACGCGGCGTGACCACCAAGCTGGTGCGCGACGTGCTGGCACAAGCCAAGATCCCTGCTCGATTTGAAGTCTACCCCTGGGCAAGGGCCTTCGATAAGGCGCTAAAGCGACAAAACACCCTGCTGTACTCCACCATCCGCACTCCTGAAAGAGAGTCGCAACTGCAATGGATCGGTAAATTGGGGCGCTTTCATTTAAGTTTTATGGCCCTTGAGCAAAATACCGAATTTCAAATCAACTCCACTGCCGATGCTAAAAGTTATGTGATCGGGGCCATGCGCGATGATTACACCCACGATTATTTACTTGCCCATGGTTTATCGGATAAGAATTTGGTGGTCAGGAGTTCTCTGCAGGAATTGTTGGACCTACTGTATAAAGGCTTAATAGACTCGTTCGTGGTAGATCGCTACCTGGTGTGTGATTTGGCTGCACAGTATGATTATGATTGCAGTCTGATGAGGGTGGTTTATGAGGTGCCGGAACTCTCCGTGGATGTCTATCTCGCTGCCAACAAAGATTCCGAACCCTCAGATCTTGCGCGTCTAGTTGAGGCCTTTAAAACCGTAAAAGCCCGGCCGGAATATCAGAAAGGCTTTGCCGGCTATTAACTTATTGGCTATCGGTAGTCAGCTCCCGATCAAGCTCTTCGATAAGGCCGTCAATGCCCTTCACGGCCGAGTTGTAGACATCATTCTTTTCAACAATCAGCCCGGCCACCAAATAAAAGATATTATTGAACTGGTAGCTGTATAGGGCCTCAGGCTGTTCCACTGACAGCGGGTTGAATTGAATGATTTCCACAACCCGTATAATGATGTCGTCCATCACCGCTTGTTTATGAATATCTTCCAGTCTTTCGATATAGGAATAAAGCCGCTCAAGGTTTTGAAAGCCGGCGATAATGGTTTTGTTTCTAATGTGTTTAATTTCGCCGCTGTTAATCAGCGTCTGATAGGCGCTACTGCTTTGTCTGAAATCAGAAAAGCTCTTTAGATCAGAGGCATAAGCCGCCAACTCGGCGGCTTTTTGGCGGTCATTGGCAATGATAATTGCCCTGGCTTCTTCGTATCTTTGCAAGAATTCACTGCCATCCTGGATTTCAGCGAGCAATAAATTCCTGTCTTGCAGCAACTCGGACTTCATACTCTGGTAATACTGAAATTCCAGCTTTCTGTTTTGTTTGTCTTTGTCCCAATTGTCCAATTCCAACGCAATCAGGATACCCACGACTACCAGTGCGATTTCGCCCAAGGCATACAAGAAATATCTCAACGATTGGGATTCTTTGAGCATGAAGAGCTTCTTTAATTTGAGATGGATAAGCACAGTCGGGTCTGATTATCTTTTTGGTTAATAGTTGGATTAGTTGCCGAATACGAAGGTACCCTCGAGATTCAATGTAGATTAAGGGCCGAAGGCGGGCAATAGATCCCAAGCCCAACGTCCCCGGAAAAAAGCAATTGAGGAAGCCAATACCCTACTAAAGAGTAGGGCTAAATACTTTACTAAAATAGTCGGGTATGGCATGCTCTGGCCCCTGATCTAGAGGGTTTTCGCCATGAAATTGACATCCAAAGGCCGCTATGCCGTCACTGCTATGCTGGACGTGGCGTTGCACTCACAGCGCGGGCCTGTATCCCTGGCCGATATCTCCAAGCGCCAGGAAATCTCCCTGTCTTATCTTGAACAATTGTTTGCCCGTTTACGCCGTCATAAGCTGGTGGAAAGTGTGCGCGGTCCCGGTGGTGGCTACAAATTGGGTTTGCCGGCCGAGCGTATCTCTGTGGGCCAGGTGATCCACGCCGTGGATGAATCCGTGGATGCCACCCGCTGCAGTGGCAAGTCCGATTGTCAGGGCGGTGAGCGCTGTCTGACCCATAGCCTGTGGAGTGATCTCAGTAATCGTATAGCCTTATTTCTGGACAGTATCACGCTGGGCGAGTTAATGGCGCAGCACGATGTGCAACAAGTGGCCATGCGCCAGGATAAGCAAAAGCGCTATGATGATCAGGACATGAAAATCTCCTTAAGAATGTAATCGCCAGTCATGAAAAAGCCCGTTTATCTGGATTATGCCGCTACCACCCCCGTGGATCCCCGTGTGGCCGAAAAAATGTGTCAATGCCTGACCCTGGATGGCATCTTTGGCAACCCCGCGTCGCGCTCCCATCGCTATGGTTGGCAGGCAGAAGAGGCGGTAGATGTGGCCCGTAATCACATTGCCGAACTGGTGAATGCCGATCCCCGTGAGATCGTCTTTACCTCTGGCGCCACCGAATCGGATAACCTGGCCATTAAAGGTGTGGCTTATCAGCATCGCAATAAAGCCTGCCCTGAACAGGGACAACATATCGTCACTGTTGCCACCGAACATAAAGCGGTGCTGGATGCCTGTGCTCAGCTTGAGCAGGAAGGCTTTGAGATTACTTATTTGAAACCCAAAGCCGACGGTTTACTGGATCTTGAAACCTTTAAAGCGGCGTTGCGTCCCGATACCCTGCTAGCCTCGGTGATGCATGTGAATAATGAAACCGGGGTGATCCAGGATATTGCCGCCTTGGGACAAATTTGCCGCGAGCACAATGTGTTGTTTCATGTAGATGCAGCGCAAAGCACCGGCAAGGTGGCTATCGACCTGCAAAGCTTGCCGGTGGATTTGATGTCTTTCTCTGCCCATAAAAGTTACGGGCCTAAAGGCATTGGTGCGTTATATGTCAGGCGTAAACCCAAAATTCAGATTCAGGCCCTTATCCACGGCGGTGGACATGAACGGGGGATGCGCTCCGGCACCCTGGCTACCCATCAGATTGTCGGCATGGGAGAGGCTTTTGCCATCGCCAAAGAAGAGATGGATGGCGAGAACGCTCGCATTCTGGCCTTGCGTGAGCGGCTGTGGCAGGGCATTAAAGATATTAAAGGCATTCAGCTAAACGGTAGCGCCAGTGCGCGTATTGCCGGCAATCTGAATGTCAGTTTCGACGGTGTGGAAGGGGAGAGCCTGTTAATGGCACTGACCGATATCGCGGTCTCCAGCGGCAGCGCCTGCAATTCTGCCAGTGTGGCGCCTTCCTATGTACTGACTGCCATGGGCATACCTGACCAACTTGCCCACAGCGCTATTCGCTTATCTATCGGGCGCTTTACCACTGAGGAAGAAGTGGATTTTGCCATCGCTCATATCAGGGAGACCCTGGATAAGTTGCAGGCAATGGCCATCAACTGGTGATCTCGTCACTCAACGGGTCCTAAGTGTGTCACCTTTCTTTCTCACTGACTCCTGGCAAAAGCGATAGCGCATTTGCCTTTCCCGGCTGTTTGCTGGTGGGATTGTTTGTTATGAAAATTGCGATTTAATAGACATTTACCGATCTTTACGCTTTTTTCAATGTAGTGAAACGATGGAATGACCGCTGCAATGAACTTCACCTTTGATCATTTTGAAGTCGATACCGCCAATTACCAATTGCGCTGCAAGGGCGAACCTTTGGCTATTGAACCTCAGGTGTTTAACCTGCTTGCCTACCTGTTGCGCCATCGGGACCGGATTGTCAGCAAGTCGGAGTTAATGGATAACCTGTGGGCCGGTAAGGTGATCAGTGATTCCACCCTCAGCAGCTGTGTTAAGGCAGCGCGCAAAGCTATTGGTGATGGTGGTAAAGCGCAAAAATACATTGCGACCATAAACCGAAGAGGCTTTCGTTTCATCTTTGATGTTAATGAGTCCGGCGCCGCTGAGATTGATCCCCAGACAGGCAGCGCCGGTATCGATGAGCAGTTGCGGCAAAGCGCCATAGCCGGAAGTCAGGAGGGGGGCAGTGTTTGCCTGTTTCCCATTCGCGACATGACGCCAGACAAACGTATTGTGGTTGCCGTTTTACCGTTCCAATGCACAGGCTCTGATCTGATAGCCTTCTTCGCAGAGACACTTTACGAAGACATTAATATTCATCTGGCCAGAACCCCGGGGTTTCTGGTGACCTCCCGCAATACTGGGGCCTATTATCGGGCCAATCCTTCCAGCCACAGCAGCATTGCACAAGAGTTAGGTGCCCAATATGTGGTGGATGGCACGGTTCGTTGTCTTGGTGAGCAGGTGAATTTATCCATCAAATTGGTGGAAGCCACCAATGAGCGAGTGCTGTGGGGTGTGAGAAAGAATGTGCCGATTGGTAACCTGACCGAGCAGCTTGAAGATATCACCCTGAATATTACCAGTGCCATTGAACCGGAAATCAACAGGGTGGAATTTGCCACGTTGCGAAAACGCCGCCAGGTTGATCTTGGTGCCTGGGAATTGTACCGCCAGGGACACGCAGTATTGGGATTAAAAGGCTGGAGTGAAGAGAGCTTTCAGGAGTGTGCTGATTTACTGCGCCAGGCCATCAGCAAAGATCCTGAATTGGCCTTCGCCCATGCCTATTTGGCGTTGACACTGGCCATCGGCCATTTGGTCGGTTTGGTCAATCATGACGGTTGGCACGAGGAAGCAATGGCTGCTGCCGAGACAGCTATCGCGTTGGATAGCCAGGATCCGGATGTGCTGGGTTACGTAGGTTGTGCCTTTGCCGACATGGGGGATTTTTTTCGCGGTATCAAGTTGCTGGAACGTTGTGTGGAACTCGATCCCAGTAATGCTCAAGGGTGGGCGGCATTGGGGGCGGCGCAGCTGCAGATTGGCCAGGAACAGGGCTTTGCCAACATGTACCACGGCATTCGCATCAGTCCCAGGGATAATCGTATCGGTGCTTGGGGGGCTTTGCTTGCCAGGGCATTACTCAGTTATGGGCGCTTAGATGAAGCCATTGAGGTGGCCCAAAATGCCTGTGCTTTTGATGATAAAATCTTTTTACCCCGTATCGTATTGGGCATTGCTTTGGCGCTGGCTGACCAACCCGAAGCCGCTGCCACCGCCATTGAAGATGCGCGTCGTATTCGCCCCAAGCTGACCCTGGATGATATTAAACGCTTCGTGCGACCCGAAGAAGTGCAGAAAATGCAGCAATATGCCTTGTTTGGCTGAGGGTTTATTGCTGAAAACTACTGCATTTATAAAGACATAGATATCCCCACCTAATCTCCACAAAACCTGCAGGTTTTCTTCAAGCCGCCTTAGTGATGTCTCCCTATCATTGCTCCTGTCGAGACAATCATGTCTCACTAACCATCAGGAGATGAACTCATGTTAACCATCACAAAACAGCAACCAACACTGGATATCAATTACGCCGCCGTTAAGGAGAAGCAACGTTTAACCTGGGGCTCAGGGGATTATGGTCGTATTGGAGTGACCCTGCAGATCACCGGCGAGCAGTTGTGTGAATCCATGGATTTAAAATCCGGCGAGTCTGTATTGGATATCGCCAGTGGCAATGGCAATGTGACGTTGGCTGCGGCACGCCGCTTCTGCCATGTTACCTCTACTGACTATGTCGAGTCTTTGCTGGACCAATCCAAAAAGCGTGCACAAGCCGAAGGACTGGACATTGAATACCAGTTTGCCGACGCCGAAGCCTTGCCATTTGGCGATAGCGCTTTTGACAACGTCGTTTCCACCTTTGGCGTCATGTTTACGCCCAATCAGGCTCAGAGTGCCAAGGAATTGCTTCGGGTTTGTAAATCCGGCGGCAAGATTGGCTTGGTGAATTGGACACCTGAGGGTTTTGTCGGCCAATTGTTTAAGCTTATTGGTAAGTACGTAGCCCCGCCTGCGGGGTTGAAATCTCCTGCACTATGGGGCACCAGGCCCTTTATTGAGGAGCACTTTGCCGGCCTGGCAAGCGATATTACCTTTCGCAGCAGAGAGTTCGTTTTCCGCTACTGTTCGGCGCAGCACTGGATTGATTTGTTCCGCGCTTACTACGGACCTGTGCACAAGGCTTTTTCCGTCCTGGATGAGAAGCAGGCAGCCTGTCTGGAGCAAGACATTCATCAACTGATTGCCCGTTTCAACCGAGACCAGGATAACACCATGGTGGTGCCTTCTGAGTATTTGGAAATCGTCGTACAGAAGCGTTAAGTCGGCACAAGTATGAGGGTAAGATCATGAAAAGTACCAATCAATACACAAGCAATGTTTTGGCATTTGATGTTGTGGATGTTAGCAAACGCCTTGTTGTGCTGGTTTATGGCTTATTGGCTTATGCCATAGGTTGTTTTGGACTCTTCTGGCTGATCCTTGGGGCAGGCGCATTTGCGCCTGTTGGCCTCAGTGATTGGCAAGCGGAATCGGTTTGGACAGGACTATTGGCAAATACAGGCCTAATTTCCTTATTTGCCGTGCAACATACGGTAATGGCCAGAGAGAAATTTAAAAAGTGGCTGAGCCAATTCCTGCCTGAGGCAGCCGAGCGCTCCACCTTTATGCTGATGTCGGGGGTGGTGACCTGTATCATCATGTACTTCTGGCAGTCTTTGCCCGGGGTGGTTTGGCAGGTACAGAATCAGATTGGGATGTGCGCCATTTACACAGCCTATGTCGCCGGGATCTTGTATCTGTTATTGGCGACTTTTGTCACTAATCACTTCGAACTCATGGGATTGCGCCAGGTGTATCTGTACTTCAGAAACATCCCCTACACGCCGTTGGCCTTTACTAACAAGTATATGTATCGCTATAGCCGCCATCCGATGATGCTTGGTATGCTGATATTACTCTGGTCAGTGCCCACCATGACAGTCACGCGATTGGTGCTATCGGTGCTATTCACCTTGTATACAATGGTGGGGATCTACTTTGAAGAGCGGGACCTCATCAAAAACTTCGGCGCCACCTATCAGAAATACAAGCAGCAGATTGCTACTTTTATTCCTGGCATTTACTAGGTGGTGGTAGGTTTTAACCCAGCTTCTGCGCGTCAAGTTTGTCAAACAGGAGGCTAGTGATGCTTTGCCAATCCCTGAATTTTGCCGACAATGGCGCGCAGGCCGTTACCGCGGGTGGGGCTGATATGACGCTCCAGATCCAGTGCCTGAAAATAGCCGTCGATATCAAAGGCCAGAATGTCCTGTGGGCTTTTATCGTTATAGGCAGCCATTACCAGGGCCAGTAAACCGTTAACGATAATGGCGTCGCTGGCCACTTCAAAGTGCAGTTTGCCGTCTTTTTCCTGCGTTTCCAGCCATACATTGCTCTGACAACCGCGCACCAGCCGATCTTCGGTTTTCAGGTTGTCATCCATGGCGGGCAGGTGTTTGCCAAGATCGATAATATATTGGTAGCGCTGCTCCCAATCATCGAAAAATTCCAGATCCTCAATGATCTCCTGGCTGCTGGGTATTGCCATAGGGGTAGTTGTCCTGCGTTGTTCTTTGCTTCTAGCTTAAAAAAACAGCCCGGCTTCAAGCTGTGCTTCTTCGCTCATCATCTCACGGGACCAAGGTGGATCGAAGACCAGATTGACCTTAACGCTCTTTACATTGGGTACCATGGACACGCGGTATTCTACATCACCCACCAACACCGGTCCCATGCCACAACCCGGGGCGGTCAGGGTCATATCAATCAATACCGCTTTTTGCTGCTGGTCGATGCAGACCTTATAAATCAGGCCAAGAGAAACCAGATTAATTGGTATTTCAGGGTCGTAGATAGTCTCCAGCGCCTGCCACACCTGGGCTTCGACAATATTGTCATCGGCTGGTGGCTCGAAATACAGCTCTTGTGGCTTGCGTCCCAGGGCGTCGGCATCGGTGCCATCAATCCGCAGCATATTGCCATGCCAGGTAACGGTGTAATTACCGCCTAAGTCCTGGGTCAAGGTCACAAATTCCCCTTCAGGGATCACCTGAATTTGCCCGGAAGGCACGCGCCTGGCTTTACAGTCACGTTGGGTGACCACCATTCTTTGCTGCATGAATGGTTAGCTCACGTTAAAGCTTTCGCCGCAGCCGCATTCATCGACCACATTAGGGTTATTGAATTTAACCAGGCCATTGATACCTTCTTTGACATAATCAATCTCGGTGTCACGCACCAGATTCAGGGCATCGAAGGCGACCGCCACTTTCAGCTTGTCGCTGGCCTCTACAATAATATCGGTGGGCTTGGCTTCGTCGGCGAGATCCAACACATAGGCATAGCCGGTGCAGCCGCTGACCTTGGTGGAAAGCCGCAGCACTTTGCCAGGCGCCTTGGCGACTTTGCTCTCAAAATGACGGATGGCAGCATCTGTCAGAGAAATCACGGTTTGTTCGGGAACGAAGGTTTCAACACTCATTTTTTACCTCCTAAGCCAACATCATCTGGGCTTTTTTCAAAGCCTTAAACAGCATGTCCACTTCCTCCAGGGTGTTATAGATGGAGAGAGAGGCGCGGGCGGTGCCGGGCACACCCAGGCGGCGCATCAAAGGCTGCGCACAATGATCGCCGGTGCGTATGGCCACACCCTGCTTATCCAGAATAAAGCCCACATCAGCAGGGTGACTGCCTTCGAGGATAAAACTCATGACCCCGATTTTATCCGGCGCTGTGCCTACTAATCTTAGACCTTCAAAAGCCATGGCTTGCTCGGTGGCATGGGCCAGCAATTGCTTTTCATGAGATTGTACGGCGGCTAAATCCAGACTCTGGAACCAGGCGATGGCCGCGGCCATACCGATGGCGCCGGCAATATTGGGCGTACCGGCTTCAAGACGATTAGGCAACGCACCCCAGGTGGAGCATTCGTAGGTAACCTTGGAAATCATTTCGCCGCCGGTCTGCCATACCGGCCAGTCTTCCAATACGGCTTTGCGTCCCCACAGCACACCGATGCCGGTGGGACCAAAGAGTTTGTGCCCGGAGAAGGCGTAAAAGTCACAGCCGATATCCTGCACATTTACCTGACCATGGGCGACACCTTGGGCACCGTCAATGAGCACCAGGGCGCCTTTGGCTTTGGCCATGGCGGCAATCTCTTTGATCGGATTAAGCGTCCCCAGTGCATTGGACACATGAGGCAGAGCTACCATCTTGGTGCGCTCGTTTAGTAGTGTTTCAAAGGCGGCTATATCCAGCGCGCCGTTATCCAGAATGGGTGCCACTTTCAGAGTGGCGCCAGATTGTAAACAAGCCTGCTGCCAGGTAACCAGATCCGCATGGTGCTCCATCTCGGTGACCAGCACTTCTTCACCGGTTTTCAGGCGTTTGCTCATGCCATGGGCGACGATATTGATGCCTTCGGTGGTGCCACTGGTCCAAATCACCTCTTCCCGTGCACTGGCATGGATAAAGCCGGCGACTGTGTCGCGGGCGCGCTCATAACGGCGCGTGGCTTCATCGGACAGATAATGTGCACCACGATGCACGTTGGCATTGCACTGGGTATAAAAGTTAACCAGGGCGTCAATCATGGCCTGCGGCTTTTGTGTGGTGGCCGCATTGTCCAGATAGACTAAGGGCTTACCGTCAACCTGCTGGGCAAGAATGGGAAACTGCTGACGCAGGGCCAACACATCCAGGCTCATTTGACCTCCATCTGTTCAAAACGGCTACGCAGCATGGGCGCTAACCAATCGGCCAGAGCCTGGTTGGGCAACTCATCGATCAACTCCTGGATAAAACCATAGTTGAGCATTACCAAGGCCTGGCTGCGGGAAATACCGCGGGAGCGAAGATAATACAGGGCCTTTTCTTCAATTTCGGCAACGGTGGCGCCGTGTGCGCACTTAACGTCATCGGCGTAGATTTCCAGCTCCGGCTTGGTGTTAACCTGGCCGCGACGGGATAACAGGAGATTGCGGTTATTCAGCTCCGCCAGGGTTTTCTGGGCATGACGATGAATATGAATACGGCCGTTAAATACCGCTTTGGCGCGATCACCAATAATGCCTCTGGCATTTTCTTCGGTGGTGCCGTGGGCGACCGCATGTTCCACACAGCTATGCAGATCGAAGGTCTCACCAGTACCTAGCAGGTAGATGGCGTTAAATTTGGCATTGGCATGTTCGCCGCCATGGACAATATCCACATCCAGACGTGACAGGTCGCTACCAAAGGCCACCAGGGAACTATTCAGCTGTGCCTTCTCATCGAGGAAAAAGTGATTGCCGCCCACATCCAGGGCTTTGCCGCTACGCAGGTTAAGGCGGTAATGTTCAAGCTGTGCGTTTTTCTCAATTTTGTATTCGGCAAACTCGGTGGCCAGGCTGCTTTGTGCGCCCAACGCATGCTCGATAACACAGACTTTTGCGCCTTCACCCACACGCACCAACAAGCGATTGTGGGATTCACTGTCTTTTTGCGACAAATAGACAATGCGTATTGGCTGAGTGATGTCAGCGCCGGCTTCGATATCCAGCAGCAGGCCATCAATGGCAAGTACATCATTGACCAGGCCAAACAAATGCTGCTTGGGCTTGATACTGGCAAACAGGGACAGGGTCTGCTGCTGTGCCTGGCTTAAGGGCAGAATGTTAAGCCCCTTGGGCAGGCTTAAGCCGCTAAGATCAGTGACCAGACGGCCGCCACAGAACACCAGGTCCAGGCTGTTTACACCGGGAATGGCGGGTATATCGGCAATCTTCTGATTGGTAGCACCCTCGACCAGAGTCAGCTGTTCGATTGGCGTTAAAGAGGTATATTTCCAGGCCTCAACACGGCGATTGGGCCAGCGCTGCTGACGAAGCAATGAGAGAGCTTCGCCACGCTTGGCACTGAGATGATCACTGACCTTTTCGGCGCGTTCGATTACCTGCTCAAGCCATTGGCTCATGCCTCTTTCTCCTCGCCTTTTGCACCGAGCCAGGCATAACCGGTTTTTTCCACTTCCTTGGCCAGTGAAGCATCGCCGCTTTTGACAATCTTGCCATCGGCCAGAATATGCACAAAGTCCGGCTCAATGAAATCCAGCAACCGCTGATAGTGAGTGACCACTATAAAGCTGCGATCTGGGCTGCGCTGGCTGTTGACGCCCTTGGCCACTACCTGCAGGGCATCGATGTCCAATCCGGAGTCTGACTCATCAAGGATGCAAAGCTTCGGCTCGAGTAGTATCATCTGCATGATTTCGTTACGTTTTTTCTCACCGCCGGAAAAGCCTTCGTTAACGCCACGCTTAAGGAAATCCAGTGGCAGGTTGACTTGCTTACAGGCTTCTTTGGCTTTTTTCAGAAAGTCGGCAGCGCTCAGGGCTTCTTCGCCGCGGGCTTCGCGAATGGCGTTCACCGATTCCTTCATAAATTCCATATTGCTGACGCCGGGGATTTCCACCGGATACTGGAAAGCCAGAAACAGACCGGCGCGGGCGCGCTCTTCGGTTTCAAGGTCAAGCAAATTCTGGCCCTGCATTTCCACGCTCCCTTCGGTTACTTCGTAACCTTCGCGGCCTGACAACACATAGCCTAGTGTGCTTTTGCCGGCGCCGTTAGGGCCCATAATGGCGTGCACCTCGCCTGGACGAATCTCCAGATCCAGACCTTTCAGGATGTTTTTTTCTTCTACACTGGCGTGCAAGTTGCTGATTTTTAGCATGTGATACCCCAAATACGAAAACTGACGATGACAGGTGGTGGCCAGCCTGCGAGGCTTAACCTACAGGGCTTCGCCGAGTTGGCTTAGCCCACCGAACCTTCCAGGCTGATTTCCAGCAATTTGCCGGCTTCTACGGCAAATTCCATCGGCAGCTCTTTAAACACTTCTTTACAGAACCCGTTAACGATCATGGACACGGCCTTTTCGGCATCCAGACCGCGCTGCTGACATAAGAACAGCTGCTCATCGCTGACCTTGGAGGTGGTAGCCTCATGCTCGACGATGGCAGACGGGTTACGACTTTCAATATACGGAAAGGTATGGGCACCGCACTGATCGCCAATCAACAGCGAGTCGCACTGAGTAAAATTACGTGCGCCGTCTGAATTGGGGCCCATCTGTACCAGGCCGCGATAGGCGTTGTTGGCATGCCCGGCGCTTATCCCTTTGGAAATAATGGTGGACTTGGTGTTCTTGCCCAGATGGATCATTTTGGTACCGGTATCGGCCTGCTGACGACCACGGGCCAGGGCCACCGAGTAAAATTCACCAACGCTGTTGTCGCCTTTCAGGATACAGCTTGGGTATTTCCAGGTAATGGCCGAGCCGGTTTCCACCTGCGTCCAGGAGATATGGGCCTTGGTATGGCAAATACCGCGTTTGGTAACGAAGTTGTAGATACCGCCCTTGCCATTTTCATCACCGGGATACCAGTTTTGTACAGTGGAATACTTGATCTTGGCGTTATCCAGCGCGACCAATTCTACGACCGCGGCATGCAGCTGGTTTTCATCACGCTGTGGCGCGGTACAACCCTCGAGGTAGCTGACATGGCTGCCCTCATCGGCAATGATCAGGGTGCGCTCAAACTGCCCTGTGTTTTGTTCATTAATTCGGAAATAGGTGGACAGCTCCATAGGGCAGCGCACGCCCTTGGGAATATAAACAAAAGAGCCATCGGTAAACACCGCGCTGTTCAACGCAGCAAAGTAGTTGTCCGAACGTGGTACTACTGTGCCCAGGTATTTTTTTACCAGATCAGGGTATTTGTGTACCGCCTCGGAGATAGGGCAGAAAATGACCCCGGCTTCTTCCAGCTTTTCCCTGAAGGTAGTGACCACGGATACGGAATCGAATACCGCATCCACGGCAATACCGGCCAGCATCTGCTGTTCATACAGCGGAATGCCCAGCTTTTCATAGGTGCGCAGCAGCTCAGGATCGACTTCATCCAGCGACTTGGGCTTGTCTTTCATACTCTTGGGCGCTGAGTAGTAGGAGATGGCCTGATAGTCGATCTTGGGGTAATGCAGATGAGCCCACTCAGGCTCTTCCATCTTCAGCCAGGACTCATAGGCTTTGAGTCGCCATTCAAGCATCCATTGTGGCTCTTGTTTCATGGCGGAAATGCGGCGGATCACGTCTTCGTCGAGGCCGGCGGCAAAGGTTTCTGATTCAATCTCAGAAACGAAACCGGCCTCGTACTTGCGAGATAGCGCCTTTTCGATTTGTTCACTCATAGTCTGGTCTCAATCACTGTCTGATCGTTTGGCCGCATGCGGCTCTGACGAAAACGCCACCCATTGGTGGGCAGCCTGCACTGCTTAGTCATCTTTTGCGCTGATGATTCGATTTATTGACCTTCACAGGAATGAACCCGGCCCGGTCTTATTATTGTGAGAGGAATCCGCTTGTGTCGCAAAAATTAAACGCCTGATTCTGGTCGGGGATTTTATATTACTTGAGCATTTTACTCAAGTATTAACCCGGTCGTCAGGGCGGCGCGGACTATATCATCAGGGGCATCGTGGGCAAAGCTTCGCGGCTGGATTTTCACGCTATTACTGGCGTTCTTGAGGCTTTGTCAGAAGGGGCGTCTTAAAGGCGTCTGGTTTAATTCGTAAACAGGTTATCGCCGTTTTCTCGCCTTTTGCGTCCTCAGAAAGACAGGATGTCAGGCGATACTCGACATCCATTTGCTGATACAACTGTTGCAGCCAACCACTTTCAAATAGCAGTCGCATGCGCTGATCCCATAATTCTCGCAAAGACTCCCCGGAAGCATTTTTTTGAAAGGCCGGGTATACCGGCAATATCGCTAATTCCCAAATGCGCAGGCGCTTTTGCAAAGACGGATCCTCTGCGAGCTGATGCTCCAGATTCCAACTTTCGTCGATGACATAGTCGATACGTTTAGCCAACAACATACGCAGGGCTGCGTCGGTGCTCTCTACTTCGTAGTAGTGGCGCGGTGGTGGATCAAAATATCGTTGCAGTTGGTAACCTGTTACCCAGGCCACAGACAGCGTGCCGAGATCTTCAGGCACACTGGTTTGTGAAGGCAAACCAACCAGTGAGATCATATCGCCGTCAAAGGGTAATGTCGGATAGAGAGCGTAGTCTTCTTCCTCTGCGTAGGCGGCTAACCATAAATCCGCTTTTCCCTCTTTTACCAGCGCTTTGCTGCGAGTGTAGCTGGCATACTCATAGTGGATCGCAAAATCTTCATAGACTTTGTTGACGATCTGTTGGTAGATGCCATTGCCCTCTTCAGTAGTGTAGTTGGGCTCCCATAAGGCAGTGGCTACCACCAACCGATCTTTTGCTACGGCTAAAACACTGTTGGTATAAACCACCAGGATCAGGAGTAGAGACCGCTTCAAATACATCTTCAACTCTTGGGCATCAGGTTTAGTAAGCGTAGCCCGAACAACGATTTGCACCCAATAAAATCAGGATAATTGCGCACTTGCGTTTTTTAGTGTCGATCACATGGTCAAGCCTGGGATTATTGCATATAATCCGCGCTCAAATTTTTCACCTTATCTTTTTTGGAGAATAAACATGGCTCTGGAACGCACGTTTTCCATCATCAAGCCTGACGCAGTAGCCAAGAACGTCATCGGCGCTATCTACAACCGTTTCGAGTCTGCTGGTCTGCGCATCGTTGCAGCCAAGATGCTGCACCTGAGCAAAGAGCAGGCCGAAGGTTTCTACGCCGAGCACAAAGAGCGTCCTTTCTTTGGCGCATTGGTTTCTTTCATGACCTCTGGTCCGGTGATGATCCAGGTACTTGAAGGTGAAGACGCTGTGCGTAAGAACCGTGAAATCATGGGCGCTACCAATCCTAAGGATGCGCTGGCCGGTACTCTGCGTGCCGACTACGCCGCTTCTATCGATGAGAACGCGGTTCACGGCTCTGATGCTGCTGCCTCTGCTGCTCGTGAAATTGCTTACTTCTTCTCTGACGAAGAGCTTTGCCCACGCACTCGTTAATTGCGAAGGCAACTGAAAGAAGGGAGCCAGGCTCCCTTTTTTAATGAGACAAAAAAGTATGCCGGTAACCCGCGAATGGCTTTTGCTGGTTAAAATCTGTACAATGCGCGCACTTTTGTATGAGGGTTGTTTGAATGGTCGCAGTGAAAACCAATTTGTTGGATTTGAATCGTCAGGGTTTGCGGGATTTCTTCGCCAGTATCGGTGAAAAGCCCTTTCGTGCCGATCAGCTGATGAAATGGATTTATCAGGCAGGCTGTGACGATTTTGAACAGATGACCAACCTCAACAAAGCTCTGCGTGCCAAGCTGACGGAACACTGTGTCATTGAAGCACCAGAGATTTCCCGTCAGCAAAATGCCAGCGACGGCACCATCAAGTTTGCCCTTATGCTGAAAGGCGGACAGGAAGTGGAAGCGGTGTGGATCCCCGAGACCGATCGTGCCACCTTGTGTGTGTCCTCTCAGGTGGGCTGTGCCCTGGAATGTACCTTCTGCTCTACTGCCCAGCAGGGATTTAACCGTAATCTGTCGGTTTCTGAAATCATTGGTCAGGTGTGGCGTGTGGCCAAAACCATTGGTTTGTCTAAAGACACCGCCAAGCGACCGATCACCAATGTGGTGATGATGGGCATGGGCGAACCGCTGCTGAATTTGAAAAACGTGGTGCCGGCCATGGACATTATGTTGGATGACTTCGGCTTCGGCTTATCCAAGCGCCGGGTGACATTAAGCACCTCTGGCGTGGTGCCTGCTCTGGATCTGCTGGCTGACCAAATTGATGTAGCCCTGGCCGTTTCACTGCATGCACCTAATGATGAATTGCGCGATGAAATCGTGCCCATTAATAAAAAGTATCCCATTGCTGAGCTTCTGGCTGGTGTGCGTCGTTATTTGGCCAAGTCCAATGCCAACCAGGGACGGGTAACCATCGAATATGTCATGCTCAATGGCATTAATGACAGTATGGACCAGGCTCATGAGCTTGCGCGCGCGCTGAAAGACACGCCCAGCAAGATCAACTTGATCCCCTTCAATCCTTATCCAGGTTCCCCCTACACCTGCTCCAGCAATTCGCGCATTGACCGCTTCTCCAAAGTGTTAATGGAATACGGTTTTACCGTGGTCGTGCGCAAGACTCGTGGTGACGATATCGATGCCGCATGTGGTCAATTGGTCGGCGATGTGGTGGACCGAACCAAGCGAATGATGAAAAAACAGATGAAGGGCGAGCAGATTTCGGTAAAAATGGCTTAATGTGACTCAGGCAAATGCGTGGCCATTGATGCGTAAGTACTTTTTTTTCTTAGTAATCTTGTTGGCCGGTTGTGCCGGTCAACCCTCAGTGGAAGAGGGGAGTCAATCTGCCAATTTTAACCAGGTGGATGCGGCTAAGACCCGTATATCGCTGGGACTGACCTACCTTAAAAACGGCAATTATTCTCAAGCGAAATTTAACCTGGATAAAGCGCTGCAGTATGCGCCCCGTCTGGCCGATGCCCACTACGGCATGGCGTACTACTACCAGTTGGTGGGCGAAACAGAGTTAGCCAACAAATCCTACAGTGACGCTATGGCGCTGGCGCCGAAAAATCCCGACATTCTCAACAGTTATGGCGCTTTTTTGTGCCAGCAAGGACAGTATGAAAAGGCCAAAGGCTACTTTTTAGACGCCATCGCCACGCAAAATTATATTCGTACCGCCGAATCCTATGAAAACCTGGCGCTGTGTAGCCAGAGCCAGGGGCAACTCGCTGATGCCATTAATTATCTGCGTCTGGCCCTTAACCATCAGCCCGGACGCGGAAAGAGCCTGATGTTGTTGGCTGAACTGCAAGCCAATCAGCAGGATTGGTATGCTGCAAAGGCAACGCTGGTCAAATATGAAAAAATGGCGCGTGTTACCCCTGAATCGCTGTTGTTGGCCGCCAAAATAGAAAAAGGCCTGGGTAATATTAAGGCTATGGAAGATTATGGTCGTATGCTCCTGCAGTTATATCCTGAACACCAGGCCAATAAAGCGTTTCGTCTGTTACAATATGATGCCGAGCACATATCCGCGCCGGTGACGCCTGCAGTTCCTAAAGTGATTGCTAAACCCCAGCCTGAGGTGACTCAGGAAATCCCAAGTCCCAAGCCTGAGCCTGTGGACACGACCAAACCTCAGAGCCCAGAGCCACAACTGACTGAGAAAACCACGCCCCCAGAGCCGGAGCCTGTGGACTTGGCAGAAGAAGCATCCGGCACCCAAGCTTCAGATGAAATATCGGCGCCTTCGGTTGAAGAGACATCCATCACAGGGGAAGAGTCAGACCGGAACAGCGAGCAGGTGAACGATGAGATAGAACTGCATACCGTAGCAAAGGATGAAAATCTGTATCGTATATCCTTGAAATACAATGTAAGAATGGAGAAGCTGATAGAGTGGAATAATCTTAAAGATGCTTCCTCCATTTATGTAGGTCAAAAGTTGCGGGTAAGGGCGCCTGAGTAGCAAATGAAATCAGAAAACCAACAGCAAGATGCGGATTCTGTAGAAGTCGAGAATCACGCAGACAATGTGGAAACCTTAAATAGAGCTGATGAGGTCAAGGCTGGCCCTGGTTATATGCTCAAATCGGCACGTATCGCCCTGGGCTTGTCGGTAGAAGAGGTTGCCACCAAGCTCAACTTGCGTCCGGGCAATGTAGTAAATCTTGAAGCCGAGCATTTTGACGAGCGCATCTCGGTGACCTTCACGCGCGGTTATTTGAAGCTCTATGCCAAATTGGTTGGCTTGGATTCGGACAAGGTGTTGGAAGCCTTCGAGGAAATGAACGCCTCAAGGCAGGAGCCGGCCAAACTACAGAGCTTTTCCCGCCGTGTGGAGAGAGAAACCAGCGACGATCGTTTAATGCTGGTGTCCTATCTGATCCTGACCATTATTCTGGCGCTGGTTGTCCTGTGGTGGTGGCAGCAAAGTGACAGCAGTATGCCGGAATCAGGGATGGTCCCTTTGCCTGTTCAGCAGTCGGTGCAGATCGGGACGTCTGAGCCGGAAACCGACCAATCTGCTGCGCCCACAGAAGACCTTGCGCCCTATGAAGAAGTCGTTGACCCCCAGGTTTCTGAGGATGAGCAGCTTCGTGATGAGGCGGCTTTGATGCAACAGGCGGATTCGTCTGTGCCGTCAGCGGATAACCCCAATCAGCCTGCTTTACCGCTTTCTGAGTCGCAAAATACCCAAACTGAGACGCGCCAGCCTGAAATGCAGACACAATCTGCGACTTTGCCGACTGCCACTCAACCTGAGCAAAGCGCGCCGACGCAAGCCTCGCCTGTGGTGAGAAACCAGGAAACACAACCTGCCAGTAACACAGCCAGAGAGATTGAGCTGATTTTTGAATTTGCCGGTGATTGTTGGATCAATATTACCGATGCAACCGGTGAAGCCATTGCCTATGGTGTAAAAGCCTCAGGGCGTATTATGCCGGTTACTGGCCTACCACCTTTTGAAGTGGTTCTTGGTGCGCCAGAGTCGGTGCAAATAAGTTATAATGGCCGTCCTGTAGATATGTCTGTATTTAAACCGGGGCAGACCGCGCGCTTTACCTTGCCCATGACGCAGTAGGCTGCCTCGTCCAATCACTGGAATTGTTATCATGTTTGCCGAATCTCCCATCAAGCGCCGCAAGTCGACCCGTATCTATGTGGGCAATGTGCCTATTGGCAACGGCGCACCTATTGCCGTGCAATCCATGACCAATACGCCGACCACCGACGTGGCGGCAACGGTAGCGCAAATCAAACGTATTCAGGGCGTGGGCGGTGAAATCGTGCGGGTATCCGTACCCACTATGGATGCCGCCGAAGCCTTCAAGCAAATCAAGGCCCAGGTGGATATTCCGGTGATTGCCGATATTCACTTTGACTATCGTATTGCCCTCAAAGTGGCCGAGTACGGTGCAGATTGCCTGCGTATCAACCCTGGCAATATCGGCAATGAAGAGCGTATTCGTGCGGTGGTGGATTGTGCCCGCGACAAGGGGATCCCGATTCGCATCGGCGTAAACGGTGGCTCTTTAGAGAAGGATTTGCAGGAAAAGTATGGCGAGCCCACCCCTGAGGCCTTGGTGGAGTCCGCCATGCGCCATGTGGACATTCTCGATCGCCTGAATTTCCACAGTTTCAAAGTCAGTGTGAAAGCCTCTGATGTGTTTTTGGCGGTGGGCGCGTATCGTTTATTGGCAAGCAAAATCGATCAGCCGTTGCATTTGGGGATTACCGAAGCCGGTGGTTTTCGTGCCGGTGCGGTAAAAAGTGCGGTTGGCTTGGGTATGCTGCTGGCAGAAGGTATCGGCGATACCATCCGCATTTCGCTGGCAGCCGATCCGGTGGAAGAAATCAAAGTCGGTTTCGATATTCTCAAATCGCTGCGTATCCGTTCCCGTGGCATTAACTTCATTGCCTGCCCAAGCTGCTCTCGTCAGGAGTTTGACGTGATAGGCACTGTAAATGCACTGGAGCAACGCCTGGAAGACATACTTACGCCCATGGATGTCTCCATTATCGGCTGCGTGGTGAATGGCCCGGGCGAAGCTGAGGTATCAGATTTGGGATTGACCGGTGCTCGCAATATGAGTGGTTTCTATTTGGATGGCCAGCGTCAGAAAGAGCGTTTGGACAACAACGATCTGGTGGCCCAACTTGAAAAGCGCATCCGTGCAAAAGCGGCACAAATAGAAGAGAAAAACCGTATTCCGGTGAAGGTTGAGCAGGCCTGATTAGCAGTTGGCTTTTTCGTCGATTTACCTTTGCCTCCTGAGTCCCTATAATCGCCGGTTTAATTATGGCCACGCGCTAGTGGCACATCCCTATTTTTCAGTTTGAGATAGCAGATCAGTGACCAAACAAATACAGGCCATTCGCGGAATGAATGACTGCCTGCCACAGCAGTCTGGCTTGTGGCAGTGGGCAGAACAAGTCATTCGTGAGGTGGTAGCCGGGTACGGTTATCAGGAAATCCGCACACCGGTGTTGGAAAGTACAGAGTTATTCAAGCGCTCTATCGGTGAAGTAACGGATATCGTCGAAAAGGAAATGTACACCTTCGAAGATCGCAACGGTGACAGCCTTACCTTGCGTCCAGAGGGCACCGCCAGTTGCGTACGCGCCGGAAACGAACATGGTCTATTGTACAATCAACAGCAGCGCCTGTGGTACATGGGACCCATGTTCCGTCATGAGCGTCCGCAAAAGGGCCGCTATCGTCAATTCCACCAGTTTGGGGTGGAAGTGTTTGGTTTGGACGGTCCGGATATCGATGCCGAAGTGATCCTGATGTCCGCCCGTCTGTGGCAGCGCTTCGGTATGGCCGACAAAGTCACGTTGGAAATCAACTCACTGGGTTCCAGTGAGGCTCGTGCTCGTTATCGTGATGCCCTTATTGAGTTTCTGACTGCTCATCAGGACAAGCTTGATGAAGACAGCAAACGTCGCATGACCAGCAATCCTTTGCGTGTGTTGGATAGTAAGGACAGCAACGTGCAGGCTCTGTTGGCTGATGCACCGGATCTGCTGGACTACCTAGATGCAGAATCCAAACAACATTTTGACACCTTGTGTGAACGATTAGCCCAACTGGGCATCCAATACCGGGTTAACTCGCGCCTGGTGCGGGGGTTGGATTATTACAACCGCACCGTGTTTGAATGGGTCACTGACGCTCTTGGTGCTCAGGGTACCGTTTGTGCCGGTGGTCGTTATGATGGTTTGGTTGAGCAGTTAGGTGGCAAAGCGACACCAGCAGTGGGTTTCGCCATGGGCATGGAACGTCTGGTGTTGTTACTGGAAACCATGGGCCAGGCTGAAAAAGTCCCATCTGCCGTACAGGTATACCTGTGCCTGATGAGCGACGACGTTACCGCTTATGGCTTTAAGTTAGCGGAAAGCTTACGTGACCAAATGCCCGGCTTGCGATTGCAGAGTCACTGTGGTGGCGGCAATCTGAAGAAACAGATGAAGCGCGCAGATAAAAGTGGTGCCTCCGTTGCCCTGATTATTGGCGATGAAGAAGCAGCGCAAAATAAGATCACCTTGAAATTCCTACGCCAGGAACAAGAGCAGCGTTCAGTGCCTGTGGCTGAACTGGTTGCCACCTTGCGTCAGGTTCTGGAAGATTAGAAGTATTAGGGGAAGTAGATGGAAATTTATAACACTGAAGAACAACAAGTCGAAGCCATCAAAAAGTTTTGGAAAGACAATGGCATGGCCATCGTGGTCGGCGCAGTATTGGGCCTGGGTGGTCTGTGGGGCTGGCGCTATTACAATGAAACAAAATTTGCTGGTCAGGAACAAGCTTCCGCACAATACGAGCAGGCTATCAGCAGCCTGGAAGCGGGCAATGACTTGAGCAAAGTCAGCGAGTTTATCCAAACCCACTCTGACAACAGTTATGCCGTACTCGCTGCCTTGCAAGCAGCACAAAAAGCGGTGGATGCAGACAATCTCACAGAGGCTGCTGACAAGCTGCGCTGGGCAGCTGAACATGCTGAAGTAGATGCAGTCGCCGCGGTAGCGAATTTACGTTTGGCCCGCATTCAAATTCAACAAGCCGAATACGACAATGCTTTGTCTACTCTGGATAAAGTGTCTGGTGACGCTTTCGTTGCCCAGGTGCAAGAGTTCAAAGGGGATGTCTATCGTCTTCAGGGCCATGTGGATAAGGCCCGGGCTGCTTACAGCGCGGCTCTTGAGAAAAACAGCGGCAACAACCTGCTGAAAATGAAGTTGGATAATCTGTCGGCTGCGGCCACAGCCGGAGCATAAGGGGCTGCTTGTGAAAAATTGCATCAAGGCCCTGTGTCTGTTGTCGGTGCTGGGCATGTCCGGCTGTTCTGTATTGCCTGATTGGATGGATGCCAGAACCTGGTTTATGGACGATGAAGAGATTGAGATTAAAAAGCTTAAGCCCATCGAATCACAGTTTATGGCCCAAGCGAAATGGGAGCGTAGTGTAGGCGATGGCGTTGGCGAGCATTTCTCCCGTTTAAAGCCCGCGGTGGCCTACGAGAAGGTTTTTGCGGCAAGCCGTCATGGCATGGTCAAAGCATTTGAACGTGACAGTGGCAAGCTGGTCTGGGAACAAAACCTGGCCATATTCAAAGACGATAGCTGGTATGACGGTGTCGCCAAACTTTGGCGCTCTGGTGCGCCAGCACGTATTGCCGGTGGATTGAGCGTAAGTTACGAAAAAGTCTTTTTAGGCACTGAAAACGGTGATGTCTTTGCATTGGACGTCAACACGGGTGAAGTGAAGTGGCGCGCCAAGGTCAAAGGTGAAGTGTTAGCCCGTCCTGCGGTGGATGAAGGCACTGTGGTGGTGAATACCGGTGCAGGCGTGATGTTTGCCCTGGATGCTGAAACCGGTGAACAACGCTGGCGCTATGAGTCTGAAGTACCGCCGCTTTCGCTGCGTGGTGTATCAGCTGCCAGCATCAGCAGTGGTGGTGCCATTGTGGGAACGGCCTCCGGTAAACTGGCTGCAGTGATCCTGAACAATGGTCAGATCGCCTGGGAACAAGCCGTTGCCGCCCCAACCGGTGCCACCGAGTTGGAGCGCATTGTTGATATTGATGTCGAGCCTCTGGTGCTTGGCGGCATGATCTACGTGGTGTCCTTTGACGGTACCCTGGCTGCGGTGGATATCCGCAGTGGTCGCGTAGTGTGGAAGCGTGAATACAAGTCCTATCGTCGTATCAGCCTGGATGCCAACAATCTGTTTGTGGTCGATAACAACAGTGTTGTTTATGCACTGGACAGACGCAGCGGCGTGGAGCTTTGGAGTCACAACAGCTTGCGTGGTCGTCAGCTGACGGCAGCAGAGCCGGTAGCCAGCTATGTAGTAGTGGGCGACAAGTTCGGTTTCCTGCACTGGCTGAATCAGAGTGACGGCAAGATAGTCTCCCGGTTGCAAGTGGGTGGCGATGATGTCGATGAGGGCATTTACACCGACCCTGTGGTGGAAGGCCGCGTGGTCTATACCCAGACCCGCGATGGCGAATTGTGGGCCATCGAGACGCCTTAGCATATAATGGCAATAGTCTTAAAAAGACAAAGCCAAATTGATCAAGGCGGCCCAATAATGGGCCGCTTCTGTTAGGAAAGAACCTTTATGTTACCTGTAGTCGCCCTGGTGGGGCGCCCCAATGTGGGCAAATCCACTCTGTTTAACCGCCTGACCCGCAGCCGTGATGCGCTGGTGGCAGATTTTCCCGGCCTTACCCGGGATCGCAAGTATGGCCAGGCCAAGTACGAAGGGCTGCAGTTTATCGTAGTGGATACCGGTGGTATCAGTGGCGACGAGCAGGGCATCGATGCGGCCATGGCAGGACAGTCTTTGCTGGCTATCGATGAAGCCGATGTGGTGCTGTTCCTGGTGGATGCCCGCGCCGGTCTGACTGTCGCCGATCAGGCCATTGCCGATCATTTGCGCAAGCAAAGCAAGCAGGTGCACCTGGTGGCCAACAAGGTCGATGGTATCGACGGTGACAGCGAAACCGCCGATTTTTACCGATTGGCCTTGGGAGACATTCACCAGATCGCTGCTGCCCATGGTCGTGGTATCAGCCAATTGTTGGACGATTTGCTGTTACCTCTGCAAGATAAATTTCCCGATATGCAGGTGCAGGAAAAAAGCCTTGAGGAAGAAGAGCTGGATGCCGAGGCCCAGCTTGAACGCCTGCAGAGCCAACCCATTAAGCTGGCTATCGTCGGTAAGCCCAATGTGGGTAAATCCACCCTGACTAACCGTATTCTGGGGGAAGAGCGTGTGGTGGTGTTCGATCAACCCGGCACCACCCGAGACAGCATTTTTATTCCCATGCAGCGCGACGGGCGTGAATATATTCTGATCGATACCGCCGGAGTGCGTAAACGCAAGAAGGTCAGCGATATGGTGGAGAAGTTCTCCATCGTTAAGACCCTGCAAGCCATTGAAGAAGCCAACGTGGTGTTGGTAGTGGTGGATGCCCGAGAGGGGATCACCGATCAAGACCTAAGCCTGCTTGGCTTTGTGCTTAATTCCGGGCGCTCATTGGTGTTGGCGGTCAATAAATGGGACGGCCTCAAGACCGATGTAAAAGATGAAGTGAAACGTGAATTGGACAGACGTTTGGGCTTTATCGACTTTGCCCGATTGCACTTTATCTCGGCCATGCACGGCACCGGCGTTGGCAATTTGTTTGAATCCGTTATCGAAGCCTATGAATCGGCGACCAAGCGCATCAACACCTCGATGCTGACCCGCATCATGGAAATGGCTCAGGACGATCACCAGCCGCCTTTGGTGCGTGGACGCCGGGTGAAAATGAAATACGCCCATGCCGGGGGCTATAATCCGCCGGTAATAGTGATCCACGGTAACCAGGTGCAGGATCTGCCGGACTCCTATAAGCGTTTCTTGATGAATTACTTCAGAAAGACGCTTAATGTGATGGGTACGCCCATTCGCATCGAATTCCGCGAAGGCGCCAATCCCTTTGAAGGCAAGAAAAACCAGCTGACCCTGGCCCAGGAGCGCAAGCGTAAGCGCTTAATGTCTTTCCATAAGAAGAAGTAATCACGGGGGCCGAACGGCCCTCAATTATTTAAAGAATAAGGACATCCATATGAAAACCTGGCTACTTTGCTTGTTTCTGTTTCTCTCTGCCAGTGGTTCGGCTTTGGCGGCTGATGTATCCCTCTACTTTCTTCGCCATGCGCAAAAAGAAAGTCAGGGAAGCGATCCGGCACTGACTGAGGCAGGTAAGCACCAGGCCCAGAACCTGGCAACCATGCTAAAACATGTGCCCCTTGAGCGTATTTACAGCACCGATTACCAACGCACCCGGCAAACGGTAACGCCTCTGGCCGAGTCTAAGGAAATGGAAGTTTTGCTCTATGATCCGCGCGATTTAGAGGGCTTTGCTGCATCCTTGCTGGCTAACGGGCAGGATGCAGTGATTGTGGGTCATAGCAATACCACGCCTGAGCTGATTCGCTTGTTAGGTGGTGAAGCGGCGGATATACAGGAAAGCGAATATGGCGATCTGTACAGACTTCATCTTGATGACAAGAAGGTCGAAACCCTGAGATTGGTGATCCCTCACTGATTGAAGAGCGCGGAATGGATTTCGAAGTAACTTATGGATAAGCAGAAACATTTGGCGCCAAGCCCTTACTACCGCATTTTCTTTACGGCGCTTTGCCTGATTTGCCTGGCCTGTGTTTGGCTGACACCCTATAAACTGCTCTTTTCTGTGTTGTCGGCGCTCTCTTTCGTGCCGCTGTTCTGGTTTCCTATCCGCTATAACAGCAGGGAAAAGGTAAAAGAGCTGGCCGCGAAACCACTCTCATGGTGGACGTCGCCCTTTCCTTATCTGGCACTTCTAGCAGTTGGTTTATTGGCCTTGGCTTATCTTTACTAAGTAATCCGGGCGGTCGCTGATAATGCCATCAACGCCCAGGCGGATAAGGTCTTGCATATCCCAGGGATCGTTAATGGTCCATACATGCACCTTCATGCCTTTGGCATGTGCATCGGCCAATAGCTTCTCGCTCACCACTTTGATACCGCCACTATGCATGGGTACTTGCAGGGCTGCCCCTTTAGGCGAGTACAGGCTGCTTAGGCCCAGTTTACTCAAGATCACAAACCGGGAGGTCTCGCTTGAGGCCATAGAGGTGGCGACCGCCGGGCAGTGCTGACGAAATTCATCCAACGCTTCCTGATGGAAGGAGCCAATAATTAACTTATCCTGCATCTGGTGTTTTCTAACAAGCTGGCAAAGTGGCTGGGCAATGGAAGGCTGGCGCTGCTTGATCTCAATGGTCATTGGCATATGGGGAAATGCGTTAAAGATTTCTTCCAGGGTGGGGACTTGAATACCTTTCCCCCTGAAGGCTTTATCTGCCCCAGGCAGGGCTTCCAGATGGTTAAAGCCCGCATCCAGTGCTTTGATTTGCAACAGCGTCATTTCTTTTAGCAGACCTTTGCCGTTGGTGGTGCGCGACACATCGGCATCATGCATCAGTACCAAGTGACCGTCCTTGCTTTGATGTACGTCCATTTCCAGCATATCCACGCCCAAATCCACGGCATTACGAAAGGCGTACAGGGTGTTGCTGGGCCACAGTAAATAGCCACCCTGGTGAGCAATGTTTAAAAAACCTGGGTAATTTTCAAAAAGGGGCGCTTGGGGCGCGTTGGACGCGGTCAGGCGAAAATAGCCCAATAGCAATGCAAACAGCAGGATAAGGGCGAAGCAAAGTTTCTTAATCACGGTTGGTTATTACCAAGCTATTTTTCAACCAGGCTAACGACTTCACCATCGACAAATTTGGTGGTGAGGCGATCGCCGCTCTTGAGTTCGGCCGCCTTTTTCACCGCTTTGCCGTCTTTTAGGCTGATACTGTAGCCGCGAGACAAGGTCGCCAGGGGGCTGACGCTATTGAGTAAATGGCTGTTTTCGGCGAGAGCCTGACCTTTGCCCTGCAGCAGGTCCTTTACGCTCTTTTGCAAAGATTGCTCCAGGAAACCTAAGCGTTGTGTCAGGTTATCCAGTCGCCGTTCGGGCGATAATCTGCCTAATCGCTCCTGTAGCTTGTTACTTCGTTTCTCGGCATCGCTGAGACGTTTAGCAAAATGCTGTGAAAGCTCTGCACTAAGCCTGTCCAGTTGCTGTGCCTGTTGCAGTAAACGCGCTTCGGGGTGATAGCGCTGCAATCGATGGGCGGCCACTTCATGACGATGGCCCAAGGCTGACAGGCGATGTTGGGTCAGGCTGACTAACCTTGCACCGAGCTGCTGTATGCTTTTCTCAAGCTCGGCTTTATCACGGCTGACCAACTCGGCCGCAGCCGATGGGGTAGGGGCACGCAAATCTGCCACAAAATCGGCAATACTGACATCTACCTCATGGCCAACGGCGCTGATAATGGGCAAATTGGAGGCGTAAATGGCATAGGCCAGGGCTTCATCGTTAAAGCACCAAAGATCTTCCAGCGAGCCGCCGCCACGTCCCACAATCAGTAAATCTACTTCGTTGCGCTGATTGGCAGTTTGAATGGCGCGAATCAGCTGCGCCGGCGCGGTTTCTCCCTGTACCTGGCTGGGGTACAGAATCACTTCGATGGCCGGATTACGGCGTTTGAGCACGGTCAGAATATCGTGAATTGCAGCACCGGTCGGGGAGGTCACTACGCCCACCTTAAGAATAGGGGAAGGCAATGGGCGTTTGCGGGCCGAATCAAATAAGCCTTGTGCCAAAAGCTTTTGTTTAAGCTGTTCAAACTGTTGCTTTAACAGCCCCTCGCCTTCGGGCTCAAGGTGTTCCACAATCAGTTGATAATCCCCTCGCGGCTCATACAGGCCCAGGCTACCCCTTACCAGCACCCTGTCACCCTCTTGGGGACGCATGGTTACCCTGCGGTTGGCCATCTTAAACATGGCGGCGCGCACCTGTGCACGATCATCTTTTAAGGTGAAGTACCAATGGCCGGAACTTGCCGCGACAAAATTGGAGATTTCGGCGCGCACCCAGACCTGGCCGATTTCCATTTCCAGTACCTGGCGGGCAAGGCGATTAAGGTGGCTGACGGTAAGAATATTGTGGTTATTTTGCTGCATGGAAATTAACTGGAAACGGCAGGATAAATTCAGTTTACCCCAATGGGCAAAAGGGCTACAATTGCGCCGCAACTAATTCCTCATTCTAAAGGTGATGTTGCGATGCTCAGAATCGATAAAGAAGCCCTGACGTTCGATGATGTATTGTTGGTTCCGGGCCACTCTACTGTCCTCCCCCATACCGCCAGTCTCAAGACAAAATTAACCCGCGGTGTAGAGCTCAATATCCCTATGGTATCTGCCGCCATGGACACAGTGTCCGAGGCGCGCCTGGCTATTGCATTGGCTCAGGAAGGTGGCATGGGCTTTATTCACAAGAACATGACGGCTGAAGAACAGGCTGCCCATGTTCGCCAGGTAAAGAAATACGAAAGCGGCGTGGTTTCCGATCCTATTACCGTGACTCCTGATGCCACTGTTGGCGAAATCAATGCCCTGTCCAAGCAACATGGCTATTCCGGTTTCCCTGTAGTGGATAAGGACAATAACCTGGTTGGTATTGTCACCGGCCGTGATCTGCGTTTTGAAAACAATCTCGGCCAGGCCATCAGCAATGTGATGACGCCAAAAGCCCGGTTAGTCACTGTGCGTGAAGGTGCCAGCTCCGAAGAAGTACTGGGGCTGATGCATGAACACCGTATCGAAAAGATCCTGGTGGTGGATGACAACTTTAAGCTCAAGGGCTTGATTACCGTTAAGGATTTCCAGAAAGCCGAAAGCAAACCCAATGCCGCCAAGGATGAATTGGGTCGCTTGCGTGTTGGCGCCGCCGTAGGCGTTGGCGCCGGTACTGACGAGCGTATTGCCTTGTTGGTGGAAGCCGGTGTGGATGTGTTGTTGATTGATACCTCCCATGGTCATTCCCAAGGTGTTATCGATCGCGTCAAGAAAGTGCGTGCCCAGTATCCTAATCTGCAGCTGATTGCCGGTAACGTGGCCACTGGCACTGGTGCTAAAGCGTTGGCAGATGCCGGCGTAGATGCAGTGAAAGTAGGTATTGGCCCAGGTTCAATCTGTACTACCCGTATCGTCACCGGTTGCGGCGTACCGCAAATCACCGCCGTGGCCGATGCGGTGGAGGCCCTGGAAGGCACGGGTATTCCAGTGATTGCCGATGGCGGTATCCGTTTCTCCGGCGACATCGCCAAGGCCCTGGTGGCCGGTGCCAGCTGCGTAATGGTCGGCAGTATGCTGGCCGGTACCGAAGAAGCACCGGGCGAAGTGGAGCTTTACCAAGGTCGTTACTACAAATCCTACCGTGGTATGGGCTCGCTGGGCGCTATGAACCAGGCCCAGGGCTCTTCGGATCGCTATTTCCAGGATGATAAGAGCGCAGAGAAACTGGTACCTGAGGGTATCGAAGGCCGCGTGGCATACAAAGGCCCGATTTCCAATATCGTGCATCAACAAATGGGCGGCCTGCGCAGCGCCATGGGTCTGACCGGTTGCGCCACCATTGATGAAATGCGCACCAAGCCGAAGTTTGTACGGGTCACTGCGGCCGGTATGGGCGAGTCCCATGTGCATGATGTGACCATCACCAAAGAAGCACCAAACTACAGAATGGGCTAAGGCCAATCTGGACTGAAAATTCGAAGCGGCACCTGCCGCTTCGCCGTTTTATTACAAGCTGGAACTTCCATGACTGCAAATATTCATGACCATCGTATTCTCATTCTGGACTTTGGCTCTCAGTACACCCAGTTGATTGCCCGTCGTATTCGTGAAATCGGCGTTTATTGTGAGCTTTGGGCCTGGGATGTAAGCGAAGAGCAAATTCGTGAATTTAATCCCCGCGGTATTATCCTTTCCGGTGGCCCCGAGTCGGTGACTGAGGCCGGCTCTCCCCGCGCCCCTGAATATGTGTTTAAGGCTGGTGTACCGGTATTTGGTGTGTGCTATGGCATGCAGACCATGGCTGCACAGCTTGGTGGAGCGGTGCTCGGCAGCGATATTCGTGAATTTGGCTATGCCGAAGTGGAGATTATCGACCCTACCGCGCTGTTTGCCAGCATAGAAGATAAAGTCGGCGCCAACGGCAACGCTCTGCTGGATGTGTGGATGAGTCACGGCGACAAAGTCAGCGCCATTCCTTCTGGCTTTAAGACGTTGGCGCAAACTGCAAGTTGCCCTCATGCGGCCATGGCTGACGAATCCCGACATTTTTATGGTGTGCAGTTCCATCCGGAAGTGACTCACACCCGTCAGGGAATGCGTATGCTGGAGCATTTCGTGGTGGATATCTGCCGCTGCGAAAAGCTGTGGACTCCGGCCTCCATTATTGAAGATGCCGTCGCGCGCCTGCGTGAGCAGGTGGGTGACGATGAGGTTATTCTGGGCCTTTCCGGCGGTGTGGATAGTTCAGTAACGGCCATGCTGCTGCACCGCGCCATCGGCAAGAACCTGACCTGCGTATTCGTGGACAATGGACTGCTGCGCCTTAATGAAGGCAAGCAGGTAATGGATATGTTCGGTGATCACTTTGGCTTAAACATCGTTAAAGTGGATGCCGAAGACAGATTCCTAGGCGAGCTGGCCGGCGTGGACGATCCCGAAGCCAAGCGCAAGGTTATCGGTAAGGTCTTCGTAAACGTGTTTGACGAAGAAGCCGGTAAGCGCGCTAATGCCAAATGGCTGGCCCAGGGGACTATCTACCCCGATGTGATTGAATCGGCAGGTTCCGCCACCGGCAAGGCCCATGTGATCAAATCTCACCATAACGTCGGTGGTCTGCCCAAGGATATGAAGTTGGGCTTGGTGGAGCCGCTGCGTGAGCTGTTTAAAGATGAAGTACGTAAAGTGGGCCTGGAGCTTGGCCTGCCTTATGACATGCTTTATCGCCATCCTTTCCCTGGACCGGGTTTGGGTGTTCGCGTATTGGGTGAAGTGAAAAAGGAATACTGTGACCTATTGCGCCGTGCCGACGCCATCTTTATTGAAGAGTTGCATCGGGCAGATCTTTACAACAAGGTGAGCCAGGCCTTTACCGTGTTCCTGCCAGTGCGCTCCGTGGGCGTGATGGGCGATGCTCGTAAATATGATTGGGTAGTATCATTGCGTGCGGTGGAAACCATCGACTTTATGACCGCCCACTGGGCCCATCTGCCCTATGATTTCCTGGGTAAGGTATCCAACCGCATTATCAATGAGATAAACGGGATTTCCCGGGTAGTCTATGACATTTCCGGCAAACCCCCAGCTACCATCGAGTGGGAATAAAAACACAAAAACAGCCTGTATAAAAACAGGCTGTTTCTGAGAACGCAATGCCGCTGATCTGTTGACGTGATCGCTTGCATTAAGGTCTTGCATCCCGGCTGCTCAGCGTGTGTTTCAGGCTGACCTTTATTTCGCTCCAGATGGCAACGAAAAATGCCGTCAGAGGCACCGCCAGCACCATCCCGATTATGCCATTTAAAGCCGTACCCCAGAAGAACAGGGAAATAACCACGAGTGCGGGATGAAGGCCAGAGCGGTTGGCCATAATCTTGGGGGTCAGTAGCCAGCTTTCAATCAGTTGCACTGCAGAGAACACCAGTGTGGCCAGGAGCAGCAATTCGACGCCCTGCAGATAGGCCATGGGTAAGATCACCAGTAAACCAATCAGGGTGCCCAGGAAGGGAACGATATTCAGTAGGCCCAGTATCAGCCCAATCAGCATGCCAAATTCAAGACCTATCAGGGTAAAGCTCAGGGCATAAAGAATACCCATGCACAAGGCAATGATGAGTTGGCCCTGAAAAAAGGTGGTGACGTATTCCACGAATACCTCCATAAAATACAGAGTTTTCTGCTGGGTAGGGCGGTGGAAGACAGAGAGCAGTTCGGATGCCTGTCCCCTGAGTGAATTGCCTGAGCGCAGGGCGAAGAACAGAAACAGGGGCACGAAGCTGATACCCACCAACAGCTCCAGATAGGACATGAGTGTGCCTCCTGACTCCTCCAGCCCTGGCAGAACAGGCTTTGACTCCTGTCCACCGCTATTCTCTATGCTGCTGGAAATGATCTCGCTGAGTCTTGGAAAGTGAGCAGAGAAATATTCCTGCCAGTTTGCCAGCGCTTCGGGCAAAACAGTCATCATCTGTACGATTTGGCTGATCAGAATGGGAACCAGTAGGAAAATCAGCCCGCCGATCCCTATAAAGAAGGCCGCCAGCAGAATAATGATGGCCAACAAGCGGGGCAAGTGAATTCGTCTTTCAAAGAACTCTACCACCGGATAAAGCACCAATGCCAGAATACCGGCCAGGGACAGCGACAGGATAAGGCTGTAGAACATCTCCAGTATCCATCCGAATGCCCACAGGATGGTGCCAACCAGCATGGTTAGTACCACCAGGGAAAACAGTACCGCCGTGTAACGAAACAAACGAAGTTCAACAACGCTAAACAGATTTCTGATTGGTAGGTACTGGCTGGCTATCCTTACCCGGTCAATCTCGGATTCCTGTCTGTTGGGGGGCATTGCCAATTCCTGCGTTAGCTGCGGGTGGTTCTGCCGAGCAACAACATTGCCCCTCCTGCCACAGCAGAAGCTGCGCCAAGGATCAGATACCAGATTGTGTGATCAGTAAAACGGCCGGTAACGGCCTCTGCTACCTGATCACCCACGCTCTGGGATGACTGATACGCTAAGAAAAGCAGGATTAAACCTACTGCAAGTAACACAAGAGCCAGAATTCTGTTGTTCGCCATTGCAATCTCCTTATGGAATATGTGGGTGGCATTGCTCATTTGTTCACGGTGGACGTTCAGATGTATAGTGGGGATTGGTTACCCCGACTTTTGTTGTCCATGATGCGTCGCCCCGTGGCGGCGCATTTGATCCATACGGCGGGTTCCGTCCTAATCCTCTTCGCTCAGACTCCAGAGCATGCAGGTCACCGTTGATAGTACGACTCGACGGTCGAGGTCCAACTGGCATCAGCCATGTCAGGCCAGTCATCTTTATCGAAGCCGGGGGCGTTCTGTATGCGTTTGGCTTCTACGTCGAACATAAAACGCTTGTTTTCCTTATCCAGCATCAGGGCCTTCCTGGGCACTGCAAACAGGTGATCGCCCATACCCAGGAAACCGCCAGTCGATAAAACTGCATAACGAATCTTGCTTTCAGCCAGATCGAGCATAATGTCGTGGATCTTGCCAAGCTTTTCATCCTGCATGTTACATACTTCGTCGCCAGTAATCGTGGCGGCGCTCAGCAACGTTACCGAGCCCTACATGGTATCCCTGGAGTCGTATCTGCTATTAGGTGTTGTAGTTGGAACATTCATTTGCTTGCCTTCTTGATGTCGTTCTTGAGATCGCCGTATTTGGTTTTCACCTTGCCAATAAGCTTCTCGGCTTTACCCTCATATTCCGTACTTTTGTCGCCTGTTATCTGGCCGGCAACTTCCTTGGCCTTCCCTTTCGCTTCGTCTGCTTTACCTTGGACCTGATTCTTGTTCATGAGTTAATCTCCATATGATTGATAGGTTTGGTTTCTGCTTCTTACCATAAGCTCAAGTAGATGCAGGAGTAGAGCGTAATTGAAGTCCGAGGGCTGGTCTGTGCGTTAAGACTCAGAGTGTTCGCAATCACCTATGACTGATTGGTTTTATCGGTCCGGAGCTTTTATTCAGCGTATGAGGTTCAGCGAACTGAGATCGCTGCCGTTACCCGCTATCGTAAGGTTTGTGTGACATTTTCCGTGGGGCAGTGACTAATATGTTTTGCTGCAACAGGAAATCAGCATGTTCAAGCAATACAAACAATGTCTACAGATATCAGTGGGGGCTTACGGGATATAATATTCAATGCAGCGAATAAGGTATGTCTGACTCGCTTTGGTTCCTGCTTGTAGGCGGATTGATGCTTGCGCGTGGGTTGACGGTAACCCTGTTGCAGCGCTCTCCTATTACTCCGGCGATGTTCTATCTTGCCTTGGGACTGCTGCTCGGCCCCACAATCCTCAACCTGTTCCATTTCAACCCACTCCAAGAATCTGCATTGCTTGAGGTTCTGACCGAAGTGGTGGTGCTGATCTCGTTATTCTCGGCAGGTGTCAAGATGCCAGCGCCGATAGATGTCCGCCGTTGGCGGGCGCCTGTCATGCTGGCGTCAGTATCCATGGCCATCAGTGTGGGGATGGTCGCAGCTTTCGCTTACTATGTACTTGAACTGCCGCTGGGAGTGGGGGTGCTGCTGGGTGCGATACTCGCCCCCACCGATCCCGTGCTGGCCACGGATGTGCAAACCCGCCATCCCGGCGATAAGGACCCTCTACGCTTTACCCTGACCTGCGAAGCGGGCATGAATGACGGCAGTGCATTTCCTTTTGTAATGCTGGGCCTGGGCTTGCTGGGTTTACAGGATCTTGGCGAATTCAATCTGCACTGGGTGTTGATTGATGTCTTATGGTCCACGGTGGCCGGCGTCGTCATCGGACTGGTGTCAGGGTATGCGCTGGCTCATATGGCGCGAAGTCTGCGTGGCGCCTTGCCCGACCAGAATCTAATGGACAACTTTCTTGGCCTTGGCCTGATCGGGGTGGTCTACGGCCTGAGCTTGCTCATAGATGCCTGGGGCTTTCTGGCGGTGTTTTTTGCTGCAGTCAGTTTGCGCCAGACCGAATTCAAACTGGCTTTATCCCGACAAGAGCCGGAGCGCGCATATGTGGATTCGATTCCAATGCAAAGTCAATCTGCCCGCCCAGGAGGGTGACCCGCCAGCGTCGATCAGCGGCGGCTCACTGATCTTCAAGGAACAACTGGAGCGTCTCTCTGAAATGATGCTTGTGTTGCTTATCGGCGGGACATTGTTTCTCGATTCCTGGAGCTTGCGAGCGGTGTGGCTGGCACTGTTCCTTTTCCTGGTTGTCCGTCCTGTCAGTGTCTTTATTGGTTTGCTGGGCACACCGACATCATGGCCGTTACGCTGGATGGTGGGATGGTTCGGCGTTCGCGGCATAGGCTCTCTGTACTATCTGATGTATGCCATCCAGCATGGCTTGTCAGAAGAAATTGCTCTGGAACTGGTCAGCCTGACGCTGATCGCGGTGACCCTTTCCATTATTCTCCACGGTATCAGTGTGAAGCCATTGATGAGCCGCTTTGGGTTGCGCAAAAAATACTCGGTCATAAGAGCAGAATAAATGTTCAGGTCTCAGAGTGTGAGAAAAAACTGACCTGCCGGCTTTAGCCGGTGTTTGCTAATGCCTCTCCAGGCAGAGCTGGTCTTTGGGCACTCTCCATGGCCCGATCGGTTTTCAGCAAAGCGACCGGTGAGGATGCGTCCCGCGCGAGCCCGAGATGCCGATGCTGGCTGAATCCGGAAAGGCATTTTTAAAGATTTGCACCATCATCTTTCGTTGTTCTGCCTGAGTCGCTTCATCATCTGCAATCAGCCTGCTGAGCAATACGCCGATATCATTGATATAAAAGCGAATGGAAGGGCCTTCGCCGCTGCTTTCATAACGTCCGCTTTGCGCATCACGCACTGTTTGTGGGTTTTCAGGTCAATAGGCAATACCCGCTTCCAGGCGTTACCTATTGCCGGGTTGCCTGTCGAGACGCCGTATCGGTCGCCAGAGCTGACGGCGGCTAAGTGGCAAGTACACAGATGCACATAATAAGACAGGAGTGATTTGACAGCATGTTAGTAGTCTGGAAAAGAAAGGGCGGCAGATTTTATCGTCGTCCTTTATTGTCCGAAAGATTGCGGTGGGAAAATCAGTATAGTGGGTCATTAGACCCGCGCTTGAATCAGATCCCGCGGCCACGAATCAGACGTACAGCTACAACTACCAAGGCCAGCACCAGCAAAATATGGATAAAACCCCCCATGGTATAGGATGACACCAAGCCCAGTGCCCACAGAATAATCAGTACGACAATGATTGTTTCCAACATAGATTTCTACCTGTCACTTAAAAGTAAGGTAACTATGTGGGATTGTCGTCGGCTTGTATGTACGCTGCCACACCATAAAAAACATACAGCGCAGTGACGGTGCGCTGGCGCACAGAACAACAGTTTTGACAGGTTTAAGCTGACAATCCGATTAATGCAGCAGATGAGACTAATCATGCAGCCTTGCCACAAACTCTACGCCTTGTTGCTCAGCTCGTTTCTGAAGTCTTTGATAAAAATCAGGGGGCTAAAGGGCGTAAACAATGGGCTGGAGATAACCACTCCGGCAGACTTCAATTAAGCATTACAAACAGGACATTTTCATCATGAGAACACGTAATATCTTTGCAGTGTTTTTTCTTAGTCTCTTCAGTCTGACACTACTTGGCTGCGGCGCAACCAACACTCGGGAAAGTACCGGCGAATATGTGGACGACACTGTGATTACCACCAAGGTAAAAGCGGCTATTTTCAATAATGCCTCGCTTAAAGTCAGCGAAATTAATGTTGAAACCTTCAAAGGGGTGGTGCAGTTGAGCGGTTTTGTAAATTCAGCAGAAGATATCAATACTGCCATGCGGGTGGCACGTGATGTAACAGGTGTGACGTCGGTAAAAAACGCGATGCAGGTCAAATAGATTCCTGGCAAGTAATGTTGCATGTTCTGCAACTACGCTCTATATGTGCGGCATCGTAAATAGCTTATTTTCTGTTCAGCTATGCCGGAAATCCCTCCCCACAAACAGCACCGTCTCATCGCTGGCTGTCACTGGACCGGCTCAAAGTCAACCACCTAGTGATGACCCAGGAGCTGATTGCCAATATGCTTGTGGTATTGCCGGTAGATGTGGTTGAGTCGTGGCGATACAACCCCCAGCCGATCAACGCACCGCTAACTGTTGCCACCGCCAGCGCCGCCGGAGAACTGAGCTTGCCGTGCACCGCCTTTAGAACGGCGCGTGTTTGTACAGTCAACTGCTGGCGTTGTTGTGGTAAATGTTGCACCAACATGGCGATTTGGTGATCAAGTTGTTGTACTTGTTGCATATCAACTGGCCTCTTTGCTGTTAGTTGCGCCAGCCAAGCGCAGACTCTGCATGGTCGCCGGAAAACCCAGCAAGCTGCTGTAATGCCTCAAGCGTCGCAGTACAAACCACAGACCAGCGAGATTGACCACCATCGCCAGCCCCAACGCCTGTGCTACCGACAACAGGCTGTGCTGTGCCAGTATGATGATTTGGGTCAGCGCGGCAAACCAAAAGGTCAGGGCAAGCAAGCCCGCTATCAGAGCAAACACTAACAACGCAACCATACTGTTTGCCACCCGCTGCCCTTCGAGCGTCAGCAACTGTAACTGATCATAAGCCAGGTTTCTGGCCTGCTGCCACCACATAGCAATCTCAGCAGTAGCCTGTGGGGGGGGAGGAAGAACACCCGCAGCAGCGGGGCTTCCAGCCTGTTCATGCGCCATTTTGCGAACCGGTGCGACGGCTTAACCACCAACTGAACAACATGCCTCCTGCCAGGGCAACGCCAAGTGACACCAGCGGATGGTTGCGTACTTGGTTTCGGGTGCCCTCAGTCATTTGCTGCTGCAGATGTTGCAACTGTACACCTTTTTTTGAAACGGCCTCGGCAGCATGATTCATACCATTGGCCATTTTATCCACCGTCTCATGGGCGCTGTCAGTTATGTGCTTAATTGCCGGAGAACTGGCCTGTGCAGCACTGTCTATAACACGATGTATGCTGCCCGAAGCGGAATCCACTCCGCTGCTGAAACCCTTTTTGTCGGTGTTTGTTTCTGTTGGCTTTTCCATAAATACTCCGTATGTGTAAGACAAGGACAAGATTATCCTTATCTTATTGTCAGTATCCCTGACTCTGTCAGTCTGGTCGGTGCGCCAGCACGCTTAACGCTTTTGTGCGAACTTAATCGCGTTGGCAAGAATGACTTCTCTTTGTCTGTTTTGCTGCCGCCCATCCGCGATGGTGTTTGTGGACAACGGCCTGCTGCGCCTTAACGAAGGCAAGCAGGTGATGGATATGTTTGGTGATCACTTTGGTCTGAATATCGTCAAGATAGACGCCGAAGACAGATTCTTAGGCGAGCTGGCCGGCGTGGCCGATCCTGAAGCCAAGCGCAAGGTCATCGGCAAGGTCTTTGTTAACGTGTTTGACGAAGAAGCCGGTAAGCGCGCCAATGCCAAATGGCTGGCCCAAGGTACTATTTATCCCGATGTGATTGAGTCTGCCGGCTCGGCCACCGGCAAGGCCCATGTGATCAAATCACACCATAACGTGGGTGGCCTGCCCAAGGATATGAAGTTGGGCTTGGTTGAGCCGCTGCGTGAGCTGTTTAAAGATGAGGTGCGCAAAGTCGGCCTGGAGCTTGGCCTGCCTTATGACATGCTCTATCGTCACCCCTTCCCTGGACCGGGTTTGGGCGTTCGCGTATTGGGTGAAGTGAAAAAGGAATACTGCGACTTGCTGCGCCGTGCCGACGCCATCTTCATTGAAGAGCTGCATCGGGCAGATCTTTACAACAAGGTGAGCCAGGCCTTTACCGTGTTCCTGCCGGTACGCTCTGTGGGCGTGATGGGCGATGCCCGTAAATATGATTGGGTAGTATCATTGCGAGCGGTGGAAACCATCGACTTTATGACCGCCCACTGGGCGCATCTGCCCTATGATTTCCTGGGTAAGGTGTCCAACCGCATTATCAATGAAATCAACGGCATCAGCCGCGTGGTTTATGATATTTCCGGTAAGCCACCGGCCACTATTGAGTGGGAATAACCCAAAAGGCGCCCGAACAGGCGCCTTTGTTTTTTAAAGCAAAGATTAATCGTTTTTCAGATTGTCGAACTGGCGCTTCAGATCGTAGTTTTCATCGGTGACGATTTTCTCCAGCACCTGCACTCGCTCTCTGAGTTTTTCGATTTCCTGCTGCATTGGTCCAAGATCCTGAGCTTTGGGGGCTTTTTTATGTCTGGAGTTAACCAATTCCACTAGCGCCCAACATATGATGCCGACGATGGCGATGGCAGTAAGGTTCATAGCAATTCCTTATCTATATGAGGAGAAAACAATACTCTAAGCTCTATTGCAAAACCATAGCCAATCCTAAAAGTTTATATTTTTCATTGGGTTATAGATTTTTGTTGGAGATGAAGGGCATGTCAGTTGGTGAAACCCGCCATTGAATGGTAACTTTCGCCACATTAGTAGTTCAGTGGTTCTAAAGTGACAGACGATCAACGCTTTATGCAACATGCCTTGGAACTGGCAAAACAGGCCTGGCAGATGGGTGAGGTGCCGGTGGGGGCAGTGTTGGTGAAAGAAGGGCAGATCATTGGTCGTGGCTTCAACCAGCCTATCACCCACCATGATCCTTCTGCCCATGCCGAAATGCTGGCCATTCGGGAGGCGGCTGAGCATGTGGGCAATTACCGGTTGCTGGATACCACCTTGTATGTGACCCTGGAGCCTTGCCCTATGTGTGCTGGCTTACTGGTGCATAGTCGCATCAAACGCCTGGTTTATGGGGCCAGCGATGCCAAGACCGGCGCCTGTGGATCGCTAATGAATCTGGTTGACCATGAAGGACTTAATCACCAAGTGGATGTGACAGCAGGGGTGTTGGCTGAGGAATGCGGGACGTTGCTGTCGGACTTTTTCAAATGGCGCCGGGCCCAGAAAAAGCAGGAAAAGGCACAAAGCTAACCTTGCTGTGGGTGTTCCTGAAACAGCTCGGTGACCTGATATTGCTGGCGTCGTTGATGGACTTTTCGCATCACCCGTTTTAGCAGAAGCCGACGGCGGGTACTGTTGTGCCTGAGCATTCTTCCCTTTAACTTACCTTTTTTATTCAAATTTTATACCTTTTGCGGTTAAGCCCATTCGGTGGTTGATTAAGCCAGAGTAGGGCTACTGTGAGCTGTCTGTCTCAGCCGGGGGAGTCTCGTTTATGCTATCGTCTGAGATTTCCTCAGCTGCCAGGTCTTCAGGGACCTGCGCGGGAGCTGGCTTATTTTTCTGCTCGTCCAACCATACCAGAGTGTCATAATAGCGGCGAATATTGGCAACATAAGCTGCGGCTTCATCGCCGCGGGCGTAGCCATACTTTGTCGTGCGGTAATGCTTTTTCTGGCGTAGCAGTGGCAGGCGCTGTTTCACATCAACCCACAAATCCGGATTGCCACCTTGCCTTTGGGTTAGCACCCGCGCATCCTCCAGGTGCCCCATGCCGATGTTATAGGCAGCCAAAGCAAAATAAATGCGATCGGGGTAGGTAATGCGATCGGGAATACGGCGAATCAGATCCTGCAGATAGCGGGCGCCACCACTGATGCTCTGCTGCGGATCCAATCTCGATGTGACACCCAAATCCTGCGCGGTGGCCAGGGTCAACATCATTAAACCGCGTACGCCGGTGGCCGATTTGGCCATGGGATCCCACAGGCTTTCCTGATAAGCCATGGCTGCCAGTAGGCGCCAGTCGAGCTCGCCAGCATATTGCTCAAACCAGGGGCGATAGGTGGGCAGCACGTCATCCACGGCACGCATAAACAAACGGGTAGCCACATAGTTAAACTGTCGAACATGACCGTAATATTTGTCTTCCAGGGCAGCCAGCTTGCCATCTACATACAGGGTGCCAAAGTAATCGAGCATGGCGGCCATCAGTGAGTCATCGGCATTGGCATTCATGGCCCAGGCCACTCTTTGTTCTTCATGTAAGGTGAATCCCACCGCTAGTTCCGGATAGCGGCGCTGCATCACGGCCAGAATGTTAGAATCGGCTACGGTGTAGTCGTATTGTTCATCCAGCACCGCCTCCATCAATTCTTCCATGTCCATGTCTTTGGTTTCTTGCCATCTGAGGTCGGCATATTCCCCTTTCAAGGTGCGCAGGGTCGCCGCGTGGCTGCTGTCAGACACAACCATTAGCTCGCCGTCTATGTTTTCAATATCCCGGGGGCGGACATGTCCTTGTTTGTAAACCAGTTTTTGACTGACCAACTGATAAGCTGGGCCAAAGCGGTAGCGGGCTTCCCGCTCGGGGGTGACGGTTAAACCGGCGGCCAGCAGATCAAGATTCTGATTTTCCAGGTGAGAAAATGCTTCGTTGAGGCTGAAATAAGGCAGCACTTCCAACTGTACGCCGAGGTGTTCTGCAAAGCCTTTCACTAACTCGTATTCAAAGCCCTCGGGACCGCCAGGACCGGTGTAGTAAGTTGTCGGGCCATACAAGGTACCCACCTTAAGAACGCCGGCATCCAGCACTTGTTGCAGTTTGGGTTGCTTCGGAGCACTGTCACAGGCCCACAACATAGATAACATAAGCCCCATCAGCAGAGCGCGCCATCTTTGTGTAAGTGATTGTGCCAGGTACAAAAACATCAATGCTACAAGTGTGTTAGGTTGAATTGCCATTGTGAACAAAAATGCTTGGTTAAGCCAGTCCGCTCAGCCTGGTTTTAGCAAACACAAAGCGTTGAATTGGACTTGTGTTTTACCTTATCAGCGACCGCATTTTCCACTATAATGCGCCGCTGCACAGATAACCTGGGAACAGCAGCTGTCACAGTCCCTGTCAGGCAGTCCCTGTTTCCCCAACTCAGGTAAAAAGAAGCCTATGCTAGTTCTTCGTGGTGCCCCTGCCCTGTCAGATTTTAAGATTCAGAAGTTATTGGACCGTTTGCGCGCGCAGGATCTGCCCGTTACCGGCCTGTATGCAGAGTTTATGCACTTCGCCCATTTACAGGCGGATTTGCAAGATAGCGAGCTGCAAGTACTCAAGAGTTTGTTGGTCTATGGCCCTAAGGTGCAGGAACACGAGGGTGCCGGGATGATGGTGTTGGTCGTGCCAAGGCCCGGTACGATTTCGCCCTGGTCATCTAAAGCCACCGATATCGCCAGAAACTGTGGTTTAGGTAAAGTGCAACGCCTCGAGCGCGGCATTGCTTACTATGTGCAGGGTGTGGATGAAAGTCAGCGCCAAGCTGTCGCGGCATTGTTGCATGATCGTATGACCGAAGCGGTGCTTAGCGAGCTTCAGCAGGCCGATCAGTTGTTTGCCAAAGCCTCCCCAAGCCCGATGAACAGCGTGGATATTCTCGGTAAGGGGCGAGCTGCCTTAGAGCAGGCTAACGTGAAGATGGGCCTGGCCCTGGCTGAAGATGAAATCGATTACCTGTTTGATAATTTCACCCGCTTAGGCCGCAACCCTAACGATGTCGAACTCTATATGTTCGCGCAGGCCAATTCCGAGCATTGCCGTCACAAGATCTTCAACGCTGATTGGACTATCGACGGTCAAAAGCAGCCCAAGTCGCTGTTTAAGATGATTAAAAATACCTTCGAGCATTGCCCTGACTATGTGCATTCTGCTTACAAAGATAACGCCGCCGTGATGGAAGGCTCTGTGGCCGGTCGTTTCTTCCCGGTAGGGGAGCAGCGTGAATATCAATACCATCAGGAAAACATCGATATTCTGATGAAGGTGGAAACCCACAACCATCCTACGGCGATTTCGCCTTTCCCGGGGGCGGCAACCGGCTCTGGTGGCGAAATTCGTGATGAAGGCGCCACCGGCCGCGGCTCCAAGCCTAAAGCCGGGTTGGCAGGTTTTTCGGTCTCCAACTTGCGTATTCCTGGTTTCGAGCAACCCTGGGAAAATCAGTACGGTAAGCCTGAGCATATCGTTACTGCTCTGGATATTATGATCGAGGGGCCACTGGGCGCAGCGGCTTTTAATAATGAATTTGGCCGTCCTAATATCCTTGGCTACTTCCGCAGTTTCGAACAGCAGGTGGAGAGCCACAACGGCCTCGAAGTGCGTGGCTACCACAAGCCCATTATGCTCGCTGGTGGCCTGGGCAATATCCGTAGCCAGCATATTCAGAAGAACGAGATCCCGGTCGGTGCCAAGCTTATCGTACTCGGTGGCCCCGCCATGAATATAGGTTTAGGAGGCGGCGCTGCATCGTCCATGGCATCCGGGCAGTCAAACCAGGAGCTGGATTTTGCCTCGGTGCAGCGCGATAACCCTGAAATCGAACGTCGCTGTCAGGAAGTTATTGATAAGTGCTGGCAGTTGGGCGACAACAACCCCATTCAGTTTATCCACGATGTGGGCGCTGGCGGTTTGTCTAACGCTTTCCCTGAGTTGGTCAACGATGCTGAGCGTGGCGGTCGTTTCGAATTGCGCAATGTACCGAACGACGAGCCGGGCATGTCACCCTTGCAAATCTGGTGTAACGAATCCCAGGAACGCTATGTATTGGCGGTAGCCAGTGAAGATCTGGATACCTTTGCCGCCATTTGCGAGCGCGAGCGGGCACCTTTTGCGGTGGTGGGTGAAGCCACCGAAGAGCGTCACCTGACCTTAAGCGACAAGCATTTCGACAATAAGCCTGTGGACTTACCGTTGGATGTGTTGCTGGGCAAGCCGCCAAAGATGCACCGCGATGTTAAAAGTGCCAAGGTGCAAGGTAAGGCCCTGAATACCTTGGGTATTTCCGTCAGTGAAGCGGCCGAGCGCATTTTGCAGCTGCCCACCGTGGCAGAGAAGACCTTCCTTATTACCATTGGCGATCGCTCGGTAACCGGTTTGGTTAGCCGCGATCAAATGGTCGGCCCCTGGCAGGTGCCCGTGGCCGATGTGGCGGTAACCGCAGCAGCTTATGACAGTTACCATGGTGAAGCCATGGCCATGGGCGAGCGTACCCCGACTGCGCTGTTGGATTTCGGCGCCTCTGCCCGTATGGCAGTGGCCGAAGCCATTACCAACATTGCTGCTGCCGATATCGGCGAGCTGAAACGGGTGAAATTGTCGGCTAACTGGATGGCCGCTGCCGGTCATCCCGGTGAGGACGCCGGTTTGTATGAGGCGGTTAAGGCCGTGGGCGAAGAGCTTTGCCCGGCACTGGGGCTGACCATTCCTGTGGGTAAGGACTCTATGTCCATGAAAACCCGCTGGCAGGACCAGGGCGAAGATAAGTCGGTGACGGCACCGCTGTCATTGGTGATCTCTGCCTTTGCCAGGGTCGAAGATGTACGTAAGACAATGACACCGCAGCTACGCCTGGAAAAAGGTGACTCCAAATTAGTGCTTATCGATTTAGGCGCTAAACAAAACCGTTTAGGCGCGTCCTGTTTGGCACAGGTCTATCAGCAACTGGGTGACAAACCTGCGGATCTGGATAAGCCGGAGCTGCTGAGTGGTTTCTTCAATGCCATTCAGGCATTGAATCGTCAGGGCTTGCTGTGGGCTTACCACGACCGCTCTGATGGTGGCCTGTTTACCACCTTGTCTGAAATGGCTTTTGCCGGCAATTGTGGTGTGGATATCCAATTAGATGGCTTGGGTCAGGATGCGCTATCTATCCTCTTCAACGAGGAGTTAGGCGCGGTGATCCAAGTAGCTAGCGAGCAACTGAACAAGGTATTGACCACTCTTGAACAGCATGGTTTGGCAACCAATAGCCATGTGATTGGCGAGCCTGTATCGGCCGACAATCTGCGTTTCTCGATGGCGGGTGAGACAGTGCTGGAAAACAGCCGTACTCATTACCGTTTGCTGTGGGCTCAGGTTACGCACAAGATCCAGTCCATGCGTGACAACCCAGAGTGCGTTAAGCAAGAGCTGCAGATCAAATCCGATGCAGCCAATCCGGGCTTACACGCCAAACTCAGCTTTGATCCTCAGCAAGATGTAGCGGCGCCCCTTATTGTTAAAGGCATCAGACCCAAAGTGGCAATCTTGCGTGAGCAGGGGGTGAACTCTCACGTTGAGATGGCGGCGGCATTCAGTCGTGCAGGGTTTAGCGCTATCGACGTGCATATGAGTGATGTGCTGTCTGGCCGGGTGAGTTTAGAAGACTTCCAGGGACTGGTGGCATGTGGTGGTTTCTCTTACGGTGACGTGCTGGGTGCCGGGGAAGGTTGGGCTAAGTCCATCCTTTTCAACGATAAGGCACGAGCCCAGTTTGAGAGTTTCTTCCACCGTGACAACACCTTCTCCTTAGGTGTGTGTAACGGCTGTCAGATGATGTCCAATCTGAAAAGTTTGATCCCAGGTGCAGAGATGTGGCCGCACTTCGTCACCAACAAGAGTGAGCGCTTCGAAGCGCGCTTCTCCCTGGTGGAAGTCATGGAATCCAAATCCGTGCTGTTGCAGGGCATGGCGGGCTCACGTATTCCGGTTGCCGTTTCTCACGGCGAAGGGCGTGCTGAGTTTAGCAGTGCTGAAGTCTTGCAGGCGGCACAGGCCTCTGCCATGGCTATGCGCTTTGTGGACAATTATGGCCAGGTGACCGAACAGTATCCTGCTAACCCCAATGGTTCGCCGTTGGGGATCACCGGTCTCACCAGCAAGGATGGCCGCGCTACCATTATGATGCCCCATCCGGAGCGGGTGTTCAGGACAGTAGCCAACTCCTGGCGTCCGGATGAGTGGCAGGAAGATGGTCCATGGATGCGGATGTTCAGAAATGCCCGGGTATTTGTAGGATAAGTTGATTTTCGACAAATGCTGGTGTCCCTCGGGGCGCGGGTTACGCAAAAACGCCGGTCATTTACCGGCGTTTTTGCATATTTCTACTACTTTTTACCGATTTTTTTCATTTTCTTTGCTTAAGCTGTTGTTAAATAAAGGGTCTATGATTAGACTTTGTACAGTTCCATGTGGTTTCGATTGGCATAGGGAAGTGTTTGCCATTAGATGCGACTGTTTATCTCTGTTAACGCAGAAGATTCAAGACAAGCATCCCCAGAGGTGGTCATCGAATGGAACGCAGCAGAGCAGGGATTTGTAGACACAAAAATAATAACAGAGACAGTTTATGAACCGCTCTTCGAAAGGATTTGGCTTGGCCGGCGTTTTGTTCGCCGTGATCGTCATGATGCTGACCGCGTTTTTTGGGGCCAGAGCTGATGCCAGTCAAATCAACGAGCCAACAAGCCAGCTTCAGCGTTAACGCTTTCGGTGCATTTCACGGTTAGCCAATTTCTGTTGCGGGTTCTTACGCAGTAACACATAGGTGGCGCCCAAGCCGCCATGGTATTTTTGCGCCGTGTGAAAAGCCAGAATCTCCGGTATTTGACGCAACCACTGGTTTACGTAACTTTTTATCAGTGCTGGAAAAGGTTTGCTGTGCTTGCCAATGCCATGCTGAATCAATAGTACTCTCAAGCCACGTTTATAGGCAGACACAATAGTGTCAAACAGCTGGTTTCGGGCCATTTCCGGCCCCATAGCCTGCAAATGTAGTACCTCATCGATCTGGTATTGCCCGAGTCGCAATTTCTTAAATACACCTTCCTGAACCCCATCTTTCTTGAACACCAGGAAATCTTCAGGATCCACAGGATCGACTTTTTCTATACTCAGGTAATTGCCGTCTTCCAGCAAGTGACGCTCTAACGCTTGGCGTTTAAGTTGCTGCGCCAAGGTCGGTGCAAAATCCCCTTGGAGGACTACTTTTTCATCCTGCTTAAGAGGCCTCACATCTTGCATGGCTTCCAGAAACAGGCTTTCGGTATCTTCTCTGTCTGACATCTTTACCTCCCTTAAGCATTATACGCCCAAGGCAAGCCCAGTGGTTCAGCGAGACTCAATTTTCTGGGCTATCTGATTACCCAGTTGGCTAACCAAGGCACGCATTTGTGCGACGGCATGACGATAGCCATCTTCCTGCAGAGGCAAGCTATAAAGACCTTTGCCGCTGTCCACATTGTTACCATCGCTGCCGGTCAGCCAATAGTTGGCCTCAAGATGTACTTTGCCGTCATGGCCAATAAGGAAATGCACCACTTCAACCCGCAGGCGCAATTTTGCTTGCTCTGCCGTTGGTGCATGGGCTGCTACCACTTGGTACTTACTCAAATTGTGGTTTAGTTCCCGGCGCAGCGCTGCTTCAATGCCTTCAGACGGATTCTGCGCCCAAAGATGTTGTCGGGAGACTCTGAGTTCATGGGGAGCCACTTCCATGACCAAGCCATCTTGCTGCAGGTAACCAGGCAGCAATGGCAGCTCTAATACAATGGGCTTGGTTTGCGCTTTTGGGGAAGGCACAGTTTCGGTGCCCTGATCAAGCAAGTAATAGTGCAGCGCAACCGGCTCGCTGGCACAACCGGCTATTGCCAGCAGTAAGCTCAGCATCATGGTTTTATTCATTGCGACCCCCTTTGCGCAGCGCGGCTTTAGGTTGTGGTTCACCTGCTTCCCCTTCACTGAAAATTAAGCTGTTAGGCTGACTGTTTAACTGTTGCAGCAGCGGCTGTAACTGGCCCATGGTTTCTTCAAATTGTCGAATGGCCCGACGAAGCTCTTCATGACTGGAGGAACCACCTTTAAATGAACGACTGAGCTCTTCGATACTGACCAAGGTTTGATTTATCTGGCTGATCAAACCTTCGTTACTAACATTCGCCAATAGGCTATCTACCCCGGATAAGGTTTTTTGTATGCCTAAGAGCGTTGTGTCAGCAGTTTGCAGCATGTCTCTGGTATCAGAGGCCAGTGCCTCCAGAGGGAAGGCATGCAACTTATCTAACAGGGCGTCTACTTTCTGGGCAAGTTGTGATATTTCTCCGGAGATGGCCGGGATCACCCTGAGTCCCTGATATTGGGTCAACTCATCAACCGCCAGTTCAGGATAATGTTGCAAGTCCACAAACTGTCTGCCGGTCAGTAAGTTGCCGGTTTCCAACCTGGCTTTGAGCCCCAAATGGATCCAGCTATCTATTTGCTGGCCAAGCTTTTTCAATCCCTGCTCGTCATCGGTCAGGCCTACCAGACCGGGTTTAATCGAAATCAACACTGGAATACGGTATTCCGCATTCATCAGTTCTTGCGGTTTGTCGGTTTTTGGATTGATGGCAATTACCCGACCAACCACCAGTCCCCGGTATTCCACGGGAGCACCGGCCACTAAGCCTCGTACCGATTCACTCATCATCAGCATAAAGCTTTGCTCTTTGTCATAATCCATGGCCAGTGCGGCTTCCTGATCATGGTGGATATGAAAGAACACACGATCTGTTATCTGTTTGCCTAAGGGCAATCCCTCTGGCACGCCGAAGGTGACGCCATTAGTCAGCAAAGTCTGCAGATTCCCGGTTTGCATGCTCAGTCCTTCAGTGCCCAGTTCCACCTTAATACCACTGGCATTCCAGAAACGGGTATTCTCTGTAATCAGCTGATGATAAGGGGCTTCGATAAAGGCGTTGTAATACACCTGGCGTTCTTGATAATTGAAATAAACGTTCTCGAATTTGCCGACAGTCAGACCTTTATAAATGATGGGATCCCCCTCTGAGAAAGCAAACTCATCATTGCTGCCTAATGTCAGATGTAAGCCGGGGGCCCCCATGGGGGTTAAGGGCGGCTCATCTAAGCCTCTAAACTTGGTGGCGGTATGATTGCTTTTCCCGGGAGAGACCTCAATATAGGCACCGGAAAACAGTGTGGACAGCCCGGTGACGCCACTTAAGCTGATTTTCGGCGTGACCACCCAAATTGCAGCATCTTCGGTTAACAGAGGGGCGGCTTCTGCCGTCATCCTGGCCTTCACTAAGACGCCCTCAGAACCAGGGGCTAGGGTAATGGTTTTGACCAAACCGATATCCACATTGCGGGCTTTAAGTTTGGTCTTGCCTGCTTCCAGGCCTTCAGCGGAGTGAAACTCTATGGTGACGAGCGGACCCTGCTGGCTGAGCTCCAGATAAATCATCCACAGGCCAACCCCAAGGGCAACCAAAGGGATCAGCCACACTTTTGACCAGGATGAAGCCGTTTCGATACGGGCTTCTGTGGTAACGCGTCCCTTAGCGCGGGGTGTATCGGATGGTGCCGCTTCAGGCTGAGTCCCTTCGGACCGTGTCTCTTCAGACAGAGTCTCTTCAGAAGGGCTCGGCGTATTATCTGTTGTCATTATCAATTTCCCAGATGAGTCTTGCATCAAAGCTGTTGGCGGCCAACATGGTCAGAATGACCACGATGGAAAAGGAGACGGCAGCTGGCCCAGGGTAAACGGCCATGCTATTTCCCAGTTGGATCAGGCTGACTAAGATAGCCACCACGAATACGTCAATCATTGACCAGCGCCCGACGAAATCGGTCACTCTGAATATTTGTGTGCGCCACTTGCGCACAAAGGGGCTTTTGGTCTGAATGCTGTAGTTCAGCCAGGCCATGGCCACAAGTTTGCCCACGGGCACCAAAACACTGGCAACGAAGATGATAATGGCAATAGGATAGGAGCCTCCCTGCCATAAACTGATCACACCTCCCAAAATGGTGTTGGCTGTTTCCTGTCCCAGCAACCTTGTATACATGATCGGGAAAAGGTTGGCCGGGACGTAGAGAATGGTAGAGGCTAACAGCAGAGCCCAGGTGCGCTGAATAGTTTGTTTGGCAGGAGCTCGTTCAGTTCTTAATTGATGCCACTGCAATTCGCCCAAACGGCGTAGTTGGGCACTTAGCTGATGGTCATCAAGATAGAGAAAAGCGCCAATCAGAGACAAGGTAAACATGACATAGGCATAAAAAGACATGCCCAGTTCGATATCCGCCATATCTCCCACTTTGATCAAGCTGATCAGAGCACCCATCATAAAAATCTCGGCCATGCTCCAGGGCAGTAAGGCGAATATCAGTTTCTTAACCCAGGCACCGCGCGGGGGGTAGTGTTCCTGGCGCAAGAAAAAACTGAGATAGATCAGGCTGCAGAGGATAACCAAGGGGATAATGTAGATGGCCGCCAGTTGGATCCCCGCCAACATCACATAGCCTTGCTCTGCCAACAGACTGATGCTCATGGGTATGCTCATGTGCTGGACCTGTCCGCGCACCCCAAACACCATAAAGTCAAAGGGCAGGGAAGCCACCAGAAAGAAAAGGCCTGATAAGGAAAAAGCCAGAATTTTATCAATGGCCTGCTGATGATAAAGGGTCAGCAGGCTGCCGCAGCGCGGACACACGGCTTTTTGTTTGTGGCCAAGACGAGGCAGATTGACTACCAAGCCACATTCATGGCAGGAGATTTCCTGAGAGTGACTGGCACTGACGCTGCGGGTCAAAGGGGCATGCTGACTCAAAATGAAGTTCTCCAGTCTATCTGGACCCAAGTGAATGAAGCAAGTGCCCGCTATTACTCGGAAGGGGCTGTTTTACAGGCTGCCTGACCTTTATCGAAGACAATCCGCCACTGGCCATCTTTCTCTTTGCGCCAGATCGAGTTGAACTGAGCAAATTCCTCGCCTTTGCTATTAAAGACCGGGCCACTGCTGTGAGCCAATTCACCGGAGTTAAGTACTTCGACTTGTATTGGCTGCCAGGAGAAAGGTGCTTCTGCCTCTTCAAAGAAGCGTTTCCAGTGCTCGGCAACAGCCTGTTTGCCGCGCAATACGCCATTTCCGGAAAAGAATATTGCCTCTTCAGAAAGGAAAGCCTCAAAGGCAGGAAAATCACGATTCGCCATGCTGTCTGCAAAGGCCTGTTCGGTGGCCTTCACTTCATCCGCGACGGGAGTTGCTTGGGTAGCGAAGCTGACAAGCACCAGTAAACACCGTGCAGATAGTAAAAGCCTAAGTCCCATGGTCGTCCCAATATGTTTGTTTTTCATCAATTTACATGCTCTGACTGGTAACTGCCAGCGCATGACATTGTGTTTAGGAATATTTCCTCTGTTGCACCGCATCAGATTCAGTACTGGCTATACTGCTAAATACGCCCCTTGCAAGCTGATCCGATGTACCTGCTGAAGTATTCAATATTACTAATACTAGCAATCCTCTATCTGCCACGTCCTGCTTTTGCAGATGACAGCGAAGTGGTCATTCCCCTTAACTTCTGGAGTAGCCAGCGGGTATTGTCCAAAGCGGTCGGGACAATACTTGAAGAGCACGGCATGGCAGTGGAGTACAAGGAGATCAGTGCCTCCGATCAATGGGGTGCCATGCAACGAGGCGTTGTGCACTTTCAGGTGGAGGTGTGGCAGTCGTCCATGGAAGGCATATTCAATAGCATGCTGGAAAAGGGACATGTCGTTGATCTTGGCAATCATCAAAGTACCACTCGGGAGGAATGGTGGTATCCCCTTTATGTAGAAGAACAATGCCCGGGTTTACCGGATTGGCAGGCCCTAAAGAGTTGTGCCGCTATCTTTACTAATGGCAGCCACAAGGGGATCTATATCAACGGTCCCTGGGAATATGATGATGCCAACCTTATCCGTGCCCTCGACCTTGAATTTACTCTGGTAAGGGTAGCCAGCGAAGCCGAGCTATGGCGGGCACTTAATCAGGCACAGCAGCATAAGAAGCCGATTCTGATGCTGAATTGGACGCCAAATTGGACAGATAAGTACATCCCCGGACGATTTGTCGAATTTCCAGCGTATCACCCGCAATGCGATATTGAGCCAAGATGGGGGATTAGCCCTGATTTTGTGCGTGATTGCGGCAATCCCAAGCAGGGTTGGTTGAAAAAGGTGGCCTGGCCAGGTCTACAAGGTCACCACCCTTGCGTGGTGGCCTTATTAAAAGCCATGGATTTCAGCACCGAGATGATAGCTGAAGCCTCTTCAATGGTGGCGGTTGAGGGGCAGGACCAGCATGTGGCGGCTAAGCATTGGTTGGATAAGTTTGCCGAAGAGGTGCTTCCCTGGAAAGCCGCTTTGGCTCAATGCCTGGCCGAGCAATCATCTTCAGAGCGCTAATACCAAATCCCATAAAAAAGGCCCGCAAATAGCGGGCCTTTGTACTAGATGACAGACGGGTTGCGACTAGAGCTGCTCTCTACTAAACAGAGATTCCAGATTAAGTCCCTGATGGCCCAGCATATCGCGAAGACGACGTAAGGCTTCTACCTGAATCTGTCTGACTCGCTCACGGGTGAGACCAATTTCAGCACCAACATCTTCAAGGGTAGAGGGCTCGTAGCCCATCAGTCCAAAACGTCTGGCCAGCACTTCTCTTTGCTTGGCATTAAGCTCGTTGAGCCAATGGATAATGCTACTGCGCATATCTTTGTCTTGCAGCTCATCTTCAGGACCATTGCCCTTTTCATCGGCGATGATATCCAACAGGGCTTTATCATTGTCGTTGCCAATGGGCGTATCTACCGAGCTGATGCGCTCATTAAGACGCAGCATCTTGGTCACGTCTTCGACCGGTTTATCCAAGGCCTTGGCAATTTCCTCCGCAGTGGGCTCATGATCTAATTTTTGCGCCAACTCTCTGGCCGCGCGCAGATAAACATTGAGCTCCTTGACCACATGGATGGGCAGGCGGATAGTGCGGGTTTGATTCATAATGGCCCGCTCGATAGTTTGTCGGATCCACCATGTGGCGTAGGTTGAAAATCTGAAGCCCCGTTCCGGATCGAATTTTTCGACCGCACGGATGAGACCCAAATTACCTTCTTCGATTAAGTCCAATAACGCCAGACCACGGTTGTTATAGCGGCGTGCAATTTTCACCACCAGACGAAGGTTACTGACGATCATGCGTTTTCGTGAAGCTTCGCAACCTTTCAGGGCGCGACGAGCGAAATAAACTTCTTCTTCAGCGGTTAATAAGGGGGAAAAGCCGATCTCGCCAAGGTAAAGCTGAGTGGCATCAAGATTCTTGTGCAGGTCGTCCCGGTTAGCCAGGATTTCCTCCATGGGGTCGACTTCGGCATCTTCTTCTTCCAATTCAGATTCGATAACATCATCCAAGTCATCATTCAGGTCGTTTTCCGCGACTGTGGCTTTCTCTTGACCCATGACTGCATCTCCAACATGTTGTAAGGTTTAAATTCTCTGTAGTTTTCTCTCTCTATGTTATTGTTTATTGTTATATTTTTGGGAGAAAGCGCTGCGGATCGACAGACTTCCCCTGATAGCGCACTTCGAAATGCAGCATCACCTGCTTGGCGTCACTATCTCCCATCAAAGCGATCTGTTGTCCGCCTTTCACCCAATCCTGCTCTTTAACCAGAATTTTATCATTGTGGGCATAGGCACTGAGGTAATCGTCGCTGTGTTTGATAATAACCAGTTGGCCAAATCCACGAAGCGCACTACCTGTGTAAACAACTTTACCAGCCGCTGACGCCAAAATGGGCGTCCCACGGGCATTGGCAATGTCGATCCCTTTGTTTCCTTCTTCCGCCAATGAGAACCGACCAACTATTTTGCCTTTGGCAGGCCAGATCCATGTATCGACGTCTGCCGGCATCACCACACTGGCATTTTCTGATGTGGTTTTTTTAACCAGCTTAGAATTACCATACGCCTGCTTAGTGGGTGGGTCAACTGGCTGATTTGCTTTTGTTTTTGAGGTCTGACCAGTGTCTTTTGAAGAGGATTTTGTGTTCTTTTTAGAGGCTGAGCCGAGCTGAATTTGCTGGCCTGGGTAGATGCGATAGGGGGCTTTTATACCATTAATACGGGCCACTTCCTGGTAGTCTTTACCGGCATACCAGGCGATAGAGAAGAGTGTATCGCCTTTCTTGACCGTATAGGTGGCATGGCCGCCTTGCTGGCGAAATTGCTTAAAAGACTTCGGGTTGCTTAATTCAACCACGGGGGCGGGCGCATTGGGACTACTACAGCTGGCCAATACCAGTGGCGTAATCATCAGGACGAGCTTTCTTTCCCGCCGCAACATGGGTGCTTTACCTCAATATCAGGTATGCAGCAATGGCGAGGATCACCGTTCCCCAGCCCAAAATTTCAACGTATTCCCGCATTTTGGCTTCCATCCTCGCGCCCCCCCAGCGCATTAACGCGGCCACCAGGAAAAAGCGCATGCCACGGCCAATGGCAGAAGCCAGTAGAAATGGCAAAAACGCCATCTGCAGAACGCCGGCGCTGATGGTAAAGACTTTATAGGGAATAGGGGAAAAACCGGCTACAAACACCACCCAGACACCATAATGTTCGAACCAACTGATGGCTTGTTCCAGCTTGGCCTGATACCCCATGTTTTCAATAATGGGTTGCAGCATGGATTCGAAGGCGAGCAAGCCTAACAAAAAGCCGGCAATACCGCCTAAGACCGAGCATAGCGTGGTCAATAAAGCATAGTGCCAGGCCCGGTCAGGCTTGGCTAAGGCCATAGGGGCCAGCATCACATCCGGTGGCACTGGAAAAAATACCGACTCAGCAAAGCTCATGCCGCCAAGATAGTACTGGGCATGTTTGTGCCTGGCCCATAGCATGGCTCTGTCATAACAGTATTGGAAAATTCTCAAATGATGGCTCCAGGGACTAAGGGGACAAAGCGAACCGCTTCCACGACTTTCTGTTGGTATTGGTCGCCCTCTTTGGTGACACAGAGAAGCTCTTGATTAGCGTCTCCCACGGGAATGATCAGACGGCCACCTTCATTCAGTTGCTCTAAGAGCATCTGCGGCATATGGCTGGCCGCTGCGGTAACGATAATGGCATCGAAGGGGCCCTTGCTGGCCCAACCTTGCCAACCATCGCCATGCTTCATGCTGACGTTATGCAGGTCCAGCGCCTGCATGCGGCGTTTAGCCTGGTATTGCAGGGATTTAATACGCTCAACGCTGTATACCTTGCCAAATAACTGCGCCAGTATAGCGGTTTGATAGCCGGAGCCGGTGCCAATCTCAAGCACCGACTGTGCTTGATTTGGTGCGTCCAGCAATAGCTCGGTCATTCTGGCAACAATGTAGGGCTGAGAAATGGTTTGTCCCAACCCGATAGGCAAGGCCGTATTCTGATAGGCTTGATGCTTCAGGGCATCAGGCAGGAACATTTCCCTTGGCGTGGCGGCCAGGGCATTGAGCACCTGGGTATTTCTGATCCCTTCCTTGTGAAGGAGTTTCGCCAGGCTCTCGCCTTTACGCGAAATGGGTCTGCTTAATTGGCTCATTCAGTCGAATTCTTGTTGTAGTCGTTCAGAGTTTTTCAATCCAGGTCTGCATACCTTCAAGACTTTGGTAAGCAGTCATATCCACGCTAAGTGGAGTGACAGAGCAGTAGCCGTTGGCAATGGCATGAAAATCCGTGCCGGGCCCTGCATCCTGTTCTTGTCCCACTTTGCCATACCAATAAATTTCCCGCCCCCAGGGATCCTGGCTTCTGACCATGGATTCGGCTCGGTGGCGACGTCCCTGACGGGTAACTTGCAGGCCTTTGAGCTGGTCATAGGGAAGGTCGGGGACATTGATGTTTAATATCTGGTCAGCCGGCAAAGGGTGCTGACCCAGGTGGCGAATAATATCCAGTACTACCTTGGCGGCGGTATCGAAATGTCCACCATGGTAATTGCACAAAGAAACAGCGATGGCCGGTAAACCCATATACCGCCCTTCGGTAGCGGCCGCGACAGTGCCAGAGTAAATCACATCGTCACCCAGGTTTGCGCCATGGTTGATGCCGGATACGACTAGCTGTGGATCTTCCTGCATAAAGCTGTTTATGCCCAAATGCACGCAATCGGAGGGGGTGCCACTGACGGCGTAAAAGCCGCTTTTCATCTGTGAAATGCGCAAAGGTTGCTGCAGCGACAAGGAGTTGCTCGATCCGCTGCAGTTTCTGTCAGGTGCTATCACAACGACGTCGTGCTCGGTAGCCAAAGCTTGATGAAGACTGGCCAAACCCTCTGCATGCACACCATCGTCATTACTGAGCAAAATTCTCATGGCTTTAGGCCTTATTCTCTGTTGCGGCGTTGTTCATCTGGTTTTCCTGGGGCACTTGTAGCAATTCGCGGACAACGGCGGTCGCAAATGCGCCGGCTGGCAGCGTAAAGCGAATATGCAGATGGTTATCTTCAAAACGCCATTCAAGATTTTCCGGGTAAAGTGCAAGTGCCCGCCGTTCTTGCTTCAATCCCAGCGCCGCTAAGCCATCTGCCAGTTTCTGATTACGCTTGGCGATACGTTGTTCAAAGTCCTTCGCCAGTCCCTGATTGGGCAGTTCGCCCTCGCCCCACAATGGGGCCGATAATACAATATCTCGTTGCTGTAAACGTTTTTCGATATCTTCATCAACTTCGGTGGCGCAAAAAAAACTATGGGTGCCAGCCAGGATCATAATATCGCCTTGCAAGGGACGATGGAAATGGCCGGCGGTAATTCGTTCACTGATTGTTTCGTTAAACAACCAGGCGCGCAGGGCCGAAATAGCCATGCTGCGCTTTTGCCTGTCACGGATTTGCTCGCCGTCCAACATCCGTTGGCCCAAATGCAAATTACCGTTATTGCGGCCAAAGCGCTGTTCACCAAAATAATTGGGCACGCCTTGGCTAAGTAGCGCAATGCGCTTTTCTACATCCTGAGGATCGCTGATATCCCTTATCACTAACTCGAAGTCATTGGCTTTGTGAATACCGGTGCGCAACTTTTTGTTGTGACGCACCGCTTTAAGGATTTGCACGCCTTCGATACTGGCCTGTTGCCAGTCTGGTTCAGATTTGCCCGGCAGATGCACCCCGATCCACTGTTCGGTGATGGCAAACTTGTCTTTGCGCCCGGAAAAACTCACCTGACGTGGATGTACCTTGGCAAAACGCGCCAGTTGCTCCGCTACCCAAGCAGTATTGGCACCGTCTTTGCGGATCCATAAAAACACATGCTCGCCATCACCGCTGGGCTCAAAACCCAGCCGTTCGCGTACAATAAAGTCAGTGTTTTGTGCCTTCAGGCGGCCCGTGCTAAGCGGACGGCCTTGTACATAGTGCCAATGCTCTGTGTTCAACGGACTGCCTCAAGTAATACCACGGCATGGCATCCAATGCCTTCCTTGCGACCGGTAAAGCCGAGCTTCTCGGTGGTGGTGGCCTTAACGTTGACCTGATCCATTTTGGCATCCAGATCTTGAGCAATCTTTTCTCGCATCGCGTCTATATGCGGCGCCATGCGCGGCGACTCGGCCACAACGGTGACATCCAGGTTACCCAGTCGATAGCCTTTTTCTCTCACCAGTGAGAACACATGCCGCAATAACACTCGGCTATCCGCATTGGCATAGGCTTCATCCGTATCAGGGAAGTGTTTGCCGATATCGCCCATGGCCAGAGCGCCCAGCAAGGCATCACAGATGGCATGCAAGGCCACATCGCCGTCTGAATGGGCAAGCAGGCCTTGCACATAGTCAATTTCGACACCACCGATATAAATCGGACCCGGACCGCCAAAGCGATGCACGTCGAAACCATGACCTATACGAATTTTCATGATGCCTCCCTGAATTTTTGCTTAAGATAAAACTCGGCTAAGGCCAGATCTTCCGGCCGCGTCACTTTGATATTACTGGAACAGCCCTCAACCAAATGCACCGGATGGTTGGCCCATTCCATCGCGGAGGCTTCATCGGTGATATTCACCCCTTGGGTTAATGCATTTTGTAGTGCGTCTGTTAAGGCTTTAGCTGGGAAAAACTGAGGGGTCAGCGCATGCCACAGATTGCTGCGGTCTTCGGTTCTGGCCACCATCCGATAGGCATCAGCACGTTTCATGGTGTCGCGCACCGGGGTGGCTAAAATGCCACCGACAGCCCCTTCACTCAGCAACAGCAACTTGTCCAGATCCCCATGAGAAAGACAGGGTCTTGCCGCGTCATGCACCAGCACCCAGTCCTGATCTGAAAGGGCTTGCAAACCAGCGAGCACTGAGTCGGCGCGCTCCTTGCCGCCTTGTACCCTTGTGATCCAGGGCGCATCCGCAACCGGAAGTTCGTCGAAGTAGGGGTCTTGCGGGTGCAACGCCAGTACAATGCGTTCAATACGCGGGTGGCTTATCAGGTTTTCCAGGGTATGCTCCAGCAGGGTTTTACCTGCCAGTGCCAAATATTGTTTGGGTTTACCAGCGCCCATGCGTTTCCCAACGCCCGCCGCGGGCACGATGACAGTAAAACAGGACATCTGCATGGCGGTCATTGAGAAGGGAGAATACGATAAAAGGTTTCGCCGTCTTTAATCAGGCCTAATTCGTTTCGGGCCCGTTCTTCGATAGCCTCCAGACCAATTTTCAGGTCTTCTATATCGGCTTTAAGCAGACTGTTGCGCTGAGTCAGGTTGGCATTTTGCTCGCGTTGAAGTTCCACTTCATGCTTCATTTGCCAATAATCCGGAATACTGTGTTTACCAAACCAGAGACGATATTGCAGCAGGCACAGCAGCGTCAGCAGCACCAGGCTAATCCATCTCATGCAAATATACCGGTTTGGTTACGAATGCCCTTTATTATGCCGCCTGCAGGAATTGCCGCAATGCTTTTATCAGAAGCACAAAGAAAAGGGCCGGCAAAGCGGCCCAGGAGTTATTTCAAGCTGACCAATGATGGGCGATTAGTAACCGCTGTGGGCAACACCATGACCGTAGTAATCGTCTTTACCAGGTTTGCCCATATCGATAGCGCGCTTACGCATTTCCCGCTTCACATGCGCCGGGTCCATATCACCGCCGTTTTCACTGATGATTAGGGCTGCCACGCCAGCTGCATGGGGAGAAGCCATACTGGTGCCTGCGCTCCAGTACCAACCGTTATTACCAACGCTGAATACTAGGTCGAAGACCCAGCATGGAAGGGTTCTGCCATTAACGGTGCAAATCTCATTTCCCGGATAGTCTGCGCTGCCACCTGGCGCACCAAAATCGACACCACTGGTACCATAGTTGGTGTAGGAAGCCGGAACCAGAGTGGCATTTTCAGGATTGCCAGCCCAATTCAGGGTTGTCAGGGCGCTGATTGGAATGCCTTTTTCCGCGGTATCCATAAAGCGCACGATATTGCCGTCACCATCCTGATTTTGCCCATCGTTTCCGGCCGAGTAGATTACCGTGGTGCCTTGTTTCTCGGTAAAAGCCACCGCTTTTCTGACTGCATTGGCTAACTGGGTAATACTTTCTTCAGAGCGTGGCACCATAGCGCCCAGGCTCATATTGATTACATCGGCATCGACCATCGCTGCATGGTAAATACCGGCAATCACATTGGCGAAACTGCCGCTACCGGCGTCACCCAATACTTTGACGGCGACCAATTCGGCTTCAGGGGCTACGCCGATAACGCCAAAACCGTTGTCAGCCGCCAAAATAGTACCCGCAACGTGAGAGCCGTGGCTGAAAGTGTCGGGCAGAGTGTACTGCAAACCTTCACCAGTAAAATCGGCGCTCAGCGCCAGATTGAGGTTAGGGGCGAGATCGGGGTGATCAATATCAAAACCGCCATCCAGGACCGCTACGCGAACGCCTTGACCGCGCACGCCGGCGGCCCATGCTTGTTGTGCGCCAACAAAGTTATGTCCCCACTGGCGGTCAAAGAAGAAATCGTCGTCACCACTGTTAGGCGGAAAACCGGCTTCAACCTCTACGTGGTTGTAGACAGGGTTTGCGGTGTCGAAGCCTACATCAGCCACCACGGCTTGCACGCCACGAATTTTCTTACTGAACTGTGCAGAATTCGATTCAGCTACCGCCAACCCAAAAGGGTAGTTGGCTTTCATGGTGCCACCGGCATCACTGATCTGTTGGGCTATATCGTTTGGTAGACCACCGTTTTTGCCAATAATCAGATAGCTTTCTGCACTAACATGGACTGATACGCCAAGAGCAAGTAGGGAAAGGGATGCAATAAAAGACGAGGTTTTTTCATTCTTCAATCCTTGTTGTTTTTAGAATATTCGCAGGACTGCTCATTAACTGCACAGTCAGTATAGGAATAAGCTAATGAAGAACTGCTCAGATCAGTGAGCCTGGCGGTCTGAAGTTTAAGTCTATGAAAGCATTAGGGAAAAGCTAGAGCCAGCCTTTGTACTTAAAAAACAGGTAGGGTGTCACGCCCGATAACACCATTAATCCCAAAGCCCAGGGATAGCCAAGCAGCCATTGTAATTCGGGCATGTGGGCGAAATTCATACCATAGATACTGGCCACCAGGGTAGGCGGCAGGAAGACTACCGCGGCGATAGAGAAAATTTTGATGATCTGGTTTTGCTCTATGTTGATAAAGCCCTGTGTGGAGTCCATCAAGAAGTTGATTTTGTCGAACAAAAACGTGGTGTGTGACATCAGGGTTTCAATGTCGCGCATGATTTCGCGACAGGATTCCTGCAACTCCGGCGCCTCGCGCAGGTGCCGCAACAAAAAGGAGATAGCCCGTTGGGTGTCCATCAAACACAGACGGATTTTACCGTTGCTGTCTTCTGACTTAGCGAGCTGGGCAATAGCCTCTTCAAGATCTGACCCTTCCTCTTCCAGCACCAGAAAACTGGTTTTTTCCAGGCGCCGGTGGATATCTTCCAAATTGTCGGCCAGATTCTCGACTTTCTGTTCCAGCAAGGTGACCAGTAGCTCAGCGGCGCTGTTGCTTTCTACCTGACCTCTGCGCGCCCGCATACGCAGTAGGCGAAAGTCTGCCAGCTCGCAGTCACGGATGGTTATCAGTCGGTTGGGCTGCAAAATGCAGGCTACCGAGCTGGTCAGGTGCCGACCCTCACTTTGGGTGAGAAACAGAGAGTGTACATGGATGCCGGCCTGATCCACGAAATAGCGGGCCGAGGCTTCGATTTCCTCCATCTCGTCCAACTCGGGCAGATCCACGCGGCTGAATCGTTGCAGCAGAAGCCGCTCCTCCTCTTCAGGCTCCTGGGCATCCAGCCAATGGGCATCGACCATGGCCTGCTCCAGACCCAAGCCATCACTGTCCATTTCCAGAATGGCGCCATTGTCGAAGGTGAAGAGTTTGAACATGGAGTGTCCTTATTCGCCGATGATTTGATAGCCCAGATAACCGGTGTAACCAATATAGGCCATAAGCAATAACCCTCCTTCCAGGCGGTTAATGCGTCTGGGGCCTTTGAAACCAATGCCCATTACCAGCAGCATGACAGTGAGTCCGAGCATCACCATCCAATCTCGGCTCAATACTTCCGGGGCAACATCGAGGGGATGGATGCCGGCCGCAATCCCCACCACCGCCAGGGTATTGAAGAGGTTGGAACCAAGCACATTACCCAGAGCAAGATCATGTTCGCCTTTTTTGGCTGCCATAATGGATGAGGCCAGCTCCGGCAAAGAGGTGCCGATAGCGACGATGGTCAGACCGATAACCAAGTCGCTTACCCCCAGATCCTGGGCAATGGTAACCGCCCCCCAGACTAAGATGCGGGAACTGAGAACCAACACCAACAATCCCAGCAACAACCAGAATATGGCTTTGTTGAATGGCAGAGGATGGCTGGCGAGTTCAGCATCTACATCGGCACTTAAATGGTCTGAGCGTTGGCGTATACCTTGAACGATGGACCAACCCATCAGCAGTACCAGCAATCCAATTAACACCAATGCATCCAATCGGCCAAGATTGCCATCCATTAACTGCCACCCTGCCAGCAGGGTAACCCCTAATAGAATCGGGAATTCCTTGCGGATAATCTGTGATTGCACAGCAATAGGTGCCAACACTGCTGTCATGCCCAAAATAAGGGCAATATTGGTGATATTGGAACCATACGCATTGCCCAGCGCCAGCCCTGGATTGCCGTCGGAGGCGGCCAATGCGGAAACCACCATTTCAGGGGCAGAGGTGCCAAAACCGATGATCACAATACCAATCAGCAGTGCCGGCATGCCCAAATGGCGAGCGGTGGCAGAAGCACCCTCGACAAATTTATCTGCACTCCAAACCAACAATCCCAGACCTACCAGTATTGCCAAAATCGCTGCGGTCACGTCATCCTCACCTGCTGTTATTATTGGGCGCCTGTTTTAACGCGTACGGGGCCCGGATGTAAATGGTTTTATTAACTTTAAAAACGCGTCGACCATTTGCTGAGGGGCTTCAAGCTGAGGGTAGTGGCCAGTGGCTAAGGAAATCGTTTTATGCCCGGGGAGGAGTTCAACAAAGCGCTCACGCATATGTTCTCCCGAAATAGGATCTTCCCGTCCGTTAATAAAGGCCAAGGGGGTGTGGCATTGCTGCATGGCTTCAACCCATAGATCTCGATATTGGAAACGCTCATTCAGGTAACCCAGCAAAGCCGGGACCACTCTTTTTCCCTTATTCTCGTTAAGTAGCGCCCAGATAGCATCAATATCGGTTGATGCAGGCGGCGTAGCCTTGGCAAAGATTTTGTTGAAGCCTTTGCGCAAGTTGGACTTTGACAACAGTTTGGCCACCAGCGGGCCAAGCGCCCCTCTTAATAATGTCTGTGTGAAAAGTGGTCGATGTGCTTCGGCAAACAGACCGCCGTTCAAAAAGGTGATGCTGTCGAGGCGACATTCAAGCCGCCCCTGCTGCTGTCTGAGCAAGAGTTCCTGTGCCACTGATACCCCGTAGTCGTGGGCAAGCACATGACAATCTTCGATGTTTTTGCTTTTTAGCAAGGCGTCAACAATATCTGCCTGCGCCAGCAGACTGTAGCGATGCGGGTGGGGTTTGTCGGAGAGGCCAAAGCCGAGGAAATCCAGGGCCAGCAACTGAAAATGTTCGGACAGGGGTTGCCAGATGTCATGCCAATCCCAGGATGCGCTGGGAAACCCATGCAACAGCAGCAGCGTGGGTTTATGGTCATTGCCTGATTGCCACGTTGCAATCTGATAACCGCACAACTGGCTCATGTGAGCCAGTTGACGGTACTGCTCCAGGTCGGCAAAAACGGGCATCAGTTGCCGAATAACTTGCCTTTGAGCTTATCTTTAAGCTTGTCTTTTTCTTTGTCTATGGCGCCTTTAAGCTGGGCATTGAGCATGTCTTCAACACTGCCAAGGTTACCGGCGGCCAGCTCATCCCATTTAAGCCATTGCTCCAAATTGGCATTCTGCTCTCCTAAGGTGCCGGAGATTTTGTCGTTCAAACGGCTCTTAAGTTCATCCAGCTTGCCCTTGGCTTCGCCACCTAATCCGGCCAATAAGGCCCCGCCTAACTGCTTGTCCAGATCTGAGCGAATAGAGAAATCTGGCGCTTCCAGACTACCGCCTATACCGGTTTTCAGATTCAAACTGGTGAGCTGATTCAAAGAGTCGGCCAGAATGCGGGTTAGCTTGTTCTGTCCCTCTGCCAGAATTTTCAAGTCGGCCATCTGAATTTGCCCCTGGCCATCCAGCTGATTGGCAGCGATTTTCAGCTGTCCGCTTGAGCCCAGAACGGCCTGCTGCAACTGACCTTTGAGTTTTTCACTGTTCATCAGCGGCATATCGGCTAACTTAATCCCTGCGAGGTTCCAGCGTTGTCCGCCTTTAAAGCCATCTTCTGCCAGCCACAAGTCACCATCCACCTTTAAGGACTGCCAAAGCGGATTTTGCGGGGCATCGAGCACGAAGGTGGTGGCCTTGCCTATGCGCTCGTGTTCGGTGGTGATATTCTGCCACAGGCTATTGAGGGCATATTCCTGCCAGGACAGGGAGATCTCGGCTTCACGCACCAGCAGCATGGGTAGTGGTTGGGTGTCGGTAAACTCGATATAGCGACCCGGGCCGCTATTCTCTACGACTTCTTCTTGTGTGGCTTCTAAGGCCGGTGCCAGCATGTCATAGGCGGCAAATAAGCGGTCGGCCCAGGCGTTGATTTTGGGGCCAAACATGGCCTGGCTGACAGATTTGATGCTTTCTACATCGCCGCCCACCAGAGATTTAAGCAGGTCATAGTCTTGGCCGGGCGCGGCTTTAAGCTCGGCAAGTCCCTCGCCAAGTTCCTGCTTGGCACTGGTCACGGCTTCTTTGAAGCTGACAATCTTGGCCTTTTCCTGTTTCAGCTCTTCTTTGAGGGCGTCGAAACGTTCCTTGGCCTTAGCCAGATCGGCAGGGTTCTGGAAGTCTGTATTTTTCAACTCTTCGATTTTAGCCTTATAAGCCTCGATGCTTTCCTTATTGGGAAGTGCTTCATATTGCTGCTTTAAGTTGGCTTGATGCTTTTGATAGGCGCTTTTCACTTGCTCTACCGCTTTGTCGGTTTTCAGCGGAGAACTGGCCAGCATTTCATCAACGCTGGGTAAGGCCGACAAATCTGGCAACAAGGTGGATAAATCTGGCAAATTGCTGGGCGCTGGCTCACGTAGTACCTTGCCTGGACGCGCCCGGGGCTGGTCAAACTTAAGGCCGGTGGCCACCAGCTTGTCGACAATGAGTTTTTTATTAAATAGCGGCCTTAGCTCCACATCGGCGCTGACCACTTCTGCGGTTAGCTTGTTATGCGTGGGCTTGGCCGGATCGGTGATTTGTACTCCATGCAGTTTTACATGGAAGGGGGACAGGGTAGAAGTGACCGAGTCCACATTGACTTCGGCGCCATGGGCAATAGCCCCCCCTTCTTCAACCGCCATCTTGATCCATTGATCACGAAAAATCAGGGTAGCTGCAACCAGCAAACCAACAATAATTACAAAGGCAATCAGGCCCTTTACTCTTATCCAACGATTCATCTCAGGCCTCCTTTGCTTTGTGGTTACCGACCATGCGTTTGGCCGCATAGGCGCCAAGCACCAATACCACCGGGAAAAGCATCAATGACAGTACCAGGCTGCCAAAGGTCAGGGTGTGGTTAAACTGACTGATAGGACCCAAGGCGCTGTTATAAAAAGCGGTCCACAAATCCTGGTAGCCTGGATTGGTCAGCAGGCTTTCCCCCAGGGATGCCATGGTCTGTGCAAAAAGTGGTGATAAAAGTGAAAACAGCAAAAAGCCGAACAGGGCGCTGAGTAAATGCACCCTGAAAAAGAGCACGATAAACAGCACAATCAGATTATGCAGACTGAGTAAGGGGGTCAGTCCGATAATCATGCCCAGCGCCAAACCCAGTCCCATAGACCAGGGGTTGGCCTTGAGATTAAGCAGGCTTGTCATGGTGTTTGAAGTCATCTGCAAAACATCCTTGAGTGATTGGAAACCAAAATTGATAAAATTCTAGCAGGCGATCAATAGCTTAGGAGGTTTGTGAGGTATTTTGTAGCTCTTCACCCACAATAAAAGCTGCCAGTGCCAGCAGGATCCCGCCAGATAGCTTGTCCTGCCAATAGGCAAAACTACTGTGGCCCGCCAGCCATTTGCCAAGTTTATGGGATAGCATGGCCACCAAGAGATCGCAGCAAAGCGCGATAAGGGCATAGACCAAGCCCAATACCAGCAATTGACTGGTCACTGAGCCGGCGTCATCCCGAACAAATTGCGGCAAAAAAGCCAGGAAAAACAGTGCGGTTTTTGGGTTGGTCAGTTCTACCACCAGGCTTTGCCTGAATATGGTCGGCACCGATAAATGGCGCAGTGGCTTTGGTGTGTCGATATCAGCGGGTTTGGCGCGAAGGTACTGAAACCCCAGGTACACCAGATAAGCTGCCCCGGCGAGTTTTAAACCGATGTATGCAAGGGGAGAGTATTTGAATACGGCTGCTAAACCCAATGCGGTGGCCACAACATAGGTCAGCGAGCCAATGGCTAATCCTCCCGCAGCGGCAATGCCGGCCTGATGACCTTGCGACAGGCTGCGGGCCATAATGTACAAATTGGACGGGCCAGGCGAGAGACTAAGCAGTATGCAAGCCAGGGAAAAGGTCAGTAGCAGTTCAATAGAAGGCATGGTATTCGAAAATCCTCTGCTGTTGTTTATTTCTAACCTCTGGCGTTTAGAGCTGCAAATAAAAAACGCCCATCGCCTAGAGGCAACGGGCGTTCTAACGTTGAGCTTTATTACTCGCCTAAGCTTAGCAGCGTGGTATTGCCGCCTATGGCGGTCACGTTGTTGGTACGGGTTTTCTCCGTTACAAAACGGGCCAGGTAGTGCGGACCACCTGCTTTTGGACCTGTACCGGACAACCCTTGTCCACCGAAAGGTTGCACGCCAACCACTGCACCAATCTGGTTACGGTTGATGTAAACGTTGCCCACATTGACCATATCGGCGATGTAGGCGGCACGGGATTCATTGCGGGTATGAATGCCCAGGGTTAACCCAAAGCTGGTGGCATTGATCTCGTTAATAACCTTGTTGAGCTCTTTGGCCTGATAGCGCACGACGTGCAAGATGGGACCAAAATGCTCTTTGCTCAAACGACGGATGCTGTCTATTTCAACGGCCGTTGGGCAAATAAAGCTGCCATCGCTGCTTTGTGCGGACATCGGGGCTTTGGCAATCAACTTGCCTTCACGGCTGATGGTGTCGATATGGTCCTGCAAATTGGCCTGTGCTTTGGCATCGATGACCGGACCCACATCCGTTTTGTAGTGCATCGGATCGCCCACATGCAATTCCTGCATAGCGCCTTTTAATAGTTCAATCACACGCTCTGCTACATCTTCCTGCACGTATAGCACGCGAAGGGCGGAACAGCGCTGACCGGCGCTCATAAAGGCAGAAGTTACCGCATCTTTGACCACCTGCTCGGGCAGTGCAGTGCTGTCTACGATCATGGCGTTCTGACCGCCGGTTTCGGCAATCAGTGTGGCAATGGCGCCGTCACGCTCTGCCAAGGAGCGGTTAATGGCTTTTGCGGTATCGGTGCTGCCGGTAAAACAGACGCCGGTGATACGGTTGTCTGAGGTCAGCAAAGGACCAATCTCACTGCCTTTGCCGGGCAGCAATTGAATGACATCGGCCGGGATCCCGGCTTGCAGCATCAACTGCACAGCGCGATGGGCAATAAGACTGGTTTGCTCCGCCGGTTTGGCAATCACAGTATTACCCGTTACCAGAGCGGCCACGATCTGGCCGGCAAAAATGGCCAGCGGGAAATTCCAGGGGCTGATACAGACGAATACACCACGGCCTTGTACGAAGAGTTCGTTGAGCTCGCCGGTAGGACCAACCAAAGGACCATGGTAAGCAAACAGCTTGCGGGCTTCCTGGGCGTAGTAACGGCAGAAATCCACTGCTTCACGCACTTCGTCAATACCATCTTGCAACAGTTTGCCGGCTTCCAGGGTGCACAAGGCGATCAGCTCATGCTTGTGCTCTTCCATCAGATCAGCCAATTTCTCCAAGGCGGTCGCGCGCATTTCTACGGAGCTGCGGCTCCAGTTGGGGAATGCGTCTACGGCGGCATCGATGGCTTGCTTAATGGCAGCCTCATCAGCCCAGTGAATAGAGCCCACTTGCTGCTGATGGATTTGCGGTGACACGACCGGCTGTACATTGCTGGTTTGCAGGGACTTGCCGCGCACGATGGGACCTGCCTGCCATTGATGCCCTTCAAAGGCTTTTACTTTGTCCATGAAGGGGTCGTACATGGACTGGATATGCAGGTTAGTCCCCATGGAATTTTTACGATTAACATAAATATTGCCAGGCAATGGGATCTTGTCATTGGCCAGGCTTGGCAAGTGTTGCAGGCTTTCCAGCGGATGGCTGACCAGGCTCTCTACTGGAGTATCGGGATCCACCAGTTTATGCACAAAAGAGCTGTTAGCACCGTTTTCCAACAGGCGACGCACCAGATAGGGCAGCAAGTCACGGTGGGCGCCCACAGGCGCATATATACGCACGTTCATACCGGGATTGTCGGCTAACAGACAATCATAGAGTTCTTCACCCATGCCGTGCAGACGCTGGAACTCAAAGTCACGGCTACTGGCCAAGCGGCGAATGGCGGTCACAGTGTGCGCGTTGTGGGTGGCAAACATGGGGTAAATGTGGCCGGCCGTGTGTTCGCTGAGCAGGTATCTGGCGCAGGCCAGATAGCTGACATCGGTGCTGGCCTTGCGGGTAAATACCGGGTAGCCCTCGATGCCCATCTGTTGGCACAGCTTGACCTCAGAATCCCAATAAGCCCCTTTGACCAAACGTACCGGAATGGTGTCGCCTTGATCTTTGGCCAACTGGGTGATCCACATCAGCACCGGCAAGGCGCGCTTGGAGTAGGCCTGGACCACAATACCCAGCATGCCCCAGCCTTTGATCTGCTCGCTGCGATAAACCTTTTCAATCAGTTTTAAAGAAAGCTCCAGTCGATCGGCTTCCTCGGCGTCAATATTCACGCCCACATTATGTTGACGGGCCAGGGCCACCAGTTTGATCACCGAATCGGCCATCTCGGTCATGACGCGATCTTCATTGGCCACTTCATAGCGTGGATGCAGGGCTGACAACTTAATGGAAATAGTGGGGCGTGAAGGATATTCGCCTTCAAAGCTCTCTTTGCCAATGGCCTCGATGGCGTTGGCATAGGCATCGAAATACTTCTGCGCATCATCGGCGGTCAATGCCGCTTCACCAAGCATATCGTAAGAATGGGTGTAGCCAGTTTTACGTTGTTTGCGACTGGCTTTGAGCGCCTCTTCGATAGTGCGACCAAGCACGAACTGCTGACCCATGATCTTCATGGCCGCATACATGGCCTTACGCACCACGGGTTCGCCAAGACGAGACACCAGTTTATCCAGCACATTCTCACTGTCAGCATTGGCCGGTTTGTCCAGATGGAACAATTTGCCGGTCAGCATCAAACCCCAGGTGGACGCATTCACCAACAGCGAATCGCTTTGTTTGAGGTGGCTACGCCAGTCAGCACCGGATAACTTGTCTTTGATCAGTGCATCGGCGGTGCCGGCATCAGGGATACGCAGCAGGGCTTCGGCCAGACACATGAGGATCACGCCCTCATTGGTATCCAGGCTGTATTGCTGCAGGAAGGCATCGATGCCATCTCCGCCCTTGGCTTCCTTACGCACGGCCTGCACCAGACGCGTGGCCTCCAGGCGTAGGCTTTCCATGGTGTCCTGCTCTTGGGGAATAAGACTAATCAGCTCATTCAGATAGGCATTTTCGTCGACGATATAGTTATTGCTGATGATGGCCGGCAATTCGGACAGCGACGGCAACTGGTACTGATTGTTCAGAAGAACACTGGCTTTAAACATGGCAAACCCACTCCACATTCGAGATCACGGCCAAAAGCAACGCCCGCCTGACGGGAGGGGCTTGGCCAGCATTGTTGCGTTTTCTGCGGTCTTTTGACCGCGTTCATCGGGAAATTTTCGCGGAGTATAATCGCAATAATGGTAGATTGTATACAAAATACAGTCCGCATTTATCCTGCTATAAATCACCCTGTGAATAGGCCCCGAATACGGGGCCCAGCCTGCTCTCTGGTCGGTCCTGTTTCGGCCGTTCTTATGGCCGCTAAACCACCGTTGCAGAGCAAGATGCTTCTTTGACACTAGCAAAGAATGCTGGACCTAGCATGGTGAAACAAAAAAGCCCGGTAAAGACCGGGCTGGGGAAGTAGGGAAGGCGATGCTGTTAACCGAGCTTTACACTATTTAAGCGCAGCTACATCCAGGCATCGTTACGCTTTCGCTTACGCGGGATAAGCATAATGATGACGCCCAAAATGATACCGGCCAGGCCAATAATGCCGCCGCGGGTCAACCACTCAATTTGCACCTTACCTTCTTTATGATCCAACTGGCGCTCAAGCTCAATTTGTTCTTGTTGCATCTGCTGTATCCTGGACAATAACTGCTGATTGGAGGACTGCAAATTGGCAATTTGTTGTTTCAACGGTTCGGTCTGCGCTCTTTCAGCGTTGAGATCCTGATTGGCTTTCTGCAGGGCCTGACGCAATTCAGGTACGCTTTCCCTGACCGAAGGTTCGTCGCTGACAAAGCGCCCATCGACCCATCCGGAGCGCTGCTTATCATCAATAATCTCGACAAAGCCTTCCTGCTCATCCCGTTGCAATTGTGTCACTTTGCTACCAGCGACCACCGAACCCAAAATCCGGTAATTTCGGCCTGGACCGGCATGCAGGAAGGTATAAAGGTCATCGGTAATATACATAGTCTTGCCTTCTGTAGCAGGCTCCTGGGCAGAAACACTGCCGGCAGCTAACACAGCACTAAGTGACAACAACAAGACGATGAACAGATTTTTCAACATGTTAGACAAGACATGGCTGGCAATTCACTAGATGGTAGGGCGAGCCAAGTTCAAAGGCAAGTGCTTGTGAAATAGGCGGTTTCTGAAGCTTAAGGCGGCAACGCCAATTGCCAACCAGGGGCCATGGGGGTAATGTGGCGTTTTTATCCCATAAGCATCTTGTAGAGATGGCAACCGAAACCGAATTAAAACTACTGGTTTGCGCAGATATTGACGCTGCGGCACAAGTGGAAGCACAGCTGCTACCGCAACTCTCTCAGCAGGTTGAACCCAGGCAAATGGCCTTGATTAACCGCTATTTCGACACCCCGGATAAGAAGCTCAGAGCGATGGATATGGGGTTTCGTGTGCGCGGCCGCGACGGCCATTTCCAGCAGACCTTAAAAACCGCGGGTGTAGAAGCGGGCGGCCTGCATAGTCGGCCAGAGTACAATATTGAGTTAGCGGACCAACACCCGGATTTAACCTTATTCGATGCACAAATTTGGCCTGCCGGGGTGTCGGTGGGACAGCTGCAGGAAGAGATTAAACCGCTTTTCACCACGCACTTTTTGCGCCGCGCCTACGATTTGAAGCTGTCTGAAAATGAGCAGGTTGAGCTGGTTATCGACAAGGGCCAGGTGGCGACCGAAGATCATCAGCAGCCGCTGTATGAGGTGGAACTGGAACTGCAAGCCGGAGAGCCGCGCATTCTTTACGAGTTGGGACTCAAACTCATTGATGTGCTGCCCGTGCGACTGGGTATTTTAAGTAAAGCGGCCCGTGGCTATATGTTACTTGGTGGCGATCAGCTTCAACCCAGGGGGTTGCCTGATTTTCTGCCACTGGATGAGTCTGGCACAGTGGAAGATGCCTTTTGTAAAGCCATGCATTATGGCCTTTCCCATTGGCAGTATCATGAACAATGTTATTTTGATACCCAGAAGCCCAAAGCCTTAGGTGGGGTAAGAACTGGCATTCAGATGGTGTGTCAGGCTATCAGCCTGTATTTACCGCTACTGCAGTGTGACCAATTGCTGAATCTACAGACCCGCTTGATTGCTCTGCTCAATGATTGGTATTGGGTGGAAACCCTGCTTGGCATCAAAGAGTTGCGCTCTCGCAAGGGGCCCTTCAGAAAGCGCCTTGGTAAGAGTGAGGATTTACTCAGCTATTTGCGGGGGCGTCATGAAGGTTTGGTGCTGCAAAATAAGCCAGATGAGTTGATCCTGAATAAACAAAATGTCCGCCTGCAACTGGAATTGGCGTTGATGACCCTGGATAAGCCTTGGCGTAACGTTGGGCAAGGCTGGCAGTCCCCCGTGATGGAGCATGCCAGGGGATGGTTGGCGCAAGGCTGGTTTAACATCAGTCAAAGTATGCCCAGGCGCAAAAAACTTAACGCTCAGAATTATCTGGCCAACGAGCCGCTGTTAAAGCAGACCTTGTTTAACGGCTTGTTTTTGGCCGGGCTCTTCAGTCAGGATCATCGTGACCAGTTCAGGGCTCCGTGGCTGGATATTCTCGATGGTATAGAAGAACTGAGGATTCTGTCATTGTTAAAAGCCGAGCTGGAAGTGGCCGATGTGGAGGATAAACAGGAGTTGCATGGGTGGATAAAAGATAAGTTTTCCCACCTGTTGGCGGTCATGGAGCAAAGTCGCAAAGTCGCGTTAAAACTCGAACCTTATTGGAAATAACAGCGGGCGATTGATGGCGTCCTTTACTCCTTACCAAACATTGCTAGTGGCATCGCTGGCATTGTGGTTGGCACCACTGATGCTGATGTGGGCACGTTATGACCTGATGCCCCATGCCAAGGAGTTGTTCCTGGCCTTATTGTTCACCCCAATCTTGCTGGTGGATGAACTGTTGCTGGCCTTTGATGCCTCTCCCCAATGGTATTTTCTGGTGGGGACCTTTAGCTGCATGCCGGTGGTGATTGCCACCTTGCTATCCATTGCCATTGCCCGCCTGATGCTGGAGCGACAGCGTTTTAATCCCTTGCTGATCTGGCTGCCTGCCATCATTGCCATGGCCGCTCAAATACCCATGCTGTTGTTTAGCACGGAGCTAAAATCCACCTTGTTGCATGGTCCGGTGCTGGGACAACTGGGGCAGTGGTGGCCAGTCTATGCGCTGGCGGCGCTGGTGCATTTTATGGTGCTGTATGTCGCCATCGTTGTTGAGCAACGGATTGCTGACTATGACACACACCTGTCGGAGCAGGTGGTGGATGTGCAGTTTTACCGGATGTCAGCGGCCATGAAAGCCTTTGGAGGCCTGATCACTCTGGCGTTCGTTGGGCTGGTACTCACCCTGCTGGTAGCCTTTAACCTGTTGCCTCTGGCCAGTTGGCGTAGTCTGAGTAATGTCAGTTACTACCTTTTATTTACCTTATTGTGCTGGGTGATGACCGAACGTCGCAGCTATTCACCATCACCCATTAACTATGCCTTGCTAAAGAAAAATAACTTTAGCGACAGCCTGCTGCGTGACACCCTGGCACGGGCGGAAAAGGCCCTGATTGAGCACAAAGCCTACAAGCATATTGGCCTGCGCATTCGCGAATTTTCCACTGTGGCGGGGGTGGATCCTAATGTTCTCGCGGTAGCCACTCATAAGTTACTCAACCGCAACTTTCGGGCTTTCGTTTTCCATTACCGCTTGGAGTACGCCAAGAACGTGCTGATGCATAGTGATGTGAAAGTGTCAGCCGTGGCCAGACGATTGGGGTTTGATTCGGAGAAGTTCCTCTCCAATATGTTTGTTAAGTACATTCAGCAAATGGCCAAAGATGAAAAGGCCCAGGATCCGCAAGACGACCTGAAACTACCCTAGGTTTCTATTAACGTAATCAGCAGGCTGAGTACCAGTGCAATCAGCACAACGCCAATCCCCTGACTGGTAATAATATTTTGGGTCTTCTTATACCCCTGGCCGCGACCTATAGGGGCACTGGGACTGATATGCTTCGCTGCAATCTCTGTTTCCCCGACCTTCACTTTCTGATGCAGCCCCAGGATCAGGCAGAAGCGGGTGTACTCTTCGCCGAAATTGGCATACACCTGATGGTCGGCCTCAATCTTGTCATTGGCGTTGCTGACTGTACTGTAAGTGACTAACGCCACCATCAACAGCATGCCCCAAGCCAGCCATTGGGCATATTGAATGTTGAATTCCGGCGTAAAGAACGAGCCGATAATGACCCCGTATACTCCCGCACTGACAGTCAGCACAGAACGCAGAAAGTTGAGTGCATCCCGCTTATGCTGATGCTCTGAATGATGGTATGCACGCATACCATCAAACATCTCGCGCTTGTTTAATTCGTAACTGCTGCGGTTTTTATCGTCTAGGCTGGCGGTAGGATCCATGGTTTTTCCATTTAGCTAATCATGTGCCGTAAGACCAAGTAGGGCACCAAGTTGAAAAACAGCCAAAAGAGTTTGTAAAGCGCCAGAAACTGCAGGTAAACCAATGGCAGTTGTGACTTATCCAAATTGAACAGTCGGCTATGATAGTCAGCAACCCAATTTTTACACAGGGTCAACATCAGGGCACTGAATACCAGCAATCCCAGATGAATGGCCGTGCACCAGCCTAAAAATTGTGTGAATTCTGAAAGGGTCACAGATATTTTCGATTTTTTATGGATAACAAGGATTTAGCACATACTGACGGCCTTGCAAGCCGGAAGTTACAAGATCAGCAAAACGCCTGATTCAACAGGGATTGGGTGAAGGGCTTTTTCAGGTAGAAGCCTCGTGGTCGGGTCATAATGAATTGGCCGTCAGTGCCTACCGCTTGGGTCAGGGCGCTACCATCGGCGGCTTTGGGGCGAAGTTGCAACACTTGCCCATGGCGGGCACTGATGTTTTCTATCTGGCCCAGGGCAATCAAATCCATTAGTTCCTCCCAATCCTGACGCAGCAGACGCTCTTCTTGCGCACAGGGAGACCATAGAAATGCCGTTGCCACTCTGCGCTGAGCGGGTGGAATATGACGACTGGCTTCGATAGGGATCCAACACACCTGAGATAACTTATTGCGCACGTTCGAGGTTTCCCAAGTCAGTCCGGCAATCCCGGTTAGCGGGGCATAACAGACGTAGGTGGTTTCCAGCGGTCTTCCCTGTTCGTCGATAGGCAGGGTTTTAAGCTCCACACCCAGTTGCGGAAAATCTTGTTGAGGTTTCGAACCGGCCTGGGCTCCGAGCCACAATTCCAGAAGCTGTCCACTCCAGCCTTTGTGGCGACGCAGATCCTGTGGGGTAGCAATGCTGGCAAGGTCAGCCAGCTCGCCCAGGCTTAAGCCGGCCAGCGCATGGGCGCGTGCAAGCAGTTCATCGACGCTGGCGGGTGGGCAGTTGGCTGGCTGTATAGGTTTCATGCTCGTAAACGCAAAGCACCGTTTACCAGACCGAATTGTGCCAGATAGTAGGTCAGCATGACGGCATGATCGGCAGCGTCGAAGGGCTGAATAAAATAATTCCAGGCCAGCAGTGCATCAGAGAGCAGGAAGCTGGCAGCACCGAGTAGCAGCCAGGGGTTGGATTTATAGGCAAGGATGGCGCCGCTGGCCATGGCGCAAATTACCAACATATAAATCAATACGGGTAAGCGCATGCTGTCCAATTGGGGTAACAGCTGGCTTAGCATCAACAGGGCGAATACAGCCACTGCCGTCAGGGGAGCTATCTTCCAGCCTTGCCAATGGCGAAAACGCATAAAGTTGATGAAATAGGTGAGCTGGGCCAACAGGAATGCGCCCAACCCTAAGAGAAATCCCTGCGCCAGCGGTAAGGCCAACAAAATGTCACCACAGGCAGAAAAACCCAGGGCCAACAGAAGCAGGTGCTTGTTGTTTTGCGCGTTGCGGGCGACCAACAGCATCAACCAAAGGATGGGCAGGGCCTTAAACAGAAAATCGAGTGGGTAGGGGCGATAAGTCAGACTGATTAAATAAAACAGACTGGTTCCGGCAAAAATCAGATTCCAATGGGGACTTTTCATTGCTTGTTTCCGTGACACCTTTTAGTAACGACCGAAATCCATGGCCAAACACCCCAAACATTTTTATGACATGGCCGTAGATTGCGCGCCATAGGCTTGGGACTGACAAATTATTAGCTGGTTTAATGCTTTGAAAGCACAATAGTTTATGGAAGAATGCAAAGCTATAAAAGAACTAAAGGGCACCCACGACCAGCGTTAACTTAATTTGGCTAAAAATCTCAACAACGCCGGACAACCTTTGTTCCAGCGGCCAAATAAGAAGGCGGTCAGGTGGGGGTGCTATATGCCCGGGGGTCTACGTGATTGATGCCGAAGGATTCCGAGCGAATGTCGGCATAGTGATTTGCAACAGGATAGGGCAGGTATTTTGGGCAAGACGCTATGGCCAACATTCCTGGCAGTTTCCGCAAGGTGGAATAGACCAAGGTGAAACTGCCGAACAGGCAATGTATAGAGAACTTCACGAGGAAGTGGGACTCAAACCTCACGACGTGGAGATTCTTGGGGTAACCAAGAATTGGGTGCGGTATAAGCTACCCAAGCGCCTGATCAGGCAGGGCAGTGACCCTGTTTGTATCGGTCAGAAGCAAAAGTGGTTTCTGCTGCAACTCACGTGCGATGAGCAAGATGTGAATTTGCTCCATTCCGGTCATCCGGAGTTTGATGACTGGCGTTGGGTGAGCTACTGGTATCCGGTACGCAATGTGGTGTCTTTCAAGCGCGACGTTTATCGTCGGGTTATGAAAGAGTTTATGCCATTGGCTATGCCGACCCATGTCCAGCAGCAGCCTATGCTTAACCAAAAACCCAGACGTCGTCGCAGGAACTGAGGCGCCATAGACCATGCTTACCCAACTCAAGCGCATCGTCCAGGAAGTCAACCAGATACAAAATCTGGATGAGGCCCTTGCGGTGTTGGCTAAGCGTTTGCAGGAAGCGATGAAGGTAGATTGTTGTACTATCTACCTGGCCAATTACGAAAAACAACACTTTTTGCTGATGGCCACTGAGGGGCTTTCCAAGGACGCCATTGGCAAGGTTTCTATCGGTTTTTCAGAAGGCCTTATCGGTTGGATAGGGCAGCGTGAAGAGCCCATCAATATTCAGGATGCTCAGTCTCATCCCAGATTCAAGCATTACCCGGAAGTAAAAGAAGAAAACTATCACGCCTTTATGGGCAGCCCCATTATTCACCAGAGAAAGGTGTTGGGGGTGCTAACGGTTCAGCAGAAGCGTAAACGCCGTTTCAGTGAAGATGAAGAAGCCTTCCTGGTGACCCTGGCGGCGCAAATCGCCCTGGAAATTGCGCATGCCGAGGCCAGGGGAGCGCTAAACCTTACCGATGATCTCACCAAACGGCTCTGGCAAAAATCCTTGCGGGGCGTGCCCGGTGCTAACGGTCTGGCCATCGGTGAAGGTTTTGTACCGCACCTTAAATTCAATTTACGCAACCAGATCTTAAAGCGCAGCACACAAAGTGCCAAAGAGGTGACGCTCTACCGCGAGGCAGTGAAGAAAACCCGTGCAGAAGTGGATCTCCTCTCTGACCGTATGCAGGGTGAAGTCCCCGAGGACGTCTTGGCCATATTTCAGCTGTATCAGCATCTGTTAGATGCCAACAGTTTGGGTCATGAAGTGGAAGAAAAGATCCACAGTGGCTGGGATGCGGCATCTTCCCTGAAAATGGTGGTGGAACATTACGCCAATCAGTTTCGCTCCATGGAAGACCCATATATGCAGGAGCGCGCAGTGGATGTGGAGGACCTGGGCAACCGGGTGCTTGGTCATCTTATGCCGCCGACTGCTGCCAAAGCATCGATCCCGGAGCAGGCTATTTTGGTTGCCGAAGAGGTGAGTGCCTCGATGCTGGCAGAGTTCCCAGCAGAGCGCCTCAAGGGCATTATTTCCATGCGCGGCTCGAATAACTCTCATGCCGCTATCCTGGCTCGCGCTATAGGCCTGCCGGCGGTGATGGGACTGACCGATGTGCCGTTGTCGCTGCTGGGCGGCAAAGACATCTTACTGGATGGCTATTCCGGTGAAGTGATTGTTTCCCCTAATCCCAATATAAAACACGAATTCCAGCAGCTTATCGATGAAGAGCGGGAACTCTTTGGTTTACTGCAAGAGCAGGCGGCACTGCCTGCCCAAACCCAGGATGGGGTAGCGGTGGAGCTGCTTATCAATGCCGGTCTGTCAGCAGAGTTAGAGGGCTGCAACAGCGGTTTGGGTGATGGGGTCGGTCTGTATCGTACCGAAGTGCCCTTTATGATGCGTGAGCGTTTTCCCTCCGAGCAGGAGCAGTGCAAAATGTATCGCGCCATGCTGGAGACTAATCCCGGCAAATCTATCACGATGCGCACCTTGGATGTGGGGGGCGATAAACCGTTGCCGTACTTCCCGGTGACGGAAGAAAACCCGTTTCTTGGCTGGCGCGGTATTCGCCTGACCCTGGATCACCCTGAAATATTTCTGGTGCAGGTGCGCGCGATGCTGCGCGCCAGCCTGGGGCTGGACAACCTTAAAATCATGTTACCCATGATCACCTCAGTGAATGAGGTAAGTGAGGCAAAACGCCTTATTCGCCAGGCTTACTATGAGGTGGCAGAGGAAGCCATGCAGCAGGGACAAAGCCTGGCCATGCCTGAAGTGGGGGTGATGCTGGAAGTGCCCGCCGTGCTTTACCAAATGCCACAACTGGCAGCTAAGGTGGACTTTTTCTCCATTGGTAGTAATGACCTGACCCAATATCTGCTGGCGGTGGATCGTAACAACGCCCGGGTGTCGGGCTTATATGACAGTTACCATCCTGCGGTGCTCAGGGCGCTTAAGCAAATCTGTGATGATTGCCTGCGCTTGGGCAAACCGGTCACCCTCTGTGGTGAATTAGCGAGTGAACCGGGTGGGGTGATCCTGCTTTTGGCCATGGGTTATCGCAAACTGAGCATGAATAGTTTCAGCCTGGCCAAAGTGAAATGGGTGATCCGCAGCCTGAGCCTGGTCGATGCCAGGGTATTACTTGATGAAGTGCTGGAGATGGAGCAACCCCAGCAAGTACGAAACCGTATTAATCGCCATCTGGAAGCCCTGGGTTTGGGTGGCTTGGTCAGGGCAGGAAAATAGCCCTGATCGTGGCCAACCAGAAAGAGGCTTGTTGATGGAACCATTCACTATCCTGATTTTCTGCTGCATAGTGCTCGGTGCAATAGCGGGCTATATGGCGGGATTATTGGGTATTGGCGGTGGCCTGATTATCGTGCCGGCGCTTATGTATCTGTTGCAAACCGTATTGCACTTACCTTTGGATCTGGTGATGCCGATGTCAGTGGCCACCTCCTTATCCACCATTATCTTTACCGGCTTGTCTTCCTTTTTAGCCCATTGGCGCCTGGGTAATCTGGATTGGCAGATTTTCCTGGTGTGTGCCATCGGCATTGCCATTGGTGCCATCAGTGGTGCACAGGTGGCGGTTTTGCTTCCCGGAGAGACCCTTAAAAATATCTTCGCCGCATTGGTGATGTTCCTGGCGCTGCGTATGGCATTTGGTCGTAACCGGGTCTCTGATGCCCGCCTGGGGAATGGCAAATTGGTAATCGTTGGATTGATCACCGGCAATCTCTCCGCTCTCCTGGGGATTGGGGGCGGTGCTTTACTGGTGCCTGCCCTGGTCTGGTTTCGTGTTTGTATGAAGATTGCCATTGGCTGTGCCGCCGCCTGTGGTATGGTAATCGCCCTGTTTGGCACGGCCAGTTTTGTGCTGGCTGGTTGGCACAATGACCATTTGCCCCCCTGGAGCCTGGGATATGTGTTTTTGCCGGCAACCCTGGCCATTGTCAGTACCTCTATGCTGGCGGCGAATAAGGGCGCCAAAATGAGCCAGAGGCTGCCCACCCAAACCCTGAAAAAGATATTCGCCAGCTTTTTAGTGCTGGTGAGCTTACGCATGTTTTTAAGCTAGCCGTGTTGTCGGCGATGTTAGGAATAGGATTGAATGACAGAGTATTTGCAGTTTCCCCAGATTGACCCGGTGATTTTCAGTGTCGGACCAGTCAGTTTGCGCTGGTACGGTCTGATGTATCTGGTCGGTTTTGTGGCCGCCTGGTGGCTGGCCAGCACCAGATTAAGTCGCACTTCCTGGAATAAAGAACAGCTTAGCGATTTGATGTTCTATGCCTTTTTGGGTGTGATTGTAGGGGGGCGTTTAGGCTATGTCTTTTTCTACCAGTTTGAATATTTCCTTAGCGATCCCTTGTACTTATTTAAGATTTGGACTGGTGGCATGTCGTTCCACGGTGGACTGCTTGGGGTGATCGCCGCCTTATGGTGGTTTGCACGCAAAACCAATACCACCTTGTTACAGGTGGGGGATTTTGTGGCGCCATTGGTACCCATTGGCTTAGGTGCTGGTCGCATCGGTAACTTTATCAATGCCGAGTTGTGGGGACGCACCACCGATGTACCCTGGGCAGTGCTTTTCCCTGGTGCCGGTCCGCTGCCGCGTCATCCTTCCCAGTTATATGAATTCTTCCTGGAAGGCTTGGTGCTGTTTCTTATTCTGTGGGTATTTTCAGCCAAAAGCAGACCGGTTGGCGCAATCTCAGGATTGTTCCTGCTGGGATACGGAAGCTTCAGATTTATCGTTGAATTTTTCCGTGAACCCGACGCCCACATTGGTCTTTACAGTGGTTTGATGTCGCAGGGGCAGCTTTTATGCTTGCCGATGATTTTGATAGGCTTCATATTGATAATCAGAGCTTACCGCAAGCAACAAGTAAAAAAATAACATGCAGCAATATCTCAGTTTAATGCGTCAGGTGCTGGAGCACGGCACCCGCAAAGAAGACAGAACCGGTACCGGTACCTTGAGCCTGTTTGGTCATCAAATGCGTTTTGATTTGTCACAGGGCTTCCCGTTAGTGACCACCAAAAAATGCCATCTTCGCTCCATTATTCACGAGCTGTTATGGTTTTTGCAGGGCGAAACCAATATCGCCTATCTGAAGGAAAACGGCGTCAGTATCTGGGATGAGTGGGCCACTGAAGAGGGTGAGCTCGGCCCGGTGTACGGCAAGCAATGGCGCAGTTGGGAAGGTCCCAATGGCGAAGTGATTGACCAAATCAGTGATGTGATTGCGCAAATTAAAGCCAATCCGGATTCACGTCGGCTTTTGGTCAGCGCCTGGAATCCAGCGGTACTTCCTGATTCCCGTCTCTCTCCCAAAGACAATGCCGCCGCCGGACGCCAGGCCTTGCCGCCTTGCCATACCCTGTTCCAATTCTATGTGCTTGACGGGAAGCTCTCCTGCCAGCTTTATCAGCGCAGCGCCGATGTGTTTTTAGGGGTACCTTTTAACATTGCCAGCTATGCTTTGCTGACCATGATGGTGGCCCAAGTTTGTGATTTGCAGCCAGGAGATTTTGTACATACCTTTGGCGATGTGCATTTGTATCTGAATCATCTGGACCAGGCAAAATTGCAACTGAGTCGTGAGCCGTTTCCGGCGCCGCAGATGAAGATCAATCCACAGGTAAAAGATATTTTCGGTTTCAAATTCGAAGACTTTGAGTTAGTGGGTTACCAAGCCCATCCCCATATCAAGGCGCCGGTGGCGGTTTAAGGTGTAAGAGGTCAAGATGAGCCTGAACGTTCTGATCTGTGACGACTCAAGTTTTGCCAGGCGGCAAATGGCCAGATCGATTCCCAAGGATTGGGATGTGAATCTGCATTATGCGGAAAACGGTGAGCAGGCCCTTGCTCTTATTCGTCAGGGCACAGTTGACCTGACCTTCCTCGATTTGAATATGCCGGTGCTCGATGGCTACCAGACCATGGAACAGATCCGTGCACAGGATTTGCCGACCATGGTGATTGTGGTCTCCGGTGATGTTCAAGCTGAAGCTCGTAACCGTATGAAGGCCATGGGCGCGCTGGATTTTATTGCCAAGCCGGTCGATTCAGAAAAGCTCAACGAACTGCTGGTGCAGTTTGGTATTCATGCGGGGGGCGGTGGCGGCCGTGAGGTTGATGAACAGCAACCTTTAACCAATCTGGATGCCATGGACGCCTACCGGGAAATGGCCAACGTGGCCATGGGGCAAGCCGGCGAACGTTTGGCTCAGCTGCTCGGCGAATTTATTAATTTGCCGATCCCTAATGTGAATCTGATTGAAAGCAGTGAACTGCGTATGGCCATTGCTGAGATCCAGCATAAGACCTATGTGTCAGCGGTCTCCCAGGGCTTTATCAGTGCCGGCATCAATGGTGAGGCGCTGGTTATTTTCAACGAAACCAACTTCGCCAGCCTGGTGAAATTACTCAAATACAACAACAGCGGCTTGAGTGAACAGCAGGAAATAGAGGCGTTGATGGATGTCTCCAATATCCTGATTGGTGCCTGTTTGAATGCGCTGGCAGACCAACTCAACGTCAGGTTCAGTCAGAATCACCCCATCATTCTCGGACGCCACTGTGATTTAGACCAGCTGATTAAAAACAGCGTATCAAAATGGCGGCAGATCGTGGCCATTGAGATCGGCTATAGCATCGAGAATCACGATATTAACTTCGATCTGTTGTTACTCTTCCCCAAAGACTCGATGGACGTGATGTTTGAAAAGTTGGTCAGCCTGAGTGAGGGAGCCTGATGGATAATTTACAAAAAGCCGATTTGGAAGATTTCCATTGGCAGATGGAATTAATGGGCTCCATCGAAGTAGGCATTGTGGTGCTGAATCGTCAGTTCGAAGTTAAGCTGTGGAATGAGTTTATGCATAACCACAGTGGCATTCTACCCAGCCAAATCCGTGGCAAGAGTGTGTTTGAATTCTTTCCTGAAATTGACCAGGAATGGTTCCGGCAAAAGACCGATCCGGTATTTAAACTCAAAAGTCCGGCCTTCGTGATTTGGGAACAACGACCTTTTCTGTTCCGTTTTGCCAGCTATCGTCCGGTGACCAGTGCCACCGAGTTTATGTACCAGAACGTCACGCTGTTTCCTCTGCCCTCCCTTTCCGGCGAGATCGAGCACCTTTGTGTGGTGGTTTATGACGTTACCGACGAGGTGATCAGCAAACAGCGTCTGGCTGCCGTCAATCAGCAATTGCAAAAAATCAGCCGGGTAGACGGCCTCACCGGACTCTATAACAGACGTTACTGGGAAGAGTGCAGCGCGATGGAATATAAGCGTTGTTTGCGCAGTCAGGGAAAGTCTTCATTGGTGATCCTGGATATCGATCACTTCAAAAAGATCAATGATACCTATGGCCATCCCACTGGCGATCAGGTTATCCGTACCTTGGCTAAAGTAGTCAAAGACTTAATCCGCGAAACGGATCTGGCCGGGCGTTATGGTGGCGAGGAATTTACCCTTTTGCTGCCGGATACCGATATCAAAGCAGCCGAGTTGGTTGCCGAACGGATCCGTAAAGCAGTGGAAGAGACTATCGCTGAGCATGAAGGCGAACAGATCCGCTTTACCATCAGTGTTGGCGTTTGTGAGTTTAATGCGTCCTTTAAGGACCACCGAGCCTGGCTGGAGCAAGCCGACAAAGGCCTGTATAAAGCCAAAGAAGGCGGGCGAAACCGGGTGGTGGTGACCTGAGCCATTTTGGGGCTTGGACGGGAGGGGCTATGCCCGCTCCCCGGCAATAGCACGGATTTTGTCACGCATCAGGTAAAGCAGCCCTAAACTGGGTAGCACCATCAGGGCAGTCAGCGTGAAGAACCACTGCCAATTCCCCCCCAAACCATCCACCAACACCCCGCTGTAGGCGCCCAAGGTAGTGCGACCAAATGTCGCAACACTGGCCAGTAACGCATACTGACTCGCGGTAAAGGCGCGGTTGCACAGCACCGAAATAAACGCCATAAAGGCAACGGTACCCCAGGCAGCGGTAAACCCGTCCACCACGATGGTCACAAAAAGGAGCGGCTTACTGGGCCCGACACTGGCCATCAAGGCAAACAGCAAGTTGCTGGCTGCCATTACCAGCCCGCCTAAGAACAAACCTTTGATAATACCAATACGCAGGGTGATCAGACCGCTTATCGCTGAGGCAACCACCGTAACGCCCCAGGTTAGCAGCTTGGAGTAAGTACCGATATCGGCGTTGCTAAAGCCAATTTCTTTATAAAAAACAATGCTCATCCTGCCTAAGATGGCTTCGCCAAGCTTAAACAGCAACACGAAAGTCAGCAGCCCCAGCGCCAGGCGCATGCCGTTACGGGAAAAGAAATCGCGAAGCGGCTCACCCAGTGATACCAGCAGCCAGGTGATAATCCGATGGGCAGGACGGATGTTTATCTCCTCTGCCGGTGTCGCCCGCAATAGCTTGCCCATACTATGCAGAGTGAAGCCCAGCAATAACAGCACCACAGCGGCTATTACATAAAGCTGTTGGGTAAATAACTGAGGACCAAAGACCTGGAAAAAGCACAGGGCGATAGCTAAGGAAAGTGCCAGCAACAATAAGGCTGCGCGATGTCCTTGTCCGGCAATGGCCTTTAAGTAATGGGCCTGCGCCTGACCATATTGCTGTTCGCGGTACGACGGCGGCTCTGTGGCGATCCACACACCCAGGCTTATCAATAGCATCATCGCCGCCAGCACCTGATAAATGTCCGGCCAGGCCCAGCCTGAGATATCGGCCACAAAAAAGGGAATGGCACCAAGGCCGGCGTAGCCCGTCCACCAACCGGAAGTGGCCATCGCTGCTGCGGTGGACTGACGCTCGCTATGCTCGGGATCCACACTTTCGATACGGTAGGCATCGATCGCCATATCCTGAGTGGCAGACGATAAAGCGATACCAAGAGCAAGCAAACCGGCCAGGGTCAGGGTTTGGGTGGGGTCCACCACCGACAAGCCGAAGCAACCCAGGCAAATCAGCATTTGCATGCTGAAGATCCAACTGCGTCTTTGTCCTAGGCCCTTTCCTATAAACGGCAGTCGCACCCTATCCAGTAAGGGAGACCATAGAAAATTCACCGAATACACCGCAAAGACCGCGCTGAAATAGCCAATCGCAGAGCGGGTAAGACCGGCGTCTTTGAGCCAGGCCGACATTACCGAGCCAATCATGACCCAGGGAAAGCCAGAGGCAATGCCAAACAAAAAGATGCTGAGCATGGTGCGATTGCCAAAATGGCGAAGCTGCTGGACTAAAGACTGCAAGGCGGTACTTTTATGATGAAATTCAGGCTATTGGGCCATGGATAGCTAGTGCAATCAAGGGGCAAAAGCATACCAAGGCGAGAGCGTAGGTATTTGTCTGGTGGGGCTCAACGCCAAAGGAAGTTGCAGCATCAGAGGACAACAGGGCAGGCTCAACACCTGACACAACCTTAAATCCCTACGTATAAATCTGGCAATGGTGTTTTAACTTATTCATTTACAGTTGGTGCCGCCGGCTGATTTGCCCTAGCCCTGTTGAAAAAGCCCTTTGAGTCAACAACAAGGCTATTTCAAACGGGTTCTTTCGTCACTTTTTGTAAGCGATTTCAATCCTGGTGTTGGCACCAGGAGCACCGACGATGCTGCCATCGATTTTGCTGATGGCGATATGCTGAGTTGACACATATTGCTCCATATCTTTGAGTAAATCGAAGCCGGGTGACATGGACTCCATCAGCAGCACAGTGTCGTCAGTAGATTGTTTGAATTGATAATTGCTTAGTTTGCGTTGGTAAAATGCAAGCACTTCCTCTGGCGAATCGGCCGTGGCAAATGTTGCGCTTGGCAGGGTGTTAACAGTGACGCCATCCCCTTCATAATCGAAAGTGCCACCCTGGGTCAGGTGAACCATAATTTTGCTATTCGGATACACAGGTAGCGTGATCTGATCTTCAGTACCTTGTGCGCTTTGAGACAGTAAGTTGAGGTTGCCTTGCATTTGCTGACGCATTTCCGATTTGGCTTTTTCCGCGAGCATATCGAGCTTTTTTTGTTGTTCTGGCGTAATGTCGGGTCCCAATTGGATTGCGTATTCATGAAAAGCGCGTTGTGCTGGCCCCCTATTTTCCATATCTTGCTGTTGTTCCAGATTGTTTAGCTTGTCATTAAGCGCTTCAGAATCGAGTTCTAATTGGTCCAACAAGGTGTACTCTGCATCAGTGAGATCATCTTTGTCATACAGGCTATCAATTTGTTGTTGGACCTTGGCTTGCTGATTTAGCAGCATCTCTATTTGTGCTTCAACCTTGCTTGCAAAAGCGTTGAGGCTGATCGACAGCGCCGTTGCCGTTACAAAGCTGGTGACTAATTTCATGGTATTACTCCTTTTCCATTATTTATTCCAATTAAAACAAAGATTATTGGAAGCAATATTTCCTTCGTTGCACTAAGTTCGCACACCGAACTACGTTGCCATTAAAGCCTCAGTTCTAAAAGACAACAGCCTTAATAACAGCTTATTAGGTTTAATTTGCGATAATGTCCGCTGTGGGTTGAGCAGGGTTTCCTTATTGCTTTCACTTAAATCCTTTTATTTCAACCTGTTAGCCAGGGCTGGATGGCTTATTCAGCCGTGTTTTTGCGGGGAAAGTGAGAACGGAGTGTAGACGAGGTCTCGATAAAAATGCAATGCTTAAACATTTTTCAATAATAACAATGTGTTAGGGGGGGCGAAGAAAACGAGAATTAATTCTCGATAATGCTGGAGCAAAACAGCAAAAAATGGCAGCTCTTTTTTAGCGGCAGATCATCCTCACGCCTAAGGTCTTACGCCCACACAATCCAGCGGATACTGGCCGTCACCTTCAAGGTACTCCAGGCAGGTCGTCAACTCTGTACGAAGATAAGGATCTTCCCGCAGATGGCTTTCCGGCCAGAAGTGAACCTGATGCAACAGATGCCAAAACACCCGTTCTTTTTGTGAAAAGGGCTCATCGTGCCTGGCGGCAAGCTGGTTCCATTCCTCCATGGTGTCCCAAAAGTAAAGATCCATCTCGCGATAGGGAATCTTCTGTTCCCAGAAAGCCCTGACAAAAAATGCCAACTGCTTGGCTTTGCGATTGATAAAACTTTGCACCGTCACCTTGATTTGCACGCATTTATAGTGATTTTCGTGGCAATGAAAAGGTCCTGATTTCATTGTCTGGCTGATTGAGGTTGCCCTTGTCAGCGCCTGCGGCTGATGCCGTGTGGGTTTTCCTGCCCCATTTCGCCGGCTGCTGGTCATCCGACTTTCAAAAAGTATAGACGGCTTTTAATAAAAGGCGCGCAAGCCCAATGATTGTGGGGGCTGAGGCTGAATTTATTTATTCAAATTCGGTGAGTTGATGAACATTCAGGTTGAATATCAGGGACCGCGGCGCAAGTTTCCCTACCAACCCATTGCAGTCAGCCATCCATAAATTTCTTTGGCCAGATAATGATGTTGTTGGGCGGGCAGTCCCTGGCCGATTATCTCCCGCTGCCGGTAGTGCAGCTTGAGGGACTTCTTGACCGCCAATTGGCGTTGTAAACGATGGGATTTAGACCAGTCATTGTCCCAGGCACTGAAAATATCCAACAGTGGCGCTGGCAAGCGAGCCATATAAGTTGCCATCTTGGCGTTTTCTTCCAGCAACGGCCAGAATGGGCTTACTGTCACCATGGCATCGGGGGCATTGGTTTTTCCCTCGGCATAGAGCTTTACCAACCAGGCGGCACTGGTACCTTGGGCAACCACCAGGAAAAATCCCGGATACCCCGAGGTGATTTCCTGCAACGCCAGTAAGCGCTGCAATATAGCCATTTCATGTTGCTCAAATTGCGCCTTGGTCATTGGTTTGGAAGGCTCAAATGCCTTGGGCATGGATGAATTTTCTTGCGTGTCTGGTGTGCCGTTAGTCGCACTGGAAGCAGACGGCTCCTCATAGGAGAACACCGTGTCCGGTGGCGCCATCAACACCGTTACCCAGCCGACTTTATTGAGTTCCGCTGCAAGGGGGGCCAAAGAGCTTTTACCAAGAGGTGGGCCCAATTCCCCTATCAACAGCGCCACTCCCTTGGTAATGGGGGTGGTATTTTCTTTTAGCAGGATGGCAAATTCGTCTTCGCCGGCCATCAGCATGCGGTAGTCGCTACTGGGCAGGGCATTTTTCAAATCTTCACTGAGTTTGAGATTGTCTTGCAGGTGCCCGTCAGACGCCGCCGCCGTGACGCCGAATAATAGAAAAAGCAGCAAGGACAAAAAAGATAACTTCATAGCGCACCAAACAGGTTTTAATGCTTATCGGAAAATTATCTATTTACTTTATATCAATCAAACACTTGGTATTGGTTAATCTTCTAAGCTGGCGCCGCTGTCTGGTAAGCCTGCATCGCCCAGGGAGAAAGGGGCAGGGCTATGAAAATCCATCCAAATACCGCTGGTTGGGTGGGTGATCCCCAGATAGCAGGCGTGTAGCTGCAGGCGCGGCGCCATCGTCAGGGCACGCTCATGGGCATAGAGCCTGTCACCTAAGATAGGATGACCCAGACTGAGCATATGCACACGAAGTTGATGGGAGCGGCCGGTGACAGGCACCAGCTCTACCAGGGATTCCGCGTCGTTTTGTGCGATGCTGCGCCAATGGGTCAGTGCGGGCTTACCGCGCTCATGATCCACCATTTGCTTGGGCCGGTTTGGCCAGTCGCAGATAAGGGGCAGATTGACCTCTCCTTGTTCCTGCTCAGGGGTGCCCCAAATCCTTGCCTGATAACGCTTCTTGGTCTGCCGTGTTTCAAATTGCCGCGATAAATGACGGTGACTGTGCGCATTGAGTGCCATCAGCATAATGCCGGAGGTGGCCATATCCAGACGATGCACCACCGTGGCTGTGGGGAATACCAGCTGTGCGCGCCATTGCAAGCTGTCCCGGTGTTCAGTTGCCTTACCGGGAACGGACAGCAGGCCGCTGGGCTTATCTAAAACCAGCAGATCCTCATCCTGATAGAGGATCCGCAGATAAGGTGACAACGGCGGTCGGTAGTCAATCAGCGCCATCAGTGACTGTTCACCACCAGACGCAGGGCTTCCAAGGTGACGGCCGATTGATTAATCAGCTGCCCCAGGGTTTCCAGTTGCCTGGCCTGATGCTGAATTTCTTCGTCACGAATACTGGGATTCAGTTTTTTCAGTGTAAGTAGCCGATCCAGCTCTTCACCGCACTGCTGCTGCATCTTGGTCATGGCCTCGTGGCGCAGCACTGCGGCCTGTTTATTGGCGGCCCCTGTGGCTTTGCCGAGTGCGGCCTCAATGGGTTTGCCCAGGGCCTGGATCAGTTGTTGGCCCATCTTGGCATTTACGCTTTGCAAGGCACCGAAGGCAATGTCTTGCACCTTGCCTTGGGCATCCAGGCAAATGCGAATTGGGGTGGGTGGCAAGAAGCGCTGCAATTGCAGACTTTTCTCGGCCCTGGCGCTTAATACAAACAAGCATTCAATAAAGTAACTGCCATTGGCCAGAGCCTTATTTTGTGAAAGGGCAATACTGCTTTTGCCCAGTACATCGGTCAACAGCATATCCAGGGCGTGTTGGATCATCGGGTGATCGGCGCTAAAGAAATGCACATCTTCTCTGGCAAGCGCGGTGGCACGTTCATAAGTGATGGTCAGGCCTTCTTCATCCAGGCCCGGCAGCTGATTAACCATGGATTCACCGGGGCGCAGGAAATAGCTGGATTCATCATTTTCCTCCTGCAATATGCCAAGACCATCAAAAAGCTGCGTCATAAAGCGTTCAAGGCGAGGCGATTGATCCATATCAGCAATGGCCTCTACCAAGGGGCCTACCTTATTGCGTCCGGAGGAATTCAGCTCTAAAAGCTTGTCACGGCCCGCTTCCAGCTTGCTCTTCAAGGCCTGATGCAGGCTCTGAGTTTGCGCCAGCAGAGCAGGGAAATCGGCTTCGGGGCTTTGTAACAGGCAGGCCAGCAAAGCGTCTTTGACCTCATCAAAAACCACGGTACCGGTGGGGCAGGTCTGCTCGAAGGCATTGAGTCCCTGATGATACCAATTAAGCAAAGATTCCTGCGCGCTGTCTTGAAAATAGGGAACATGAATCAGCACATCTTGTTTCTGGCCGATGCGATCCAAACGGCCGATGCGCTGTTCAAGCAGATCAGGTACCAATGGCAAATCAAACAACGCCAGATGATGGGCAAACTGGAAGTTACGACCTTCGCTGCCGATTTCACTGCAAATCAGCACCTGCGCGCCTTCTTCATTCTGGGCGAAGAAATTGGCCACCCGGTCACGCTCTACAATGCTTTGCCCTTCATGGAATACCCCGGCACGTATACCGGATTTTACCCGCAGGGCTTCTGCCAATTGCAATGCGGTGGCGGCACTGGCGCAGATAGTTAAGACTTTTTCGCCCTTAAGACGCTGAAGCAGTTGAATAAACCAATCAACCCGTGGATCGTCGTTGGTCCAATTCTCCTGAACACTGGGATGGCGTTCCGGGGTCAACTGATAAATCAGGGCCTTGTCGCCTTCCTTGGGCAACGCTGCATACAGCGCTGGTAATGGCAGTTCATGGCTTTGCAACTTGCGCTTGGGGAAGCCTTTAATACCGGCACGGCTGTTACGAAACAGAATGCGACCGGTACCGTGGCGATCGATAAGATGGCCAATCAGACGCTGTTTATCTTCTTCACTGGCCTGATTAATGCGCTTGAGTAGTGCCTGCTCTTCAGGGGCAAACACGCTGATGGCGGCAATCTGCCCGTTATCCAGCGCCTGGCCCTCAAGTAACGGGCCGATGGCGTTGGCCAAAGACGCATATTGTTGCTCTTCGGCCAAAAAGGCTTGGTAGTCATGAAAACGCGCCGGGTCGAGCAAACGCAGGCGGGCAAAATGGCTCTCATGGCCCAGTTGATCCGGGGTCGCTGTCAACAGCAGCACTCCCTTGGTGATAGCGGACAATCCTTCCACCACCTGATATTCCCTGGATGGCGCTTCAGAGGACCATTTCAGATGGTGGGCTTCATCCACAATCAGCAGATCCCAGTCGGCGGCCAGCGCCTGCTGGTAGGCTTTGTCGTTATTGGTCAGAAAATCCAGGCTGCACAATACCAATTGTTCGGTATCGAAAGGGTTGCCTCCTTCTTCGAGCAAGGACTCCAGGCGCTCCTCGTCGAAGATAGCAAAGGCCAGGTTGACCCGGCGGCGCATTTCCACCAACCACTGATGCACTAAGCTGGAAGGTACCAGGATAAGAACGCGGGAAGCGCGACCGGTCAGAATTTGACGATGCAGAATCAAAGCCGCTTCAATGGTTTTACCCAGACCCACTTCATCGGCAAGCAATACACGAGGGGCGAAACGGGAAGCCACTTCATTGGCAATATGTAATTGGTGGGGGATCAGATCCACCCGAGCGCCGGTCATGCCCAGCAAGGGCGAGCTTTGATGCTGATGTTGATGCTCAAGGCAGCCCAGGCGCAGATCGAACCATTTGGGGTCGTCAAATTGGCCGCTGAAAAGCCGCTGTTCGGGCTGGTCCAACTGGAAATGATGGTCCAGCATGGTCTCACGCAGCGCCACCTCTTTATGATTATCCAGGCGCTTACCATGATAGGTGAGTAGCTCATCCAGCTCTTCCACCCGCTCTACCAACATTTGCCAACCTTCATGGCTACGCACTTTATCGTCCACCTCAAAGGTGACTCGGGTCAGTGGCGCAGTGGCCAGGGTGTAAGTGCGGCTCTCGCCAGTGGCAGGGAACAGCAGGGTGACGGTTCTGGACTGACAGTCCACAACGGTACCCAAACCCAGTTCAGATTCGGTATTGCTGATCCAGCGTTGGCCCAGGGCGAAAGACATGATGGCTCCTATGCGATTTTGGGGCGCGCAATGTTAAGGGAGTTTTGGGGCTTGGGCAATTTTCACGGTGCCTTTTTTCATCCTTATACCATCGAAGCATAGGCCAATTTGCTGCGCTTTTGCGCTTGCTAAAATGCCCTCATTAATTAATAGCAATGGTAGGTAAAGTGTTTTATTGTGGAACTGTCAGGCTGTCCCATTCGGGTTTCTCCATTCGGGTTTCTCCATTGGATAACCTATGAGGATGCCAGCGGGGCTCGTACTTCTGCTGTAAAAGACGCAGAAAAGGCGAGAACCTACAGGACTGCCGGGACTGAGGGAACCTAGCAAAGGCGCAGGATTGGCGTGCCATCAGACGCCTCTCATCAGCGCTCTACACAGCCGGAGATGCGAATGGCTAGAAAAAAAGACCATACCAAGATCTACGTCCTCGATACCAATATTCTGCTTCACGAACCTTTCGCCTTCCTTTCCTTTAAAGAACATGATGTCGTCGTTCCGATGACAGTGCTCGAAGAACTCGATTACATCAAAGACAGCAAAAAAGATGTGTCACGGGATGCCAGAATCTCCATTCGCGCTATGGAAGATGTGCTGCACGAAGCCACCCCGGAAGAGCTTACTGCTGGGGTGAATCTGAAGGGACTAGGCTCCGGTGCGGCAGCGCCGACAGGACGCTTCTCGATCTTTTCCGACCATGGCATGCCCATGTCACAACAGGTATTTACCAGCAACGAGAACGATAACCGCATTATTAATGCGGCTTTGCACCTGCAACAGCGCAATGCGCCGCGCCAAGTGGTGCTGGTGACCAAAGATATCAATATGCGGCTTAAGGCCAAAGGCGCTGGCCTGGCCCATGTAGAGGATTACCGTACTGACCAGTTAATCAGTGATATCAAATACTTAAGTCGTGGTTATCACCGATTCGAAGGCAGTTTCTGGGATAAGGTCAAGTCGGTGGAAAGCCATACCGAAGGACGTGATGTGGTGCATTCCATCGATCGCAAGGTCTTCCCCGATGCCTATATTAATGAGTTTCTGATTGATGACAGCAAGCAGTTTGCCGCCATCGTCGAGGATATGACCTCTGAAACTCTGGAGATCCTCGACTTAGGCTATGAGCGACTGATGTCCAGAAAAGCCTGGGGGGTACACCCTAAAAATATCGGTCAGGGCATGGCACTGCATGCGTTGCTTGACCCCCACATCGACCTGGTGATCATGACCGGTCCGGCCGGCTGCGGTAAGACGCTGCTGGCCTTGGCCGCTGCCCTGGAGATGGTGGTAGAGCGTAAGATGTATGACAAGATCATCGTCACCCGTAACACCCCGGAGATCGCCGAGTCCATTGGCTTCTTGCCCGGTACCGAAGAAGAGAAGATGGCCCCCTGGCTTGCCGCCATCACGGACTCCTTGGAAGTGCTGCATAAAAACGATGAGAACGTCAAAGGCTCCATGAGTTACATCATGGAAAAAGCCAATATCCAGTTTAAATCGGTTAACTTTATGCGTGGGCGATCCATCCAAAATGCCATCGTCATTTTGGATGAAAGCCAGAACCTCACCGCCTCGCAGCTTAAAACCATTATCACCCGCTGTGGTGAGGGCACTAAGCTGATTTGTAGCGGCAACCTGGCACAAATAGACTCCAACTATTTGTCGCCGGTGACCTCAGGTTTGACCTATCTGGTAGAGAAATTCAAAAACTTCTCCGGCAGCGCGGCCATTAACCTTGATGGTGTGGTTCGAAGCCGACTGGCTGAATTTGCCGAAGAACATCTGTAGAATAGTGGCCGGCCTGTGTGCCGGCCTTTTTCTACCACCGCATAAACGAGTCTAAAGCCCATCATGCTTGCGCGTCTGTTCACTCAGTCTTTGTTGTTACTTTGTCTGTCTTTTACCTCCGTGGCTAGCGCCGGGGATATCCTTGAACAGGCCCTGGGGTTGTTTGATTTGTCTTTGGCCCAATTCAGCCAGGATCCGCAAAGCGGTTTGCTGCACGCCAAGACCCCCTATGCGTCTTACTACTTATCAGAGGATAAACGCTATTTATTAAAAGGCTATATGCGGCAACTGGAAGACAGGCCCCGCAACGAGGTGGAAATCACCGACAGGCAAGCTTTTAAGGCCGTCGAGGCAGAGATGATCACTGCTGCCGATGGTGGTGCCGATGAGGCCATTTATGTATTTATCGATCTGGACTGCATTCATTGTCGTTATCTGCATTCCCAGCGTGAACAGATAAAAGCCCTGGGCCTGACCGTAAAATACCTGGCTTACCCCCTGGAGGGACCCGGGAGTCGCGGTTTCGATAAGTTAAAAGCCGCCTGGTGCGCCGATGATCCGCTGGCGGCAGTGACCACACTGATGGCCGATGGCAACGTGCAAAGCCCCGACTGCAAGCTGGATTTAGCCTCTCATCAGAGATTGGGCGACAATATTGGTATCGGTGGTTTACCGACCATGGTATTGCCCGACGGGCAGATCTTACGCGGTCGGCGCACCGCATTGGATCTGCAAAAATCTATGCTCAGCAATGCCCTGCTAAAAGCCCATGATCTTGCTCACCTTATTCCGCTGCGTAATTGGCATCTAAGCTCGCTGACGCCTTCGGTGGTACCGGGTTGGTTGCAAGCCGAGGGCGGCTATCATTTTTTCTACCTTAAACAGGATGGTAATGCCCTGTTTATGGGCGAGATCCTGGATCTGCAGCAAGGCAGAGAAAACCTCACGGAAAGAAGTCGCCAAGCGCTTCGCGCCCAAGGGATAGCGCAGTTTAACGACAGCATGCTGACCTACCAAGCAAAGACCCAGAAGCAACATCTCTATGCCTTTACTGACCTGGACTGTGAACGTTGTCAGGCGCTACATCAGGCTATCCCAAAACTCAATGCAGCTGGCATAACGGTCAGCCTGTTAGCCTTACCGGCTGAGATCACTAGTTTGTACGAGCCGCCCTATGCCAAGGCCTGGTGTCAGGGTTTGCCGGATGTGGTTATTGGTGAGGATACGCAACTGATACCCGCTGCAAGTTGCGACATTGCGGAAGTGTTGCGCGAACACAGCTATTTTGCTTATCGCATGGCTGTGGGACTGGCACCGGTATTGATGTTGCCTGATGGGCAGCTTTTGCCCTTTTCCAATGAAGCTGATTTAGCCCTGTTACTGAGCCGCTGATACCCGTTCATAACTGAACATATTGCCCTGTATAGCCGCTTTGCTGGTGGCGGCGATTTCACCGATGGGCATCAACGCAGGTCCCGTGGGCTCGGCAAGCAGGTAGCGCATGCCTTCAATCTCAATGGTGGCATCCTGCTCACGATAAGGCAGTTGCAGACCAAGTAAGGCGTGATCCGGCAAGTAGATAAACACCAGCGGCATATTCGGTAGCATGGAGCGCAGCAAGGTCACCGCCAGGGTGGTTTTACTGTCACAGTCCCCCATATTGTTCAGCAGCACGCCTGAGGGCGGTAAAAAGCCGGCGCCGTTAGAGTCGATGCGGTTTTCCAATGGGCTGTAAGGGATGGTCTGCAGCCACCCCATTAACAGGTTCACATAGGCCCGCGGCTGGCTGTTGTCCAGCAGCAGTTCATACAGCGCCTGTGCGGCGGGCAGCAGGGGCTCGGCACTTTCGGCGGAATAGCGGGCGTGATCCGGCTTGATCCCTTCCTGACCTAAATAACTTTGAAAGCGGGCATAGTAGTTCGTTGCCAGGTAATCGTCGAAGGCAGTGTGGCGCAGCGTTCTGAAGGTCTCTTCCCATTTTTGCTGTAACAACGGCGAGGCGCCTTTGATCTCCACGCGCACATCCTGGCCGACTTTACGCACTTGTACTCTGGCCTGGCGCGGATCCACCTGCTGAGCCGCCTTTTGCATGGCCACCATAATGTAGCGCTGGGCTATTTGCGGCTGATACGACTTCAGATTGCGAAACTGATTGAAGATCTTGCTTTTGTCGAGGTTAAAGGCAATTTGGTGTTCGACTTTGTCGGCATCGCGCCAGCGGTAGGAAAGGGCCAGGCTGTTGTCGGTCTGTTCTTTGTTAAAGCTTAATTGCTGGGCATTGGCATCATTGACAAAGAATGAAAGTGCCAACAAAAAGGGCGCACAACAATGGGCCCAGCCATTGCGGCAGTATCCAGGTATGTAAGCTGTTAGTGCATTCGCCAAGTGCTATCACTTTGCAAATCAAGTCTTTAGCTAGTATGGCGCAGGAAAGAGAGGCGGACAACCTATGGAGGATGTCCGCCTTGAGATCAGAAGCTCTGACTGAACTCCACGCCCCACATACGCGGTAAGCCAGGGCTTAAGTTGGCAGATCCGGTGTTTTCCCCCTGACCGCCGTAGCCGCTTAGCAGATACTCTTCATCCAGCAGGTTGCGGGCAAACAGCGCCACCTGCCAGTCATCGTTACTGCGATAGGCAATACGGGCATTGACCAAGCTGTAACCTTCCACTTTGTTATCGCCGGTCAGTCCGGGTACCAGGGCCGGATTGACCGGCAATCTGGCAATGCTGTCGGCATCCCCTGCGGTGGAGCGTTCATCCACTGTGGTCACATCCAGATGCAACAGATATTCGCCATTGGCTGCCTCAATAAAATAATCGGCGCCCACAAACCAGCGGTTTTTAGGCACGCCGGCCAGTGGTTTGCCGGTCAGATCATCTTCTGCGGTTTCACCCACAAACAACGAGTACTTGGTGTATTCACTGTCCAGATAGGCGTAGTTGAAATTCAGCAGGAAGTTATCGGTAACCGCCCACTCTGATTCTATTTCCACACCCTTACCGGCGGCGTCAACGTTACGCACGTTATACACCGGAATGTTACCGGTGGAGCCGGTCAGACGCAGGATCTGTAAGTTGGTATAGTCATAGTCAAAGGCAGCAATATTGAGTTTCAGCTTGTTATCCAACAGGGTGGATTTCATGCCGATTTCCATATTGTCCACCTCTTCCTGATCAAAAGGTGGCGCCGCACCCAGGCTGTTAAAGCCGCCCGCCTTAAAGCCACTGGCAAAACTGGCATAGGTCATCAGGTTATTGGTCCACTGATAATCTAACACCACCCTTGGGGTCAGCTTGGTCCAGGTATTGTCCTGCTCGAAGGGTTGTACATTACCATTGCCGTCAAGGACCGGATTACCTTGGTCATCACGCAACACATACTCTGTGGCAAAGGCCAGGCCAAAATCCTGTGAGGGGACACCGGGGAAGGGGAAATCTATCTGGTTCTGGTACTGGGATAAAATGCCAAAGTCTTTTTCATCCCGCGTATAGCGCACGCCAAGAGTCAGATCCAGTTTGTCGGTAACCGGATAGGTCACATCAGCAAAGAGGGCATAGGAGGTGTAATCACCAAAGTTTTCGGTGACTTCAGTCCAGGGTTTGCCCAGGTTATGACGGGTGATACGCCAGGCTAAATCGTTGACTGGTACGCCGGTAACACCAGACAGAAAGGCCAATTCATTGGGGATCAATTGCAATAAGAAGTTGGTTAAACCAGTGCCCACCGGCAGATCCATAATACCAGGAACACCTAGCGATGGTGCGCCTGTGGGAGGTAGTCCGGCCGCGGCCAGGCTCTCATTGATGGCGAAGCTGTCCAGCGACTCCATCATAAATTCAGCGATGGTCTCCTGATGGATATCTTCATTGGCGTAAGTGGTGCCAACGGTCCAGCGCATGCCGCCATCGGTAACACCGGCTAAACGGAACTCCTGGCTGAAGAATTTTTGGTGTTCCAGGTTATTGGAGGAAAAGAATCCTCGGGCTTCGCCACTGCCATCATCTTCGGTATGGTTTTCCGTATCGAAACGACGATAAGCTGTAATAGAAGTCAGGGTACCAATATCCAACTCTTTATTGATCTCAAGAGAGGTACCAAACAGATGACGTGATTCCATGGCATCCATATCTGTCTCATAGACACCAAAGGGATGTAACCCGCCGCCACCTTGACGGTAGTAGCTGGGGTTGGCCGAATACACCGGACGGGCATCATTATCCATCTCTTCAAATTCGGCGCGCCAGATCATCTCCAGGCTGTCGCTTGGCACATAACGCAATGCGGTGCGAATGCCCTGGCTGCTTTCATCGCCCAATTTGACCCGCATTGGCTTGAAATCTTCATCGGTGCGCGGATTGGGATAACGAATGGCATCCACATAACCGCCACGGTCGCTGAAGTTAACACTGGTTCGCCAGAACAAATCGTCACTGATGGCGGTATTGTAAAGGCCTTCGAACTGACGTTTGTTCAGATTGCCCAGTGTGATGCGATAGTTGCCTTCGGTATCGTCGGTGGGCTTTTTATTGATGATTCGCACAGCACCGGCGGCGGTATTGCGGCCAAACAAGGTGCCTTGAGGTCCCTTGAGCACTTCCACCCGCTCAACATCATTAAAATTCATCAGTGCAGAGCCGCTGCGACCTACATAGACATCATCCACATAGATGCCGACGGCCGGGTCGGCACCAATCCCGAAGTCGTTGGTACGAATACCACGGATATCGTATTTGGGCTGGGTTGGCGAGGTGACATTGGTTTCAAACCCCGGGGTAATATTGCCCAGGTCATTGATGCTTTGCGCGCCAATTTTGCGCAGGCTTTGCTCCGAAAACGCACTGATGGCAATAGGAACCTGCTGAATATTCTCGACCCGCTTCTGAGCGGTCACTTCCAATACTTCAATGCCTACACTTTCCTTGTCTGGGCTCTCTTGTGCTGATGCGCTAAAACCAAGCAGGGCGGTGGCGACGCTGGCGGCAACCCATGTCTGGCGAAATGCCTTATGACTGTGCTCCATTAACTTCCCCAAGTCTTTGTTGTTTATTGTTTTTTTGCAGGATGCATTAGGACATTGGAAGCCCCGGAGGTCCATCCTGATTTTTTACTGAAAAGAGTGATCCGATGACCAAACCAGTTTCAGCATAATGAATCTCTAAATTAGCCGCAATGTAAAAAAAACGTTTTAATTGGTACTATGGTTCCACTAATATGGGCGAAGATCAAGTTTCCTGATAACGAGGTGGGCAGGTGCCAAAAATCAGCTGTATAAAGATGCAATACATAAAGGGCCGCGCATTGTCAGCAATGTTGTTGATGATAAGTGGATTATCCACCTTTCCCTTTAGCGCCGCTGCCATGGAGGCACCCAAGGAATTCGCCACTTGCGCCGCCTGCCATGGCACCAGCGGTGAAGGTAATGTGGCATCGCAGGCACCGGTGCTGGCGGGATTATCAAAAGACTATCTATTGCGACAAATGGCCCATTTCCTATCCGGGATCCGCGGTGGTGAGCTCGACAGCCTGAGTGCCCAGCAGATGAAACAAGTCAGCCAAAGTCTGCTCGCCGAAGATAAGACGAGAAACGCCATTGCAGAGTACTTGGCTGCGTTGCCCGCTCCCAAATTGGATTACTCGCAATTGGGAGATATCAAAAAGGGTAATAGTTATTATCAAAACAATTGCGGCGCCTGCCATGGTGGCAACGCCCAGGGCAACGAAGCTATGAAGGCGCCAAGACTCGCCAATCAGCACCCGGACTACCTGCGCCGTCAGTTTATGGCGTTCAGAGAAGGCGTCAGAGGTAGCCACGTTGAGGACAAGCCGGGGCGACAAATGGCGATGATGGCCAAAGTGCTTCCCCAAGATGTGCTCGACGACGTACTTAGCTTTATTGCGAGTCAGTAGCTATGTATCGCTTGCTGGTTTTACTGTTGTTAATAGCGGCCAATGCGCAAGCCATTGAGCTAAAGCAAAGCTGCCCTCCTAGTTTTGAGGAGCGGGAGGGGCGCTGTTATCTGGTCAGTCGTTATCAGTTTTTTGATTCCATGCAGGGTAAAGGCGTGGGCGGTACCCACACTGGCCTGCCGCCGATTCGTGATGGTTTTAGTCCTGCGCAAATCGATTTGGGGCGCTATCTTTTTTTCGATCCGATTTTATCCCGCGATCACAACCTGTCTTGTGCCAATTGTCATCAGCCGCAGCGGGGATTTAGCGATGGTATGGGACGCAGTGTTGGTGCTACCGGTGAGCCGGTAAAACGCGGCGCCCCCGGTCTTTGGAATGTGGGCTTTTTACGCCGCCTGTTCTGGGATGCCAGGGCGACGTCCCTGGAAGAACAGGCCAGAGGCCCCTTATTTGATCCCAAAGAAATGGCCAATACCCCCAAGCAGTTACTTGAAGATCTCAGCAATAGTCCTGAGTACGAACAACTTTTTGCCACCGCTTTTCCTGAACAGGACAGGGCTATTTCCATCAGCAACGTCACGCTTGCCCTGGCGGCATTTCAAAGCAGTTTGATTTCGCTGAACAGCCGCTATGACCAGTATGCCCTTGGTTATCATCAGGCCCTGTCAGAGCAGGAAATAAAGGGCATGAATGTGTATCGCTCTTTTGTGGCCCGCTGTGCGGAATGTCATACGCCGCCGCTTTTTACCAATCAGCAGATTGCGGTGATTGGCACCCCGGAGCCCGAAGGGTTGCCGCTTGATATTGGCGCTGAGGCGACTTTCGATGCGCCAAAACTAAAAGGCGGTTTTAAGGTGCCAAGCCTGCGCAATATTGTTAACAGCGGGCCTTATATGCACTCAGGTCGTTTTGATAACCTCGAAGATGCCGTGCGCTTTTATACACAGGGTCGCGGCCATGCGGTACCAGAAGGTGTCGATATGCAGATCCATTGGCATATCTGGGAGCCTAATCTCAGCGACCAGGAAATTACTGATATTGTTGCCTTTTTGGGGGCGCTGACCGACGAAAGCCTGCTGCCCGAGATCCCAACAATATTACCCTCGGGCCTGATGTCTCTGGCATCGACCAATCAATCACTCTCCCCAAATGCAAACCACAAGGAATCTGAACATGAATAAAGCGGTGATGCTTAGCGTGCTGCTGATAATTGCAGCCTTTTTCGCCGGCCGTTTTTGGTCCGGTCCGTCTTCGGTCACCATTACCGACAGTCGCGGTGGCGCCAGCTATGCCGGTGGTGTATCGGCCGATGAAGGCAGTAAGACAGAAGGTACCCGTCAGGTGGTGCCGGCAGGCTCTGGCAAGGTTCTGGAAGTGCGTGAAGGAGAGCGCATTATGGATATGGTTAAGGCCGCAGAGCCAGGCGACACCATCAGGGTGTATCCGGGCACCTATTCTGAAACCGTATATATCGACAAAGATGGCATTCGCCTGGTGGGCGTGATTGAAGCCGGTAAACGGGCAACCTTGGACGGAGAAGGCCATCTGAACGATGCCATTTTGTATTCGGGCAACAATATCGTGGTTGAGAATTTTCTGATCACCAAGTACAAGGGCAACGCTATTATGGGTCAGGCCGGGAATAACTTTGAGATCCGCAATAACATCATTGTGGATACCGGCGTCTACGGCATTTTTCCGCAACTGGGGAAAAACGGCATCGTTGAGCACAATGTGATTTCCGGTATCGAGGATGCGGCCATCTATGTGGGCATGAGTGACAACATTCATGTGGCCCATAACCAGGTGTTTGCAAGCGTGGCTGGTATTGAAATTGAAAACAGCCGCCATGCGATTGTGGAAAACAACTATGTCACTAATAACGCCGGAGGGATCCTGGCCTTTATCACCCCGGGTCTGCCGGTCAAAACCACTTACGATGTGATCATTCGTAATAACTTTGTGGTGGATAACAACCATGTGAATTTCGGCGCGCCAGGCAGCACTGTAGCCGGGATCCCTTCTGGTACCGGTATGCTGATTATGGCCGCCGATCAGGTGGTGATTGAGAACAATATTATCTCCGGGAATAAAACCGCCGGGATCCTGATTACCGACCATGATAATGCCCCTAATACCACCATCGATCCGGAGTCTGATCCTGCGCCTGATAAACTGGCCATCCTCAACAACCTGATGCTTAACAACGGCTATGACACTATCGACGAAGTGAAGGCCCTGATGCTTACTGAGTTTAAAACCGGCCAGCCGGATATTGTGCGTGTGGGGGTAAGCCGTGATAGCTGCATTATCAACCGCCATCAGTATGTGACGGTGGGCGTTGCCGATTGGGCAGAGTGTGATTTTACCCACACCAAAGACATTAGCACTTACCTGCTGGCAGAGCCGGTGGCGCCAAGAGAAATCGATCATTCAGAGGTGGGTAAGGTCGCCTATTTGGGGATCTGTGCCGGTTGCCATACTTATACCGGACGCATGATTGGGCCACCGGTACAGGTGATCCAGGCGCTGTATATGGATAATGCCGAGGGCTTGGCGGCCTATATTGCCAACCCGGTCAAAAAGCGTGATGACTACCCGGAAATGCCACCTCAGGATTATTTGGATGAAGCCACACGTTTGGCGGTAGCCAACTACATGTTGTCGGTGAGCAAATAGGGGATAACCACAGAGTCACAGAGGGCACAGAGATGGAAGGGGATATCTAATGCTCCTCTGTCATCCCCGGATTGAAGGGCACTGTGTCTCCGAAGGTGCTGGTTGAATTGTCATCCCCGAATGTAGTTATCGGGGATCTGTATCAGCTCTCTCCAAAGATGCCCTTTAACAACTTAAGGGCATGACTCTACCCTATCTAATTCGCCGCAGGGACCACAGCCTGATAGGCCTCGGTGCCGTATAGCGGTACTGTCGACAGGCTGTGTTTAAAGCTGCCGGAGGTCTCCTTGGTGGAGTAAGACACATACATCAGGGTTTGATGCTTGGCATCGAAAATACGCCGTATTTTCATGCTTTTGAAAAAGATACTTTTGGACTTGCTGAACAGCACTTCGCCGGAATCACTCTTATCTATTTGAGCAATCATCTGGGCGCTGATGGGGCCGGTTTGACGGCAAGCGATGGCGCTATCCGATGGGTCGGAAAAACTTAAATCAGCCTCAATACTGGAGACATGGCAGGTGACACCGGTGACGATGGGGTCATTAAAGGCATCCAGCTTAATGTCTTTGGTGGTAAACAAGCCAAGCGAGACGTCACCCACTTCGTTGCCGCCACAGGCAGATAACAGCGCGCACAGGGTGATGATGGCAATTGGTTTTTTCATAATTTAAAGCTCGAATAAGGTGCTGCTCAACAGCAGTGCGATGGTGGTATCAAGCTCATCCTCGGTCAGCGCGCTGCTTAGCATCTGATATTCCAGTTGCAGCAGGGTACCTACCAGCACATTGGCCCTGGCACTGGCATGGGGATGAGCAAGACTCTCGAAGAAGTGACTGACCGCCCGTTGTGTCATTTGCTGTGAGGTGGTGAGTAGCTTACCCAGTTTGGGATCGCGCAATGCTTCCTGTCGGAATGACCATTCCAGTAACCTGTTGTCGCGGTCGGCGACCTGACTTTTGATATGGTTGACCAGGAAGTGTTGCAGATTTTGCTTTAGTTTCACCCTATCCTGGTGCCGTTGGTACTCTTCCAAGGCTATCCAGGCGCTACGTTCCAAAAGCTGGATCTGGGCCAGATTTGATTCGGTAAAATAGACAAAGGCGTCATGAATCAAGCTATCGATGGATTCAAAGTAGTAGGTAGTAGCAGACAATGGCACCTCTGCCTCTTTAGCCACTGACCGATGTCGTACCTCGCGAATACCATCCCTGACCATTACCCGCAGGGCTGCCTGTAAAATGTTATTGCGTCTCTCCAGACTGTCACGACGTTTAGTGATACGGCCCTCGTAGGGGAGGGTGAGATTATCCAATATCTGCAACCCGGATGCTCCTTAAGCTGGGCGCTTTTGGTTTTGAAACCAGTTTAGCTGAGAATGCAGGCTGACCACAGTCCCCACGATAATCAGCGCCGGCGGTTTAATATCCGCAGCCTTGCTCTCAATATCGCTTAAGGTACCGGTAACCACTCGCTGCTGTTCGGTAGTCGCCTGCTCCACCAGAGCAATCGGCATATCGGCAGGCATACCATGGCTGATTAACTCACGGCAAATCACATTCAATCCGGTCAGCCCCATGTAAAACACTATGGTCTGACGTTTTTGCACCAGGGCCTGCCAGTCCAAATCGATGCTGTCATCTTTTAAATGGCCGGTAGCAAACACCACTGACTGTGCATGGTCACGGTGAGTCAGCGGAATGCCGGCATAGCTGGCCGCGCCTGCGGCGGCAGTGATACCGGGCACCACTTCAAAACCAATGTCATGCTCAAGCAAGGCTTGGATTTCCTCACCACCGCGACCAAAGATATAAGGGTCGCCGCCCTTAAGGCGCACCACGCGTTTGCCTTCCAGCGCCAGCTTAACCATCAGGGCGTTAATATTCTCCTGGGGCAGAGCATGATTGCTGGCGGCTTTACCTACGTAGATTTTCTCGGCATCGCGGCGCACCATATCCAAAATGGTCTGTGGCACCAAGCGATCGTACAGCACGACTTCAGCCTTTTGCATTAAACGCAGAGCGCGAAAGGTTAACAGCTCAGGATCGCCAGGACCGGCACCTACCAGATAGACCTCACCCCTGCTGCTAGGCGCGCTGTGTTCCAACTTGCTGAGCAGCGCCTGTTCGGCCCGCTCTTCATTGCCCCTGAGGACTTTTTCGGCAATATCACCGTCAAACACCTCTTCCCAGAAGTAGCGGCGCTCGGTGACATCGGTAAAGCGCTGCTTTACTGCATCTCGGAAATACTCTGCAAAAGCGCCCAGACGGGCGATGCGTTGTGGCACGAAGGCTTCCAACTTTTGGCGTAAATAACGCAATAACACAGGCGCTACGCCACCACTGGAAAGGGCAATCAGGATAGGAGAGCGATCGATGATGGCCGGGGTAATAAAACCGCAGAGTTTGGGAGCATCCACCACATTGACCAGCAGATTGCGGGCCTTGGCTTGCTGGCTTATCTCGGCATTAAGTGCCTTATCATTGGTGGCCACAAAGACCAGTTGTACCCCTTCCAGATCTTCTGTTTGGTAGGGACGATTATGCAGGCTGATTTTTTTATTATCGGCGAAACTTTGCACGGTGGCACTGACCCAAGGGGCAACCACTGTCACTTTGGCCTGGGTACGCAGCAACAACTCGATTTTGCGCGCGGCCACTTCGCCAGCACCTACCACCAGGCATCGCAGATCCTGGGTATCAACAAATAACGGGAAATACTGCATGTAATTAGAAAACCGGAAGATTCATGGATGCCATTTTATTCCTTTATTAATAACCAGATAATATTAATTTCTCAAAACATATTCCTTTTTTCTCTGTATTTTTCTTTTTTTGTTTCATTCACTGGTTAGCCATCTATATTCAGTGTCATGTTTTTTTCCTGTGAATAGCCCTGCCAGCGAACTCAGTTAGCTGAAAAGTGAGGTAGTTTGCTAGTCCTTGCTTTGTTGGATGCACATCTTAGGAGCCTTTATGATTCGTTCGGTTTCCATCGGTAATCGTTTGTATGGGGCATTTACTGTCCTGCTTGCGCTGATAATCATTCTGGGTGTCAGTACCTATTTCAACCTGCGTGAGATGGATGATTTAACCAATACCATTGAACAGCACCGAGTACCGAGCTTAGCGGCCATTAACGATATCAATATCGAGTTCCAGCGGGGCAGGCTCAATGCGGTGAATGTATTGACCGCGCGCACAGCGGAGGCTCGTCAGGAATACGAAACCCAGTTGGTCAAGGTTAATAATGAGCTTGAAGATGCCAAGACCCGTTATGCCAGTCTGATTCGAACACCAGAAACCCGTGCGTTGTATGAAGATTTTCTGGCCATGGAGAAACGTTACTGGTCACTGCAACAAAACATTCAGACACAGGCGCTAAGTGGTGATGAAGATGGTGCCTTTGCCAGGCGAGATCGCGAGTTGACGCCGTTGGCCAGGGAAGTGTCTGCCAAGTTGACGGCTTTGTTGGAGCGCCAGCGCAATCGTATTCAGGAAACATCGGCACTAGCTACCCAAGCTTATGTGGAAGCCAGCAGCCAGTTGGTGATTACCATTATTGCTTTGGTCGTGTTGGTTGTTGTCATGGCGCGAGTGATAACCCGTAGCTTGGTCAAGCCCATTTCAGAGGCTGCAAGAGTGGCCGATGCCATTGCCAATAATGATCTTACCGCTGAGATTGATATTGATGGCAATGATGAAGCCACGGCCCTTAGTCGATCTCTTAATAATATGCAGAAAAATTTAAGGCAAACAGTGTCTCTTATCGGCGATTCTTCCCATCAATTGGCTACGGCCTGCGAAGAGCTCAATCTGATAACCAAAGATGCCGAGCAGAATCAATTACAGCAGGCCCGTGAATTGGAGCAGGCCTCAAGTGCCGTTAACGAATTGACGGTGTCCATCGAAGAAGTTGCTACCAATGCCACAGAAACCGCTAAGGAGTCACAACAGGCCAATGATAAGACTGATTATGGCGCGGCACAGGTTAAGCGGACGGTCAGCTCTATTGAATCGCTGGTGGCAACAATTAAGAGCTCATCGGCCAATACTGAAGAATTGTCCAAGCAAGTGGGCAATGTGCGCTCAGTGCTTGAGGTGATTCGCGGAATTGCTGAACAAACCAATTTGTTGGCCCTAAATGCCGCCATCGAGGCAGCTCGTGCCGGTGAGGCCGGACGCGGCTTTGCCGTGGTAGCTGATGAGGTTCGAGCCTTGGCCAGTCGCACCAAGGATTCCACAACGGAAATTGAGGAAATCGTTAAAGCAGTGGAAAGCGGTACCGACGCCACGGTTAAAGCCATGGGCAGCAGTCAAAGTCAGGCGGCCACCACGTTGGAGGCCGGTAATGAAGGAAGTGAGGCTCTGGTGATGATATCCAGTCTTATCCAGCTAATTAGTGATCGTAATACGGGTACGGCCAGCGCGGTAGAACAGCAATCCTTGGTGGCACGCGAGGTGGACAGAAATTTAGTCAGGATACGTGATTTGGCTTCGGCAAATAATGACGGTGCAAAACAAATAACTGCTTCTAGTGCAGAGCTTGCCAAATTGGCGGATCAGTTAAGTGCGGTGGTGCGACGCTTTAAAACTTAAGGGTGCAACCGAAGTTGATAGACATGGTTTTTAGGGCTATCTGGTGACAATGCACCCATTACAGATTGAATGCCGACCTTAGCGGCGGAAGCGGGCATAAATATCGGCTTCTAACACCCTGTTGGTGATAAGGTAAAGTTTACGGCTCTGTGTATCAATTGAAAAACGGCCATAACCCGGCACTGTGCCGGCGGGAAAGCGCGCGACTTCAGTGGGAACAGGGTTGTCAAAGGCTTGTAACATCAACTTGTCATACTCCTCCTCTCGAAATAGGTAGTAAATACCATCCTCGTTTAGGTCCCAGTTAGCCCAGTCGGTGACTTTCAGCGTCGGAACAACGAGCCGCTCTTGTGCATCATCAAGACGCTCCCATATCCCATTGGTGTCGGCTTTGGAATAAAACTGCCGGTTATGCCATTCGCGCAACAGGCCGCCTCCATCATAGGTGAAGCGTTGGGGCTCGCCCTTCAGAGGATAGTTCCAAAGCTCCCAACGTCCCGATACCGGCGTTGATGCCATTAATTGTTTGTCATCGGCACGCCACCGCAATGCAAAATGGTCGCTGGCATCCTGACTTAATTGCCTGACCTGGCCACTCTCTACATTGAGAAGGTGGATGTGTAAGTGTTCACTCACACTGGTTTTTGCCAAAAATGCCAGCCACTCTCCAGAGGCAGATAAAAAGGCATCGCTGATGTTGTTGTAATTGGCTGGAATTGAGAATCTTTTGCTTATTTTTCCGCTTTCTTCAGCCAGTAAAAATTGTGTGCTGACATTGTCCGTCTTCGTATATAGAAACTGGCCGTTGGGCTGCGGGTTAGGGGTAGTAGTTGTAAGGTCTTCAATCACATTCAATGCTGTAAGAGGAGCGTTTGGGTGTTTCAAGTCCAATTTAGATAGCTGCCAGTTGTGTTGCCTGACTTCGTAAAGAAGCACTGTGCCTTGTGAACTTGTGCTGGGATTACCGCCTTGAATGTTCAATGGCTTTGGTATCCCGCCCTGCGTTGGTACTTCCCATAAGTGCCAGTCTCCATCTCTGTTGGAGGAAAAAATAATGGAGCGTCCGTCGGCACTCCAGGTAAAGCCATGGATAAGGCCGTGGTCAAAAGTGAGGCGGGTTATTTTCTGGTCAGGAAAGGTTAATAGGTAGAGGTCATGGTTCTCCACGCTCTCTGAATGCAAAAAAGCAATCTGGTTGTCGGTGGGCGAGGGGCGACTGGCACCATCAAGCACATAGCGCGGAGTGCCGGGCACATTCAGTTGCGTTTTGTTTTGGCCATCCGCAGACAATACGAACAGTCCGCCTCTATTCATTCCCTCACGTTTGTCGTAAATAATCAGCGACTCCCCATCAGGGTGCCAACTGGCTTTAGTGTACAAAAAGCTGTTACAGTTGTGTCGCAGACGCTCCTCGAGTGTGGCAATCTCAATGCTGTATATACCGCAGCTTTTTTCGCCATCACTGCGCTTAAACAGCAGTGTCCTGCCATCTTTTGACCACTGCGGATCGCTTTCACCATCAGGGTGATGGGTGAGTTGCGTTGCTTTTTCAGCGCTTTCTCCTACCGCTTTCAGGTACAGATCATATTGCCGGTTCTTGTAGAAAACATAGGCAAACCATTTGCCATCAGGTGACAGTGCCGGCTGTAGCTCCATGCCCTGATCACGAGTTTGCACAATAACCTCTGCGGTCTCCCAGGAGGGGGCGGCTTTGGGCCAGAAGCTCCAGATCAAAATGAGCGCTAAAACCAAGGTGGAAAAGCCTGCCCACTGAGTAAAGCGGCTTTTTGACGGCAAAGATCCTTTATCGGGTACATCTTGTTGGTTTGCTGTGACGGGAAGCAGCAACTGATAACCGGATTTTGGGACTGTCTGAATACACTCCTGCTTTTCCGGAGGTTTACCTAGAGAGGCTCGTAATTGCCATATGGCATTTGTGAGTGCTCGCTCACCAACTGCTTCATTACCGTCCCAAATAGCCTCTATCAACTCTTCACGGGTAACCAAGCGGTCATGATGCTTAGCCAAGTGCAATAACACCTGCATCACTTTCTGACGCAGGTTGATATCTCCTTCGTCGCTTCTTAACCTGTAATGCTCGGCATCAACCTGCCACTTTCCGATAAACAACCTTGTTGATTTCCTTTTGTATTAACTGCTCACAGTGTAAAGGCAACGTCATCCCATCAACAATGCCTTTAAATGCGGGGGGCCATTAATCTCATAAAAAAACGCGATGAAGTGCAGGCCCTGGGCGGAAAAGACTTTTTTTAGACTTTTTTAGCGAAGATTAGATTTGTATCACTTTGCCCAGGCAACGCACTCTCTGGGGGTCATGACAGACACACCGGTAACAGTTCACCTTTCACAGGTCTGACCGGTTTAAGCAAATCTGATCCCGAGGAATGCTATGAACAACAAGACCATCAAATTGGCGCTGGCCACGGCTGTTTTCACAACAGTGTGGGGATGTTCAGACGATAACACCGTCAGCACTGAACCTGCGCCACCAAGTGTGCCGACGCCAATTAGCTTGCAGGTTTCTCTCAACAATGAGCAGCAAGTACCTTATGTTATTGCTGGATTGAATGCCGATGCTGAACTGCTTCTGGATACAGAAAGCAATAGTTTAAGTGGTACGCTCAGACTCAATGGTATCAGCGCGGTGGGCGCACATATTCATCTGGGATATGCCGGTGAAAATGGTCCTGTGCTGGCAGCTTTTGCACCAGGTAGCAGCGCCGATGAGATGCTCCTGGCCAACACCGTACTGGATGAAGCGCAATTAGAGGCTCTTCGTGACGGTGCACTCTATATCAATGTGCACTCGCAGGCCTACCCGCAAGGCGCAGTACGCGGCCAAATTTTAATGGAAGGCGTTGAGGTGTTTGTGTTTGATCTCAGCAGCCAGCAATTCGGACCGCATATGCTCACACCTGCCAGTGGTAAAGGTTATGTCACTCTCAATGACAACGACAATACCCTGACCACCCGAATCTATGCTGAGTCGCTAACAAGATCTACTATGGCGCACATCCATCAGGGACAGCCCCTGCAAACAGGCGAACCTTTAGTGACATTGGAGAGGAGCCAGGCAGCAACAAACCTGTGGACCCTCAGTGAATTGCCAGTGGAACAGCAGGTGGTTGATTCAGTGCGCTCTGGAACGACCTATGTCAACATTCACAGCGAAGACTTTCCCAATGGAGAGCTGCGAGGTCAGGTGTTGCCTGACTCAACTGATCTTTTCAACTTTAATCTTGATGCCCTGCAACTCGTTCCGCCCCAGAGTATTGACGCCAGTGGTCATGGTTATGCCTTGGTCAATCATCGGGACAGCCAACTTACGGTGGAAATTGGGGTGACAGTGCCGGGCGATGTTGTCCAAGCCGGCATAGCCAAAGGGGAACCCGGACAAACTGGCGAAACACTGCTGGAAATGGAAGTTGATGCACAAAAAGCGGGTGTATTTCGCTTACAAGCGGCCTTAAACGAACAGGAATTGAATGAGCTGGAGCAGGGAGCCTGGCATATCAACATGTCAGACGGTGACAACGCCCCGGTTTTACGCGGTCAGTTGAGTAAAACGCCAAGCTCCACCGGTATTTGGCTGGATCAGCGTTCAATGCTGCCAGGAAGCCAGACTTACAGTATCAATTGGCAAGGCCAGCCGATTGGCAGCGCCCGCATCGACACTTCAATTGTTGAAGGCAAGGTGACGATCACCGAGGTTACCGATGCACCGCCCTTTGGTGTGGTAGAAACTTTACAGGTAGAGATGGATGCCAACAGTGGTGCGCCACTGGCTTATCAAGGCACTGGTCAATCTGGCGAACGTAAAATTGCCATTGATTTAGCGTGGCAGGCTAACCATCTGAATGGCAGCAGTGATTTGTCACCAGAGGCGTTGGATCAGCGTTTGCCTGCTCGTCATATTGAGCAGCTTGGCCTGTTTTACTCGGTAAAGGCGCTCCCACTGGCCGAGGGACTGATTATTCCTTTCACCGTCTACAACGCACTGGATATGACCACCGCAGAAAGAACGCTGAGGGTGGAAGGCATTGAAACAGTGAGTGTGGCGGCAGGCACCTTCGAAACTTTTAAAGTGTTTTTGGACGGCGCCGATGTGAACCAGATTTTCTATATCAGTACACAAGTGCCAAGGCAGTTGATTCAGATTGGCTTCGATGCGTTCCCCATCACCTACGAGTTACAACCTTAAAAAAACAAAGCCGGGCAATTTGCCCGGCTTGTAAACTTATATTGCCCACTGCTGTGGGCTTTTTTTAATCTTCTTTTGGCTTACGATCTTTGCGCGGACGGTCTGAACGCGGCTTGTCGCTGTTCTCAAAGCGTGGACGATCACGGCGAGGGCTGTCGCCCCGAGGACTATCACCCCGAGGACTGTCGCCCCGTGGTGGTCTGTCACCGCGAGAACCTTCGTTCCGAGCCGGTGGCGTATCGCTCCATTCACGCAGATTCAGACGTTGACCGGCAACACGGGCCTTTTGCAGTATTTCCCGTACTTCTGGCGGCATACCCTCTGGCAGATCCACAGTGCTGTAATTGTCATAGATCTCGATGGCGCCAATATGTTTGCTATCAATACCGGCTTCATTGGCTATAGCGCCAACGATATTACCTGGCTTCACGCCGTGCACATGACCCACTTCCAACTTGTAGCGCTGCTTACCCTCTTCAGGGCGACTGGTGCGTTTACGGGGGGCGCGTTCTGGGCGATCGCCGCGATCACCACGAAAATCGCCTCTGTCTCCGCCTTCACGGGAACCGAATTCCCTCTGGCCGTATTCACGGGGACTACGCTCGCGACCTTCTCTGAAGCCGCCTTCACGGGGTCCACGCTCACTGCGACCACCGCGCTCAGTCAGATCGGGCCGATCGGACTCCTTCAGCAACAGCGGTTCATCACCTTGGGCAATTTTGGCTAAGGCTGCCATCAGGACCTCAGGTTCGGCTTCAGTTTCCGCCTGAATGGCTTCGATAACCGGGATCAGTGCTTCCAGGTTCTCATCTTCCATGGCCTCAATAACAGACTGCTTGAAGCGACGCAGACGCTGCTCGTTGAGCTCTGAAACCGACGGAATAGGCATCGGTTCGATGGCCTGTCGGGTGGCCTTTTCGATGGCGAATAACATGCGCTTTTCACGATGCGAGATAAACAGGATGGCATCGCCCTGACGACCGGCGCGGCCAGTGCGGCCGATTCGGTGTACATAAGACTCCGTATCGTAGGGGATATCAAAGTTAATTACGTGACTGACCCGCTCGACGTCTAAACCGCGGGCCACTACATCTGTGGCGATCAGAATATCGATCTTGCCTTCTTTGAGGCGTTCCACCGTGCGCTCACGGGATTTTTGTGGAATATCACCGTTGAGCGGCTCTACGTCATAGCCTCGCGCAGATAGCTTTTCGGCCAACTCCAGGGTTGCCGTTTTGGTGCGCACAAAGATGATCACGCCATCGAATTCTTCCACTTCAAGAATGCGGGTCAGGGCTTCCAGTTTGTGATGACCAGCAACCTGGCAGTAGCGCTGACGAATGGTGCTGGCGGTGCTTACCTTGGAGGCAATTTTCACAACCTTAGGATTTTTCAGATAGTTATTAGTGATGCTGCGAATGCGCTCTGGCATGGTGGCAGAGAACAGTGCCGTCTGACGCTCTGCAGGAGCATGGCTCAGGATCCACTCCACATCATCAATAAAGCCCATACGCAGCATTTCGTCTGCTTCATCCAATACCAAGTATTTCAGTTTATCCAGCTTCAGCGTACCGCGTTTGATATGGTCGATAACACGTCCTGGTGTACCTACCACAACCTGTACACCACGTTTCAGGGGGCGAATCTGGTTGTCATAAGACTGACCACCATAGATGGGTAGTACCTTGATATTGCGGTTGTAGCTGGCGTAGGTGTGGAAAGCTTCGGCCACCTGAATCGCCAATTCGCGTGTTGGCGCCAGTACCAGCAATTGCGTGGTCATATCATCGGCGTCGATACGCGCCAACATAGGTAGCGCAAAGGCCGCGGTTTTACCGGTACCGGTCTGTGCCTGACCTAACAGGTCGTGACCTTGAAGCAGCAAAGGGATACTTTCTGCCTGAATCGGAGAGGGGGTTTCATAACCCACTTTCTCCAAGGCCTTGAGTAGGTCTTCGGGCAAATTTAAGTCTTTGAAGCTGAGTTCTGTGCTGGTCATCGAGAATCCTGATAGTCGGCAAATGACGGGAGTGTCGGGCGTGCCATGTCTGCAAAAGCGCAATTATATTAGATATCTGAGATTTAAACCATGTTGCTGCTATTTAATCCGCTTTTGTGAACACAACATCTCGTCCTCATGGGTTTGAGATTGAAATAGCCTGCTTTTCTCTCTAGCCTAGTGTATTGGACACTCTTCTTCGAATATTAAGGACTTATGGTGTTTCGAGTCACATTAACCGCTCTTTTAGTTTGTTCTGTGTTGGCTTGCAGCAAGCCGACCAGCGAACAGCATTTACAGCAGGCCAGGGAATTTATCGAAAAAGGCAATAAGGAAGCGGCCACCATCGAGCTGAAAAACGCGCTGCAACTTACTCCGCAGCTAGCGGAAGCACGCTTTGAATTAGGAAAGCTTTATTTGGATCTCCGACTGTACGCTGAGGCCGAGAAAGAGCTAGATCGTGCAATGGAGTATGGTTATCCGAAAAAGGAGGTAATTCCTTTGTTGTCCAGAGCATATCAAAGGACGGGCTCTGACCTTGCGTTGAGTAAATTGGCAACCAAAGACACTGGAATGTCTGACTCTGAAAGTGCGGAAGTAGATTTCTACAAACTGGAGTCGTTCGTTAACCTGGACCAGAAACACAGTGCACGACAAATCATTGAGCAGATAAAGCAATATCGCACAAATTCTCCATTCAAGACGTTGGCATTGGCATACGGATATCTTTTAGATGATCAACGAGAATCGGCACTGATTCAGTTGGATGAAGTCTTAAAAGCCCATCCTAACCAACCTAATGCCTTGAGTATGAAGGCGAACTTGTTGTTCCAGCAAAGGGACTTAGCAGGGGCGGCGGACGTTTACAAACAGTATCATGAGTCGCATCCGGAAGAGCATGAAGTGACCTTTATCCTGGCCAAGTTATTGACCGATCTTGGCCGCACCGAAGAAGCAGAGCCGCTGCTGGATAGTCTTCTCAAACTTAATAAAGAAAATTCTCTGCTTAATCAATTAAAAGGCGTTGCAAGGGCAAAGGCGGAAGATCATGCTAAGGCTCTGGAGTTTTCCCAAAAAGCTTTGCAAGAGCGGGGGAGTGATCCTGCATTACGGTTGGTGGCGGGTTACGCCGCCTTTCAGTTGAAAGACTATCAAACGGCATATAATCATCTTTCATATATTGCGGGGGACTTGCCGCCAGATCATCCCGGGATGCGTTTACTGGCTGCAAGTCAGTTGCAGTTGGGAATGGACACACAAGCGGGTGAGACCCTGAATCAAATGCAGAATCTTTCTGCCGAAGATGCCAGTCTGTTATCTGTCGCCAGCTTTAATCTGTTGAGGCAGGGGGATGTAAAACAAGCCAAAGCGCTGGTAGAAAAGTCCTCAACCGTTAGTCAATCGGCCGAAGATTTAACCCGCCTGGGGATATTGCAGTTGTCTCTGAATGATGTAGAGGGCGTGCTAAATCTTGAAAAGGCATTGGAACAAGCACCAGACCAAGCTCTGACTAAAGCCACACTGGCCACCGCATACATTGCAACCGGGCAGTTTGAAAAAGCCCTTAAACTTGCCGAAGAATGGCAGAATAACGACGAAAACGCCGCCCAGGGCTACCTATTGGCAGGTAATGCGCATATGCGGATGGGCAATCAGGATAAAGCACGGCAAAGTTTTGAAGCCTTGCTTGCGAAGCAACCTGACAATTCCCAGGCAAAGTTGGCGCTGGTAGAAGTGGATCTGGTGCAGGGAAATGCTGAGCAGGCTAAAGCGGCATTGGGGGCTCTGCTGGTGCAGTCTCCTACTTTCTTACCCGCACTGATTCGCAACTTTGAGATGGGACTGCGAGAAGGCTCGGGCAAGCAGGCAATTGCCCCCATACAAAAGGCATTTGACGCCAAGCCAGATGACATGCAGACACGGCTGCTTTTGGCCAAAGCCAGGTTGGTAATTAACGAGCCTGCCAAGACCATTGAGCTACTCAAAGGCCAGTCCAATCCATCGTCATTGCCAAATATCTACTGGGAAACTTTGGGCCAGGCCTACTTAGCCACTAATCAGGTGGCTGAAGCAGAAAAGCATTTCGACCAATGGCTGAGCTTTGCTCCAAAACAACTCAGCGCACAGGTTGGCAAACTGTTGTTATTGGATATACGCAGCCAGTTCAGCGAGGGGCTGACAAAAAGCCAAGAAGCGCTGGCGATGTATCCTGACGATGTGCGGGTGCGAGTGCTGCACACCCATTTCCTGTTGATGAATGCAGATTTTGATAAAGCCAGAAAAGCCTTCGACGTGCTGCCCGCCGCTTTTAAAAACAGCAAGATGGGCAAGAGTTTTGAAGGGCGTTTGTTGGCAGGTGAAGACAACTGTCCAGCAGCACTGCCCAGTGCCCAAGAGGCCTATCAGGCTACCCCCAATCATCGTAATTTGACGGTGTTAGTCTTCTGTCTGGAAAAAACCGGTCAACAGCCGCAGAGCCTGGCACTACTGAAACAGCATATGGCCCAACATGATAAAGATTTACCCTCACTGATGTTGCTGGCCGAAAGAGAAGTCATGGTAGCGCCCAAAGACGCTATCAGCCACTATGAGCAAGCCCTGGCATTACATCAGGACAACTTTCTGGCGCTGAATAACCTTGCTTATTTATATGCCCAGGAAGGGCGGTTGGAGCCCGCCTTAAAACATGCAGAACGTGCCAATGCGTTGAAACCTGATCACCCTGCAGTGATGGATACGCTGGCGCAAATATACACCAAGCGTGACAATCCAAAGCAGGCTGAAGAGCTATTGGCCCGCGCGGTCACTTTGCCCGGTAGCACTGAAGAGATTTACCTCAACTACGTAGAGCTACTGTTGCAGCAAGGTAAAAAGGAGTTGGCACAGCGGCGTTTGGAGCAGAAGAGTTTTGAACAAGCTGCTTCTTTATCGCGGGTGTCTGCCCTGAAAAAGCAATACTCGTTGTGAGGTTAAACCGAGGAAGGGACGAGCTTTCGTCCTTTAGTTGGGTTTAAACGCATCGATGTAAGTGATTTCGTACAAAAAGATCAGAGCTATGCCATTGCGTTCGATGGCATAAGCCTGAGACACTAACTGGCGTCCGAAAAATAGAATAAAATCATGGATATGGACAATCAAAACGTTCTGGTGCTTAAAGATAAATTACAGTGCGCAAGCGAGCATCTGGCTAAAGCACCCAAAGATCAACAAGCCTTAAGGGATTTAAAACAGGCTCTGGAAAGTCTGTTAAATGAGATTGAAACAATCCTGCCAGAACAGCAGTTAAAATAAGAATAAGTGAAAATGAAGAAGGGAGCTTGGCTCCCTTTTTAGTTTTTGAGTTAAGGATTCAGGGACAAAACCTGATAGCCATACCCTGGTAGCTGTATTGTGTTGCCAGAGTGGGTGCCGCTTGCCAAACCATGTTCAGATAGCGCTGTTGCACCCTTTGTCAATGCTGTCTCGAAAGCAACCTTATCCTTCTCCAGATTGATACACACCAGTAACCGCTGATCGCCTGACTCGCGAACAAAGGCCAATACCGGTTCAGGGGCGTCAATAAATTGAATACTGCCTTTAACCAAGGCACTCTGTGTTTTTCGCCAAGCCATAAAACGGCGAAAGCTGTTCAGCACCGAATCGGCCTGATGTTCCTGCTTGTCGAGGGCATATGACAGGTGCTGTGATGGCATAGGTAGCCAGGGTTTATGGGTGCTGAAACCGCCATTGACGGCATCAGACTGCCAAGGGAAAGGCGTACGACAACCATCACGGCCTTTGAAATTTGGCCAAAAAGCAATGCCATAAGGGTCCTGCAGGTGCTCAAAGTCCACCTCGGCTTCGGGAAGCCCCAACTCTTCGCCTTGATAAAAGCACACCGAGCCCCGTAAAGAGGCCACCATCGCCAGCAGCATCTTGGCAAAGTCAGGGCTATAGCTGTCATCTCCCCAACGAGAGACGGCGCGGGTAACGTCATGATTGCTGATGGCCCAGCAGGGCCAACCATCGGGCATGCCCTTTTCTGAAGCTTCTACTGTTTGCTTTATATAATTTGCTGAAAATTCTTTACTCAGTAATTCAAAGCTATAGCCCATGTGCAGGCGCTGCTCTCCATTGGTGTATTCGGCCAGGGTAGCGATACTGTCCTCAGAAGATACCTCCCCTAAAGACGTGGTGCCGGGATACCTGTCCATCAGTGCTCTGAGTGATTCAATAAAGGGTAGATTTTCCGGCTGCGTATTGTTGTAGTAGTGGTACTGAAAGGCGTAAGGATTGTCTTCGCTGAAGCCGCGGCCCTTACGTTCACTGACCGGCTTGGCTGGGTTGTCTCGCAGTAGCTTGTCATGAAAGCAAAAGTTGATGGCGTCCAGACGCAAGCCGTGAACACCCTTTTCCAACCAGAATTCCACATTATCCAGCGCTGCCTGCTGCACTTGCCGGTTATGGAAATTTAGATCCGGCTGACTGGTCAAAAAGTTGTGCAAGTAATACTGTCCCCGACGAGGCTCCCATTGCCAGGCGCTACCACCGAAGATGGATAGCCAATTGTTTGGAGGCGAGCCATCGGGTTTGGCATCAGCCCACACATACCAGTCCGCTTTTGCATTATTGCGGCTCTCGCGGCTTTGCAAAAACCAGGGGTGTTGGTCTGAGGTATGGCTGAGTACCTGATCAATCATAATCTTTAACCCCGAGGCACCGGCTTTTTCCACTAAACGTTCAAAATCGTCCAGGTTGCCGAACATGGGATCGATGTCCCGGTAGTCACTGATATCGTAGCCAAAGTCTTTCATCGGCGAGCGAAAGAACGGGGATATCCAGATGGCATCCACGCCAAGACTGGCTACATAGTCTAACCTCTCGATAATGCCGGGCAGATCGCCGATACCATCGGCGTTAGTGTCCAGGAAGCTGCGTGGATAAATTTGATAAATTGCCGCCCCGCGCCACCATTGATCCTTTTTCATACTGCGAACATGCCCCAACAATCAATATGTAAACAAAATGTTGGCTGAAGGATACGTCAGCTATTCGCTCTGTGTAAAAACCCTGCATACGTATTCAATACAAGGATTAAAAAGAAAAGATGTCCCAATGGGCTTTGGGCCGGGGACAGAAGCTCCGCTGTGGCCTGTTGAATACCTGTGCAATACAAAAAAACTAAGCTTTGCTGATGAAGCTGAGCAGCCAATTGCCATTTTTGTTTCCTCGATGTGCACGGAAAGTTCAGATAAGGAGCAACAAGAATGAGGCTTATACTCGAAAAGCAGTGCCAAGGAGTTCACAAAGATTTTGTAATTAATCTGTTAACAAAATGCTTAAAGATGTAAATGAATACGTATGCAATGCATTGAGCCTGTCTCATAGCCAGGGCTAGTATGTTTTGATTCCAACAATAGGTGGTTTATTGCCCGTTTTGCGGTACCGGCGGTGCACCATCACAAAAAGGGTAGCAAAACATGTTTGACGCCAGATCCAGTGGTCGTACTGGAGTAAAAGCCAATTTTCGGCCAAACCCTGTCAGTCGTTGCCTGATAGCGGCGGGCCTAATGTCTATCACACCTTGGCTGCAAGCGCAGGAATCCGGGGAAGACAAAAAAGAACAAGCTGTGGAAGTGATTGAGGTCAAGGGCTTCAGTACCAGCCTGATCCAGTCATTGAACCAGAAGCGTTTCGGCGATACGGTTTCCGAGCAAATTTCCGCCGATGATCTGGGTGGTTTGCCCGATGTTTCCATGGCCGATGCTTTAACCCGATTGCCGGGTATTTCTGCGGTACGTACCGGTGGTCAGGCGGCGGAGATTAACATCCGCGGTTTGTCCGGTGACTTTGTGTTTTCCACCCTAAATGGTCGCGAGCAGGTTTCTACCAGCGGCAGTCGTAGCATCGAATTCGACCAATACCCCTCAGAATTGATTAACTCCGCCGCCGTGTATAAGTCGCCCAAAGCCTCACTGATTGAAGGTGGGGTGGCCGGTACTGTGGAGCTGAAAACCGCCAGCGCCCTGAGTAATGACAAGGTACATACCTTCAATATGAACCTGCGCGGCATGTATAACGACAGTGCCAATGATATTCCCGATGGTGAGGAATTTGGCCATCGCTTGAGTTTTTCCTACCAGGGCAAGTTCCTTGACGACACCCTGGGGCTGTCATTTGGCTATGCCAGGCTGTTCCAGCCCAGTGTTTCCACCCAGTTTATCGGTCTGGCCTATAACGCCCAAAAAGATTTGGATGGTGATGGTGACAATGAATTCTTAAGCGAAGGCTTTGAGATGCAGCACAAGGGCGGCGAAGAAACGCGCGACGGTTATGTGGCTGCCATCGAATGGGCGCCGGTGGATAACTTCACCCTGAAGGCCGATGCCTTTATCTCCAAGTTTGATTCCGAGGAGTTCGCCCGCGGCTTCCGGGTTAAGCTGGGTGGCAGTTCCGCCGCAGTCGGGAATCCGGTACTGGTCAATGACGCGGTAATCGGCGGTACCTTTAACCGCACGTCACAAAGCTTCACCCGGGTGGAACTGGTTAATGATGACAACCAGGACTTTGACGAGGTCAAGAGCTTTGGCATTAACGCCAACTGGCAGGTCAATGATGACCTGTCGCTGTCTTTCGATGTCTCCCAATCCATTGCCAAGAGTAACTTCCGTAACGGCCTGTTGTGGTCATTGGTATCCGAAGACGCCAATGCCGCTAATCCCAGGCTGGATGAAAATATCTCCATTAGCTACTTGCTGAATGGCCTGGATCTGCCGGATTTAGGCTTTAGCCAGGCCGATGCCTTTACCGATTTGGACAGAGTTCTGGTCAGTAAGTACGGCATCTATCCCTATGAAAACGATGATGAGCTGATTGCCTATCGCCTGGATGGTAAGTATGCGCTGGATAACGCGTTTTTCTCCTCCATAGAGGCGGGGATCCGCTATTCTGACCGGGAATACAGTAATGACCGTTCGGTGTTTGAATTTGGTAGCGATTCCTCTTTCCCCGGCAGTCAGCCGCCGCTGAAACTGACGGAGGATATGGTTCAGGTGGTCAATTGGGCAGGGGATTTTGCCTACTTCCCCAGCTACCTGGCCATCGACCTCAATAAAGCGCTGAATGCCTGGTTCCCTAATGGTATCCCGCAGCCGGTGAAAACCTGGGGCACCGGTCATCCCGGTGTGCTCAATGGTCCAGGCAGCGGTCCCAATACCGCCTGGTCGATGCTGGAAAGCGGTTCGGTATATGAAGAAGTGCTCTCTGCCTATCTGATGGCCAATATCGATACTGAGCTGTTTGGCTTGCCGGTGACCGGTAATATTGGTATCCGCCGGGTGGAGTCTGAGCAATCCTCTACCGTGTTGCAGGATGTCTCGGAAGACATTATCGACCCCATTACCGGCGAAGTGATTGATACCCGCGGCAATCCGTTAAATGGCGCCCAGTACATCACCGATGATGCCGGCCTGGTCAATGACTTTTTCCGCCCGGCCCTGTTAACCGACAAATACACCGACTATCTGCCGTCTTTGAACCTGAACTTTAAACTCACCGATCAGGATCAAATCCGCTTTGCTGCTGCAAAAGTTATGGGCCGTGCACCCATTAACCGGTTGTTTGCTAATGCCACAGTGCGGGTAGATGAAGTCTTTGCCACCCAAGATCAGGATACCGGCAATATTATCCTGTCGGCGCCAACGGCCAAAATCAGCGGCAACAGCAACAACAGCCCTTATTTGCGGCCGTTTTACGCTAACCAATACGACATTTCCTATGAGCGGTATTTTGAGGACACCGACGGCGCCTTTATTGCCGCGTTGTTTTACAAAGATATTCAATCCTTTATCAGTGAATTTACCGAGGATCCCTTCGATTTTGCCGGTAATGGCTTCACCGTTCCGACCAGTATCAATGTACTGGTAACAGATGAAGACGGAAATCCGGTTTTCGATGACCAGGGCGAGCGCCTGAGCGTGCAAGTGCCCACCGAAAACGGCGCTTACACCACAGCAGTGAATAATGAGAAAGGCGGCTATATCCGCGGTCTGGAACTGGCCTATACCCATATCTTCTCTTTCCTGCCTGACTTGTGGTCGGGGCTTGGCGTCAATGCCAGCTACTCCTACACCGAGAGTGAAATCCAGCAACAGACCACGCTAGGTGGCAACAGCGTGACCCAAACCCTGCCGGGGCTGTCGGAGAATGTACTGACTACAACCTTGTTCTGGGAGTACGAGGATTTTGAGACTCGTGTCAGCGTGCGCTATCGCGATGCCTTTGTATCCAAGCAGGTAGCGGTCAATGAGCAGGTGGTCAATTTTGATGCGGAGACCGTGGTCGACTATCAGGCCTCCTACCAGTTCAACGAAAACCTGGGCGTGCTGTTCCAAGTCAATAACCTGACCGATGAGCCGACCAAAAGCTATTTCGGCACCGAGGCTCAGACCGGCACCATCCAGTATTTCGGCCGCCAGTTCTATCTCGGCATGACCTATTCCCTGTAACCAGATAAGAAAACGGAGTATCAATATGTTTGCTTCCTCTAAGACACTAACGCTGGCCGGGCTGATGCTCGCAGCGCTGGTTTTGGCCGGTTGCGGGGGCTCGGATGTCGAACCGGGCGAAACCTTGTTGACCTGTGATGTGCCCAATATTCCCGATGCCAGCGGCACCAGCTGTGTACCGCCGCCACCTATCCAGTGCGATCCGCCTACGGTGCCCGATGCACGCAATGAATCCTGTGTGGTAGGGGCCGATCCTAATGCGCCAGATCCGGTGTTTTTTCCCGGCGCGGATCAGGCCGTGCTGTACTACAATCGCGCTGCCGTGGGTGCCGATAACAGCACCAATGACTCCTCCTACGAGGGCTATCGCCTGCATACCTGGAGTAATGATACCTGTAACGCCTATTCGGAGGCCGATACCGATTGGGCCAATGGCCGCAACTATAATGGTATCGACCCAAATTATGGTGCTTACTGGATCCTGGACCTCAAGCCTGGCTATGCCGGTACTGAAGGCGCTTGCGGTAACTTTATTATCCATATCGGCACTGATGACGCCGGTAAAGAGATGGGCGGCGGAGATTTCAAAATGCCCCTGTCGCAGGATGATCCCACTTTTGCCAGGATGAACTTCACCTTCTCCGGCGTCCCTTCGGTATTTGAATTCCCTATTGTGTCTTTGGGTCCGCAGCCGGTGAAAATTGACGGCGCCGCAGCCCATTGGTTGACGGCCGATATTTTGGTGTGGGAATTGGATAATCGCGATCTGATTTCCGAATTAAAGTTGCATCATTCTGCTGCCGCTGACTTGAAGGTAGATGTGGACACTGGCCTAAACGGTCAGAGCCTGACCATGGTGGAAACCGAACTTAGTGATGCACTTAAGGCTAAGCATCCGCAACTGGCCAATTGGCCGGCCTATAAGCTGGATGTGGATAGCAATCAGGCCAAGTCTTTGCTGAAATCCCAATTAGTGGCAGCGGCCTATGATTTGGATGGCAACCTCTCCAAGGCCACCGCTGTGCAAACCGCTAAGGTGCTGGATGCACTGTATACTGCTGGGGATAACGATGCCGATGAAGCCGAGTTAGGTCCTGTTTATGCCGATGGGCAGATCAAGGTGTCAGTATGGGCGCCCACCGCCCAATCGGTGAAACTGAATGTCTATAATACGGCCAAGTCGCGCACTGCCAGCCATGCTATGAGTCTGAACGAAGCGACTGGCATTTGGTCGTATACCGGCACTAGTAGTCTGGACAGGCAGTACTATCGTTTTGAGCTGAGTGTTTATCATCCGGTCAGCGCCAAATTGGAAACCCTGGAAGTGACCGACCCCTACTCATTAAGCTTGTCCACCAACGGTCGGTTCAGCCAGTTTGTTAATCTTGAGGATGCCGATCTTAAGCCCGCTGGCTGGGAGGGTCATTCCGTACCGACAGTAGCCGACCCTGAAGACATCATTATCTATGAGGGTCATATCCGCGATTTCAGCGGGCTGGATGAAAGTACCAGCACTGAGAACCGGGGCAAGTACCTGGCCTTTACCGAAGCCGACAGCGCGCCGGTCAGTCATCTTAAAATGCTGGTGGAAAATGGCCTTAATCACTTCCATCTGCTTCCTAGCGCCGATATGGCCACGGTCAATGAAGATCCCAGCAAATCGGTGGATCTGAACAGCACGGTACAAGAGCTTTGCCGTTTAAACCGACAGGCCCAGGTCTGTAGCGAGGAAAATCCAAGCGCCACCTTGTTGTCGGTGTTTGAAAGCTACGATCCCTTTACTGAACCCACCAAGGCCCAGCAACTGGCAGAGGATATGCGTGGAGTGGACCGCTTTAACTGGGGTTACGATCCGCATCACTACACCGTGCCTGAAGGCAGCTATGCCTCTAACGCAGAAGGCGTCGCCCGCATCCTTGAAACCCGTGCCATGATCCAATCTTTGCATGAAATGGGCCTTCGAGTGGTGCAGGATGTGGTTTATAACCACACCAATGCTTCGGGTCTGAATGACAAGTCGGTGCTGGATAAAGTCGTGCCCGGCTATTACCACCGCTACGATCTCAACAGCGGTGGGATCTTGCGCGAAACTTGCTGTGATGATACCGAGCCACGCCATCGAATGATGGAAAAGCTGATGCAGGACTCTCTGCTGACCTGGACCGAGCAATATAAGTTTGACGGTTTCCGTTTCGATATTATGAGTCATGCCAGCAAGGAAACGATGCTTGCCCTGCGTGAAGCGGTGCAGGCCGTGGATGCCGACAACTACTTTTATGGTGAAGGCTGGACCCGCACAGATCGGGGTTTTGAGCAGGCTAATCAGCCGAATATGGCCGGTACAGAAATCGCCACCTTTAATGACAGGCTGCGTGAAGCGGTGCGTCAGGGCGCATTTTTCAGCGGCACCAATAGCAATATGCGCGACCAGGACCGCCTGAAAATGGGCTTGGCCGGTACCCTGAAAAACTATGTCCTTAAAGACTTTAATGGCATTGATGCCAGCACCAGTGTGCTCGGTGGTTACGCCGAAGATCCCGCCGATATCATTAACTATGTCTCCAAGCATGATAATGAGACGCTTTGGGATCAGCTGCAGTACGTGTTGCCACAAAGTCTGAATCTGAATCAGCGGGTGCGGGTGCAAAATATTGCTGCCAGTATTCCTTTGATGTCGCAGGGCATTCCCTTCCTGCAGTTAGGCGGAGATTTGCTGCGCTCCAAATCCATGGACCGCGATGCCTATGACTCTGGCGACTGGTTTAACCGGGTGGATTTTACCTACCAGCATAACAACTGGAATGTAGGTCTGCCCCTGGCCGACAAAAACCAGGGCCGCTGGGCCGAGATGGGGGGCTTTATCTACAATCCCCAGCGTGACGCCGGGCCCAGCGATATCGGTTTTGCTGCTAGCGTCTTCCAGGAGTTCCTGAAGATCCGCTCCACCAGTAAATTGTTCCGCCTGACCTCAGGGCAGGACATTATCGATCGCGTGGGTTTCCACAATATCGGTAAAAACCAGACTCCCGGTCTGATTGTTATGAGTATCGACGATGGTTTGGGCTTGCCCGACCTCGACCCCATGCATGACGCCCTGGTGGTGGTGATCAACGGTACAGCTAGTGAACAGTCCCATACGGTGCGCACCGCCACTGGCTTTAGTCTGCATAGCGCTCAGCAAAACTCCGTCGATGCATTGGTGCAGGAAGCCGGCTTCTCCCAAGGCGAAGGCGAGGGCACTTTTAGCGTGCCAGCCTATACCACAGCGGTCTTTGTCAAAACTCAAAGCGGTGCTCAGGGAGAAGGTCTGTCGGCCTATGCCACCGCCGGTGCGCCGGATGTGGTGCCTTATGGCAGCACCACGGTTTATGTGCGCGGCAGCCTGAACGGCTGGAGTGAAAACGACCCCATGAGCTATCAGGGCAATGGCGTTTATCAACGTGCTATCGCCTTAACTGGCGGCGCAGAAATTGAGTTTAAGATTGCCAGTGCCGACTGGTCGACCGTAGACTTTGGCGCCCTCGGTGGCGATACGGTACAGGTCAACGAAGGTGAAGAAAAAGTATTGGGCCGTAGCGGCGCCAATCTTAAATTTGCCCCTGCGATAGATGCTACTTATCTGTTTATCCTTGATGCCAGCAACCCCGATGCACCAGTGCTTAGGGTGCGTAACGAGGAGCCTTTCCCCGGCACCACAGTCTACGTGCGCGGAAGCCTTAACGGCTGGGGTACGGACAATCCGATGAGCTACGATGGAGCAGGACTGTATAGCGCCGAAATCGATGTCACCGCCGGTAACTATGAGTTCAAAGTGGCCAGTGCAGATTGGTCCACGGTCGACTTTGGTGCCGCCAACGGTCCCTTCAGTCTGGGTGACGAGATCGACCTTAGCCGCAGCGGCCCTAATATCGGCATGAACTTCGGTGATAGCACGCAATACTACTTCGCTTTTGATGCCAGTAATTTGGATGCGCCGACTTTGACGGTGAACAAGAGCCGGATGTTTGGCGATACGGTGGTCTATATCCGAGGTGGCATGAATGGCTGGGGCGCAGTGGATGCACTGGTCTTCCAGGGTAAGGCGACCTATAGCGTTGATATTGCCCTAAGCGCCGGTGTGCACGAGTTTAAAGTAGCCTCCGAAGATTGGGCGACGGTCAACCTTGGTGTACCACCAGGCGGCACCAGTGACGTTGTGATAGGTCAAGCCAAAGTGCTTGGAGGCTCCAACGACAATCTAAGAATTGAGGTAACGAATGCCGGTACCTATCGCTTTACTGTCAAAGGCCCTAGTGCTTCTGCACCAACGGTATCGGTGACGCCGGTGCCCTGATAGAGGCTCATGGAAAAAACGCTGCTTCGGCAGCGTTTTTTTTGCGACTAAGCATGGTTCAAAGCACCAATCTGGTGCAGATTTTTTTGTAATTGGCAACGTAATTCAGTGCCATATTGACTCGCATTTACTCACATTTGGCATTCACATTGTTTTTACCTTGTAAATTTACAACGTTAGCAAGGTGCCTATGGCGTTGGGGTGACATTGCAAGAACCAGGGGATTATCATTAAAAAACAATAAGATACATGGATGTGCGGAGCGGAGTATCGCTCTGCATGCTGAAGGGCTGATGTTAATAAAATGTAGTGCTTAAGCTATGAATACGTATGCAGTCAGTTGTGCCCCTTTCAAGCCTGGCGGTACTATTCATGGCAACAAATTGGACACATTTTGCAGTATTTGTGACCGCACGCCCCATCAGAGGGCAAACAACAATATAGACCCGTAACTCAGGACACAGGCATGAAAACATTCAAACCGAATCTGATTACCTCTGCGCTTTTTGCCGGTGGTATGGCTTTAAGTAATGCAGCGCTTGCACAAGAGCAAGGCAACGCGCAAGCGACCCCTGACAAAGACGTTGAAGTCATTGCCGTGTCCGGGGTACGCGTAAGTATCCTGAGTGCGCTTGATGCGAAGAAAAACTCTGATGTGGTGGGTGATTTCGTTGGTGGCGGCGATTTGGGGGTTCTCCCTGACCCTTCAATCGCCGATGCCCTTGGCCGGGTAGCCGGCGTTACTACGGTGCGTGAAAACGGTCAGTCTTCACAGCTCAATATTCGCGGTATGAACGGTGACTTTATTCAAACCACCCTGAATGGTCGTGAGCAGGCTTCCACCTCGGGCTATACCGAAAGCACCCGCTGGATGGCATTTGATCAGTACCCTGCCGAGCTGATTACCGAAGCCGCGGTATATAAGTCGCCCAAGGCCTCTCATATTGAAGGCGGTGTGGCCGGTCTGGTTGAACTGAAAACCGTTAACCCGTTAAAAGGCGAGAAAGAGCATAACTTTAACGCCAGTGTCAGGGCGTCCTACAATGATGCCGCTTCCGATGTGGGTGCCGATGAGTTCGGTGAGCGTCTGACCCTGTCATATACCGGCAAGTTCCTTGAAGATACCCTGGGTTTGGCCCTGGGCTATTCCCATCTGAGCCAGCCCAATAGTTTCATTAAGGCCCGCGCCGGCGCCGATAGCCAGATTGGTTACGGAGACGGTCGTGCCCGTGCATTCCAATGGCAAGCGGGTACCGGTAATGATGAGCGTAATGGCTACCTGGCCAGTCTGGTCTATCAGCCAAATGAAAACTTTACTGCCCAGTTCGACTATTTCCGTTCCGACTTTGATAGGGAAGACATTCGCCACGGTATTACCGTGGGTGGTCTGCAAAATGCCAACACCTTTGACCTCAGTAATACTACAACGGTTGATGGCGCGGTAACCGGCGCCACTGTGTCGCTGACCGATCCCAACACCACGTTTGACTCCAGTCCCTGGTTTGAGTCCCGCAGTGAAGATCAGTCCACCCAGGCAGAAACCGATAGCTTTGGTCTGAACCTGGAATGGCATATTGATGAGACCCAGAAACTGACGGTGGATATCGCCCGTAGTGAAGGCACCAAGACCCGTAAAGACCGTATTGTTTCCATGCATGCCTATGATCTGACCTACACCGGCGATACCCTGACCACCTGGCAGGAAGCGGCAGGCCAATCCTTTACCTATGTGGGCAATGGCAGCGGCATCCCCACTGCCAGCTTTGGTGGCGTGGATTTTACCGATGTGGAACAAATGCAGATGTCCCGCTATGAGGAATACCCTCACCTGTATACCGATGAGGTTACCAGCTTCAAGGTCGACTATCGCAAGTATGTGGAGCTTGGCATGATCACCTCCTTTGAGGCCGGCGCCAGGGTATCCAAGCGCGAATTCAACGCCGACCGTGGTACTTTCCTGTATGGCGCCCGTGACGGCCAGTTCAACGGCTACTGTGCCGACAATCTGTCTGATATCGATTGTATGCCCCAATCCCTGGCCGGTTTTGTTACCGTGGAATCGACCCCCGGTGTACCAGACCACCTGGTGGTGACCGACTTTGACGGCCTGGCTACCAGTATCTTCGGCGCCGGTAATTACGAAGGCAAGAAAGTATTCAGCCGCGACTGGACCTTTGTTGAGTCCGGCTTACTGGAAGAAAAGGTTGATGCCTATTATCTGATGGCCAATCTGGAAACCGAACTGGGTGATGTGCTGGTTACGGGTAATGTCGGCGTGCGCTATGTGAAGACCGATGTGAAGTCCAGCGGTGTGCAGAATGTCGGCGCCGGTAACGGTACTTCTATCACCGACGGCGTTGGTGTGACACAGGATAACTATGACTATGTCTCCTATGGTCCCGAGTACTCGGATACCCTGCCATCCTTAAACCTGAATTTCCAACTGACTGACAACGATGTACTGCGCCTGGCTGCAGCCAAGGTGATGGGACGTCCTCCCGTTGGCCAGTTAAAAGGCGGCGCCGGCTCCTGGAACAGCATGAATAACGATGGCCAGACCGAATATAACGTCTGGACCAAGGGCTCTCCTTATCTGGATCCGTTCCGCGCCACTCAGTTCGATCTGTCTTATGAACACTATTTCGAAGAGGAAGGCGCCGTTACCGTTGCCTTGTTCTGGAAAGATATTGAAAGTCTGGTGGAAAAGCAGTTCTTTGGTCCCGACCAGACCGGTCAGGCTTTCTTTGACAACCTGGGTATCGATATTCCCGAAGGTCAGGTGGCGGGCGCCTTTGAAACCTTCGTTAATAACGATAAGGGCGGCTATATCCGCGGTATCGAACTGGCGGGTACCAAGACCTTCACCAATCTACCCGGTGTGTTCGCAGGGCTTGGCCTAAGCGCCAGCTACTCCTACACCGAGAGTGAGACCGAGATCAGCGGTGGTAACCTGTTCGGTACCAATCAGCCCCTGCCTGGTTTGTCGGAAAACGTGTGGAGTACCACGGTATTCTGGGATATCGGCAATTTCAGCACCCATGTCAACGTACGTTATCGTGACGAGTTTGTGTTGAACCTGCCAATTCCGGGCAGTTCGACGCCGGTACTGTCTCAGGAATACACCACGGTGGATGCCCAGGCCTCTTATGCCTTTGAAAACGGCTTTGACATTGTGTTCTCGGTACATAACCTTACCGATGAGGCCAATGTGGTGGAATACAACCAGCCCGGTCAGCTGGGTGAGTACACCGAGTTTGGTCGCCAGTTCTATCTGGGTCTGAACTACAAGTACTGATAGATTGGCATGCAAGCCATTATTATCGGTCTTTACTGAAGTCGTCCGGCGGGTATTGCCCGCCGGACGATTTTTCGTTTAGCTGGTCGGCAGGGTTTCGACAGGTAGCAGGGTATAGTGTCATGAATAGCAGTAAAAAGCGGGTAGTGATCCTCGGTGGCGGTACAGCCGGTTGGATAGCGGCCAACCTGATGGCTACCCATTGGGGCGACAAAGGCTTTGAGATCAGCCTGGTGGAGTCACCTGATATCGGCATTATCGGCGTCGGTGAAGGCTCGACCCCGCCGCTAAAAGGTTTTATGGACACCATAGGGGTGAGCGAGTCCGAGTGGATGCCAGAGTGTAACGCTACCTATAAGGTGGGTATTACTTTTAAGGACTGGTCAGTCAAACCCGGTTTTACCCAGTACGTACACCCCTTTTTATGCCAGCCGGATCATTTCTCGGTGCCGGCCTTTTTCCACAACAGCTTCTTACGTCGCAAGGGGCTGGATCTGGAAGGGCATCCGGATCATTTCTTTTTGACGACGGAAATGATCAAACAGAAACTGGCGCCGGTGGCGCCGCCCAATTTCCCCTTTGAAATCAATTATGGCTATCACTTCGACTCCGGTTTGCTGGGGCAGTTTCTGGCCAGGCATGCGGCCAAGAAGGGCGTGCAGTATATCTCCGCCACGGTCAGCGAGGTGGTATTGGACCAACAGGGCAATATCGCTTATTTGCTTACCGGCGAGGGACAACGCATTGAGGGGGACCTTTTTGTGGATGCCAGCGGCTTTAAGGGCCAGCTGATCCAGCAGGCCTTAAAAGAGCCCTTTATCAGTTTTGCCGAAAGCCTGTTTAATGATTCTGCGGTGGTGTTTGCCACCGATGCGGATGAGGATATTGCTCCGCACACGGTCTCCACAGCCCTTAAATATGGCTGGGCCTGGCGTATTCCCCTGACCAACAGGGTGGGCAACGGTTATGTGTACAGCTCCCGCTTTGTGGATGATGACCAGGCCGAAACCGAGTTCCGCGCCCACCTGGGTTTGCTGGACAGCGATGTTGCGGCGCGGCGTCTTAAATTCAAGGTAGGCAGGGTACAGCATCACTGGGTCAAAAACTGCCTGGCAGTGGGACTCTCCCAGGGCTTTATTGAGCCTTTGGAAGCCACCGCACTGGATATGGTACAGGAAACCGTGGTGCGCTTTATCGAGGCTTATAACCAGGGTGACAGCGATGCCGGGCGCAATGCCTTTAATACCCGCATCAGTGCCCGGTTTGATGCCGTGCGCGACTATATTGTCTGCCACTATCGAATCAGCTCCAGAGCCGATACCGACTATTGGCTGGCCAATGGCAGCAATGAAAAGATTTCTCCTTCCCTGCGTGCCATTTTAATGAGTTGGATGGCGGGTCAAAATATTACTGATGAATTGGAAAGGCAGAAGCTGGATGCCTATTTCCCGAATGTGTCGTGGAATTGTCTGTTGGCCGGTAAGGGCATCTATCCTACCCGGGAGCAGTTAAAGCCGGGCAATGAAATGGCCAATCAATACAAGCTGGAAGACATCCGCCGCTATATCCAGGGCTGTGCCATGAACTTCAAACCTCATATGCAGCAGCTCCAGGCCCTTGGAAAAACCAGCTAAAGCTGCCTTTAATAGCAATAAAGCTTGATCGGGATCATTGTCCTACAGACAAACCACCTGGATGTCTGCAAAACCTTGATCCCGGTCAGTTTTCTGTGTCCCGGATAGCGGCACTATGCGCCCCAGAGAGATTCAATTCCTTACTGGAGCACAAAACATGAAAAAACTGACTACACTCGCTGCCCTGACTGCCGCGCTTCTTTCTTCCGCCGCCCAGGCCAATTTTCACATCAATGTGGGCGCCATCCATGTGGCCCCCAATGATGGCAGCAGCTATCTGAACGTTGTTGAAACCGTCGCAGGTTTGCCGCAAAACTCATCCAGGCTGGCGGTGGATTCCAATACCCAGCTGGGCCTGACCTTTGATTACGATATCGATGCCAACTGGACAATCGAATTGATTGCGGCCACCCCTTTTAGCCATGACATAAGCCTGAATAGCACAGTAGGTGCGGTAAATGGCCTGGCCGTGGGTGAAACCAAGCACCTGCCACCTACGCTGTTGGCGCAATACCACTTTATGGGCCAGGATTCAGCATTTCGTCCTTTTGTGGGCTTGGGTTTAAACTACACCCTGTTCTTCTCTGAAGACATCGACCCAGCCCTGAAGAATGTCCTGGTAGCTACCGGTGCCGCCACCACCTCTGATGATGTCAGCCTGCACTTGGATGACTCATTTGGCCTCGCCGCTCAAGCCGGTTTCAACTACCGCATCAACAATACCTGGGGCGTGCACGCCATGGTCATGTGGGCAGATATCGACAGCGATGCCGAGGTTCGTGTCAATGGCACCAATGTGCAGGCCATTGATGTGAAAATCGATCCGCTGGTGGCCATGATTGGCGCTCGTTATCGTTTCTAAAGCGCTGTGAAATAACTCTCAGACGCCGATTCAGTTCACTGAACCGGCGTTTTGCTTTTCAGAGGCCAGATTTTTTAGAATACCAGGCTGGAACAACCAAAGCTCTTCTCTGTCCCATGGCACGCCGTCGCACAGCAGCGGGTTGTACAAAGGGATATGGACACGCTGTGATAAGCCAAAGCGGGTCAACAAGTCGCCATAATACTGTTTGAACAGTGCGTCGAATCGGCCATCGACGCGGGCTGCTTCGAGACCTTTCAAGAGATCTTGTGCAAGCTCAGGGTTATCTTTACTGACAAAAAAGTAGAATGCGCTGGGATACTGAAGCAGAAGGTGGCTATCGATGGCTAAATCAAGGGTGGAATGCTGTGCCAAATCATTTTCAATTTCCAGGATAGAGCGGGGAAAATAGTCCAATCTTTGTTTATCAAGCATCAGATAGAGCCCTTCGTAATCGCTACCGTCGAAAATTCTGAGGCCATTACTGCGCAAAATTTTGGTGTCACTCCAGCTATGTACCTGTCCACCATGTAGTGTTTGCAGATCGCGGATATTGAATCTTCCTTTAAGTTTGTCTGGCTGTGATTTGTGTACCAAGGCAATGCGCAGACCATTTGCGCCTTTGAAAATAGGAAAATGAACGGGCATCGCTTTTTCTGCCCGTTCTTTTAAGCAAGTCCCAGTGAGGACATCCAGTCCATGGCCCAATTCATCGATAGCCCGTTCTTTGGGTAAATACGCTCCGGAGCCTCTCACTTTGTAGTGTTTGTGCGGGATGTAAGACAGTGCCAGCTGCAAAAGTTCGGTGGTGTAATCAAGACGTTCTGTGCCATGGTAGATCACCCAGGTAGCAGGGCTTTGCTCTGCCTCGGGTAGCTTAAAGGAAGCGGCAAAAACAGCGATGCTGAAAGCCCACAGCAGCAGTAACAGAATCATCCTGGTCACTGGCGTATCTCTGATATGGTCGGCATTTTGCAAACACCTGATGTAAAAAAGAAAAGCTATCGACAAAGCCGCATTTGTTACTAATTTGTAATGAATACGTATGCAGTTGGCTGCCTGCTTACTCCCCTGGCTTTATCATGACACTACCATTTCGTCGTCATTAACGACAATAACTAACTCTACTGCCATGAGATCATCCATCGCACTATTTTTGGTCGTTCTATCGCTGTTATCGACACGATTATCCGCTTCATCCATTGAGCATCTTGAACCCCTGCATTGGTGGGTGGGAATGCAATCGCCCAAGTTGCAATTGATGGTGCATGGCGAGGATATTGCCGGCTTAACACCCAAACTGACGTACCCCGGAGTCAGTATTGAGCAAGTCCACAGGGTAGAAAATCCCAACTACCTATTTATTGACCTGAATATTGCCCCTGAGACCAAATCTGGCGTGCTTAGCCTTGGCTTTTATCAGGAAGATACGCTCAAACTGTCCCAGCCTTATCAGTTAAAAGCCCGGCAGCCTGGCTCGGCCATGCGTCAGGGCTTTGGACCGGCCGACAGTATTTATTTAATTACCCCGGATCGCTTTGCCAATGGCGATCCAACAAATGACAATGTTGCTGGTTATCAGGATAGGCTTAACAGAAATGAGCCGGATGGCCGTCATGGTGGTGATATCCGCGGCATCATCGAGCACCTGGACTACCTTCAAGCGCTTGGCGTGACCCAACTTTGGATTAACCCGCTGTTGGACAATGCCATGGACCGAACCTCCTATCATGGTTACTCCACCACAGATTACTACGCTATCGATCCTCGCTTTGGCAGCCATCAGGACTACCTGCAGCTTTCAGAAAAGGCCCGCGCTAAAGGCATGGGCTTGATCAAAGACGTCATCCTTAATCATATTGGTAGTCAACATTGGTGGATGGCGGATTTGCCCAGTCAGGATTGGCTTAACCATGTCGATCGTTATCAGGAGACCAATCACCGCAGGGAAGCCTTGCACGACCCCCATGGTACTCAAACTGACCGGCTGGGTTTTAGCGACGGTTGGTTTGTACCCACTATGCCGGATCTGAATCAGCGCCATCCTTTTGTGGCCAACTATCTGATTCAAAACAGCATTTGGTGGGTGGAAGAAGCCACTCTGTCGGGCATTCGTTTGGATACCTACTCGTATTCGGACAAAGAGTTCTTAAGCCAGTACACGGAACGCCTGATGGTGGAATACCCAAAGCTAGGCATGGTCGGCGAGGAGTGGAGCATGAACCCTGCCATTGTGGCGTATTGGCAGCGCGGCACTGCACGTCATGATGATTACCAATCCGCATTGCCCAGCCTGTTTGATTTCCCACTGCAAGTTGCGGTGGTTGAGGGATTGAAAAATCCTGAAACCTGGGCCCTGGGACTGCGACAAATTTATCAGGTACTGGCCAATGATTTTGTATACGGCGATCCTTACGCCTTGGTTATCATGCCTGACAATCACGATATGAGCCGTATCTTTACCCAACTTAATGAAGATCCGGCGTTGTGGAAAATGGCTATGGTGCTCTTTGCCACCACCCGCGGCACCCCGCAATTTTTCTATGGCACTGAAATCCTGATGAGCCACCCGGGTACCGATGCCCATGGCGCTATTCGAACTGATTTTCCCGGTGGTTGGCCAGGCGACAAGGTGAATGCCTTTAGCGGTAAGGGATTAACCACTGCTCAGCAGGATGCTCAGGCCTTTATGCGTAAGCTCTTAAACTGGCGTAAAACGGCGTCGGCGGTACATAGTGGAAAGCTGACTCACTTTGCCCCAAGCGATGGGCATTATGTGTATTTCCGTCACACCGATAAGCAAATGGTGATGGTGGTGCTTAACAAAGACGACAAGCCACTGAACTTTGCGCCACAGCGCTATGCTGAGGTGTTAGGTGAGCGGCGAAAAGGGCGTGACGTATTAAGCGGTCAGGCTGTCGATTTACAAGCACTGTCTGTAGCACCTAAATCCGCCATCATCATTGACCTATCGGCAGAGTAAATTCGCCCCCCTTATGGAAAGTAAATGAGCGACATTATGAAATTATCCAGGTTGTTTTTCGCCCTTCTATTCGCCCTGCTGACACCGCTGATTCAGGCTGCAGAGCTTCAGAGCTATCGATTAGATAATGGTGTGTTGCACCTGATGACCGATGCCGCAAAAGTGAGGATAACGCCTTATCAGGGCGCCTTTGAAGTGTTCTATCAGCCTGTAGGCGTTAGACAGTTGCCCTCTTATGCCATCGATCCAAGTGCAAAAGCAGGTAAGGGTGTGCTCGAAGATAAAGGGGATGCGCTGAGGTACTGTCAGGGACTGTTGTGCGCCCGGATTGAAAAAGCACCATTACGCCTGAGCTATTATTTTGCCGGTGACCTGTTGTTGGCGGAGGAAAGTGGACTCTTCGTCAGCGATACCCTGCGCGGCTTTCGTTTCAAATTAAATGCCAAAGAGAAGCTGCTCGGCGGCGGACAACGGGTGCTGGGCATGGACCGACGTGGCCAGCGGCTGCCGTTATACAACCGTGCCCATTACGGCTATACCACCGAGTCTGAGCAAATGTACTTCAGCCTGCCGGCAGTGCTTTCCAGCAATAAATACCTGTTGGTGTTTGATAACACCGCCACGGGCCATCTAGATCTGGGCCACAATGAAAAGGATGTGCTGCAGTTTGAAGCCCTGGCCGGGCGTACCAGCTATTTGGTTGCAGCCGGGGAAGATTATCCGGCCATTCTTGCCAACTATACCGCCATGACCGGCCGTCAGCCTTTGCCACCGCGTTGGGCGCTGGGAAACTATGCCTCACGCTTTGGCTATCGTACAGAATCCGAAACCCGCGATGTGGTAAAAGCCTTTGCCGACAAGGATGTGCCCTTGGACGCGGTGGTACTGGATCTCTATTGGTTTGGCAAAGATATCCAGGGCCATATGGGCAATCTGGATTGGGACAACGAGGCCTTTCCCACGCCTGAAAAAATGATCGCCGATTTTAAGCAACAGGGCGTAAACACCATTCTCATTACCGAACCCTTTGTGCTGACCACCTCCAGTAAATGGCAGGAAGCGGTGGAAGCCGATGCCCTGGCACAAAACCTGGCCGGTGCGCCCAAGCGGTTTGATTTCTACTTCGGCAATACCGGCCTGATTGATGTATTTAACCCCAAGGGCAGGGACTGGTTCTGGCAAACCTATGACAAGCTGCTCAGGCAAGGTGTAGGCGGCTGGTGGGGCGATCTGGGCGAGCCGGAAGTGCATCCCGCCGATACGGTGCATCAACTGGATGACGGTACTCAGGTGATGGCCGATGAGATCCACAATGCTTATGGCCATCAATGGGCCAAGATGGTGTTTGAGAAGCATCGTAAAGCCAGGCCCAACGAACGTCCGTTTATCATGATGCGCTCGGGCTTTGCCGGCTCTCAGCGCTTTGGCATGATCCCCTGGACCGGTGATGTCAGCCGTGAGTGGGGCGGCCTGAAACCCCAGGTGGAACTAAGCCTGACCATGGGCCTGCTGGGATTGGCCTACACCCATTCGGATCTCGGTGGATTTGCCGGTGGTGAGACTTTTGACGCCGAGCTCTACACCCGTTGGCTGCAATACGGTGTTTTCCAGCCGGTGTATCGTCCCCATGCACAGGAGCACATTGCCCCCGAGCCTATCTTCCATGACGACAAAACACTTGCCATTGTGCGCGACTTTATCAAGCTGCGTTATGCGCTTTTGCCCTACAACTACACCCTAAGCTATCTCAATAGTCAGCAAGGCTTGCCGATGATGCGGCCGCTGTTTTTCGAAGATGACAACAACCTTGAGCTGATGGATAACAAAACCAGCTACTTGTGGGGCGATGCTTTTCTGGTCACCCCCGTGACTGAGCCTGGCCTTAGCGAAGTGAAAGTGCAGTTGCCTGAGGGCGTTTGGTACGACTACTTCAGTGGCGAGCTATATCAGGGCGGTACAACAGTTACTCAGCCAACAACTCTCGAGACCTTACCGGTCCTGGTCAGATCCGGGTCCTTTATTCCGATGGTGGCCCCCGTGCAGAGTAGCAAAGACTATTCCAGCGAAACGCTGCAATTGCATTATTACCACCATCCCTCTGTGGCGTCGGCCAAGGGGCTGATGTATGACGATGACGGCAAATCCTTTGATGCGGTCTCCAACAAGCAATATGAACTGTTGCACTTTAGCGCCAAAGGCAATGGCAAAGAATTGATGATGGAGTTTAATCGCGAGGCATACCAATACCCGGGAATGCCCAAGGCCCGTCAGCTGGAACTGGTGGTGCATCACTATGCGCAGCCGCTAAAAGCAGTCAGCTTGGCAGGCAAGAGCTTGCCTTTGGCAAAAAACCAAGAGCAGTGGCAGGGTATGCCGCAAGGGGTATGGCAAGATCTTGAGAAGCAAAAGCTCTATATCAAATTGCCCTGGCAATCTGCACGCCACACCCTTTCTATTCAATAATTAAACAGCTTGCCAAGGAGACTAGAATGAAGAATACCCTGATATCCCTTGCAGTGCTGCTGGTGTTGGTCGGTTGCAGCGAGCAAAAGGAAGCCCAATTGCCAAAGCCTGTTGTTGCAAAAGATGTTGTGCCTTCTCCACAGCCGCAGGCCGAGGGCAAACCTGTTGTCTATCAGATGTTGACCCGTTTATTCGGCAATAAGAATCAAACCAACAAGCCCTGGGCAACCCTTGAAGAGAACGGTGTTGGCAAGTTTGCCGATATTGACGATAAGGCCTTGTCTGCCATCAAAGCATTGGGCGTAACCCATATTTGGTATACCGGTGTGCCCCACCATGCGCTGATCACCGATTACACTGAGTACGGAATTACTGTGGACGATCCCGATGTGGTCAAAGGCCGCGCCGGGTCACCTTATGCGGTGAAGGACTATTACAATGTGAATCCGGATCTGGCCCTGGATCCAAGCAAGCGTTTGCAGGAATGGCAGGCACTGATTGAGCGTACCCATCGCCATGGCATGAAAGTGCTGATGGATATTGTGCCTAATCACGTGGCGCGGGATTATCAGTCCTTATCCAAGCCGCAAGGGGTAAAGGATTTTGGTGCCGATGATGACAAGACGGTGGAATACGCCAAGCACAATAATTTCTACTATATCCCCGGTGAAGCTTTTCAAACGCCAGACCCCTTGCCGGGCTTTGAACCTTTGGGCGGCGAAACCCATCCGTTATCAGACGGTAAGTTCGATGAAATGCCGGCCAAGTGGACGGGCAATGGCAGCCGCGCCGCCAAACCCCATGCCGATGATTGGTATGAAACCGTTAAAATCAATTACGGTGTAAAGCCCGATGGCAGTTACGACTTCCCTAAGCTACCCGCTGAATACGCGCAAAAGGACTGTGACGCCCACCTGGCGTTCTGGCAGCAGCAGGATTTACCCGATGCCTGGCACAAATTTAAGGACATTGCCTTGTATTGGTTGGATAAAGGGGTAGACGGTTTCCGTTATGATGTGGCCGAGTTGGTGCCGGTGGAATTCTGGAGCTTTATGAACTGCTCCATCAAAGCAGTAAATCCTGAGGCTTTCCTGCTGGCAGAAATCTATACGCCACCCATCTACCGTGACTATCTGCACCTGGGCAAAATGGGTTACATCTACGACAAAGTCGGCACTTATGATGCACTTCGCGCGGTGGTGGAGGGCAAAGCCGACACGACGCCACTGCCTGATCTGGCAAAAAGCCTACTGGATATTCAGCAGCACATGCTGATGTTCCTGGAAAACCATGATGAGCAACGTATTGCCAGTCCTCAGTTTGCCGGTGATGCCGATAGGGCGCGTCCTGCCATGGTCGTCACTGCGACGGTCAATGCCGGTCCGACCATGATCTACTTTGGCCAGGAAGTCGGCGAGCCTGGCGAAGGTGATGCAGGGTTTGGAAAGGCCAGTCGCACCACTATCTTCGATTATTGGGGAGTGCCGGCTCATCAGCGTTGGATGAATGATGGTGCCTTCGATGGAGGAATGCTAAGTGACAAGGATAAATCCCTGCGTGATTTCTACAGCCGCTTGTTAAACATAGCCAAATCAGAATCTGCGTTAACCGGGGACTATATTGATTTGCATACCCCCAATCTGTCTACACCGGGCTATGAAGGAAATCTGTATGCCTTTGCCCGTCATCAAGGTGACGAACGTTTGTTAGTGGTCGCCAACTTTGACGAGCAAGTGCATGATTTCGAATTGGTATTGCCAGCAGAGGCGGTCAGCAAAATGGCCATCGATGAGGGGGTGTGGCGATTAAATGAATTGCTATATGGTAAACAGAATGCCAGTCTGAAAGTGCAGGATGGCCAGGGGGCAGTCTCTCTCTCTCTGAAGCCACTGGAGTCCGTTATATTTAAATTATAATACCCTAGCTGTCGGAGACAGATTAATGCAGATAAAAGACCTGCAAAAGCTTGGCATTGGCTTGTTGGTAGGCTGTGGCCTTTTGGCCTGTGGTGGTGAACCGCCCGCACCTGCGGTAACTGAGGCAGCCCCCCCAACCAACCCTGGCTCTACAGCCAGCGCTAACGTGCAGGTCTTTGAAAATGAAATGACCATTGAAGGGACTGGTCGCCCCCGTACCATTAGATTGTATTTGCCGCCGGATTATGCGCTTTCGCAGAAGCGCTATTCGGTGTTGTATATGCACGATGGACAGAACCTGTTCGACGACAAAACGGCTTATGCCGGCGAATGGGGCGTCGATGAGTTCTTCGATGCCCGTGCCAAAGCCGGAAAATCCGTGCCTATTGTGGTCGGCATCGATCATGGCGGTGAGCGTCGCAATACTGAGATGGTGCCCTGGACACCCCATGGCGGAGCCAATGATGAAAGTCTGGCCTATGTACGCTTTGTGGTGGATCAGGTCAAACCCTGGGTGGATAAACATTACCGCACTTGGGCTGATCCGCAGCATACGGCGGTGATGGGCAGCTCACTGGGTGGTTTGATTTCACACTTTATGATTAATCAATACCCCGATGTATTCAGCAAAGCTGGGATTTTCTCCCCTTCCTACTGGGTGTCGGAATATGCCTTTAAACAGATAGAACATGTGTCTTTGCCACACGATGCCAAACTTTATTTTGTGGTCGGTGGTCAGGAGGACGCGAAAATGGTCAGCAATACCTTAAAGGTAGCCACCCTGTTGCAGGATAACGGCTTTCCCATCTCCCAATTCAGAGTCAAGGTAGTACAACAGGGCGAGCATAACGAAGTGTTTTGGGGCTCGGAGTTTGAAGGCGCCTATCAGTGGTTATTCGGCGACCCGGACTGATTTTCAGCTACTGAATACGTATGCACAATGCTGGATAATGCTCGTTTCCATCCAAGGGTTTTTGTAACATCGCTGCTACGCCTCTGTTAACAACAAGCTAACAATTGTTCTGGCCTCTCGGGGCAGGGCAAATAGCCCCAAAGCCACTGGATTGGAAACGTCCTTATGCATAGTGTAAAAGCGGCTAATATCGCCGACCCCAAGCCTTCCCTCAAGGCCGTGGGCAAAACCAAGCCCGAACTCAGTTTTTGGCAAATCTGGAATATGTGTTTTGGCTTTATGGGGATCCAATTCGGTTTCGCCCTGCAAAATGCCAACGTCAGCCGTATCTTTCAAACTTTGGGCGCAGATTACAACAACATGGCGATGCTTTGGGTGGCGGCTCCCATCACCGGCCTGATAGTGCAGCCCATCATTGGTTACCTCAGTGATAACACCTGGGGCAAACTGGGCCGCCGTCGCCCTTATTTCCTTTATGGTGCCATCGCTGCCAGCCTCGCCTTGTTTATTATGCCCAACTCTCCGGCCTTGTGGGTAGCGGCCGGTATGCTGTGGATCATGGATGCCTCTATTAACGTTTCCATGGAGCCCTTCAGAGCCTTTGTGGGAGACATGTTGCCCCGCCGTCAAAGGGCATTAGGCTATGCCATGCAAAGTTTCTTTATCGGCGTCGGTGCGGTTGTCGCCTCGGCCTTGCCCTGGATGATGACTAACTGGATGGGGGTCAGTAACACAGCGGCACCCGGACAGGTGCCAGAGTCGGTAAAGCTGGCCTTCTATGCCGGTGGCGCGGTGTTCCTTTTGGCCGTGTTATGGACAGTTTTCTCCACCAAAGAATATTCTCCGGAACAGCTTGATGCTTTTGAAGACAGCCACCCTGCCGAGGGTGCTCAGGCTGAGATGAAGGTGATCAGAAGCACAGGTCAATATGTCAAAGGTGGTCTTGCTTGGCTGGTGAGCGGTGTTGTTATCGGTATTGTGATCCATTGGAATATTGAACGACTGGATAAAAACCTTTATTTGCTTGCCGGCGGCTTGATGGCATTTGGCGTTGCACAGTTGATAGCGGGTTATATGGCCAGCAAGCGGCATACGGCCAACGGTTTCTATCAGGTCATTGGTGATTTGTTTAATATGCCGCTGGCCATGCGCCAACTGGCCGTGGTGCAATTCTTCTCATGGTTTCCACTTTTTGCCATGTGGATTTACACCACCGCTGCGGTGACCAGCCATCATTACAATACCCAGGACACCAGCTCTGTCCTTTACAATCAAGGTGCAGACTGGGTAGGCGTGTTATTTTCCGTCTATAACGGTACATCTATTCTGGCCGCCATTCTGATCCCCATCATGGTGAAATTCAGTAACTTGCGGATCACCCATCTATTTAACCTGGCACTCGGCGGTGTGGGGTTTATTTCATTCCTCTATATCGATGATCCTGCCTATTTGGTGATACCGATGATCGGCGTTGGCTTTGCCTGGGCCTCTATTCTGTCGGTGCCCTACGCCATTCTCTCCAATGCATTACCGGCGGCGAAGATGGGGGTGTATATGGGGATCTTCAATTTCTTTATCGTTATCCCGCAAATACTGGCTGCCAGTATTCTGGGTTTCCTGGTGACTCGTTTGTTTGACAGCCAACCCGTGTTTGCCTTGGTGGTCGGCGGGTGCAGTATGTTGCTTGCCGGCTTGATGACGTTGCGAGTCAATATCAGCGAAGCCTAGGGAGAGCGAAGATGAATAAACTTTTGTCGAGGCCCTGCTGGTCGCTTTTGAGTCTGTCATTTTTAATCGGATGCCAGCCTGTTCAAGAGCTGGCTGGCGATCATGCACAACCTGCTTCTGTCAGTACCCAAATCCGTCCGCAATTTGTGGGCACTGAACATCCCTTTGCCAGTGAAGCGGTCTATTTCCTGGTGACGGATCGCTTTGTAGATGGGGATCCCAGCAATAATCATGAAGATCAGGGCGGTGACTATCCGACTTTTAATTTACCGCTATTAGGGCCAGATGGACGTCAGGCCAATGTAGGCTACATGGGCGGTGATTTTAAAGGGGTGCTTAATAACGCCCAGTTTATCCGTGATATGGGCTTTACCGCCATTTGGATGACGCCGATAGTCGATAATCCCGACCAAGCCTTTAGTGGCGGCACGCCTATTGCGTTTGGGGAATCCTTTAAGGACGGCGGTAAAACCGGTTATCACGGCTATTGGGGAGTGAACTTCTTTAAGGAAGATGAGCACTATCCTTCCGAAGGTCTTGGTTATAAAGAGTTGGCCGCCAGCTTAAAACAGGATTTCGGCATCAAGTCGGTGTTCGATATTGTCACCAATCATGGCTCTCCGTCTTTCAGTATGCCAGTGGACCAACCCAAGTTCGGCGAGATCTATGGCAAAAACGGTGAACTGATTGCTGATCATCAGAATCTGCCGCCAGAGCAACTCGACCCCACCAATCCGCTGCATCAGTTTTTTCATACTGAACGGGATATTATGGAACTCTCCAATCTCAACGATGAGAACCCTGCGGTTTTGGATTATTTTGTTGAGGCCTACAGCCATTGGATAGAGCAGGGCGCCGATGCCTTTCGTATCGATACCATCAAGCATGTCCCCCATCATTTCTGGAAAGCCTTTGCCGATCGTATTCGGGCCAAACATCCGGGCTTTTTTATGTTTGGGGAAAGCTACAACTATGATGCCAATTTTATTGCTCAGCACACGCTAGCCAAAAATGGTGGTATCAGTGTGCTGGACTTTCCTGGTCAGCAAGCCATGGCTAAGGTTTTCTCCAATGCGGACAGTGATTTTGCTGAGTTAGCCGATTACCTGCATCTTACCCACGGCCCCTATGCCAACCCCTATGAGCTGATGACCTTTTACGACAATCATGACATGGCCAGGATGAATGCCAGCGACAATGGCTTCATCGATGCCCATAACTGGCTCTTTACCAGTCGCGGTATCCCTGTGGTGTATATGGGCTCAGAAATGGGCTATATGCGCGGTGCGGTAGAGCATCAGGGGAACCGCAACTATTATGGCCAGGACAATATTGAACTGGCCAAACAGCACCCTATCCAGGCACAGTTAAGCCGTATCGCCGCATTGCGCAAGCAACTACCGGCTTTACAGCGTGGCTTACAAGTGAATCTGCTGTTGGATGGACACCAGGCCGCTTTTTATCGGGTGCTGCAGGATGGAAACACCGCGCAGACGGCAATGGTGCTGTTAAATAAAGGGGATGAGCCGGCCATCTTTGCCATTGACGATAGACTTGAAGCAGGCCAATGGCAGGAAATGCTCAGTGGAAATATTGCGCGGATTGAAAAGGGCCAGGCTTTGTCCGCTGTGGTCGCGCCGCATGATGTTCAGGTGTGGCTGCGTGAAGGCAATATCAGTAATCCAGAACTGTTGTCCAGCCTCAAAATCCTCAGTGAAAATCGCTGAAAAGCAAAAAATTAACGGAATTTTAAGCAAAAATGGCCAGATCAACCGATTTGGCCATTTTTTGTTTGAGCCGCCACAGCCCCCGTTACAACTGGCCTCAAGAGATATGGAAATATACTGATGTGGCCTTTGCGTATTAAAAAATATAATTAGGTGTCAGATCAGGGGCTGTAACCGCCAATTGGTCATTTGTTAGCCTTTTAACTGTCAAGACAACAGCTAAAGAGGCAACACCATGAAACTTTCAACTCTGACTCTGGTAACTACAATCTCGGCTTTGTCCTTTGCGCCAGCAAGCTTTGCCGATATTAATGAAACCCTGCAGAACATCTGTACCATCGTGAAAAACGATGACAAATCTGAATTACGCAAGAAGATGCGTGCTGTGCAAGATGACTATCGTCTGCGTCTGGGTGACTATTATGACGGTATCAGCTGTGCGGGTAATAGCCTGATCCGCTACGCTATGGAAAACGAAGCAGTGGAAACCGGCACATATATGATTAAGAAAATGGGTAAGAGCGACCTGACGCGCACAGAGAAAGACGGTGTTGCGCTCAAAGAGTGGGCCGAGTCCAACGGCTATATCGCCAGCCCCATCGGCCAGGAATTGCTGGCCCGTATTGATTAACTCTCATCCGCATCATAACAAAGGCATCCATCAGGATGCCTTTCAGACTGTTGAAAAAGGCCTGGACGCAGATCCAGGCCTTTGATCTAATGAGCATAGTGAACAACATGGATTCACCATGCTTAGAGACAAAACCCCCCAACAATATGAACTAGAAATGGTCGC
>NZ_JARHUG010000012.1 GCF_029223185.1 Aliiglaciecola sp. CAU 1673
CATTTCTAGTTCATATTGTTGTGGGGTTTTGTCTCTAAGCATGGTGAATCCATGTTGTTCACTATGCTCATTAGATCAAAGGCCTGGATCTGCGTCCAGGCCTTTTTCAACAGTCTGAAGGGCCGACAGGCCCTTTTCTTTCTGTGACAATGTTATTTCAATTCAAACCGATCCAAGTTCATTACCTTGTCCCAGGCAGCAACGAAATCTCTGACGAATCGTTCATGGCCGTCGCTGGCGCCGTAGACTTCGGCAATCGCCCGTAATTGGGAATTGGAGCCAAATACCAGGTCGACTCTGGAGCCTGTCCATTTCAACTCGCCGCTTTTGCGATCCAGTCCCTCGAACTTTTGTGCCTCTTTGCTGGTGGGCTTCCAAACGGTGTCCATATCCAGCAGATTGACAAAGAAGTCATTGCTCAGACATTCCTTTTGATGGGTGAACACTCCATGCTGGCTATTGCCATGATTTGCACCCAACACCCTGAGACCGCCTATAAGTACCGTCATTTGAGGGGCGGTGAGGGTCAGAAGTTGCGCCTTGTCTATCAACATCTCTTCAGCGGACACGTCGAACTTGTCCTTTTGGAAATTGCGAAAGCCATCTGCCAGAGGTTCAAGGTATGCCAGTCCTTCCGCATCGGTCTGCTTCTCTGATGCATCCATGCGCCCGGGGGTAAAGGGGGCTTCGATGTTCATACCGGCGTTCCTCGCCGCCTTTTCAACCGCAGCGCAGCCCCCCAGCACAATCAAATCTGCCAGTGACACTTTCTTGCCACCACTTTGGACACTGTTAAATGCTTGCTGAATACCTTCCAGCACTTTCAGTACCATGGCCAGCTGTTTTGGCTGGTTTACCTCCCAATCCTTTTGTGGTGCCAAACGAATGCGGGCACCATTAGCGCCGCCACGCATGTCAGACCCCCTGAAAGTAGAGGCCGAAGCCCAGGCCGTACTGACCAATTGGGCGATGCTCAGACCGCTATCGAGCAATTTGTCTTTGAGTTTAGCGATATCCTGTTTATCTATTAATGGATGGTTAACTGGCGGAATCGGGTCTTGCCACAGCAGATCTTCTTTGGGGACTTCTGGACCTAAATAGCGCGATTTTGGCCCCATATCGCGGTGAGTCAGCTTAAACCAGGCGCGGGCAAAGGCATCGGCGAGCTGGTCAGGATTGTTTAAAAAGCGCCGCGATATCTTCTCATAGGCTGGATCGAATCGCAGCGACAAGTCAGTGGTCAACATGGTAGGACGGTGGTGCTTATTCTTGTCAAAGGCATCGGGGATGCTCTCATCGGCGTTCTTGGCTACCCACTGATGGGCACCGGCCGGACTTTTGGTCAGCTCCCACTCGAAGCCGAATAAGTTTTCAAAATAATAATTGCTCCACTGGGTTGGGGTTTGTGTCCAAGTCACTTCCAGCCCACTGGTGATGGCATCTTTGCCCTTGCCGGAGCCATAGCTGTTGCGCCAGCCAAAGCCTTGTTCTTCGATGGACGCTGCTTCGGGGTTGGGGCCCACATGGGATTCTGCAGCAGCACCATGGGTCTTGCCAAAGGTATGCCCCCCGGCAATCAGGGCCACGGTTTCTTCGTCATTCATGGCCATGCGGGCAAAGGTTTCACGAATATCCTTGGCTGCCGCCACAGGATCCGGATTGCCATTGGGCCCTTCAGGATTCACATAAATTAAGCCCATTTGCACGGCTGCCAGCGGGTTTTCCAGATCGCGATCACCAGAATAACGCTTGTCTTCAAGCCAGGTGGTTTCCCTGCCCCAATAAATATCTTGTTCCGGTTCCCAAATGTCGGGGCGGCCGCCACCAAAGCCAAAGGTCTTGAAGCCCATGGATTCCAGTGCCACGTTACCGGCCAAAATCATCAGGTCGGCCCAGGATATCTTGTCACCGAATTTTTGTTTGACTGGCCACAACAATCGTCTTGCCTTATCCAGATTGACGTTGTCCGGCCAGCTGTTGAGCGGCGCAAAGCGCTGATTGCCGGTCCCTCCGCCACCTCGTCCATCATGGACGCGATAGGTTCCTGCGCTGTGCCAAGCCATACGAATAAAGAACCCGCCGTAGTGGCCGAAGTCTGCCGGCCACCAATCTTTGGAGTCTGTCATCAGTGCATGCAGTTCTTGTTTAACGGCTTTAAAGTCCAGTGACTTAAAGGCTTCGGCGTAGTTGAAGTCATCGCCCATTGGGTTGGACTTTTCTGAGTGCTGATGAAGGATGTCGAGCCGCAATTGATTGGGCCACCAATCCTTGTTGGTCGTTCCACCGCCAGCGCTTTGGTGCATTGGGCATTTGCTCTGGGCCATAAAGTTGTCTCCTGACTTGTAATAGGCATTCTTGCAGACTTATGTATAGTTGCTGGCACAGCAATTTGACCAATTGAACTAATAGAACCTTTTGTTCGCTTTTATCAATGGAGACTTAAAAAAAGCGCGGTTATGGTGATGACTGAGAAAGAGAGCACGGCATCTCTTTCTCAGGGGCTCCACTTTCTTAGCAAGATAGCCGTTATGGCTATCTGCATCGATACTGGCATTAAGGATCAATGAGCCGGGTTCCAGTTTGGTTTGGTAATCTCTCCCGTGTCATCTTTGACGACATAAGACACCATGTTTCCTGTGCTGTCGTATTCATAAATAAATTCTGCGACCTGCCAAATATTATGCAAAGCCAATTGTCCCTCGGTGTCCAGGAAACGACGGGATTTGAGATAGCCATTGCTGTCATACTGAAAGTCTTCATGCGCATAGCCAAGGCCTTTATGAATAACCGGCTTACGATCTAAATTGTAAAATACCCTGCTTACCGGTCGACCTTGATTATCCAGCAGAGTCGCCACAGAATGCACTCCAGAATAACTACTAACAACAGCATTCCCCTCTTTGTCGTAGTATTGGTCACTCACATTAAACACGCCGTCTTTGCTCCATTTGCTGAGGATTTTGGCAATGCCAGAGCTGGAGTTCACCGGTTTGCCATCTGTGCCAAAGTGAGTGCGCTCTATCGGATTGCCAACCTTATCAAACTGATAATAAACCTTGTGTGCTCCCCAGCGGGTTGATTGTGGTTGGCCTTGATCATCAATAAACAAAGCAAGTTGCTCACGACCATAGCCAGATGGTTCATAGACTATTTCGGCTATTTCACTCATACCCTTGTGGGCGCGACCTGTATGCTCAAGATTTAGCCAGCGAGTGAATTCTCCGTGTTGATTGTATTCTATCTGGGTCATAGCAACACCAGCCTGATCGGTGCTCAGGTGCTCGCCGTCGGCTCCTAGGTTGTACATGCGCGTCAATAGACCGTTAGCATCATAGGCAAACTTAGTAACCAGGAAACCAAATCCGGGTCGATTTCTAACCAGCTCCCCCCCGGTGTCAAATCGCTGCTCGGTTACTTGGCCGTCATCACTAACCTGCCATTGATATCTTGCGATACCAAAATCATTGTTGATGACTTTTCCCTCGATATCATGAAAGGTCAGGCTGGTCCTTCGGCCTTTTTCATCCAAATCAAAGTGGCTCTCGTAGACATCTCCCGAGACTAAAGTGCGCGCCCCGAGGGGATCATAGAAGCGACGAGTCTCTTTGCCGTTTTTATAATCAATTTTGATATGGGGGGCCCTAACGAAACGGTCAGCAAAATCCACTACTCGTCCCTGTAACTGATACTTGAGTGAAGTGAGACGTCCTTGGTCATCGTATTCAAATTGAAAATGCTTAATACCGGCCGCCTCCTTCTCTGAAAGTTTTCGGGCACAGCGTATATCGGCATAAGGTGTTTCCCTGAAAACAATACCGGCGCACAATTCGCTGGAAGCAGCAGCCTGCAAAGGCAAAAAAAGACTGTAGAAGGTAAGCGGTAGTAGCATCATTCTAGTGGCAACATTCATAGAACAGGTTCTCCTCAATTTGAAAGTAAAGTACATGAGCCAGCGAGCGGATCGAATGGTGTTTACAAGGCGTAGCACTGGCATACCAAGCTCTATGGTCCTTACGTCAACACCAAGCCGCTGTCTTTAACCCAGGCTCGTCACAAGATGATGGGGTAAAGGTGGCTTCCATTTAACTAGCTAAAGACAGGGGGGCGTGTTCTTAGGATGAACTGCATGGAGACGGATTGGCGTTGATAGCGGCCAGGGTCAAGTGATTCATATCCGCGACCAAATTTTCGGCAAAATGATTACGTTGGTTCTCCTGATAATTCTATGCTTTCGATTGCCACAATCAGTTTTATTAATCGTATGTGTTCGGTCAAATTTGCTTTTCATTCTTATAGTTACTACGAAGTCGAAGCTTTGAAGAGAGGAAATCAAGATGAAATCGATCATCGGAGGGCTTGTTTCTACTCTCGTCGTTGCCGTTTCCCTCGCTGTGACGGCCCCTGATACTGGTGCCGGTGAGGCAAAGAGCAATCAATTCTGGTGCCTGACGCCCATGACAAGACCAAGCGTCATCAGCCTATTATGTTTACCACAGACCTGGCATTAAAGTTCGACCCCAGCTATCGCGAGATTGCGATGCGCTTCAAGAATAATCCCGAGGAGTATCAACTGGCCTTTTCCAAAGCCTGGTTTAAGTTGACCCACAGGGATATGGGGCCTTCGGCTCGTTACCTGGGTGCTGAAGTGCCGAAAGAGGCGTTGATGTGGCAAGACCCTTTGCCAGCGGTGGATTACAAGCTGATCAGCGAGAAAGAAGTCGACAAGCTTAAGGGCGAGATCCTGAAAACCGGTTTGAGCGTGCCGGAATTGGTGCGCACTGCCTGGGCATCCGCATCCAGCTTCCGTGGTACCGATATGCGCGGTGGCGCCAACGGTGCCCGAGTGCGCTTTGGCCCCGCAAAAAGACTGGGCGGTAAATAATCCTGCCGAGTTGAGCAAGGTACTGGTCAAGCTGGAAAGTGTGCAACAGAGCTTCAACAAGTCACTGTCCGGTGGCAAGAAGGTATCGCTGGCCGACGTAATTGTGTTGGGTGGCGCGGCGGCTATTGAAAAAGCGGCTAAAGAAGCTGGCTTCACCGTTAAAGTGCCATTCTCTCCTGGTCGTACTGACGCTACGCAAGAGCAAACTGATGTGGCGTCTTTTGCAGTACTGGAGTCTAAAGCCGATGGCTTCAGAAACTACTACAGCATGGACAGCTACATGACACCTGCCGATATGCTGGTGGACAAAGCGTCCATGCTTAATCTGACAGTACCTGAAATGACCGTGTTGGTTGGTGGTATGCGGGTACTCGGCGCTAACCATGGTGACTCGAAACACGGTGTATTTACCGCCAAGCCAGGTACTTTGAACAACGACTTCTTCGTTAACTTGCTGGATATGTCCACCAAGTGGAGTAAGTCCAGTACCGATGGCATCTATGAAGGCCATGATCGCAAGACCGGTAAGCTGAAGTGGACGGCCACGCCGGTAGATCTTATCTTCGGCTCTAACTCAGAACTGCGGGCAATCGCTGAGGTCTACGGTGCCAACGATGGTAAAACCAAGTTTGTTGATGACTTTATCAAGGCTTGGAGCAAGGTGATGACCGCCGATCGATTCGATAAAGTCTAAGGCTATCCGTTGCCGACCAATAGGTAGGTATCAATTTAAAAACCGATGTCGCAACGACATCGGTTTTTTTTCGGACCAAGAACAACCCGAAGATTATGGTGCCAGATTGGCTGCGCTTATGGAGCCAGATGCTGTCGCTGACAACCCATAGTTTACTGGGCCTCACTTAGGGAATTAATTTAACCATTTGTTTTTATTGAATTAAATATCTTTTTGGATAGGATCATGGAATGCTGTTTAGGCCTGAAATTATAACCATATATCGCTTGATCAGTGGCCTGGACTCAGACTAGGGTAGGTCCAATCAGGATAACCATGAGTCCAGATGCAGCCATGTCCAGCGCCAATGCCTTGCTAATCCATATTGAGCCTTCTGACAAAGGCGAGAGTCTGCAAAGTCAGATCCGTCGTCAGTTCGTGGACAATATCCTCAGCGGCGCCTTGCCTGGCGGTCGCAAGTTACCGTCTTCAAGAAAGTTAGCGATGCAGTTGCGGGTATCCCGCAATACGGTAGTGCTGGTGTATAACAGCCTGCTTGAAGAGGGATTCTTAGTCAGTCGCGAAAGAAGTGGGATCTACGTCAATGATCAACTTAAAGCGAGCAAGCCTGAGAAGATCAGCACCCCATTGCGGCCATCCGCCGGCTCCGCCCTGCGTTTGCCAGGGCGTTTTCAGGGGACTTCTCACCATAGCCTGGCCCGCAATTGGCGCGACTATCGCTACCCTTTTGTGGATGGGGTATTTGATATTTCCCTGTACCCGGTACGAGAGCTGAAAGACGCTAATGCCAGGGCCAACGCCAGCAGCGAAATTTTGCAATGGTCTCAACTTCAGCACGATTGCGACGATCCAATGCTGGTGGAACAAATTCAGACCCGTATTTTACCCCGGCGTGGTATCAGTGCCAGTGCCAATGAAATCCTGATCACCGCCGGCTCACAACAGGCGTTATATTTACTGATGCAGCTGTTGGTGGATGGCGACACTCAGGTGGCCATGGAGGAGCCCGGGTTCCCTGAAGCGCGCGAGTTGATACGCCAGCGCACGGACAAATTACGCTATCAACATTTGGATTTGCAGGGCATGGTGGTAGATCACAATCTTGACGGTTGTCACCTGATTTACACCACCCCCAGTCATCAGACTCCCACTAGTGTGACCATGTCGCTGAGCAGACGCCAGGCTCTGCTGCAAAAGGCCACGCAGCAAGACAGCCTGATACTCGAAGATGACTTTGAGTTTGAGAGCAATTTCCTGGGCCAGCCCCATCCTGCGCTGCGCAGCCTGGAAGGCGGGCATCGTGTTGTCTACTTGTCTTGCCTATCCAAGGTGTTGGCTGCCGGTTTGCAGATTAGCTTTGTGGTGGCTGAGGCTGAGGTGATCGCCGAACTTCGAAAGTTACGCAAGCTGGTGGGGCGCACGCCATCACTTAATAACCAGCGCACCGCCGCTTATTTCTTGTCGCTGGGTTATTACGATGCTTTTATGATGCAGGTCCACAAAACCATCTATGAGCGGTGGTTGACGCTGCGTGAAGCGCTCAACATTTACCTGCCTAACTCCATCAATACCGGCCCTATTTTTGGTGGCAGTGCCTATTGGATCACCGGTCCCAAAGAACTGGATGACAGTTATCTGCTGGATGCCGCAGCCAAGCAAGGTATTTTGCTGGAGCCGGTACGTAAGTATTTTGCTGCTGGTGATGCACCTAAAAACTGTTTCCGCATGGGGGTGACCAGCATCAGCGCCGATCGCATCAAAGAGGGGGTGCGCCGACTGGCCCAACTTATTCGCGAATTGGTCGCCGATCATGAAGAAAATTTATCTAACGCCAAAGGCCGCCTGTTAAGTCAGGCTGAACTGGAAAAACGCCTGCCCGGGATGACCTTGTGCTGTGAGATGGTCTACGGCGTGCCGTGCGAAATCCGTTTGTTAGCTGACGGTCGTATGCAAGGCGAGACCGGTGGCTACAACCCGGAGGCCGACACTGGCCGCTGGTGGGTGAAAGACGGCATGTACTATCGTCAATGGCAGTTATGGGGATACGGTGAAACCCACGGTTACTATGTGATTGTGGATGGTACGCAGATGAAGTGGTTTGACGCCGACTATCGCCTGGTACGAAAACTGGAAATCGTTTAGTCCAATTGGACCCATGCATCCAGATAATCTGGCTCTATAGGCTGACGCCAGAATTTCCTATTGTAAAGCTGCACCTGACTTAAGTGGAATCAACATGGATCATATCGCCCTGGCCGCCATGCAATTGGCTCTGCCTCCCGGCAACAACTTATCTTTGCTCTGCGCCAAGGCGCGCCAGGCAAAAGCGCGTTTCCCCTGGTTGAAAATGCTGGTGTTCAGTGAACTCTGTATCAATGGGCCCGCTACCAGCCACGCTGTCCCTTTCCCGAGCGAAGCAGAAAGGCAATTTCAGACCCTGGCGAAAGAGCTGAAGCTTTGGATCGTCAGCGGTTCGGAATTCGAGCTTGAGGATGGCAAGGTTTTTAATACCAGTTCGGTGATTGACGACAATGGGTGCCTGATTACCCGCTATCGCAAGCTTTTCCCTTTTCTTCCTTATGAGCAGGGCGTTACACCAGGCGAGGATTTTGTGGTGTTCGACACCCCGGCCGGGCGGTTTGGTCTGGCCATTTGTTACGACTTATGGTTTCCCGAAGTGGCCCGTGCCCTGGTAAGCCTGGGAGCAGAGGTGCTGCTATATCCGACGATGACCAACACCATAGACAGGGCGCAGGAGTTACATATGGCCTATGCCACCGCCGCCATGCACCAATGCTATGTGGTAGCGGTCAATGGCTGTGGAAGCCATGGCAACGGCCAGTCCATTGTCGTTGGTCCGGATGGCCGTTGTCTGCACCAGGCCAAAGAAATGGAAGAAATTGTGCCCCTTGAATTGGATTTGGCGTGGGTGCGGCGCAGCCGCGTGCGGGGGCTGGACAATCTCGGACAGCCTTTGAAAAGTTTCCGCGACACTGAGCTCAACTTTCCCCAATACCAAGGGGACAAGGCCAGCCTGCCAGGTTTGGCTGATTTAGGGCCCTTAGTGGTGCCTGATTAGCGCCTCACAGAACGGACCAGAGCGCCTGAAACTGGCCCCATAGAGGGAGTCAAACTGGCGCTAGGGTAGCCCGGCCGGTTGTTTTAGGCTGAGTTGGAAAGAACAAGAATTCGCCATTTTCAGGAGAAAAATGATGCAACAGCCCTCAATGAGACTCCACAAACTATCTGGCGCTATTGCCAGCGCCCTGATGCTGGTTCCCGTCAGCCCGCTTGCTTTGGCTCAGGAACAAAAGCAAGCCGATTCTCCTGATAAGAGTTATGAGGTGATCGAAGTCACGGCTAACCGCAGGGTACAGAATATCCAGGAGGTGCCTTACAACATCTCGGCCATCTCCGGGGCCGAATTGGAGAAAGAGAATATCATCGACGCCAGTGAAATGATGCGCAATATCGCTGGATTGTCGGTCGTTGACCGGGGCTATCGCAACTCAGGTACGGTCAATGGACTGGTGATCCGCGGGGTGAATGTGGATGGTGCCAGCAATGGCGATATTGCCCTGTCAGCCGTACCCACTGTCGCCACCTATATCAACGACACCCCTTTGTACGCTAACTTTATCCTTAAAGACATTGAGGCTGTGGAAGTGCTGCGTGGTCCGCAGGGCACGCTCTATGGTTCCGGGTCACTGGCCGGTACGGTGCGCTATCGTATGAATCGCCCGGATACAGATGAATTTGCCGGGATGGTATCGGCGTCTTATGGACAGACCAAAGGCTCCGATGGCAACAACCTGAATCTGGATGTGATGGTCAATGTACCTATCAGCGATCGCCTCGCTTTTCGCGCCAATATCGGCAAAATTGATAACGATGGCATTGTCGATTATGTCAATCTTTACCAGTTGAATGACCAGGGCGCACCGCTGGCCGAAGGTGGCGATATTGCCGCAGGCGGCCCCTTGTTTACCGCCAAAAAAGATGCTGACACTGTCGATATCGACTATGGGCGCGCCTCCCTGGCCCTTGACGTAAACGAACGCCTCAGAGTCTTGCTCGCCCATCAGTGGCAGGATGACGAGATTGGCGGGCGGCGCCAGGTTACCCGGGGAACCAACTGGGTGTCCGGCACTGAGCAGGCTTACGGTGAATATGAGAATGGCGCTATCCAACTGGAGCCTTCCAGCCGTGATGTGCAGTTGACTTCGCTGGAGATTGAATGGGATCTGGGTTTCGCTACCCTCACCTCCAGTAGCTCGGATTATAAGCATGAAGGTCAGTCCGTCAGCGACAATACCGGGTTTTATGCCAAGCAAAACTGGTTTGCCGATCTTTACTATGGTTCCCCTCGTCCCATGGCCAGAGCCGAAAGAGGCTATGCGGAAGAAGCCTTTGTGCAAGAGCTGCGGCTGGTGTCGAACGAGACCAAGGCCAATATGGATTGGATCATCGGTGCCTATTACATGGATCAGGACACTTTCTCAACCCAGGATAGCTTTATGCCTGGGTATCAGGAATGGGCCTTCGCGGCTTTCTCTTGGTGGCCCACCATGGCAGGTTTTGGCATGGTGTATACCGATCAGGATTTCCGTTACCGCCGCAACCAGAATTTCAAAGACAAGGCGTTGTTCGGTGAGCTGACTTATCATCTGTCTGAAGATCTGCGCGCGACTGTCGGGGTCAGGCGCTTTGACAATGAGTTCGTTAATGACACCGAGTTATCCTTACCGATCTGGCCATTCCTGGGCGCCGAGCCTACCTTTAACACCGATGAAAGCGATACCCTGTTCAAGCTAAACCTGGCCTATGACCTCAGCCAGGACCACATGGCGTATTTTACCGTGGCTGAGGGTTACCGTCGTGGCGGAGCAAATGCTGTGCCTCTTGAAGGCAGCTTGGCGGAAAGGCCAGCCTGGCAGCAATACCAATCCGACAGCGTGATCAATTACGAGCTGGGGATAAAGGGTAAGCTGGCAGACAATAACCACAGCTACGCCTTGGCGCTGTATCGCATCGATTGGGATGATCCACAACTGAACACGGCCTCTACCTGGGGGTTCTTCACTGTGGCTAACGGTGATTCCGCGCGCACTCAAGGCTTAGAGTTTGAACTAAAGGGCTACCTGACCGACAGTCTGCGCTATGTATTGGGCTATGCCCATGTCAGCGCCGAGCTGACCGGTGACTTCCTGGTGCCTTCTTCGGTGGGGGCTGACAACCCGACCCGGGTAGCGGCCGAGGATGGCGATCGCCTGCCTTCCACGCCGAAAAATACCCTGAGTTTGTCGCTGGATCACACTTATTCGCTCAATAGCGACTGGTATCTGATCACTGCCCTTAATGGCTACTACCAGTCGGACTCTGTGAATTTCCTCGGAGATCACCCACTGCTGCAGGCAACTATCGATGGTTTCTCCATTTGGAATGCCAGTGTGCGCTTAAGCAGTGATGATTGGGATCTGGTGTTGTACGTGAAAAATCTGTTTAACGAAGAGGGCGTGACCGGCATGCTGCCGGAAGCCTATATGGGGACCGATCCTGAAGAAAACTTCTTGGGCAATGCCTCGAAGGACTACATCTCATTGCCAAGAACAGTAGGTCTGTCAGCTACTTATCGGTTCTGATAGGCTGTTTACAGATGCACGATCCGGAGTGAAGATGAGCGGCAATGGTGAAGATTTAATGCCCTCCAGAGCACAGCAGGGAAAGCAGGCACGGCTGATGGAAGCGCAGTGCCTGCAAGCCCTGAACCAGGGACGGGCTGATGAGGCACTGCAATTGTGCCAGCAACTCAACCACGATTATCCCGATTATGCCAGGGGATGGTTGTTGCTCAGTGATATGGCGCTGCGTGGCAGTCACCCGCAGTTGGCTTTGGAGGCCATCGATCGTGCCTTGTCACTACAACCAGGCGAGCCAGAGTTCCTCCTGCATAAAGCCAGACTACTGTATCAGGCGAAACAGATTGCGGTGCTTGATGTCCTGTTAGAGCGACTGGCTGAAACCCCCATACACAATGCCTGTCTGCTGGCAGACCTGGCCTACCTGGAAAATTTGCGTGGCCGGTTGTCTGCGGCAGAACAGCATTATCGTCAGGCTCTGGTGCTGGATCCCGGTCAAGTCGGTTACCATTTTAATCTGGCCACCGTACTACGCTATGTGGGCAAGCTGGATGAGGCTGAAGTGCATCTTGAAAGGGCTATCGCCCTAAGGCCTCTGGATACCGAGGCGCATTTGCTGCTTAGTCAACTACGCCGGCAAACCCTAGACGACCATCACTTACCGAGGCTGAGGCGTTTATCAGAACACCCTGAGCTGACACGTCTGCAAAAGGCCCAAGTGCATTACGCCCTCGCCAAGGAACTGGAAGATCTGGGCCATTTTCAGGAAAGTGTAACAGCGCTGCGTCAGGGCGCGGCCCTGAAGCGCGCCAACATGCGCTATGAGGTGGATGGCGATATTGCGACACTGGACAAATTGCGTTCGGTTTTTGATCGGCAGTGGCTGGCCCAAACCAAGGATGGCCACGATAGTGAAGAGCCCATATTTGTTCTTGGCTTACCGCGAACCGGCTCCACGCTGGTGGAGCGCATTTTAAGTGCACATTCGGAAGTGCAAAGCGTCGGTGAACTAAACAATTTTGCATTGTGCATAATGGCACAGTGCCGGCGTACCTTCCGTCAGGCGCCGGCCAGCAAACTGAAACTGGTGGAAATGAGTGCTCAACTGGACATGGGGTTATTAGGCCGGGACTATGTGCAAAGTACCCGGCCAGATACCGGCCAGCATCGCCATTTTATTGATAAGTTACCGCTTAACTCATTAAACCTTGGCCTGATCGCCAAGGCGTTGCCAAACTCCAAACTTATCCTTGTGCGCCGCCACCCACTGGACAGCTGCTATGCCATGTTTAAGCAGCTTTTTACCCAGGGCTATCCCTTTTCTTATGATTTGAAAGAGCTGGCTGGTTATTTCATTGCGCACCATCGCCTTATGGGTCATTGGCAGGCATTGCTGGGGGACAGGCTGTTGTGCCTCGATTATGAAACACTGGTGACCCAGCCGGAACAACAGATCCAAGCCTTACTGGGTTACTGCAATCTTCCCTGGCAGGACGCCTGCCTGACGTTTCATCAGCACAATGAGCCCAGCAAGACTGCCAGCGCCAGCCAGATTCGTCAGCCACTGTACACCAGTTCAGTAGGTAAGTGGCGCCAGGTTGAAGCATTGCTGGCTCCTGTGCATGAGGCCTTCACAGAAGCAGGGATCCCGTGCTGAGAGTCCTTGCCCTGCTACTGATAACGCCCTGCTGCCAGGCTTTGCCTGCTATGGCTGACTGGTTGCAATCTCCCACCCTGCTGGCAGAAAAAACCCGAGTGCCACTGCACTATGACCAACTGGTGCAGCCACTTGAGGCCAGTGCAGAGCCCCAGCGGATAATAGACCTGCAAGGGTGGTTGCGCCTTACTCCCGGGCCTGTTGCCAACATACGCCTGTATGGCGACAGCGAGCCGGCTCCCGCTGCACAACAGTTGCCCACCATGCGCAGCCGCTGGCTTTTCGACAAGCAGGGATTGAGCCTGTCGGTGGATGACGGTCTGCAGGAGCCAAAAACCGGTCACTGGGACTATGTGATTGGTCATGGGCGCTATTGGACCCTCCCCGAGGAACAGGGATTGTACGTTGTTGCACCTCTGCACCTGGTGGAGAAAAATCAAAATTGCGTGCATAACGGTGTGGTGGCCATGCGCTTGCCCTTTACCTCGGGGAAAGGACATTTCTATTACCAGATCACCAGCGAAACCTGTGCCTACTTCAAAGCGGATCTATGGGGTACTGGAGAGCTGGATTGGCAACCCAAACTGCTGGCCGACGCCACTGACAAACTGAAAGCCTACCGACAGCGACAGGCCAGTAAACTGCCCGGCATCAGCATAGAGCAATTCCATGATCGTTATCCTCAGGCAGACATGGATGCGCTTCTGCTAAAAGGGGCAGTCGCCGCAGAGGACATCAGCCAATTAGGCTGGGTCATGGATAATGCGCATGTACGCGCGGCCTGCCCAAGCCGAAGTGGCGACTACCCTTTTTGTGAACAGCTATTGCTGCCCTCTTTCTCCACGGCAAAGTCCTTTATTGCCGGTAACGGTCTGATGTATCTGGAACATCGCTACCCAGGGCTTAAGGATGTCAAAGTCAGTGCGTTGGTTTCTCAGTGCACAGCGCCAAGCTGGCAACAGGTGTCACTGTTGGACCTGTTGAATATGCGTAGCGGCCATTATTTGTCAGACACCTATATGACAGATGAAGGTGCCGCCCACAGCCAACGGTTCTTTAATGCCGTTACCCACGAGGACAAGGTGGGTTATGCCTGCAAGCAGTTTCCAAAGCAGGCCGCCGCGGGCGAGCGCTTTGTGTACCAAAGCAGTCAAACTTATCTGCTGGGTACCGCTTTGCAGCAATTCGTTTGGGAACAAATGGGCAGTAAACAATCGCTGATAAAGGATGTTATTGAAGATGGCCTGTACCGGGATTTAGCGCTGAGTCCCATCGCCCGGTATCACCGCCACAGTGAGGGTGGTGTGCCTTTCTTTGGCTACGGCAGCCTGATGTATAACAGTGACCTGGTGGCCATTGCCCGTTTTACCCAGGCCCAAAGGCAGGCCGAGCAGCCACGGTTGGATTCCGCAATGCTGGCTCAGGCATTGCCGCAAGGCACCGGCTATTCAGGGCACCATACCGGCGAAGGCCAGCTAGGCTATGCCAATGGTTACTGGGCATTGGAGGTAACGCAAAGCTTAGAGTGCAATAAGCCCACCTGGCTGGCGTTTATGTCTGGCTACGGTGGCGTGACGGTTGCTTTCCTACCCGACAACCGGCTTTTTTATTATTTCAGTGACGGCCATGTTTATCGATGGCTGGCCGCTGTGAAGGCTTTACACGCCCTGGCTCCCCTCTGTCAGAGCAATACCGAGAGCAGATCATGATCAACAGCAGCGTTTTGCCGGTCAGCAAATACCAGGTCGCCCCCTCAGGCACTCTTGCCAAGATCTTTCTGGCTTTTTTGGCTACAGCCGGGATTTTTTATATCAATATCATGCCGGCTCTGGTGAGTGGCCTTATTGATGGATTAGGGTTTAGCAATCAACAGGCGGGCTACATCAGCTCTTCCAATCTGTACGGTGCCTCCATCGGTGCCTTGACGGCGGTGTTGATAGTGCGTCGCATCCGTTGGAAAAATTGGAGTCTGGTACTGTTGCTGAGTATTCTGATGCTGGATTTTGCCTCTATCTACCTGACGCAGCCCTGGCTATTGGCATCCCTGCGCTTCGTTCACGGCTTGGTAGGGGGCTTGCTGGTAGGGATCGGCTTTGCCGTGATATCCCGTACCGGTGATGCTGACCGCGCGTTTGGGTACTTGTTGTTTATCCAATGGGGATTTGGCGGATTAGGGTTAATGTATCTGCCCGCTTTGGTACCTGATTACGGGGTGTCAGTCCTTTTTTATGCCCTGATGCTGTTTACGGCCGTGACTTTAATGATGCTGCCGTTTTTACCCGACTACAGAGTAGAACAGGAAATACCGCAGCTTACCGGCGCCTTGCGTCCCGGCAAGGCCCTGGTGCTGACCCTGGTCGCGATATTTTTGTTTCAGGCTGCCAATATGGGCATGTTTGCCTATGTCATCGGGCTTGGACGTACGGCGGGCCTGACTCTGGACTTTATTAGCCCGGCCCTGGCGCTCGCCAGTTGGATAGCCTTGGCCGGTTCGGCATTGGTCATTGTTATCGGCACCAAATTTGGCCGAACCCGTCCGTTGCTGATGGGGATCCTGGTCACGGCACTGGCCACCTGGCTGCTCCACTACAGTGAGCTGGATTGGGTCTACGCCATATTCAACATACTTATCGGCATTACCTGGGCTTTTGCATTGCCCTTTTTGTTTGGGATTTGCTCTGAATTAGATCCCAGTGGCAAGCTGGCGGCTCTGGGCGGCTTTTGCTCCAAAATGGGTCTGGCCAGTGGCCCTTTGGTGGCCGGTATATTGTTGGGTGAGGACAATTACGGCGCGGTGATCAACATCGCCGCTATGGGCTTGCTTCTGTGCGCTGCCGCTGCATTCTGGCCAGCACGCCGTCTTGATGGCTAAGAGTGTAATGCCTGCCAGATAGCCAAAAAGGCAGAAACTTTGTTCTGTTCCTTGGCCGCCTGACGGGTGACCAGGCTGTATTCCACATCGTAAAAGCGCTTATGTGGCTGAACTGCACGCAATTTCCCCTTGGCTAACCAAGGTGCCGCGTAGTCGGCGGGGAAAAAGCCCAGGTAGCCCCCTGATTGCACCAGCGCCATACGGGCATCGAAGTGATAAGCCCTGGCTGCCCGATTAAGCTGGCTCAGTTGCTCACGCCCGCGGGCGTTGACTTCCACGCCCGGATAGACCACGGGATAGCGCTGTACCGCCTGATCCTGAATGCGCTCTTCAGCCATTTCAAATAACGGATGACTGGCTCCGCAGTAGAGATACAGTGGTTGCCGGTAGACGCTTTGATATTGCAAACCTTCGATCTGCCGGTAACTGGGGAACAAGCCGATGTGGCATTGATCCTTAAGCAGCATTTGTTCGATGCTGTTGATGCCATTCACATCCACTACCACATGCAGCTTTGGCTGTTGCTTCTGCAATTTGCCTAGCACTGCCGGGAGGCGGATATGGGGTGACAAAGACACATCGTCACTGCATTGGATCACCAGTTCACCACTGATTTCACCTGCCACTGTGGCCACGGCCGTAGCAAACTGATCTAAGGACGCAAATAGTTGGGTGGCCGCATCATATATCTGTTGTCCGGCACCGGTCAGTGAAAACCCGGCCCGTCCCCGGTTGCAAAGTTTCAGGCCCAAACGCTGTTCGAGGTTGCCCATATGCACGCTGATGGTGGAACGCGACAGGTTGAGTTCGGATTCGGCAGCAGAGAAGCCTTCGCATTGCACCACAGTGCGAAACACCCGCAACAGGCGCAGGTCATATTCGCTGACGGGTTTGGGTAATACCGGTGATTTATACATTGTTTGATAAATATAAACCTTAATGTTGATAGTTTAATATTTAAAAGGGTAAAAGTTCAGCGCTAAATAGAACAAATTTCCTTACGTCATGAAGGCTTATGTTGAATCTTAAGGATAGTGCTCTGTTAAAGAGCCAATGTTATATCGACGGTACATGGTGGGACGCAAACAGTCGCTTTGATGTGCGCAATCCCGCCAATGGCCAATTGTTGGCAGAGGTGGCCGATGCCGACCCGGCGCTGACCGAACGGGCGGCGCTGGCAGCCCAAAAAGCACAAAAAAACTGGGCAGCGAAACCCGCTGCGGAACGCTCGGCGATTTTGCGCCGCTGGTACGAGCTATTGGTCAGTCATCAGCAGGATCTGGCATGCCTGATGACCGCCGAACAAGGTAAACCATTGGCCGAGTCCCGCGCTGAGGTGACCTATGGTGCATCATTTGTAGAATGGTTCGCCGAAGAAGCCAAGCGAATGTATGGGGATACCATTCCCGCTCCCTCTGCCGACAAGCGCATCTTGGTGCTGAAACAGCCGGTTGGTGTGGTTGCTGCCATCACCCCTTGGAACTTCCCCAATGCCATGATCACCAGGAAGGCGGCACCGGCCTTGGCGGCTGGTTGTTCAATTGTGGTGCGTCCGGCAGAGTTGACCCCGCTCTCTGCATTGGCCTTGGCGGAGCTGGCTGAGCGCGCCGGGATCCCGCCAGGGGTGTTCAATGTGGTGACGGGCACCAACGCCAAAGCTATGGGCGAGGTATTGACCCAACATCCTGCAGTCGACAAGTTCTCCTTTACCGGTTCAACCGCAGTGGGCAAGCAATTGATTGCCCAATGTGCCGGCACGGTTAAGCGGGTGTCTATGGAACTTGGTGGTAATGCGCCCTTTATCGTGTTTGACGATGCCGATTTAGATGCCGCGGTGAAAGGGGCCATAGCCAGTAAATACAGAAATGCCGGGCAAACTTGTGTCTGTGCCAACCGCTTCTTGATTCAGGAAGGTATTTACGATGAATTTGCCGAGCGTCTGGTTGCGGCAGCAAAAGGGCTCAAGGTTGGGCATGGGCTGCAGGAGGGGGTGCAGATTGGCCCCATGATCCATGCTCAAGCGGCAACCCGGGTTGAGCAACTGGTGCAAGATGCGCTCGCCCAGGGTGCCAAACGATTAACGGGCGGTCCTTTGCAGGACTTGGGTGACAATTTCTATGCCCCGACGGTCCTTACGGGTGTCAGCAATGGGATGGCGATTGCCGAGCAGGAGATTTTTGGACCTGTTGCGCCGCTGATCTCCTTTAAAGATGAAGCCCAGGCATTGGCTTTGGCCAATGATACGGAAATGGGCTTGGCGGCTTATTGTTACAGCCGGGACATTGGACGTATCTACCGCATGGGAGAAAGGCTGCAATTTGGCATGGTAGGTCTCAATGAAGGGATTATTTCCAATGTGACCGCCCCCTTTGGTGGCATAAAAGCATCCGGAAATGGCCGCGAAGGCTCCAAATATGGATTAGACGAATATACTGAAATTAAATACCTGTGCCTGGGTGGCATAGATAACGCTTAAAGAGGAAATGAAATGTCAGCCAACGCCAAACTGCAGGTCAGAAAAGAAAAAGTCATTGCCCGTGGCCAGGGGAATTTATACCCGGTGTATGTGAAAAAGGCCTTAAATGCCGAGGTCTGGGATGAAGATGATAACCGTTATATCGATTTCGGCACCGGCATTGCCGTGTGCAATACCGGTCATAACCATCCCAAGGTCAGTGCGGCGGCCAAAGCGCAGATTGATGATTTCAGCCATAGTTGTGTGATGGTCAATCCCTATGAGGAAGCGGTGGCCTTGGCTGAACAGCTGGTGCAGCTAGCCCCAGGCGATACCCCCAAGAAAGCCATCTTCGTCACCACCGGTGCTGAGGCGGTGGAAAACTGTATCAAGATTGCCCGTGCTCACACCGGACGACGTGGTGTCATTGCTTTTAATGGCGGCTTTCATGGGCGCACTAACCTGGCCATGGCGCTGACCGGCAAAATCACCCCCTATAAATATCAGTTCGGACCTTTCCCCGCAGACATTTATCATGTGCCTTTTCCAACGGCGCTGCATGGGGTCAGTGAGGAGCAAAGCCTGCATGCCATCGAAACCTTGTTTAAGGTCGCCATTGCCCCTACGGATGTCGCGGCAATCATCATCGAACCGGTACAGGGCGAAGGTGGCTTTTATATTGCCCCGCCCACTTTCTTACAGGCACTGCGCAAACTGTGTGACGAACATGGCATAGTGATGATCCTGGATGAAATCCAAAGCGGTTTTGGCCGCACCGGCAGCATGTTTTGTCATGAGCAGGCCAATATTGAAGCAGATTTGATGACCACCGCCAAAGGTATCGCCGGCGGTTTTCCCATCGCTGCTGTAGTGGGTAAGGCCAACATTATGGATGCCCCACTGCCAGGCGGTCTCGGTGGTACTTATGGCGGCTCACCTGTGGGCTGTGCAGCAGCGCTGGCGGTATTGGATGTCATCGAAGAAGAGAAACTGATTGCCCGTTCCAACGAAATTGGTGAGCGCTTCCAAACCCGCTTGGGCGCGCTGCAAAAGCAGTTTCCTCAATTGATTGGTGAAGTCAGAAACCGTGGTGCGATGATCGCGTTGGAGCTGGTAAATAACGGCGACGCGCATCAGCCCAATATGGTGCTGACCAAGGCACTGATTGCCAACGCTCCAAGCCATGGCCTGATCCTGCTGTCCTGCGGCTTCTATGGCAATGTGATTCGCTTTTTGCCGGCGCTGACCATTCCCTTTGATCAACTGGAAGAAGGGCTGAATAGCTTTGAGCGCTTGTTTAAGGCACTGGCTAAGGCGCAAAAGGCGGCTTAGGACGCTATGCCCGATTACTGCATTCGGGCATGACGATCTTGGCGGGCCACAACCCTAATAAAAAAGGGCCCTTCGGCCCTTTTTCAATATGTACAGAGACTTAAGCTTTCTTCACGGACTGCTGAATCTTACCGAAGATGGAGTGGCCATCTTTATCCAGCATCTCAATCTGGATTTCGTCACCGAAGTCCATAAAGGGGGTGCTGGGTTTGCCTTGCTGAATGGTTTCAATCATGCGAATTTCGGCAATACAGCTATAGCCAACACCGCCTTGATCAACCGGTTTACCGGGCCCGTTGTCCAGTTTATTGGAGACCGTGCCGGAGCCTATGATAGTACCTGCTGCCAGCGGTCGAGTCTTAGCCGCATGGGCGATCAACTGACCGAAATGGAAGGTCATATCCACACCCGCGTCCGGCTTGCCGAACAGCTTGCCGTTTAAATGGGACAGCAATGGCAGATGAAGCTTACCAGCCTGCCAGGCATCGCCCAGCTCATCCAAGGTTACACAGACCGGGCTGAAGGCACTGGAAGGTTTGGATTGATAGAACCCAAAACCTTTGGCCAACTCACCAGGAATCAATCCGCGCAGGGACACGTCGTTGACCAGCATTACCAGGCGAATGTGCTTAAGCGCCTCTTCTGCCGATACACCCATGGGCACATCGTCCAGTACCACCGCAATTTCCGCCTCGAAGTCGATGCCAAAGCCATCTGATTGCGGCATCACAATGGGGTCATGCGGATTCAGGAAGGTATCGGAACCACCCTGATACATCAGTGGATCGGTCCAGAATGTCTCCGGCATCTCGGCATTTCTGGCTTTACGCACCAGCTCTACGTGATTCACATAGGCGCTGCCGTCAGCCCAGTGATAGGCGCGGGGCAAGGGCGAGGCACATTGGCTTTGCTCAAAAGGCTCACCCGACAGCTCACCGCTTTCCAGGGCCTGGTAACGGGTATTCAGAAGGCCTTGCACTTCGTCCCAGTTATCCAGTGCAAACTGCAAGGTAGGCGCGATATCAGCCACAGAGACCATTTTAGTCAGTGAGCGGTTCACCAGCACCAGTTTGCCGTCACGTCCAACTTTAAGGCTGGCTAACTTCATGCTTTGCCTCCCTTGAACTCACCTTCGCCGTGCAGCCAGGCTGCGTGCTTGGGTGCTTTCTTGGTTTTCGACCATTCTTCGAGCATGGCCGGGCCTACCCGCTTCAGCTCTTCCAGCATGCCGGGCTTGGCGGTATTGGCCGCCAGCTCAATACGATGGCCGTTAGGATCGAAGAAATAGATGGATTTGAAGATGGTGTGCTCTGTGGGCCCTAACACATCAAGGCCGTGGTTCAGCAAACGTTCTTTGGCGGCCAGCAGCTCATCCATGCTCGCGACTTCAAAGGCGATATGTTGTACCCAGGCCGGGGTATTACCGTCACGACCCATTTCCGGTGAGTTAGGCAGTTCAAAGAACGCCAAAACGTTGCCCATGCCAGCGTCTAAAAAGACGTGCATGTATGGGTCAGGTGCCTTGGTAGAGGGCACTTGGTCCTCGGCAATGGCCAGCAGAAATTCCATGCCCATGACTTTCTGGTAAAACTCTACCGTTTCCTTGGCATCCTTGCAGCGATAGGCCACATGGTGGATACGTTGGATATTCATTATTTGCTCCCTACCACGCCACGCGCTACCTGGTCGCGTTCGATGGATTCAAACAAAGCTTTGAAGTTGCCTTCACCGAAACCTTCGTCCTGCTTGCGCTGGATGAACTCGAAGAACACCGGACCCAACACGGTTTCAGAGAAAATCTGCAGCAGCAGACGGGGCTGACCGCCTTCGGTGGTGCCGTCTAACAAAATGCCGCGGGCTTGCAACTCGTCTACCGGCTCGCCATGGCCAGGCAAACGTTCTTCCAGCATCTGATAGTAAGTGGCCGGTGGGGCAGTCATAAACTTCACGCCCTGTTTCTTCAGGCGATCCCAGCAGGCAATCAGGTCATCACAAGCAAAGGCAATATGTTGGATGCCTTCGCCGTTGTACTTCATCAGGAATTCTTCGATCTGGCCGCCGCCACCGCCGCCAGCTTCTTCATTCAGAGGAATGCGGATCTTGCCATCGGGTGCGGTCATCGCCTTAGACAGCAGACCGGTATATTCGCCTTTGATGTCAAAGTAGCGGATTTCGCGGAAGTTAAACAAGTTGCTGTAGAAGTCGGCCCAATATTGCATGCGACCGCGATAAACGTTGTGCGTAAGGTGATCCAGGGTATGGAAACCGCAGCCTTCTGGATGACGGTCTACGCCTTCAATCCAGTTGAAGTCGATGTCATAGATAGTACGACCTTCCTCATAGCGGTCAATCAGGTACAAGGTAGCACCGCCGATGCCTTTAATCGCAGGCAGACGCAGTTCCATGGCGCCGGTTTCAATTTGTACCGGTTGCGCGCCTTTTTTCAGCGCTTGTGAATAGGCGTACTGGGCGTCTTTTACGCGAAAAGCCATACCGCAAGCCGATGGGCCGTGCTCGATGGCATAGTAATAAGCATGGCTTTTAGGCTCATAGTTGGTGATAAAGTTGATATCACCCTGACGCCACAGCTCTACATCTTTGGATTTATGGCGGGCCACTTTAACAAAGCCCATGGACTCAAATACCGGCTCCAGAATACCTTTTTGTGGTGCGGTGAATTCCACGAACTCGAAGCCGTCCAGGCCCATTGGGTTTTCAAACAAATCAGCCATTCTCGTCCCCTTGTTTACTCTTTACTTGTTTTTGGGCAACCTTTGGCAATATTGGTGCCCGCAATATAATTTGGGTGTCCACATTAGTTTCAAATGAAACCTTTTTCAATAAGGGAGCCTCATTTTGTCGGCAGAACCAACTACTCCTTTGAATTTGCAGCGATTTCTGCCCTATCGCCTGTCCACCCTGTCGAATAAAATTTCCCAGTCGTTAGCCAAGCTTTACAGCAAGCGCTTCGATATCAGTATTCCAGAGTGGCGGATCCTGGCGGTATTGGGTCAGGGCACCAATCTATCCGCAGTACAGATCGCCGGTTTGACCGCCATGGATAAAGTGGCCGTCTCCCGCGCCGTTAAACGCCTGCTTGAAAAAGGCCATATCAGCAAAATCCAGGATGACAGCGACAATCGCCGCTTTGAACTGTCCCTCTCCGAGCAGGGGCAGGCCTTGTATAAAGAAGTGGTGCCGCTGGCAATGGAATACGAGAGGCGCCTGTTGGCAGGCCTGAGCGCTCAAGAAATAGACAATATGGATAAGCTGCTGAATATGCTAGATCAGGTGGTGTTGAAGTAGCGGAAAGCTGTATTGACAGTTTTACAGTCCATAGGGCTGCTGCTCTGTATTTGTCATTTGAAGAGCACTGCCATTTTTTGCTATCGGTTTCACTAAATTACTCTGAGTTAAAAAGTCTGACTGGTGGCAGCCAGCATCGTCTGATGATCTCAATAACCCAGCAGACCGCTTTAGGGTGGCAATAGCCTGGCTTTATTAGGCCTTATTACAAGGCTTGCACGCCCCTACCGGACGTAGCCACTGAGCATCGCTTAAAAGTGGTGCCGGCCGTTGGCCTTGGAAGTAACTATACAGGCGAGGTCTTGGTGGAATATCCGCACTTTGCGGCGCAAAAGGATTGGGCCGTTCATTGTTATTTGCGCTAAGGAAATCCAGTATCGGGTAGAGATAATGCTCATTCAGAAGATGTCCCCAGGCGCTTTTACCTTGTTGCAGGTAAAGTGCTCCAGCGAGGTTGATTAAGGGATTGTCTGGTTTATGTAGGGGACTGATAATTCCCAGTCGTGCTACCAAATCATGCTCATTGGCAAAGTTCTCTATAAAAGGCAGGCCAAGCTCGGCGCCATCAGTCTGTCGAATCTTGGTGACGGGGGTCATCACATTGGCACAATTGGCAAAGCAATAGATCTCAAGCTTACCAAGCACCTGTACCAGTCGTTGTTCACTGTCTTGGGCCTGGGCGATACCACATTCTTCGGTTTTTAAAAATGCCAGGGCCAGTCTATCCAGTGGCGCCAGCTTTTCTTCTTCCCGGATCCCCTTATGCTCAAGCACTCTCAGGGCTTTGGAGATGGCTCTTAGCACATTGGCGGTGATAATGGTGCCTTGTGAATGGCAGATCCAGACGATGCGGGATACCTTGGGATCTTTTAGCGCCTCCAGCAGGATAATGGCCGCCTTAAACGCAGGTTCGGTCATGGTCTGATCCAGATTTAAATCTGGATCGACCTTAAAACTCTTGCCCATGGCGCATTCCAGCAAATCCAGCAACAAGCCGTTGGTTTGGTTATGGATGCCGGTAATCGGGCGAGCGAACATCTCGCTCAGCAGTGCTGCATTAATCTCTGCCACCGCCTGATTGGTGGCCACACCGTTCAGGTAAAACCATTGTTCGTCAGCGAAAGGTTTGTCTATCGGCTTTGTATCAGGGTGCTCGTAGTAGCTGCTTGGTCGCCAGAACAGTTCCTGAATCATGCCGGGCAGCAGGGTTTGTGACCAGGGGCCAGGTTTATGGGAATAAGATGGAACGGACACTGCCAACAAATACTGCAGGGTACGCGCCAGCTTCCAGATATTAAGAATCTTAAATTCAGACAACGGCCGGTGTGGTGGAAGCCAGGACAGAGTGGGGCCAAAAATGGCTGGCACATACCACGGCGGTGTCATGGCCATTGCCCGTGCCGCAATTTTCAACAGATCCGCCATCGCGTTTTCCGGCAGATAGGCCGGTAGCTCCAGACTGTACTGGTGTTCTGTCAGCCAGGCCGGTATTGGTGGGAGAGGGCAAGATTCGCTTTTCATACACTGTCCTTAGGCGTCCAAGATACCAAATCCACTTAATAAGTGTACTTGGCTTTAAAGCGTAGACGTCTCAGAACAAATGATGATGAAACTTATCGATATGGCTTATACCAGCTGCGGCTAGGGAAACAGCAGAAGAAGGAAAACAACAATGACCAGCGCTGGAGCCATATAGTCTGATGTTGGCAGCCACCAGTATTTCAGCCGCTTTGCCATTAATGCATTTTGGTTTTGCACCAGTCGATGTCCCATGATCAGCTTCTGCGTTTCGAGATCGATGGTTAGCTCTGCCAATTCCTTATTAGAAAGGCTGTTAATCTGTTCAGAAATTTTTCTGACGTCCATAATCCCTTGTCCCTGCCTTCGCTCACAACTTACTGTTATAAAGTGTCTTTATCCAGAATTCTACTGTTGTCGATTTCAAAATGGACAAGCCGCAGAGGCTCAAACCGAACGCTATAAGACGTTCAGTCCGAGCTTCTCAGTTTAGGCCTTTCGGGCCGAACCTCTTCAGGCTAAACCTTCATCCGCCTCCACGTTTTCTTTCTTATGATGTTCGGCGATTTCATCGCTGAGTGACTTTCCATCACGGCTTTCCTTAAGCTTGCGTTCCGTCAGCCAATAGAAAAACAGCGGCAGGAAGAACACCGCCAGGAACGTGGCGGCTATCATGCCTCCCATCACCCCGGTACCCACGCTATGGCGGGCGCCAGCGCCGGCGCCTGAACTGAACGCCAAAGGCACAACACCTAGTATAAAGGCCATTGAGGTCATAATAATGGGGCGGAATCGCAAGCGCGCGGCTTCCAATGCCGCCGCAGCACTACTCCAGCCCTGCTGCTTCTTCATCAGTGCGTATTCGACAATCAAAATGGCGTTTTTGCCGGCCAATCCCAGCAAGGTCACCAAACCAATCTGGAAGTACACATCGTTGGTCAACCCAGCGACCCAAATAGCCACCAAGGCACCAAAAGTACCGAAAGGCAGCGCCAGCATGACTGAGAAGGGTAAGGACCAGCGCTCGTAAAGGGCAGCCAGGATCAAAAAGACCATTACAGCTGCCATGCTCAATGCCAGCCCCGTGGTACCTGCGCTACGCTTTTCCTGGAAAGCGGTACCGGTCCAGTCATAGCTCATATCCGGTGGCAACACCTGATTGGCAATACGCTCAATTTCAGCAATGGCTTGGCCAGAGCTGTAGCCAGGGGCGGCATTGCCCAACAGTTTTACCGCCGGCAGGTTGTTATAGCGTTCCAGGCTGTCGGGGCCGGTGCTGTATTGGATGTCAGCAAAAGCAGAAATGGGTACCATTTCGCCGCTGTTGCTGCGCACATAGATACGACCAATATCCCGGGGAGACATGCGAAACTCGGCATCAGCTGACATCAATACCTGCCAGGCGCGACCAAATTTGTTGAAGTCATTGACATAGTAGGTGCCCAAGGTACCGGCCAATGCATTAAAGGCGCTGTCGATCGGAATGCCCATAGCGCGGGCTTGTTCGCGATCGATATCCACCTTCAGTTGTGGCGAATTGGGACGCCATAAGGTTTGCACCCCGTCTAAAACCGGGCTCTGCTGGACAGCACCCATCAGCGTTTGCATACCTTGCTGTAGTTTTTCTGGGCCGCCCTCGCCGCGGTTTTGTAAGTAGAACTCGAAACCACCGGTATTACCTAAGCCAAAAATGGGCGGGGGGTTAAAGGCCAGCACCAACGCTTCCTTAATATGAGCGGTTTTCATAAACAACTCACCCACCAGTTGTTGCGTGCTTACTTCGCGATCATCCCAGTGAGTTTGAGTAACAAAGATAGTCGCCGCGCTATTTTTATAGCCGCCGCCGATAAAGTCGAAGCCGGTAAAGGCCACCACATTTTCGTTGGCAGGATTGGATTGGATGGCCGCGACCACTTCGGCCACCACTTCTTCGGTGCGCTCTAATGAGGCCCCGTCAGGCAGGAAAATGGCCGAAATATAAAAACCCTGGTCTTCATCCGGGACCAAAGAGCCCGGCGTTGCCCGCCACATACCAATGGTAATGGCAATCATGCCCGCCATTAATACCAGACCCAGCAGACCGCGGCGCAGCATAAAACTGACCGAGCCCACGTACTTGTTGGTCAGCCCATGGAACCAGTCATTAAACCAGCGGAACAAGCCGTCGGTTTGCTTGTGTTCGCGCTTTAAGATCATCACACACAGGGCTGGTGTCATGGTTAGCGCTACCAGACCAGACAAGGACACTGAAATACTGATAGTGATGGCGAATTGGCGGAACAACTCACCGGTCAAGCCGCCTAAAAAGGCGATGGGTACAAATACCGAACATAGCACCAGCACAATGGCTATTACCGGGCCACTGACTTCCTGCATGGCTTTGATGGCCGCTTCCCGGGCATTGAGATGCTGCTCATGCATAATGCGCTCGACGTTTTCGAGCACCACGATGGCATCGTCCACTACAATACCGATGGACAGCACCATACCAAACAAGGTCAGGGTGTTGATGGAATAACCAAGTAAGTACAATCCGGCAAAAGTGCCCAGTAAAGACACCGGCACTGCGAGAGTCGGGATCAGCGTGGCGCGCCAGTTTTGCAGAAACAGATAGACCACCAGGAATACCAGTACCATGGCTTCACCCAGGGTTTTCAATACTTCCCTGATGGACACTTCCACAAAGCGCGTGGTGTCATAGGGGACCGAGTGTTCCAGGCCGGTAGGGAAACGGGTTTTCAGCTCGGCGACGGTTTCATTCACCTCTTTAGCCACTTCCAGGGCGTTGGCGCCAGGTTGCAGGAAAATACCCACCAGCACAGCATCTTTACCATTGATTCGCCCGGCAAAGTCATAGTCTTTGGATCCCAACTCCACCCGAGCCAGGTCTTTCAGGCGCAAGGCGCTACCATCGGGGTTGGAGCGAATCAGGATCTGTTCAAATTCTTCTGCGGAGGTCAAACGACCTTGGGCTGTGACGCTATATACCAGCTCTTGCGGACTACTGGAGGTGGGTGTCGAGCCGATTTTACCTGCGGCGTATTGGGAGTTTTGCTCACGTACCGCAGCAGTAATTTCCTCTACCGTGACCCCTAACTGACTCATCAGGTCCGGCCGCAGCCATATGCGCATGGCATAGTCTTTGGCACCGAAGATCTGTACGTTGGTGGTGCCTGGAATTCGCTTGATTTGATCGAGGATGTTCAGGGTCACATAGTTGGAAGTCCAAAGGGCTTCGCGGCTGCCATCCGGCGAATAGAAGGCATGCACCTGCAAGAAGCTGGAGGAGCCTTTTTCTACTATTACACCCTGACGGCGGGTCTCTTCCGGCAAACGGGCTTCCACCTGTTTGACGCGATTATTCACGTTCACCGCCGCTTGATCCACATCGGTGCCAATTTCAAAGGTCACCAGAATGGTGGTCACCCCGGCGCTGGTGGACGTAGATGACATATACATCATGCCTTCTACACCGGTTATGGCATTCTCTATCGGGGTGGCCACGGTTTGTTCCAGTACCTCGGCTGATGCACCTGGATAGACTGCCAACACTTGCACTACTGGTGGGGCGATTTCGGGATACTGAGCGATCGGTAGACTGCGCATGGCCGCCAAGCCTGCCAGAACCACGAAGATGGAAAGAACAAAAGCAAAAATGGGCCTGTCGATAAAATAACGGGAAAACATGCTTACCCCTTATTCCGCTGCGCCAGGCGCTGTGCCCTGCTTACCCAGGGTCACCGGCATTCCCGGGAAGAAAATGCGGGCCATACCGTCGATAATGACCTGATCACCGGTTTTAAGGCCGTTTCGAATCACCCAGGCATTTTCCATTCCCTGATCACCCTCTAGGTTTACCCACTCTCCCACTTCCACCGGTGCCGGTTTGGCCACTTTCATGCCGTTTTCGCCATCGGCCATCAAATAGACGTATTTGCCCGTACCGCTGTCCAGTACGGCGCGCTGGGGCACCACATAGGCGTTTTCACGCGCAGCACCTTCCAGCACCACCCGTACGAACTGTCCTGGGCGTAGTTTGAAGTCGGGGTTAGGCACAATGGCTTGTAGTTCACTGGTGCCAGTGTAGGTATTGATGCGCACATCGCGGAAATTCACTTCACCAACGTGATCGTAGAACGAACCATCCTGCAGCTTTACGCGGGTTTGCCAATGGCCATCCTGGGGCAAGCTTAACCGGCCTGCTTCGGCATCGCGGCGCATTTGCAACTGTTCACGCTCGGATAAACCAAAGCGAATTCGAATAGGATCCAGTTGTGTGACCTCGGTCAGCAATATTTCGGGACCAGGCACATAGGTGCCCTCTGAAACCAGTTCGCGACCTGCAATACCGGTTACCGGGGAAGCTACCTTGGCGTATTCGAGATTCAGCTCAGCCTCACGCAGTCTGGCATCTGCAGCTTTCAGATCAGCCTGGGCAATTTCTTCAGCCGACACCGCATCGTCATAAGCCTGCTGTGAAACCGTTTTGTTAGCGCGCAAAGCGGATAACCGCTTCACTTCCCGCACAGCTTTGTTCAAACGGGATTTTACCGCCAGTAAATCGGCCTGATAGCGATTAACTTCAACTTCAAAAGGTTTCAAGTCCAGCGTAAAGAGCGACTGGCCGGCATCGACCTTATCCCCTTCCTCAAAATTTCTGGATTCCACGATCCCCGACACCCTGGCGCGAATTTCCACTTCTTTTGAACCTGACAAGGTTGCCGGAAGTTCCAGCATAAAAGGAACCGTTCGCGGTGTCACAGACATCACGCTGACCATTGCCGGGTGCATTTCCATATGTTGTTCAGGTGCATCCTGACTGCATCCGGACAAAACCAGACAAGCCGTTACTGTAATAAGAAGTGAAGAGGCCTTGGAAGTAATGTGCATTGTTGCCATTGGCTCCTAAAAAAGCGAGAACGCTGAGATCATGATAAAATAGATGGAAAAAGTACACGATGTCGTATACTTTCGCCAGGGATACAACAGCACTTTGTTGTTGCAAAATGTATTTTTTGCATTGACTCCATAATAGGAGGCAGTAGTTAAAAGGGCGAAATTGATCTCGCTTATTTGTGTTCGTGGTGAAGTAGTCAGGCCTGTATAGGCCTATTGAGGGTCCAAATGGGACGCAGTGATGACAAGTTAAATGATATTCTGGCGGCGGCCATTGGTGAGTTTTGCGAAAAGGGTATGATGGCGTCGACCATGGAAGGCATTGCTGGTCGTGCTTGCGTGTCAAAGCGCACTCTCTATCGCCATTATCCGTGCAAAGAAAATCTACTGGATGCTGTGGTGGAGTCTTTACTGCAGCGTATCGCTCCCCTGAAGAATATTGCTTATGACCCGGACCGTCCACTACTTGAGCAGTTGAAGAAGCTCGGTACTTTGGCCGTGCAACTGAGTAACGATCCTGATTATCTACGCCTTTCCCGTATTGTGATTATTGAATCCATGCGTTCGGAAAAAGAGGCGAATCGCCTAAACGGTAAATTTGTGGACTGTGAGCAGGGTCTGCACAACTGGTTTATACAAGCCAGCAAAGCCGGTGCTTTGGGTGATATGGCGCCAGAATTGGCGGCGGCTTTGTTTTATGGACCGATTCGTGACTTGGGCTACTGGGACCAGGCCATATGCTGGTCTCCCCAATTAAGCAGCGAAGAGTCTGACGCCGTGGTTACAAAATGCTGTGAGTTTTTTATTCGCGGGATCAGCAGCCAGGCTGCGTCAGGAAAGGACTAGTTCCAATCTGTGCTCTTAATCTCTGAGCACAGGTAGGTCAGGGTATTACCGTAAACATAGGGGTTTTTGTCACCAGCCTGGCAGTAGCGCAGGTTGAATTGCTCGAGCTTGGCGCGGCTTGACATCACATCGTCAATGTAGGCCTTCTGATAATCCTTTAGATTGGCTATATGCGGCGCTACCTTTTCGCGAAGACCAGACAACATCTGACGCTCCCCCGCCAAGGCGATTTCCAGCATGAGATCAGAAAGGCTGTTCTGCATATCGGAAAACCAATACTGCACAAACGGGCTGCGCAACACGACAACCAGAAAAGCAATCTCAAGAATCAGTACTACAAAGCGTTTCATTGTGTTGGGTCAAGTAACATCATTGGCAGTCATAATATCCTAAGCCAGTGCCTGTGCACATAAGCAATACTTATGTTAAGTCATAACCAAGAATTGCTCATAATATGCACAGCGCTGTTGAAGCTGGGAAGTTGAGCGCTTTTCGTTAGTCTGTTCAAAATTAGGTATTGCCTACAGTACCAAAATCAATGGCGATAGTATCTTGGGCGCTGGGCAGATAAAGGGTAATGCAGTTAATGGTTGCCAAGGCGCGGTTAAACTTTATAATTTTCAGAAATTTCTGAAAGTACATAAATGTGAATTTAGTCACAAAGCGCCTACTCTCAGAAGGCTAAACCATTGATAATACTGCCAAGTGGCAAAAATGTAGTGTTTTCACACCGCGTGTATTCACACCGAGTGAAACTAAAAGCAGAGATCCAAGGTAATGAGTGATCGCATACCCGTAAAAAATGTCACGCCCGTAAAGATCCATATTCCGGACAGCCGGGAACAGGCGCTGAGATATGGTGCGAAGAGTCGTATCTATGTGCGCTCGGTACAGGGACCTCTGGAAACATTTCGACGTTATTTCGGTTTTATCTTTCTGGCCATGTTTGCTGTTTTTCCTTGGATTCGTTACGACGGTAATCAGGCCATCTTGCTGGATATCGGCGAACAGCGTTTCAATATCTTCGGGCTGACACTGTGGCCGCAGGATCTCACGCTGCTGGCGTGGATTTTCATTATCGGCGCTTTTGCGCTGTTCTTTGTGACCACCTTTGCCGGGCGAGTATGGTGTGGCTTTATGTGTCCGCAGACTACCTGGACCTATATGTTTGTGTGGTTAGAAGAGAAGATTGAAGGCAGTCGACATCAACGCATGAAGCTGGACGAGCGTGCTTTGGACTTTGACAAGTTCTGGCGCAAAACGCTCAAACATCTGGCTTGGTGGGCTATTGCATTGCTGACGTCACTGACCTTTGTCGGCTATTTCACTCCCATTGATGCCCTGTTTTTAGACTTTCTCACCTTTAACAGTGGTTTCTGGCTGACATTTTGGGTGTTGTTTTTCGCCTTCTGTACATATGGAAACGCTGGCTGGATGCGTGAAATCATGTGTACTCACATTTGCCCTTATGCCCGTTTTCAGTCGGTGATGTTCGATAAAGACACCTATACCGTCACCTATGACTTGCATCGTGGTGAGGATCGTGGCCCCCGTTCCCGCAAAGCCAGCCGCGAGGAACTGCAGGCAAAGGGAATTGGTGACTGTATTGATTGCAACTTATGTGTGCAGGTATGTCCCACCGGCATTGATATACGTAACGGCTTGCAGTACGAATGTATCAACTGCGGCGCATGCGTAGATGCCTGTAATGGTGTGATGGAAAAGATGGATTACCCTAAAGGGCTAATCAGTTACAACACCGAAAATCGTCTTAATGGCGGTAGCAGCCATATTCTACGACCCAAGTTGGTAGGCTATGCCGTGGTGTTGCTGGTGATGATCAGTTTCCTGGTTATGGAGATCATGACCAGAGTGCCTCTGCAGGTAGATATTATCCGTGATCGCACTCAGCTTTATCGGGAAACATCTGACGGCCTGGTTGAGAATGTCTACATCCTCAAAGTCCTCAACAAGTCACAGCATGAAGCCAGATATCGGATAGAATTGCAGGGATTGGATTCCCCCCGAATTACCGGCGACACAGAAATTTCGGTGCAAGGCGGCGAAGTTTATGTGCAGCCGATTTCAGTGGCTATCGATCCTTACAAACTGACCAGCAGCATAGAGGAAATACAGTTCAAGATAACCGCTCTAGGTGATGAGGAAGTCACGGTGATCGGCGAAACTAAGTTTTTGTATCGCTGATGAGTGATTTCAGTTTTTCCACCCTGACGCCGGACCTGATTCTGGACGCTATCGAAAGTACCGGCATCCGGGTGGAATCCGGTTTGCTGGCGCTAAACAGCTACGAAAACCGGGTTTACCAGTTTATTGACGAGGATAAACGCCGTCTGGTGGTGAAGTTCTATCGTCCGGCACGCTGGAGCAAGGCACAAATCCAGGAAGAGCATGATTTTGCCTGGGAGTTGCAGGACCAGGAAATTCCCGTGGTAGCGCCGCTGCGATTTGATGGACAAAGCCTGCAAGAGTATCAGCAATATAAGTTTGCTCTGTTCCCCTCTGTAGGAGGGCGCCAGTTCGAGGTGGACAATCTTGATCAGCTGGAGTGGATGGGGCGTTTTATCGGCCGTATTCATGCCGTTGGAAAAAGCCGACCCTTCGAGCAAAGGCCAGCCCTGTCTTGCGAAGAGTTTTTGCATGAGTCCCGGCGCACGCTGACGGAAAACCCGCTGGTACCAGATGGGCTACACAGAGCCTTTTTCACCGTGTTGGACCAGGTGATTGCACTGGCACAGTCCCAATACCGGCCACAACATCTGATACGCCTGCACGGCGATTGCCATCCCGGCAATATCCTATGGCGGGATGGTCCCAGTTTTGTGGATCTCGACGACTGCCGTATGGGCCCGGCAATACAAGATCTTTGGATGATGCTGTCAGGGGACCGTCAGCAGCGGCTGCTACAGTTGGACACACTGCTGCTGGCCTACGAAGAGTTTTGTGATTTCGACAGTAAGGAACTCAAGTTGATTGAACCGCTACGAGCCATGCGCATGGTCCATTATATGGCCTGGTTAAGCCGTCGTTGGCAGGATCCTGCTTTTCCTCAAGCCTTCCCCTGGTTCTCGTCGGAGAAGTATTGGGAGCAGCAGATATTATCACTTAAGGAGCAACTGTCCGATCTTCATGAGCCGCCGCTGTCTTTGATGCCTTAGGTGCGATGCATCCGTCCCTGGTGGTTCGCCCAGCTCGGCATCCTCTGCCTCGCGTTCGGAGCTGAATTTACTGCGAGCACTCGTAAGTTCCGGGCGCTCCTCACCCCTGGTTCTCGTCGGAGAAGTATTGGGAACAGCAGATATTGTCACTTAAGGAGCAGTTGTCCGCTCTTCAGGAGCCGCCTCTCTCTTTGATGCCTTAACTTCTATTGTTTGTCACTCCCGCGAGAGCGGGAGTCTGCAATGACAATCACAAACCTATTTTTAGCCGTCTAGATTTCCAAATAACACTGTCCTTTTAAGAACAACCGCTTATAATAGAGCGCGTAAATGGTGCTGCTTGTTATAAATAAGCGGTTAAACGGGAAGTCGGTGAGAAACCGACGCTGCCCCCGCAACGGTAAATGAGTGAACTTTGTCCATATGCCACTGTAGCGGTTTGCTATGGGAAGGCGACAAAGCCCGAATTGTTCGAACTCATAAGCCCGGAGACCGGCCTTTTGCAGGTGCTGGCAATAGCTGTCAGCGGATTCAATCTGCACTCGGGTGGAGTGCTAATCCAGGCAATTTGTATGCAAAAAACGTTTATAAGGGGCGCTTTAACGGTCGCCCTGCTCTCGTCCTATGGCCTTTATGCGGCCGAAGATATCGAAGTTATCAGTATCCTTGGGGCCCGACAGCCCATCGAGCTGTCCAAGCTCAGCGCGTCAGTATCCATCATTGATCGTCAGCAAATTGAAGACGCCGGTGTGCAGAATGTTTCCGATCTGCTACGAAGTCAGGCTGGTCTTCATTTTAGTCAGGATGGCGGCAAGGGCACGCAAACTCAGTTACGTCTGCGTGGCAGTGAGGCAAATCATGTGCTGGTGTTAGTGGATGGCGTTGAAATAAATGATCTCAGCGATGGTGGGGTTAACTTTGCTCACTTGACGCTGGATAACATCGAACGCATTGAAATTCTGCGCGGTCCACAAAGTGCGCTATGGGGCAGCGGGGCGTTATCAGGAGTGATCAATATCACTACCCTATCCGCCAAGGAGCGCATTAGTGGTGGACTAAAAGCAGAAGTTGGTCAAAACCAAAGTCGCCAACTCAGTGCCAATATTCAAACTAAGAGCTCTGCGTTGGGGTTTACCGGGGCCGTCAGCCATGGTGTTAGTGACGGTCAGAATATCTCACGTCAAGGCGACGAGACCGATGGCTTTCGCAACAACGAGGTTTCAGCTGGAATAGACTGGGCCCTTTCGGTGCAGTCGAAACTGATTGCACAACTGCGCCATCAAGATACTTACAACGAATTTGATAACACAGACTTTATAACCGGCCTGCCTGCGGATAGTGACAATTTTACTCATGGCAGACAAAGTAGTGGAAAAGTAGAGTGGCAATATAGCCCTGCTGACAGTCTCTGGAGTCAGTCATTGGGGCTGCATTACAGTCGTAACAATAGTGAAAATTTCAGCCCCGGCTTTTCTGAGGCTTCCGTCTATGATGTCAGCGAAACCGACAGCGACAAGCTGCGCTTTTTATGGCAAAACAACTTTCGCTATGGCGCTGCTAACCGCGTTACCCTGGCACTGGAGCATGTAGAAGAAGACTTTACCCAACGCGGACAAGCATCGCTCTGGGGAGATCCCAATCAGAAACAGCAAAACCAGACTCAGTCGGCCATCTTCGACGTGGTTCAGCAACTGAGTGATGCCCTTACACTAAACGGCAGTTTGCGTCAGGACAATAACCAGGTTTTTGAGGATGCGACCACCTATCGGGTGGGCCTCAGCTATCAGTTCAACCCCCTCTATCGCGCCTTTGCCAGTTATGGCAAGGCGATTAAGAATCCTACATTTATCGAGCGCTTTGGTTATACGCCAGATCAGTTCATTGGTAACCCGGGACTGCGACCGGAGGAGGCGGTTACCAGCGAGGTGGGTCTGAGCATTCAGTTGAATGGCTGGCGCAGTGAACTGAGCCTGTACAGCAGTCAATTAGAGGATGAAATTAACGGCTACGTCTATGACGTGGATTTGGGCGGTGCAACATCCGTCAATATTGACGGCGAGAGCGACAGGCAAGGCCTGGAGTGGCAACTTTTTGGTCAATGGCAGGGGGTAAATATAGCCTTGAATTATAGCTACCTGGATGCCAGCCAAGGTGATGAAGAGAGCCCTGAGGTCAGACGGCCAAAGCACTCGGCAGACCTTGCCCTGACCTATACTTTCCTGGACGAAAAAGCTGATTTCTTCCTGCAAATAAATTATCTCGGTAGCCGCCAGGATCTTTTCTTTCCTCCTCCGAGTTATCAAACCACCTATGTGGCCCTGCCTGTGGCAACGATCTTGAATGCTGCTTTCCATTATCGCCTCGACAGCCAGTGGAAGCTAAGTCTAAGAGCAGACAATCTGCTGGATAAGGATTATGAGGAGTTACTGGGTTACCGGCGTCAGGGACGTACCTTGTATGTTGGTGCAGTTTTTAGTTTCTAGCTTGCTTTTCTGAACGGTCGATGAAGGGCAGTGTTGCCCTTATCGGCATCAGCAAAAAGCTGTGATACTCTTTTCCCCGGTTTTTATCTTTTGGAAGTCAAATAACAATGAAAAAGCTACTAACACTGGCGTTTTTCGCCTTTATGATGCCCCTGCAAGCCTGCGCGCAGGAAAAATACCAGGAAGGTACCCATTACGAAGTGATCGCCGAAGAGGCCACTGCCAAGCCACAGGTTTTAGAGTTCTTCTCTTTCTGGTGCCCTCACTGCCATGCGTTTGAACCCCTGGTGGCCCAGCTAAAGAAAAAACTGGATAGCAACACCGAATTCGAAAAAGTGCATGTGAACTTTATGGGCTATGTGTCTGCTGAAACGCAGGATGCTGCCACCAAGGGCATGTTAGTCGGCCGTGCGCTAAAGCATGAAGAAGCCATGAACAAGGCCATCTTCAGCCATATCCATGAAAAGCGCCAACCCCTGACCAGTGCTGCCGATGTACGTGCTATCGCCTTGGATGCCGGCTTCAGTGCTGAAGAGTTCGATAAATTGATCGGCAGCTTTGGCGTCAACAGCCAGTTGTCCAAAAACAACAAAGCCATCGATCAATACAAGCGCAGCCTGACCGGAGTGCCTACCTTCATTATCAACGGCAAATATAAGGCCAAGTTCACCCGTGAAATGACGCCCGACGATATGATTGATTTACTGGTTTGGCTGACCAAGCTTAAATAAGCTGCATAAATATCCCGGCTCTAAGCCGGGATATTTTTGTTACAAATTCATTGTTTGGGGTCGCTATCCGGGTTGTTACCCTGGCCTTTTAGCTAACGGATAGCCCATGATGAAACCCATTCTTGCTCTCGCCTTTTTGGCCATGCTCCCTTTTCAATCGCTTGCTGCAAAGTGGCAGGAAGGCATTCACTTTGAAGTGGTCTCAGAGCAGGCCACAGCCACCCCCGTCGTTACCGAGTTTTTCTCCTTTTGGTGTCCGGCATGTAACGCCATTGAACCCATGGTGGCAGAATTGAAGACCAAGCTAACCAAGCAAGGTGCGGGCTTTGAAAAAGTACATGTGAACTACATGGGCTTTGCCGATAAAGAAACCCAGGAACTGCTGACCAAAGGCATGCTGTTGGCGAAATCCTTAGGTAGAGAGGCCGAACTGAATAAGGTCGTTTTTGACCACATCCACAAGGACAGAAAGAACATCGAAGGAATAGCCGATCTGCGCAAGCTATTTGTCGAAAACGGCGTTGATGGTACCAAGTTCGATAAGTTGATTGCCAGTTTCGGCATCAACAGTCAATTGGCCAAAAACAATAAGCAGATAGATAAATACCGCAGTAACCTGGGCGGTGTACCCTACTTCTTTGTTAACGGTAAATACAAAGCTACTGTGACCCGGGATATGACTCCTGATGACGTGGTGGAATTGATTAGCTGGCTGGCGACACAGCCATAACCTTCCCTCTCCCGCTTTCGCAATTCTTCTTCGCGGAAGCGGGAACAACCCCTCTCTAAATCCCCATCAAACTCTTAAAAAGCCATTAAAAACAAATAGATATACATTGGCATCAGCTTTGCTTTTTCTGTTTAATTAACTGCAAATAGAGCCAAAGCATGGATATCAAAAGAGAAAAGCCCAAAAAGTCGGTGAGTAAGCTTGGTTTGCTGGTGGGTTTTGGCAGCTTTGCCATCGCCGGCATTTGGTTATTAGTTCAGCCTGGCGCCGAGGCCAAAGTCGATCGCCAAGACATTTGGACTGCCCAAGTGCAGCGAGGCGACCTGCCGATGCAAGTGGATGGCTTCGGCAAGCTTAAATCCAAGGTGCAAAGGCTTCTTACCGCACCCACCAATGCCTTGGTTGAAGAAATTGTGCTGCGTCCCGGCGCGCTGGTCACCCCCGATAGCATTATATTGCGACTGTCTAATCCGGAAGTGGAACAGGAGGTTCGGGATGCCAAACGCGAGCTGGACAACCGCAAAGCCGAGGTCCGCCAACTCAAAATCAACCAACAGCGTGAGCTGTTGACTCAAAAAGCGATTTTGGCTGATTTGTCTTCCAAGTTGGAGTTGGCCCAAGTCCGGGTGGAAGCCGAGGCAAAACTACATGCCGAGGGGATTGTTTCGAGTCTGGACTTCAAGCGCTCAACCACCGAACTGGAGCAGTTTAAGCAACTGCTAAACATCGAGCAGCAGCGCCTGGAGCAACTGGCACAGGGGCATGAAGAAAGCTTAGTCATTGCTCAGGAGCGCATCGATCAGCAGCAAGAGCAATTGGCCGTGATAACGCAGCGCTTCGAGCGTCTGATCGTGCGCGCCGGAATGGATGGCGTGCTGCAGCAATTGCCGGTTGAACTCGGACAAAACGTCGCTATCGGCGAACAAGTTGCCTTGGTGGGCAGCATGAAAGAACTGCAGGCCCAATTGCTGGTTTCCCAGTCCCAGGTTCAGCAATTGGCCATCGGTCAGTCGGTGGATATCGATACCCGTGGTGGTCAGGCTGAGGGCCGGATCAGACGTATCGACCCGGTTATTCAGCAGGGCTCGGTACTGGTGGAAGTCGAAATTACCAGTGCCCTACCCGACAACGCCAGGCCGGAGCTCAGCATCGATGGCCTGATCCACACCGGACAATTGACCAACACCTTGTATATCAAAAAGCCTATCGGGGCCAGGCCTGGTAACAGCATGAGACTGTTCCGCCTATCCGACGAAAGCCATGCCAAAGCCACCAATATCAACTTAGGAGCAGAGGCAGGTGATTTTATTCAAATTATTGCAGGCGCCGCGGTAGGAGAATCCTATATCCTCACCGATATGTCGCGCTGGCAAGACCAACCCTCCATCAGCATTAAGGACTAACCATGACAACCGAAGCCAAAATCCAAATGATCGATATCACTAAGGTCTTTGTCACCGAGGAAATGGAAACCCATGCACTGCGCGGCGTCGACCTTGAAATTTACGATGGCGACTACCTCTCCATCTCCGGCCCGTCCGGTTGTGGAAAATCCAGTTTGCTGTCGCTGCTGGGGTTGCTCGACAGTCCCACCAGCGGGCGTTATCTGATAGAAGGCAAAGATGTCAGCAAGCTCTCCATCAATGAACGGGCGGTGGTCCGTAATCAGAAAATTGGTTTTATTTTCCAGGCATTCAACCTGATTGATGAGTTGTCAGTATTTGATAACGTAGCGCTGCCCCTGCGCTACCGCGAACCGGCATTGTCTGCCTCTGTGATTAAAGACAAAGTGATGGCCAGCCTGGAAAAGGTGCAGATGTCCCATCGTACCAGCCACAAACCTAATCAGTTGTCTGGCGGGCAGCAGCAACGTATCGCTATCGCCCGGGCATTGGTGGGCGACCCGGCCATTCTGCTGGTGGATGAGCCAACCGGTAACCTGGACTCTAAAAACGGCGATGCAGTGATGGATATGCTGGCCAAACTCACCCAGGCCGGCACCACCTTATGCATGGTAACCCATGATCCTCGTTATGCCGATATGGCCGGCCGTCGTCTGCATCTGCTGGATGGGCGTATGGCCGAATCGTTGCGTTTTCAGGAGGCGGTATAATGGCTGTCACCAACCTTATTCATGAATTCAAGCTGGCCTACCTTAGCCTGAAGCGAGCCCCTGGGTTTGTGGCCATTGTGGTCGCTACCTTGAGTATCACCCTGGGTGCGCTTCTGTGTATCTTCAATCTAAACCATCTACTGCTGACTAAGGCGTTTCCCTATCCGGATGCAGACAAATTGATGGTGCTGGACCATGTCATTACAGTTGACGGCGTTCCCCAGCATGGCAGTAACTCTATTGCCGGCATGCAGCATTTGTATAAGCAACAGAATTCACTCGAGTCGATGGCTTTAGTGCAGCGAGACAGGACAGTGCTGGTTAACCACCAGGATCAACCCCGCCTATCAGTGCGCTATGTGACGCCCGAGTACTTTCAATTGGTGGCTACACCAATGGCGCTGGGACGACCGTTCAGCCAGGAAGAAGGCATAGATTCCGGTGAGCACGTAGCGGTGATGAGTTTTCGTTTATGGCAGGAGCAATACCAAGGTCGCGCGGATATTATCGGCAGCAAGTTACAACTCGGCGACAATACCTACCGGGTGGTTGGGGTGGCCGCCGAAAACTTCCAGCCCCCGCAACTGACAGATATCGAATACGAAGATATCTGGCTGTCATGGGATAACAATCCACATGCAGATGCACAGTGGGGGATGTTTACCAGTGCCATGAAAGCCATCGCAGTGCTTGAAGATGGAGTCTCCCATCAGCAGGCCCAAGCAACGCTCAGTGCCCTCTTAAATGATGCTTATCGGGCCAGCGGTAGTACCTTAGAAGATGAAATGCTGAGTGTAGCCCTTATCAGTCTTGAGGATGCGATCAGCGCCGACAGTCAGAATGTGGCGCTGCTTCTGTTGGCCGGTGCCCTGGCGCTTTTGCTTATCGCCACTGCCAATGTCACTAATTTGTTTCTATCCCGCGCCGCACAAAAACGCAGGATGCTGGCTATTCAGGCCTCCCTTGGAGCCCGCACCCAACAGCTGTTCAGGGCGTTGTTTGCTGAGAGTTTGCTGCTATGTTTGGCATCCACCACAGTGGGCTTGTTAATGGCCGGTTGGGGTTTTGTCTTGCTACAGCAACTGGCTGAAGGGGAATTGCCCAGGCTGCATGAGCTGTCCCTGGATGTTGCCACCCTGGTGTTTTCTGTGTTTGTAGCTTTGGTGCTGGCTCTATTGTTTGCCTGGCTGTCTCGTTCAGTAATTAACTTTCGTGATCTCAGGGAACAACTACAAAGCAGCGGTAAAGGAAGCGGTGTACAAATTGATAAGAAGGTGCGCAGCAGTCTTGTCATTGCCCAGGTCAGCCTCGCCTGCGTGCTGTTAATTGGCAGTACCATGGTGATGCAACAAGCGCTGCAAACTATCGAAAAGCCTTTGGGTTTCAACACCCACCAGCTCTATCACCTGCGCGTGGACCCTGGGCAGGAATTCAGGGATAACGATGCCCGCGCCGCCTTGAGTCGTGATCTCAAATCTGCTTTGCAGAAAATGCCACAAGTCGCTGCTGTGAGTCGTTCAATTGCAGCTCCCATTCGGGAAGGCCGCATGAGTATTACCCTCAGTGATGAAAATATGCAGCGTATCGGTAGTTTTCGTATCAATCTGGTCGATGAGAACTACTTCAACTTGTTGCAGTTGCCCATGGCTCAGGGACGGGGCTTTCAAAATCAGGCCGATGACCAATCTAGTACCGAAATGGTAGTCAGTGAATCCCTGGCAAACATATTAGCTCCTGAAGGAGGCATTCTGGGTAAAGTATTTAAACTCGAGGAAGATCAGCCCATGCGGGTAGTGGGCGTGGTCAAAGACTACTTTAACCCAGGCGATATGGAAGAAGGCTCTGCGGCCAAATATTATTTGCCACATTTTCCCTATTTCGTTGGTTTTGACATCAAAGTATCAGCTGACTCTGCATTGAGTAAGCAACAGATTATGGAAAGCCTGGCACAGATCTATCCCAAATTGCGTATTGAAGAGTTTATTAAATTAGATACCAGCTACCAGGAACTGATCTACCGCCACAAGGTATCTGCGGCCCTGACATTGGGTTTGACTTTGTTGGCGCTGTTGCTTGCTGGTGCAGGAATCTACGGTGTACTCAGCTACAGCACGCAAATGCGTCGTTATGAACTGGGCATTCATATGGCGTTGGGCGCAAAGACCCACCAATTGCAGCGCAAGATCATGTTGGAAAGCCTGCTGCCTGTGGCCCTAGGTTTGCTGGGTGGACTGCTTATCGCGCTGCTAGCCTATGGCCTGGCCAAACAACAGTTGAGCCAATTGGTTCAGCCTAACGTCTTGGCCCTGTTATCGGCTTTGCCGTTGATGTCAGCAACCGCTGCACTAGCCTGTTATCTACCGGTTAGACGGGTTATAGTCCAGGACCCGGTGAAGGCGCTGCGAAACGAATAACACTGAAGGCCCGGCATTGCCGGGCCAAGATAAAAAATGAAGCAAAATATACTCATTGTTGATGATAAGGCCGATGTGCGTTTAAGCGCCGCCTTTCTGTTGGGCAATCATGGCTATCACTGTCTGGAGGCGGAATCGCCCACCCAGGCATTGGAATTACTCAAAAGCAACGACATTGCGCTGATCCTGCTTGATATGAATTACAGCCTGGATACGACCTCCGGCGAAGAAGGTCTGAGTTTCCTCCAACAATTGCACAAAGCTGCATTGGACATTCCGGTGGTGGCGATGACAGCCTGGTCCAGCGTAGAGTTGGCCGTGCAAGCCATGCAACTAGGCGCCGGCGACTTTGTTGAAAAGCCCTGGGACAATCAACGGTTGTTACAGGTGGTTAGGCAACAACTCAAGTTACAGGGGCTTGAACGCCAAAATCGCGGCTTGAAGCAGCACAATCAAGCATTGCAGAATCAATCTGAATTGATTTGGCAAAGCGATGCCATGGCCTGCCTGCATGAACAAATTGAGCGTCTGGCTAAAACCGATGCCACGTTATTGCTCACCGGCGAAAATGGCACCGGCAAGAGCAGTATCGCCCGTGCCATACACCAGCAATCTTTGCGTCGGGAGCAAAGTTTGGTGACGGTGAACATGGGCGCCATCCCCGAGCAGCTCTTTGAAAGTGAGATGTTCGGCCATACCAAAGGTGCGTTTACCGACGCCAGGGAAAATCGTATCGGCCGCTTCGAAATGGCCAAAGGCGGCACCCTATTTTTGGATGAAATTGCCAATATTCCCCTTAGTCAGCAAGCAAAACTACTCAGAGTCTTGGAGTCGGGAGAATTTGAGCCGGTGGGCTCAAGCCGCACCCAGCAGTGTGATATTCGCCTGATCAGCGCCAGCAATGGTGACTTTTCTGCCTTAATGCAACAAGGGCTGTTCCGTCCCGATCTCTATTACCGGCTGAATACCATTGAACTGAGGATCCCGGCATTGCGGGAACGGCCTGAGGACATCTTACCCCTGGCCCGCCATTTTGTTGCGCTACATGGCCATAAATATGCCCGCCCGGAGTTAAGCCTTGCGCCGGATGTGGAAAGCCCTTTGCAAGCCTACGCCTGGCCAGGGAATATACGCGAGCTCAGCCATATGATGGAAAGGGCCGTACTACTTTGCCGGGGCAGCAGAATTGAGGCTCAAGACTTGCAGTTGCGCGCTCAGGTGCAGAGTCCTCTGCACGGCGAAGCGCTGCCATTGATGCCTTTGGATGAAGCCGAGCAACAATTATTGCAGCAAGCCTTGAAACAGACCGGCGGCATGGCGAGGGAAGCCGCAGAATTGTTGGGGATCAGCAAGAGCGCCATCTATCGGCGTATGGAAAAATTCGGCATTAAGGCTAAAGATGCCTAGAAAACCGCGCCCCTCACTGGAAAGACAGCTGCAATGGACGGGTTTTGCACTGTTCACACTGGTCACCTTCCTGCTCTTATTCTGTCTGCATTCTACTGGCGCTTCTTTGCTACTGACATTAACCCTTTTGTTACTGGTATTGGCCCCGCTGGGAGTGTTCCTGGGGCGATTGTACCGGCAATTGCTGGATCCGTTTTACCGACTGACCTCGCAAGTTGAGGCCATTCGCCTGGAGGATTACAGCCTGAGGATGCGGGGGCATTACCGCAGAGGTATCGCCTCTGAGCTGGTCAGTGAAATCAATGGATTGTCTGAAGAGCTGCAGAAACGCAAGAGTCGCTATGACCAGCATGTGTTTCTTATCTACCGCCTGATAGAGCAATTGGACACACCAATCCTGGTGTTCGATCCCAAGCAGCGTCTTAGCCATGCCAATGCAGCCTTTTCTGTTTGGTTAAATCGCCCCTGGCAAAGTGTAAGAGGCATGGGCGCCCAGCAATTGGGATTAGTCCGGGAACAGGATGGATGGCGGTTTGCTGATACACAGCAGGGTAGGCGCTGGCAATTGCGTAAGAGCCATTTCCAGCAAACCGAAGGGGTGTTTGAACTATTGGTACTGACCAATATTGAAAAAGAACTCAACCAGGCCGAACAGCTTGCCTGGCGACGGCTTATTCGAGTGCTAAGCCATGAGATCCGCAACTCCCTGACTCCTATCAAGTCTCTGGCACAAAGCCTATCGATGATGCAGCAGGATGAAAGATCCAAGCAGGCGCTGGACGTCATCGTGAATCGTAGCCAATCCCTGCAAGACTTTGTTGACCGTTACGCCAGCCTGTCGAAAACGGCGACTCCCGAGCCCAGAGATATTGCGCTGTCGGAATTGGTCCCGCGGCTTCGGGCCCTTAATCCAGGCTTGGCACTGGAAACCTGTATCAACACAGAGATTCTATGGGCAGACCCCACATTGCTGGAGCAGGTGCTGATTAATCTGCTGAAAAATGCCGAAGAAGCCGGTGGCGAAAACCTCGCGGTGCGCCTGGAAGTGGATAGGGTGGCGGACGAACAACGCATACGCATCATTGACCAAGGCAGGGGTATCCAGAATCCGGACAACCTTTTCGTGCCTTTCTACACCACTAAGGAAAAGGGGCAGGGAATCGGCCTGGCTTTCTGTCGTCAAATTATTGAGCAACATGGCGGCACATTGCAGTTAACCAATAATCACGATGGTCCTGGCGCTTGCGCCGAAATCAGATTGCCTGCCAAACAGTTTGGCTAGTGCACAAAGGTCTTTTGGGCTCGCTCAGAGAAGAACATATAGGGCACCCAAACAAAACAGGCGACCAGTTGTGGAAGAAGTGTTTCTATGGGCAGTAGTGGTGGCAATCTGTCCAGAACATCTGCGAATACGTATTCGGTGGCTTTGGCGCTTAGCAGCGTGAACACTAAAGCAGAATAGGCCAAGACAGCATAAAGTCTGGGGAACAACTTTTTGCGCCAAAAGAACAAGTAGATCAGCAACAATGACAATAGCAGGATCAGTAAGTTAGCCGCCACCTCAGTCACAAAAAGAGGCCCATACAAGGGGCGGTAAGCAGGACTATCCGGATCGGTAAGATTGCGCCAAACGTCCACAGAAAACGCCTGAAGATATTCTTCGCTGGTCAGCGCCAGTAACAGTCGCACCGGTCCCACACAAATCCCGAATCCCACTAAAATCAGCCATCCACCTATGGACCATGGTCCGCCTTCTGCCTCAGGCTCGGGTGCTGGTTGAGCGTCCAGGTGTGAGCGTTTAGCCCACTCTGATTTCAGGCGCCTGTAATTTTCCGGATAGGCTTCTTTATCAATACTGCTGAGGGCTTGATACAACTCTTCAGGCGTGTAATTGCCGTAGTCGGGACTGTCCATGTCTGTACCTGCAAAAATTAAATAAATTCGTAAGCATCGCCGAACAGATTTTCCAGCAGCAGACCTTGCTGATGGAAGTCTTCGCGGGCGACACCGGCCATCTCGAAACGTCCGGCAATGTAGACTTCGTAAGGCTCCAGGCTGATAAAGTCCTCCATGACGGCTTTATGTACCCAGCCATTGCGGCCCTGCCAATCATGGTGGGGCTGATCCAATACTGGGATAAACTTAAACTTCTCATGCTTGGCCGCTAAGGCCACAAGCGCATCATGGGCATACATGTCGTCCAGGGTGCGGGTGCCCCAATAAAGGAACAACGGTTCTTTTAATGGGGATCTCAGCAGTTCCTGCAGGATACTCCAGGTGTAGGAGAATCCGGTACCGCCGGCTATAAGAATACGAGGTCTTGCACCGTTTTCGCGCAGATGTGCTTTGCCATGAGGACCATCTATGTTGATGAATGGTTGCTGGCGCAGCTTCTCAATGACTTGCATGGTCCAGGGGTTGTTCTCGGCGGCGCCAATATGCAGTTCCAGCAGCTCATCTTCGCCTGGGGCGCTGGCGATAGAGAAAGGGCGTTTGTCTTTATCGCCCATAATTACCCGCAGATATTGCCCCGCTTTAAAAGGCAATGGCTGAGGTAGTGCCAACACAATACGGTACACATTGGCGGTAAGGGGTGTGATGCTGTGTACTTTGGCTTGAATCTCTGTCATCTCGTTTAATCTTTATTGGCAACCAGGCCGAGGTCATCCCACAGGCCGTCGATTTTATCTTTAATGTCCTGGCGCATGGTAATGGGTATTCCCCATTCCCTGTCGGTTTCACCTGGCCATTTATTGGTGGCATCCATCCCCATCTTGGAGCCCAAGCCGGAAACCGGCGAGGCAAAATCCAGATAGTCGATGGGGGTATTTTCAATCATGGTGGTGTCGCGCGCTGGGTCCATTCTGGTGGTGATGGCCCAGATCACGTCGTTCCAGTCACGTGCGTTCACATCATCGTCGCAAACAATCACAAACTTGGTGTACATAAACTGGCGCAGGAATGACCACACCCCCATCATCACCCGTTTGGCATGACCAGGATATTGCTTTTTCATAGTGACCACGGCCATACGGTAGGAACAGCCCTCTGGCGGCAAATAAAAATCCACAATTTCGGGAAATTGCTTTTGCAAAATGGGCACAAAAACTTCATTCAGGGCGACGCCCAAAATAGCCGGCTCATCGGGTGGCCTACCCGTGTAAGTCGAATGGTAGATCGGGTCCTTACGATGGGTCAGATGGGTCACGGTAAAGACCGGAAAATCATCTACTTCGTTGTAATAGCCGGTGTGATCACCATAAGGGCCCTCCGGTGCCATTTCACCTGGTTCGATATAGCCTTCCAGAATGATTTCCGCGCTGGCCGGGACCTGCAAATCGTTGCTGATACATTTAACCACTTCGGTTTTATCACCGCGCAGCAATCCCGCGAAGGCATATTCCGAGAGGGTATCGGGGACAGGCGTAACGGCGCCCAAAATGGTGGCCGGATCGGCGCCTAAGGCTACCGCCACCGGGAATTTTTCGCCTGGATGCGCTTCACACCATTCACGAAAATCCAGTGCACCGCCGCGATGAGACAACCAACGCATAATAAGTTTATTGGGGCCCAGCAGTTGCTGGCGATAGATACCCAGATTCTGGCGTTTTTTATGGGGACCGCGGGTCACCGTCAGACCCCAGGTGATTAGCGGTGCAGCATCGCCAGGCCAACAGGTTTGAATAGGCAGGCGTGTCAAATCCACCTGCTCGCCACTGAGTATCACTTGTTGGCAGGGGGCTTTGCTAACCTCTTTGGCCGGCATATTCAGCACTTGCTTGAAGACGGGGAGTTTATCCCACAAGTCCTTAAAGCCTTTTGGCGGCTCGGGCTCTTTTAAGTAAGCGAGCAGCTTGCCTACTTCGCGTAGGGCTTCCACCGATTCTTGTCCCATACCCATGGCCACCCTTTTGGGCGTGCCAAAAAGATTGGCCAGAACGGGAATATCGAAGCCCTTTGGATTTTCAAATAAGATGGCGGGACCACCGGCACGCAGGGTGCGATCGGCGATTTCCGTCATCTCCAGTACCGGATCGATTTCGATACTGACGCGCTTAAGCTCGCCCTGTTTTTCGAGCTGCCCGATAAAGTCCCGTAAGTCTTTGTATTTCATGTGTTTGAGTTATATTTTTAAACAAAGCCATTATAACCGAGAAGCGAATGAGAATCTTGTTAACCCTCGCAGCCCTTTTTAGTCCGTTGGTACACAGTGCTTGTGAAGGCCCGGAATATGACCAGTTCGATTTTTGGTTAGGCAGTTGGCAAGTAACGGCCAAGGGTACGCTAGCCGGTACTAATGAGATCAGCGCCGATCTGGATAACTGTGTGCTCAGGGAACATTATCGCACCGAGAGTGGCTTTGAAGGGCGCAGTCTGAATATCTACGATAAAAGTCGCGACCTCTGGCATCAGACCTGGGTGGATAATCAAGGACAGTTGTTACAATTAGAAGGTCGCCTGGAAGGCGGTGTCATGGTACTACAGGGACCGGGCCTCTCAGCCAAGGGTGAAAAACACTTGCACCGTATTCGCTGGACGCCCAATATGGACGGAACGGTGCGTCAGCATTGGCAGGTCAGCAAAGACGATGGCGAGACCTGGACTGATGTCTTCGACGGCATGTACCGAAAATAAGAGCCCTGATTGCCGTGAGGCAGTCTTAAGGGCTTCCAAAGGTTATACATAGGAGTATGCCATGGCCTTCGATTCTTCCCTCGTTGCGGAACTCAATCTGCTACTCAAGTTTCCCCATGACAGCCTGACCCAAGGTCTCAAAATCCATCATGACGCCGATCCGCAAGTGGTGGACGCGGCTAAACGGCTTTTTGATAAGGGGATTATTAATCGTATAGACGGTGGTTATCTAACCGATCTCGGTCATGATTTGGCCGAGCACGCACAAATACTGGTTTCTGCTCTCAACGCCAAAAAGGAGTGATCCCATGAACGCTGAACTCACCCTGGATATGAAGCAATCGGTGCTGTCCCAGACCCCGGAGCAACGGGTCGGCTATTTCAACAAACTGATACAGGAGAAGAAGACCGTTTGGACACTGGTGGATGATCATGGCGCGATGATGATGACCGCCGAAGATGAAGACTGCATTCCGGTGTGGCCGGCCAGTGAATTTGTGCAGGATTGGATTGAGGGCGAATGGGCCCATTGCCGTCCGCATGCCATCAGCCTTAAGGATTGGCAAGACAAATGGTTGCCGGGTCTGGAGGATGATGAAATCCAGGTGGTAGTTTTCCCGGTACCCGGTGAAGACGGATTGGTGCTGGAGCCTTGGGAATTGGCGGAGCGCCTGCATTAATTCCTGTTGATGTGGGGCTTGATTCCTTCAAGCCCCATAATTGATATACTCGCCTAAAGAGATCCCCACAGGAAAGAACATGTTAGATCCCAAGAAACTGGAAGAAATTGCCAAGCATATTTCCGATGCCATTCCCCCTGGCGTAAAGCAAGTAGCAGAAGGGGCGGAAGCCAAGGTTAAGCAGGTATTGCAGGCACAGCTAAGCAAGCTGGACTTTGTTAGCCGTGAAGAATTTGATGTACAAACTCAGGTGCTGATCCGCACCCGTGAAAAGCTCACCGCCATGGAAGAGCGCCTGGCTAAGCTTGAACAGGAACTGAGCGAGCGCGAATAACCAATACTTGGTATCTAAGCACTTAACGCCGGCAGGTAGCTAAAGCGCTGCCGGTAAGCCTTAGGCGTCAACTGGGTTTGGGCTACAAAGAGCTTTCTGAATGACGCCGGATCACCATACCCCACTTTCTCTACAATACGTTCAACCGGCATATCGGTTCCAGCCAGCAGGTTCTTCGCCTGTTCCACCCGCACTTGTTGCAAATAGGCCAGTGGCGTTTCCCCGGTGGCGGCCTTAAAGCGCCGAATTAAGGTGCGCTTGGTGACGGCAAATTTGTCACACAGGGCATCCAGGCTGACCTGCTCGGCATAGTTGGCCAGCATCCAGTCCTGCACCTGCTCGATAAGGCTATCCCGATGACGGATAACCAGGGTCGGGTCCATAAAGGTTTGTTGCGACAGACGCTGTCGGTCCAGCAGCATTAATTTGCCCAGGCCATTAGCAAACTGCACGCCGATTAGCTCCTCCAGCAATTTCAGACAGACATTGGGAAAGGAGGTGGTGGCGCCGCCGGTTATCACCCTGTTGCTTGTGACCACAATTTCATCCATACGCAGATGCACTTTCGGGTAACGTTCGCTAAAAATATCCTTCATCCACCAACAACTGGTGGCTTGCTCATTGTCCAGCACCCCGGCTTCACCCAATGAAAAGGTGCCAGTGCAATGACTGACCAACCAAGTACCTCTGGCTTTGGCTTCACGAAGCGTTGATAGGGCGGGCTGAAGTTCGGTCAGATATTCTCTAAAGCCACCTTTATCGTAGGTGTAGGCGGCAACAGAGATCAGTGCATCGGCATCCTTAAGTGCCGACAAGTCCTGACAAGGCAACACAAAGCCGTTCGAGCACTGAATGTTACCGCCGCCGGCTTTATATACAGCTGTCTCAAAGGGAACCTGTTGCTCCAGCGGGTGCAAATAGCGCCAGAATGAATTGGCGAAGGCGAAGAAGTCCACCGCCGCCATCAAGGTGGAGCCCATGGCGTTATCTGTGGCCAGGATGGCAATCTTTTTCGGTGTCATGATGTCACTATTGGCACTTTTTTTATCATTATTGCCACTAACCGTCAGATTTGCAAGAGACTACAATTTCCCCAGGTTGAACGTGGAGGATAAATCATGAGTCACCTGATTAAACATTGGTTAGTGGTAGCCCTGATGCTGGGCAGTTGGTTATTGACCTTTTGGATCCAATGGCAGACTGAGATGCCGATGAGTATGCATGTGATCGGTGTGCCGCTGTTGATGCTGATGGTGGCAGGACTGGCCGGACTGGCGCTCGAGGAAGAAGATCATTAAGCGTATACCAAGTCCATTAATGATGTGATCACTCAGCGAGAGGCAAAATGTTCCTTGGCAAGGCAGAGGCCAGCAGGTTTAGTGGGGCTAAATCAAGGGCCTCTAACACAGCCAAGGGGGCATTTTGGCCTCGCCCGCAGGGAGCGCCATGGATGGCGTGAAGTAGAACAACGCAGGAGCAGTTGCAGATATAAGCCCTTCTGACCTGCTCTGAGTTAACCAGATCATTATTGGACTTGGTATTAGCCCGCTTCATCGTAAGCGTCTTTGAGCCACTGAAGCACTTGTTGGTCTATTTGCTCAGGGCTGGTCAACTGAACGCGGTGGGTGCACATGGTGCCAAAAGGGCCTGAGGTCTCTAAACGTCCGCTATGGGGCCGGTTATTAAACTTAAGTCCCAGGTCGATACGGGTCTTGGTGGAAGGTTGTACCAAGGCAAACTGGCGTTTGCGGCGAAAACTGACTGCTGCCTTTTTGGGCGCTACCTCAATATCGCTGCCCAGTTTCAGGATTTCATCACGAAGTTTGTCGAAAATAGGCAGCAGGCTCTCTTTGCCCTTGTACTGGGCACTCAGTAAGTCCTCTTCAGAGTGCGATGCGGCGTCTGCTTCGCGGAACTTGAGGGCAATAAAGTTGGCATAGCCATGGGTCAGGCCACAGTCTCCCTTGAGAAACGCCATAATCTCGCCATGTTTGGCAAAGCCCTTGGGCGCTAACAGGGCTTTCCATTCATCCAATGTTTTTCCGGTTTTCTCTTTCAGGCCCTCTTCCATCTCGATGCTCACCTTGTTGTGGTTAGGCAAGTAAAGCACAGTTTTTCAAAACGCTACTTTTCAATCCCATTTAATTCTGACAAAAAGAAGCGGTAAGCCGGATTGGTCGTTTGCTCCTCAAAGTGGTAGCCGAGCTGTGCCACATGGCTGTCAAACTCCGCCCTGGTATCGGCAGGAATATCAAAGCCCGCCAATACCAGTCCTTCTGCGGCACCATGGTTGCGGTAATGGAATAAGGTGATGTTCCAGCGCTCACCCAGGGTATTAAGAAACTTCATCAAGGCGCCCGGATACTCGGGAAACTCGAAGGAAAATACATGTTCATTGAGCAGACTAGGCGGCCTGCCACCCACCATGTAACGCACATGCAGCTTGGCCATTTCATTGTCTGACAGATCAAACAGATCGTAGCCTTCGCTGCGCAGGACTTTTTCTATCTGCTCAAATTCGGCGCGGCCCTGGCGTAGCTTCAGGCCTACAAAAATATGGGCCTCGTCATCACTGGCGTAGCGATAATTAAATTCGGTAATGGCACGTCCGCCGAGTAGTCCGCAGAAATGCCTGAAGGCCCCCCGGCGCTCGGGAATACGTACCGCAAACACTGCCTCTTTTTGCTCTCCCAGTTCGCAGCGCTCTGACACATAACGCAGCGTATGAAAGTTAATATTGGCACCGCAAAGAATACCGCCCAGTTGCTGACCTTTAAGATTATGGCGCTGAACATACTTACGAATGCCCGCTACCGATAGGGCGCCTGCTGGTTCGGCAATGACCCGGGTATCATCGAAAATATCCTTAATGGCGGCGCAGATCTCATCGCTGGAGACAGTGATCACTTCATCCACATATTGCTGACAGAGGCGAAAAGTTTCTATACCAATCAGTTTGACCGCCACCCCATCGGCGAAGATACCGACACTGGGCAATTCCACCGGCTTACCGGCTGCCATGGCTGCTTGTAAGCAGGCAGACTCTTCCGATTCCACCGCTACAATGCGTAAATCCGGCTTAAGTTGCTTAAGATAGACGGCAATACCGGCGGCCAATCCGCCACCGCCAACCGCAATAAACAGGGTTTCCAGGTTGGGATTTTGTTCCAGCAATTCGCGGCCAATGGTGCCTTGTCCGGCAATCACATCGGGATCATCGAAGGGGGGGATATAGGCATAGCCATGCTCGGCGGCTAATTCCTTGGCCTTGGCGTTGGCGGCATCGAAACTGGTACCGTGCAGGATCACCTCCACCTGCTTGCCGCCAAAGCTGCGCACTGCATCCACTTTAATATCCGGGGTGGTTTCCGGCATCACAATCACGGCTTTGATTTCTTTGATGCGCGCCGAGTAGGCCACGCCTTGGGCATGGTTACCGGCAGAGGCGGCAATCACGCCTGCGGCTTTTTGTGCATCGGTAAGCTGGCAAAGGCGGTTGTAGGCGCCGCGCAATTTAAAAGATTTTACCGGCTGCTGGTCTTCGCGTTTCAGCCAGATATCGTTACCAAGAGAAGCGGAGAGTTTATTCAGATGCACCAGATCGCTCTTCACCGCCACATCATAGACGGGTGAAAGCAGGATCTTTCTGAGGTAGTCGGTATCGGAGAGGGCCATTAATAGCCCTCCAGCAAGGATTTATCCCTCACCGCGCCCTTGTCGGCGCTGGTGGCCAGCATGGCGTAAGTTTTCAGGGCCAGAGATACCTGGCGCTCACGGTTTTCCGGTTGCCAGGGTTTGTCACGCATCTGCATGGCGGCGCGCCGTTCATCCAATTCCACATCAGACACCAATAACTCAATACGACGGTTGGGAATATCGATGGCGATAGGATCACCTGGTTGCACTAAGGCGATATTGCCACCACCTGCTGCCTCTGGTGACACATGGCCGATGGACAATCCTGAAGTACCGCCAGAGAATCGTCCGTCGGTGACCAGGGCACAGGCTTTACCCAGGCCTTTGGATTTTAAGTAGGAAGTGGGATAGAGCATTTCCTGCATACCCGGACCGCCTTTGGGACCCTCATAGCGGATAATGACCACTTCCCCGCTTTGCACTTCGTCATTAAGGATACCGGCGACTGCCGCATCCTGACTCTCAAAAATTCGCGCCGGGCCCTCAAAGCGCAGGTTGGACTCATCCACCCCGGCAGTTTTGACGATACAGCCGTTGGGTGCCAGGTTACCGAACAGCACTGCCAAGCCGCCCTCAAGGCTAAAGGCATGCTGCATATTACGGATACAGCCGCCCTCACGGTCGGTGTCCAACTCGGGATAGCGACAACTCTGACTGAAAGCCTGTGTGGTGCGAATACCGGCAGGACCTGCGCGATAGAACATGCGTGCGGTTTCATTGGCTTCGTCCACCACATCCCAATTGCCAATCACCTTTTCCATGGATTGACCCAGAACGTGTCCGGCCTCGGCATTTAATAGTCCACCGCGGTGCAACTCGGCCAGGATGCCCATCACGCCACCGGCGCGATGCACATCTTCCATATGGTATTTCTGGGTCGCCGGCGCCACTTTGCAAAGATGGGGTACTTTGCGCGACAAGCGGTCGATATCAGCCATGCTGAAATCCACCTCCGCCTCTTGGGCGGCCGCTAACAGATGCAAAATGGTATTGGTCGAGCCGCCCATGGCGATATCCAGGCTCATGGCATTTTCAAAGGCCTGGAAGTTGGCGATATTGCGCGGTAGTGCCGACTCGTCATTGTCGCGGTAGTAACGCTGGCATAACTCCACCACCAGTTCTCCGGCTTTTAAGAAAAGCTGCTTACGGTCGGCATGGGTGGCCAGCATCGAGCCGTTACCTGGCAGTGATAAACCCAACGCCTCGGTCAGGCAGTTCATGGAGTTGGCGGTAAACATGCCGGAGCAAGAGCCACAGGTAGGGCAGGCGGAACGCTCGATTTCTTCGCTGTCTTTATCGGAAACTTTTGGATCGGCTGCCGCCACCATGGCATCCACCAGATCCAGGGCGATAATCTGATCAGAGAGCTTGGTTTTACCCGCCTCCATTGGTCCACCGGAAACGAATACCACAGGGATATTCAGGCGCAGAGCTGCCATCAGCATGCCGGGGGTGATCTTGTCACAGTTGGAAATGCATACCAGCGCATCGGCACAGTGGGCATTGACCATGTACTCCACCGAGTCGGCGATCAGCTCGCGCGAGGGCAGGCTATAGAGCATGCCGCCATGGCCCATGGCAATGCCGTCATCCACGGCGATGGTATTAAATTCCTTGGCCACGCCACCGGCTTTTTCGATGCTACGGGCGACCAATTGACCCATATCCTTGAGGTGCACATGGCCGGGCACAAACTGGGTGAAAGAGTTGGCCACGGCAATAATGGGCTTACCAAAATCCGCATCGGTCATACCGGTAGCGCGCCATAGCGCACGAGCACCGGCCATATTGCGCCCCTGAGTGGTGGTGGCTGAACGTAACTTTGGCATAGGACTTCCTTAATTCTTGCAATAATCTTTAATAGCAGGCCTTGTGTGGGCTGCCTGGTTATTCGACTGGTGTTAACCAGCCCCATTTGTCTTCGGTGCTGCCGTTAAACAGCCCGAAGAACTTCTCTTGTACTTTCTCGGTGATGGGGCCGCGGCCACCATTACCCACTTTGATACCATCCACACTGCGCACCGGGGTAACTTCGGCGGCGGTGCCGCACATCAGGATCTCATCGGCCAGATACAGGGTTTCACGGGGAATATTTTCCTCCCGGACTTCATAGCCTAGCTCTTTCAGCAAGGTAATGACCGTATCGCGGGTGATGCCCGGCAAAATGGCGGCGGTGCGAGGAGGTGTGGACACCTTGCCGTCACGGAAAATAAACAGGTTTTCGCCCGCCCCTTCGCTCAAATAGCCGTTGATATCCAGGGCAATACCTTCCTGGTAGCCGTGCCGACGGGCTTCCATAGAAATCAGTTGGGATGAAAGATAGTTTCCACCGGCTTTGGCGCCGGTAGGCATGGTATTGGCAGCCAAGCGATTCCAGGAAGTCACGCCAGCATCAACACCATTTTTCAGGCCTTCCTCGCCCAAGTAAGCTCCCCATTCGAAGGCCGCGACTACTAATTCTGTCTCCTGACCAAATGGGATCTGCAAACCCATACCAATATCGCCATAAAAAGCGATAGGTCGGATATAGGCAGATTTCAGCTTGTTTTGACGCACAATATCTTTACAGGCTTGGTTAATTTGCTCTGCCGTATAAGGGATGGTCATGCGATATATTTTGGCCGAATCCAACAGGCGCCGGGTGTGATCTTGCAGGCGAAAAATGCAGGTGCCTTTATCCGGTGTATGGTAGGCGCGAACGCCCTCGAATACCGAGGAGCCATAGTGAATGGCGTGGGTCATGACATGCACTTTGGCGTCCTGCCAGGGCATGATATCGCCGTTAAACCAAATAAATTCAGCTGTTTTCTTTGCCATAAATATTCCTTTCTATGCCGTTTTGCCAACCGGTTGTGCGCTGGCAATTTCCAGTGATGATAAATCATACAGTTTACGCAACTGGCCCGTCAGTATATGAATGGGTTGTTGTCCACTCACGTCCATGGTCACTGACAGTCCCTTAGGACCTTGCTGCATACGCAATTGATGAATACAAAAACCACGGTAACGGGTGGTTTGCAGCACCCTCTCCATTACCGCAGGTTGATCTTGTAATGACAGCATTAATTGATAGTTCATTGAGGTTGCTCCCACATTTGATGGTTGGCGGTATTGGGTGGCACGATAGGCCAGACGTTGGCGTTAGCGTCGAGCCTGACATGCAAAAGATAAGGCCCCTGATGAGCCAGCATACGGGCTACTGCTTCCTGCACCTGACTTGGTTCACTGATTTCCTCGGCGGCAATATCAAAAGCCTGGGCCAGGCGGCTGAAGGGCGGATTGTCGGACAAATCCGTTTCGCTGTAGCGTTCTTGATGGAATAGCTCCTGCCACTGTTTCACCATGCCCAAACGCTGGTTATCCAGCACCAGAATCTTCACCGGCAGGCCATAGCGACGCAGGGTGGCCAGTTCCTGCACATTCATCATAAATGAGCCATCACCACATACGGCGATAACCGCTTTGTCGGGATGGGCCACTTGTGCACCAATAGCTGCGGGCAGGCCAAATCCCATGGTGCCCAGGCCGCCGCTACTTAAATGTCGGGTAGGATCGGCAAATGTCATATGCTGGGCCACCCACATCTGATGTTGGCCCACATCGCAGCTAACAATGGCTTCTCGCTTAGTCTGCTCACTTAAATAGTGAAGCAGAGTGGGAGCATGAATATTCTCTGCGTCATCAGCTTGCGAATAGTTATAGGCTTTTGCTGCCTTACGTTGGGCTATATGGTGACACCAAGCTGCTGAGGCCGGCCCTTGTAATTGCGGCAGGATCGCTTGCAAATCCCCCAAAATTGCCACATCGGCCTGGCGGCGCTTGTGGATTTCGGCCGGATCAATGTCCAGATGCAGCAGTTTGGCGTGGGGCGCAAATTCATCCAGTTTGCCGGTTACCCTATCGTCCAAACGTGCGCCGATGGCAATGAGTAGATCGCATTCCTGCACGGCCAGATTGGCCGCGGGTAGTCCATGCATGCCCAACATGCCCAGATACAAAGGATGATCGGCATCGGCGGCACCCAGGCCTTTGAGGGTCGATACCGTGGGTAAACTGTTGGTGGTGATAAAGTCCCGCAATTGCGGCACGGCCTCTGCCATGCCAACACCACCACCTACATAGGCGAGCGGGCGTTTGGCCTGTGCCAGCAATTGATTGGCTTTGGCGATAAGGTCCGCATCAGCTGAGGTCGTTGTGTTCGGTTGTACGGGTTTCAGGGCCGGGAAACTCACTTCTGATAACAGGATATCCTTTGGAATATCCACCAGTACCGGCCCGGGGCGACCATCCTGAGCAATGAAAAAAGCGCGTTCCAGACTCGGCAGTAAATCTTTGCCATCCAGCACCTGCATACTGTGTTTGCTGATGGACAGCGACAATCCCAGTACATCCACTTCCTGGAAGGCATCGGTACCCATGGCCGGGCGCGCCACCTGGCCGGTGATCACCACTAACGGTACTGAGTCCAGCTTGGCGTCGGCCAGACTGGTCAGCAGATTAGTGGCGCCCGGACCCGAGGTGGCGACGCATACCCCCACGCTATTGGTTGAGCGGGCCTGGCCGATGGCCGCAAAGGCAGCGCCTTGTTCATGGCGGCACAGGTAGTGACGGATGGGCGAATCCAGCAATGCATCATACAAGGGCATAATGGCTCCGCCCGGGTAACCGAACACCGCTTCAATGCCCTGATGGCCGAGAAATTTAAGGATTGCCTGTGCACCTGTCATTTTATTGCTCATTTTCAACTGTTCCGGCTGTCATCATTTTTTACCGGCCCAGAAACGAAAAAACCCCCGGACTTTCGTGCGGGGGTTTTTTGAAGCTGGGCTACTTTAGGCCAAGGGCTTCCCCCGCGGAGATGGAATAATCACCACGACAATCACTGCCACATTGAGGGCAACAGTAAGAAGAAGCTTGGCTAGGAAATTCATGTTAAGCAGTTTGCTCATCAAGGGGGATAGCGAAAGGTTTGTCCTATTCTTCTATCCGGAATACGTCACTATTTTTACAAATAGCACGGCATTTCATCTTCAGGCAAGGGTTTATTGCGGCTTTTTTTCTAAAGCGTTGTTTTTGTTTTCCGAGTAATGGATTATCCCCCTGAATTTTAAAGAAATGGGTTGGTTATGGGGCAGTGGTTGCATTGGATCGATTTACTCGGCGTCGCCGTCTTTGCGGTGTCCGGGACGTTAATGGCCTATCGCAAACATATGGACGGCTTCGGTGTGGTGGTGTTGGCCTCTGTAACGGCCATCGGCGGCGGTACTCTGCGCGATATGATCCTCGACTTACCGGTGTTCTGGGTGCAAGAACCGGATTTTTTGTATGCCATTATGGCTGCTGCCCTGGCGACTATTTTATGGTTACGGGCCCGGGAAACCTTTCCTCTTCAAGTGCTGCTGGTGGCCGACGCCTTTGGTTTGGCCTTTTTTAATGTAATGGGTCTGCAAAAGGCCCTGAATTATGGTGCCGGTCCTTTTATTGCGATAGTGATGGGAGTGATGACTGGGGTCTTTGGCGGCCTTATCCGTGATGTGATCTGCCGGGAAATCCCGTTAGTACTGAAGGGAGAGCTTTACGCCACCACCTGCATTATCGGTGGTGTGTTGTATGTATTGGCCATTGAGCTTGGGATGAATTTGCTGACGGCTATGTTATTGGGGATGGTGGCGACCTTACTGGTGCGCCTGGGCGCCATTCGCTGGCACTGGCAGCTACCGGTTTTTGGGCCGCACCCGGATTAGCCGAAACCCACACCCTTGGCTAGGCTTAATCCAATGCAACTGCAATGGAAGCAAGCATGGCTCTGTCAGTGGTACATACCCGTGCCAGCCTTGGCATCGACACGCCGGCTATTCAGGTTGAGGTGCATCTTTCGCCTGGTCTGCCGGCCTTTCATATCGTCGGACTGCCCGAAGCCTCGGTGCGTGAGGCACGTGACCGGGTACGTAGCGCATTGATCAATTCTGGTTTTGAGTTTCCTGCCCGGCGCATCACCGTTAACTTGGCGCCAGCGGATCTGCCCAAAGAAGGTGGCCGTTTCGATTTGGCCATTGCCATCGGTATTGTCGCTGCTGCCGGTCAAATCAAAGCCGATTGGCTGGAGGATGTTGAGCTCACCGGTGAACTGGCCCTATCGGGCGAACTTCGACCTATTCGCGGTGCGCTGCCTTTTGCCCATGCCTGCTATAAAGACGGGCGAACCTTGATATTGCCGCTGCAAAATGCTGAAGAAGCAGCACTTATTGGCGGATTAAAGCTTTATGCTGCCACCCGCTTACTGGAGGTGTTTCAGCACTTAAATGGTCAGCAAACACTGCCGTTATTTACTGCAGAAAAACCCCCGGAGCCCTCCCCAGAGCAGCCGGATCTGAAAGACGTGACTGGTCAGCAAACCGCGAAGCGGGCGCTGGAAATTGCCGCTGCAGGCGGACATCACATCCTATTTGCCGGACCTCCCGGTACCGGTAAAACCATGCTGGCCAGTCGTTTAGCCGGGATCTTGCCGCCCATGAGCGAAGAAGAATCCTTGCAGACTGCGTCCTTACACTCCATCGCCGGTCACGGACTGGAACCGCAACATTGGCGCTGTCGGCCATTTCGCCATCCACACCACACAGCCTCTGCCATTGCCCTGGTGGGTGGTGGCAGTCCGCCCAAGCCGGGAGAAGTCTCTTTGGCGCATAATGGCGTGTTGTTTTTGGATGAACTGCCCGAGTTCGACAGACGGGTATTGGATGTACTCCGAGAGCCATTGGAGTCCGGCTCCGTATCTATTTCCCGGGCCGCCCATCAAGCCCTTTTCCCCGCTGCTTTTCAGTTAGTGGCGGCAATGAATCCCAGCCCCACCGGCAGCATTGATGATGGCCGCAGTACCTGTGAGCAGATCCTCAAATATCTTAATCGACTGTCCGGCCCCTTTTTGGACAGAATCGATCTTCAGGTGGAAGTGCCCAGACAATCGATCACCCATCATTCTGATGCTGCGCAGCCTTCAGAGTCCAGTAACACAGTGCGTAAGCGGGTGCTGTTGGCCAGAGACCGGCAGTTACAGCGGCAACAAAAAACCAATGCCCAATTGGCCGGTTCCGAAGTGGATAAACACTGTCCATTGGATAATGAAGACAGGCTTTTCCTGCAACAGGCTTGCGAAAAACTGGGGTTATCCATGCGTAGCTACCACCGAATTCTTAAAGTGGCGCGCACTATTGCCGATTTAGACAAGCAGACCCGTGTTGACCGAAACGCGCTCGCAGAAGCCTTGCAGTATAGGGCTTTTGATCGCCTATTGAGCCAATTCGCGCGGCCATTGTAGGTTCAAAGTGCTAACTAAAAAGCGCGATAAAATCCGCGCTTGTAAGGACATTGCCTCTGGTTTGCTGCGTAAACCTACTAGAGACTTGCGCTTTACTAGACAACTCAATAGCATAGGGCATTGATGTGGCATCAAATACCCAACTGGGTGTTATATAAATAAGAACAATAACGCCGTTGAAAAACCAGAAGAACAACAGCAGTTTGCCGGCTGGCGACCCGTTTGGAATGGAATAATGAAGCGAATAGCACACCTTGCTCTGTCGATGGCTCTCGTATGTTCGACGGGAGTGATCGCAGCAGAAAAGTTATCTGTGACTGAAATCCAGCAGCAGATCCTGGCCAACCAAAGCGACTACGACAGCTTCCAGCGCAATCTTGATAGTGAAATTGCTCTCGCTGCTTCCATGGAAAAGGAACTGGCCGCCTTGCGTGCCAAAGGCAAAGAACTGGAAACAAGTCGGCAAACCAAATTGGCCGAAATGAATGTGCAGTATGAGCGCATTATTGAAGATCCCAGTATCGACATTACCCCGGCCCGCGAAGCCTATCTGGCTGCTGTACGTGCCCACAAAAACAACAAAGACGCTATTTCCAGCAAATACAACGACTGGCAGAAAAAGCTGGCGGATGTAGAACAGATGCGTGTGTCTAAGCACAGCTTATTGAACAAAATTGAGAGTCTTAAGGAGCAGTTGAATAACGCCCGTATTGACCGTCTGTTCCGTGAGTTTAATCGTCAGGAAATGGTGTCCGTCAGTCAGGAAGTGGCCTGTGACCGCGACGAAACCATCGCTAAATGTACCGACAGAGGTAAGTTCCTGGCCAAGCAAAAGGCGTCCAAGCGTTTCTTGGATCAGCTGTATGACAGTCTGACCGAGTCCGAAGCGGCCAAACAGCAACGTCCCAATTCTGAAGGTTATGTACTGTTGCAGCGCAGTGATGTGGTGCAGGAAGGTTTCAGTGGTGCCGCTAACTATAACGTTCAGTTGAACGTGGAAGTGAAAGGTAACCTGAAGCGCTCAGACGCTTGTAAATTGCTGGGGCTTGATCGTCGTTACTGTGTTGAAGATCGCCGTACCAGTGCGCCGGAAAGCAGCAGCGTGGTGCAGGTTTCGGGGATGGACAGCAATCTGAATATGGCCGATGACTCGGTGATGCATGAGCTGACCCTGCGCTCCAATGTGTTTGACGATGAAGTCTTTATCAATGGTGTCAGCTACGGCTCCACCAAGTTACAGGTGATGTTACCCGCAGGTACTCATGATCTTGAAGTGGTCAAGCGCGGTTATGAAACCTACAAGCAACGTCTGAACCTGAAAGAAAGTACCACCTTAAAAGTGGAATTAAGACGCGCCCAATTTGCCTTTAACAAGGGTGAAAAGGTGCAGGACATCCTGTTTGGTGATGTGCCCGGGCCGCAGCTGGTAGTGGTTCCCTCGGGCGCTTACCGTATGGGTGATATCAATGGCACCGGTCTTGAAAATGAACGCCCCGTGCAAAGTAAAACCATTGCCAATTCTTTTGGCATCAGCGAAACAGAAATCACTGTTGCCGAGTTTCGTCGCTTTGTAGATGAAACCAGCTACGTTACCGACGCCGAGAAAGACAAAGGATGTGCCTACTATGAGCAGGGCTCGCCGGTTTGGCAGGAGCAACTCAACTGGCGTACACCGGGTTATGCCAATACCGCCAATCACCCTGTGGTGTGTATTAGCCAGCAGGATGCTTTGGCTTATGTAAATTGGTTAAGCCGCACCAGCGGTAATAAGTATCGCCTGCCCAGTGAAGAAGAGTGGGAATATGCGGCCCGTGGCGGCAAAGAAACCGATTATTGGTGGGGCGACAGTGTCGGCTCTGGTAATGCCAACTGTGGTTGGTGTGGCAGCCAGTGGTCCAATATCAGCGCCGCGCCGGTGGCCTCTTTTGACCGTAACAGCTATGGCCTGTTTGATACCGCTGGCAACGTTTGGGAATGGACCGTAAGCAGTGCTTCTAAAAGTGGCTCTGTAGTGCGTGGTGGCGCCTGGAACTTTGCACCGCGTCTGTCCCGGGTATCCACGCGTATGGAACTCGACCCCAATTTCCGGGCCAATTACATCGGTTTTCGGGTCGTCCGAGAAAGATAAGCAAGATAAACCGGCGAAAGCCGGTTTTGTTTTTTAGGGCCTCATAAAACTGGGGCCCACACCACACAGATCGCTGCTATCACAATCAATGCTAACCCTTGTTTATCGGTACGGGCCAGCTTTTCACGAAACCAGTAAGCGGAAATCAGCAAGCTGAACAACACTTCTACCTGCCCCAGGGTTTTCACTAAGGCGACGCTCTCCAGACTCATGGCAGTGAACCAACCTATGGAGCCTAAGCAGCTGGTGACGCTGATTGCCAATACCAGTTTAGGGCGCAACAGCAGTGCCTTTAAAGTGGCCGGATCACGAAGCAGTAGCCAACTCACCAATGTCAGGGTCTGGATCAGGATCACAAACAGTAGCACCCAAGCCGCTCCATGTGGGAAGGGGACGTCCAGGACCAGGCTGGCTTCTCTGACCCATAAAGATGTCAGCGCAAAGGCCAGACCGCTGCCAAGCCCAAGCAACAGGGTCATAAACGACCAATTCCTTACCTGCCGGATGCCGCTCAATAAAAACACGGCCATCGCCCCCAGAGCGACGCCTAACCATCCCAGCCAATCCAGGGAAGTGGTAAAGAACATCACCCCTAGTATGGCAGCCAAAATGGCTTCACTTTTAGCCAGACCTACGCCGATTGCATAGTTACGTAGTTTGAATAACTTGACCATCAACGCAGTCGCCAGGATCTGCATGAGTGCAGCCGAGAACGTCAAGATCAGAAAGTCGGCAGAGAACTGCGGAACTTGTGTCGGACGCCCATGATAAAGGGCAATCAGATACAGTATGACCATTGGGCCGGCATACAGGAATCGCGCCAGGGTCACACCCGCTGTGGAAACGTCACGACTGAGTTGTTTTTGAAAAGCATTGCGCCAGGCCTGCATAAAGGCCGCCATCAGCGTGAAGGGGATCCAAAGCATTGATATCGCCAGAGCGTTAAAGCGCTGATGGTATCAGACTTGATCCAGCAAGGCGCGGACAAGAGGTTCGTTACTACGGCCTTTGAGACAGCACAGCCCCAGTTTAAAAGACTCTATTCCTTCCAGGGGAAGCATGGTGATGCGGTTGGCGACGATGGAATGCTCCACCACGGCTTTAGGCACAATCCCTACGCCACAGCCCAATGCTACCATGCTGACAATAGCTTCATGCCCGGTAACCGAGGCATACACTTTAGGACGAATACCGTGCTCGGTTAACCAGTGGTGCACAATGCGCTTTGAAGGGCCTGACTCCGGCAACACCATTGGCACCGTGCGCCAATCCAATTGCTGCCACTGACTTAATCGGTAGCCGGCCGGACAAATCAGCACAAAAGGCAGCACATCCAACTGATGAAAAGATAATTCTGTGGGGAAATCCGGGGTACCTGCGGCAATGGCTAAGTCTGCTTCCTGGTTAATGACTTTACTGGTGGCCAGGGCCGGATCTCCGGTGGTCAAACGGATTTCCACTTGCGGATAAGCCTGTCGAAAGCGCTCTAATAAGGCTGGCAGATGGCTATAGCTGGCGGTCACCGAACAAAACAGACTGAGCTCGCCTTTTAACAGCTGACTGTCTTGCTTGAGTTCGCTTTTCAGGCGCTGCCAGTCTTCCAAAGTCTGCGCGCTGAATGCCAGTAACTTAGCGCCGGCCGCGGTTAGTTTTACGCTGCGGTTGTCTCGCACAAATAGCGCCGCACCGCAGTCCTCTTCCAGTCGCTGGATAGCCCGGCTCAGGGTTGGTGGGCTGACATGCATGGCCTCTGCGGTCTTGGCGAAATGCAGACTGTCGGCAAGATGCTGAAAGAGTTGCAGGGTACGTATATCCATCATGTTTCAAAAAATGAAATATTGTGTTGTAAATATATCATTTTAAACAACGAAGGCCATGCACTATGCTCCAATCATCAAGCGAGTACGTCACTTTACTTGCAAGGTATGAAGAAGCGAATTCGCCCGATAGGGCATTGGAGATAACGATGGCTAATTATTTTAATTCCCTGAATCTGCGTCAGCAGCTGGAACAGCTGGGACAATGCCGCTTTATGCAGCGTAATGAATTCAACCAGGGTTGTGATTTTCTGAAGGGCAAGAAGATTGTCATTGTCGGTTGCGGTGCACAAGGTCTTAATCAGGGCCTGAATATGCGTGATTCCGGCTTGGATGTATCTTATGCCCTGCGTCAGTCCGCCATCGATGAACAGCGTGATTCTTATCGTCGTGCTACCGGTAATGGTTTTAAGGTAGGTAGCTATCAACAGCTGATCCCTGGTGCCGATTTGGTTTATAACCTGACCCCGGACAAGCAGCACGCCAGTGTGGTGGAAGCGGTGATGCCCCTGATGAAACAGGGCTCTGCGCTGGCTTATTCCCATGGCTTTAATATCGTTGAAGAAGGTCAGCAAATTCGTTCCGATATTACGGTGGTGATGTGCGCACCTAAATGTCCGGGTACCGAAGTGCGTGAAGAATATAAGCGTGGTTTTGGTGTGCCCACCCTGATCGCCGTACATCCTGAAAACGATCCGCAGGGTCAGGGTCTGGAAATTGCCAAGGCATTGGCCAGCGCCACCGGTGGCGACCGAGCGGGTGTGTTGCATTCTTCTTTCGTGGCCGAAGTGAAATCCGATTTGATGGGTGAGCAAACCATTCTCTGCGGTATGCAGCAAAGCGCTGCGCTGCTGGCCTTTGACAAGATGGTTGCCGAAGGGATGGATCCTGCGTACTGCGCTGCCTTTATCCAGTTTGGATTGCAGGCCATTACTGAGGCGCTGAAGATTGGCGGCGTGACCAATATGATGGACAGGCTGTCTAACCCGGCCAAGATCAAAGCCCATCAGTTGAGCGAAGAGCTTAAAGACACCTTGCGTCCGCTGTTTGAGAAGCATCAGGACGACATTCTAAGTGGTCATTTCTCTAAGACCATGATGCAAGACTGGGCCAATGGCGATGCCAACTTGCTGAGATGGCGCGAAGAAACCGGGCAGACCGGTTTTGAAAAGGCACCTGTCTATGAAGGCAAGATCGATGAGCAGGAATTCTTCGACAAGGGTATTTTCCTGGTGGCCATGATCAAAGCCGGTGTGGAGTTGGCTTTTGATGTGATGGTGGCATCCGGCATGTTGCCTGAGTCGGCCTATTATGAGTCGCTGCATGAAACGCCGCTGATTGCCAATACCATCGCCCGTAAGCGTTTATATGAGATGAATGTGGTGATTTCCGATACCGCTGAATACGGTAACTACCTGTTTGCCAATGCCGCTATTCCGTTGCTGCGTGACACCCTGATGCCCAAGCTGGACCTGTCATTGATCGGCAAAGGCTTGTCATTGAAGTCCCACAGCGTGGATAACAAACGTCTGGTGGAAGTGAACCAGGCTATTCGCCAGCATCAGGTAGAGCGCGTGGGTGAAACCCTGCGTGGTTATATGACCGATATGAAGGCCATTGTGGCCGCCGAAGCCTAATTGAGTTGTACTCCCGCTGCCCGGCTTGTCCGGGCTTTTTTTAATCAAAAAAAGATTCAATAAAATCGCAAAATAAGTCATAAAAAATGCCATTTTAATCAACCGAATTGGAAGCTACGCTGCAAATCCGTTTAATAAGGGCTGATTCAGATGTCTTCCCATTCAGAAAAGACCAAGGTGCCGGGTCCAAAGGTGGTATGTGTATCCCATGGTGGTGGGCCTTTGCCCCTTCCCGGAGATGCGAGCCATAAGGAGATGGTGGAGAGCCTGCAGACCTTGGCCCAACGCATTCCAAAACCAGAAAAAATTATCGTAGTGAGTGCTCACTGGGAAGCGCAGCGAATTAGCCTGACTGCAGGACGAGCGCCTGGCTTGCTATACGATTATTCAGGCTTTCCTCAAGAAGCCTATCAGGTTCAGTATCCGGTTCCAGGGGCGCCTGAATTCAGTGCTGCTGTTGCGGCCAGGTTGAACGAAAGTGGGATTGCAACTGTGCTCGACCCCGCACACGGATTTGATCATGGCCTTTTTGTACCGCTTAAGATCATGTTTCCACAAGCGGATATTCCCTGTATTCAACTCTCATTGTCGCACCACCTGCAAGCGGATTTTCATATTCAGCTAGGTGAGGCATTGTCCTGGCTGGATGAGACGACCCTGATCCTCGGCTCCGGCTTTACGTTTCATAATTTGCCGGCCTTTTTTAATCCGGCAGATAAACAGGCTCTGGCACAGAATATGGCCTTTGAAGAGTGGTTGCAGCAAGTTTGTCTGGATAGCAATTTGTCAGAAGAGCAACGTCGGCAAAAGCTGGTGCAGTGGCAATCAGCGCCTTATGCCAGATTCAGTCACCCCCGCGCTGAGCATTTGTTGCCATTGCATGTTTGCTATGGTGCTGCGCAGAGGCCGTGCCGTGAAGTTTTGAGTTTTGAAGTGATGGGTAAGCGTGCCAGCCATTTTATTTGGTAGGGGCGGGCAAGAACATCAGGCTCAGCTGTTGGCCAACCTGCGCCAGCGTGAGCGTTGCAGATTTAGGCCAAATTTTTCGAGCCAGTCCAGTGCTGGTTCCAATTGCAGGTGACGGCCGAAGTTTATGGTTCTTTTGCTGCGGATAAACTTTTCTAAATCAAGGGCTTGGTTGTCATCATTGACCAACCAGCATTCACAACGTTGATTGCGTCTGTCCAACGGGATATTGGCGGTTTGTGGTTGCAATTTGTTATGGAAGTTGTCCATTTGCCAGGCCTGCATATCCACAAGCATGCCCCAGGGGCGTTTCCTGGCCTGTATTTTACTGATCTCCTCACAAAGCTTGGTAAGGTAGGCAATGTCGGTGGCTAAATCCCACTCTCCCTGCAGTTTCACATACAGCACATCACCGATACGCTGAATAAAATATTCCGCTTTGGACAAAAATAATTTCTCCTTTTTAAGGCATACCTTTGTGCCAGTCAGTGCAGGGCCGCCAAAAATCACTATAAGCCCTCATTGATTGTCACACAATGCTCCTTGTTGCCGGTATCCGACCAGCTGCGCAAAAAGCCCGGTAAATGCCGGGCTTCACGTGTTTTTATGATGTTACTGAGCGGTAACTATCCAGTTTGGGTCGCTCAGGAACAGGGTTTCATTGGTACGTTGCACCAGTCCGGTTCCGTCAGCACGTATTGTCCATATCTGTTCCCGTTCACCGCCTTGATGCTTGGATAAAAAGGCTATCAGGCGCCCATCCGGAGACCACTTTGGCGATGATTGGGTTAACGCCAGGGGTGTTCCTGCTACCAAGGGAGTACCCGAACCGCCTTGTGCCGATACCTTGTAGATGTCGCCGAACACGGCACTGCCGCTGCGCTGAAATACCAAGGTATTACCATCAGGTGACCAATCCGGTTGATCATCGTAGAAATTGGGGTCGCTGGTGATCTGCCGCTTGTCACTACCATCAGCCTGCATCGTCCAGATATAGCCATAGCCGTCTTTACTCTGGCTATAGGCAATACGCATCCCTTGTCCGGAGATCGGGGACCAGGCTGGTGACTTAAATGTGCCCTGTTGCCCTTCGGTAAGGTTGACCAGATCAGAGCCATCTGCGTTAATGCGCCAGATATGGGCTGGTTCGCCGAAAACCTGACTGGTAAAAACGATGTACTTGCCATCGGGAGACCAGGCCGGTTCAGTACTGCGTGCCGTCATCGAGACCAAAATCGTACCCATGCTGTGCATGGCGGTCGGCAATCATAATGCGGCTTTCCCAGAACACATTGGTTGGGTAGACCACAAACGCCACTTTTTGACCATCGGGTGAGGCACTGCCATGACTGGCTTGTCTGCCAGGTGCGAACAGCTGTTGTGGCGTGGCCAGCGAGCTATTGATATCCAGTGAGTACAATTCCGCTGGTTGAGCAACGTCTTGGCGGCCGTAGATAAGTTCGTATGCGTACTCGGCATAAGTTTCTATGGTGCAGGCGCTTTGCACCTCCTCGCTGCTGGCAAATATTTTAGCTTGGCCGAGTTTTAAGCTGGTGACATAGCCGCTTGCGGATACTGAGATGGTATTGGGATCGGTCGATACCCAACTAATGGCGCGATCCATAAGCTGATTGCCATCCTGATCAAATACTTTTGCTTCAAGCTGCAAGGAATCTCCTTCCTCTAAATACTCAAAGTCAGTGTTAATAACCACGGATGCCACCACCGGCTGACTTGGCGGTGCACTGACCTTTACCTTTGATTTTGCGTTCTTACCTTCCAGGCTGGCAGTAATCTTTACTTCTCCGTTGGCCATTGCTGTGACTAAACCATTTGCGGATACTGTTGCCTTCTGACTGTCTGTGCTTTGCCAAGTGACTGCTTTACCGGTAACAACAGTGCCATTGCTGTCCCTAACGGTAGCGGTGAGTTGTTTGCTTTCGCCGATGAGCAGGCTGATATCCACGGGGGTAACTTCAACGCTGAAGATTGTTGAGGTAGGCTCAGGAGCGGGAGCCTCACCTTCTCCACTACCACATGCAGCGAGTCCCATCGCCAGCAAAAGCACCATGATTACATTTTTCATTTAAGGATCTCTCTACACTGTTATCTGAGTCATGTGATTAAGCAGTGGATGCACTGAATCTTGCTGGGAAGATTAAAAAGTGAACGGCTGCTAAAGCGGGCGAGATGATAATTTGAGCATTGAGGGCAATCTAGGCGATATGCGTAATCAAAACAGAACAAATTGTAATCAGTTGCGGCAAGTTGCTTTAGGCCGGTCTCAGTGCTGTAAGCCAATGGAGGTAACACCATTATGAAGTGGTCTGCACCCGCAGCGACTTATGAAAATCTTCAGGCTGGTGATGTGGCGTTACTGGGGCTTTGCTGTGACTACAATGCCTCTTACGCAAGCGGACCTGCTGAGGCTCCGGGAAAGATCCGGGAAGCCTTTTTTCAAGGCTCACAAAACAAGTTTTCCGAATTGGCAGTGGACTTTCGCACGGCTAGTCATTTTAAAGACCTGGGTGATATTGATGTAAGCAATGACCATCAGTATCTCGCTATCAGTAATTTAGTGAGGCAGGTGCTTGAAAAAGGTGCCAGGCCAATGATCCTCGGTGGCGACCATTCCATTACGTATCCGGTGATCAAGGCAATGGCCGAAAAATGGCCGGGCCTGAATATTATGCATTTTGATGCCCATCCTGATTTGTATCCTGAATTCAATGGCAGTCGCTATTCCAATGCATGTCCTTTTGCCCGAATTATGGAAGAGGGCTTGGTTAACAGACTGGTTCAGGTAGGCATACGCACCGCCAGTCCAATGTTAAGAGCACAAGCCAGGCTGTATGGGGTGGAGATGTACGAAATGAAAGACGGCAATCTGCCAGATCTGCATTTCAATGGGCCCCTTTATATTTCGCTGGATATGGATGTGCTGGACCCAGCATTTGCTCCCGGCGTGTCGCACCGTGAACCCGGGGGATTCAGTGTGCGCGAGGTGATCGAGATAATTCACAGCCTCCAAGGACTGATTGTGGGGGCCGATATTGTGGAATTTAATCCACGCCGGGATATCGAGGAAATGACCGCTTATGTGGCGGTGAAGTTATTGAAGGAAATTGCTGGGCGGATGCTCTAGGCAACAAAAAAAGCCCCGGTCTCCCGGGGCGTATTAGTCAGGGCAGGCGCCGGTTGCGGATCAGCGTTAACAGTAGGAGTAATGCCCATCCCCCCAGGCTACCACCACCGCTACTTTGTGTATCTGGCTGACTCGGGGGAGTTGGCGTGGGTACCGTCGAGCGGCTTGGATCCAGCGGATAGGCATCCTGTGCATCTGGCACGCCGTCGTTGTCATCGTCCGTATCGGCGTTGTTGCCGATGCCGTCGCCATCGGTATCTACCGATTCAGTAGCATCCAGTGGGAAGGCATCCTGTGCGTCTGGCACGCCGTCATTGTCATCATCCGTATCGGCGTTGTTGCCAATACCGTCGCCGTCGGTATCAACCGATTCAGTAGCATCCAGTGGGAAGGCATCCTGTGTATCTGGCACGCCGTCATTGTCATCGTCCGGATCGGCGTTGTTGCCGATGCCGTCACCGTCGGTATCTGCCGATTCAGTAGCATCCAGTGGGAAGGCATCCTGTGTATCTGGCACGCCGTCATTGTCGTCGTCCGTATCGGCGTTGTTGCCGATGCCGTCACCGTCGGTGTCTAACCATTCTGTGGCATCCAGGGGGAAGGCGTCGTTCTGATCTTCAGTCCCATCATTATCATCATCGGTATCCATATAGTCGCGCAGACCGTCACTGTCATTGTCTGTTACGCCAGTTTCACTTGCCGGAATAGCATCAATCTTTGTCAGAGAATAAATAGCTGAATCTTCAGTTACTAAGCCAAAAGGGAAGCGATTATTTAAACTAGCATCTCCCCCTGACACCCAAATATTTCCTTGCATATCAAGAGTATAAGTTAATGCGTCTGAAGCCCAGGCTTCCAGCCATTCGGTTCTGTCGCCCACTTGGGCAATTTCGCTTCGTGCATCTTGACCACGCGCAAGCTGAGGACTGTCTGACAGGCCGGTATCCCGATTGGTATAGCCACCCCAAGTCCACAAGCTGTTATCGGGCATAATGCCAGCAAAATGACCACCACCCAGGCTGATTCTTACCCAGTTGTCATTGCTGATAAGCGTTGGCGTTGGTAAGTCTTCTGCGTAGCCAAGCATCATGGCCAATGAGCCACCCCCCCAGACATAGAGACGATTGCCGTCCAAGAAGGTGCCACGGAAAGAATGCGCCTGTAAATTATGGACATTTTCACCGCTGTGGATTGGGGCCAGGTAGCCACTGCCGTTCTCCCTACCCATTACATCCAGTCGATTAGAGCCCCAGGAATAGACCTGGTTATCTGTGGTCAGCGCAAAGCCGGCCTCCTGAGTATGCGAAAGTTGTGTCACCCCGTATAACGAGATGATTTGCTGCAGGCTCTCGATATCACCAGTCAGCTCAGAACGTTCTGAGAGTTCATTGCTACCATTATATCCCCGGCCCCATACGCTACCGTCGGATTTGGTCAACACCAGTGTGGTGTTATTGGCGTGCACTGAACGCCAATCGTTGGCGCTACCGAATTGGGTTAGCTCATCGTATTGCTGACGGCTGAAGAAATCGTAGCCAACACGCCATAAAGTGCCGTCTTTCTTTATTGCTACCAGGAGATGGTCCTGGACAGCCACATCGGCCCAGTCATTGCCAGGCACCTTATGGGGTTCGGCAATAGTGTTTTGTGAGCGAAATGCCGCGCCCAGGCCGCTCTGCCCACTGGCATTCGCCCCCCAGGTATAAAGGCTGCCTGTATGGCTAAGAAACGCGGCCGTACTATAGGTTGAAACCAGTTTCTGCTTCGCTGCAATACGTTGCTGCACCATTGGCTTTATAGTCACGGTGGCTGTCGCTGAGCGTTCTCCGTCTTCACCAATCACCTGAAAACTGAAACTGTCTTCAGTGAAGTCTGCATTCGCGGTATAGGTCGCCTTGTCCGGCAATGGCCACGCCAAACTGCCTTGTGATGGGGCGGAAACGATTTCGATTTGTTGTTGCTCACCGGTATCGATATCAAAAAGTGGCAGTAAACGGGTGACGCTCATACCTTGTTCAACGTACCAAGTTACGTCTTGCACCTGAGCAGGATTAAAAATAGTCCTGACTACCTTGAGTTTGACGGTGCTCGTTGCATTGTATTCGCCGTCCGAATAGCCAATCACAATATCTACATCGCCTGCATTTAAGTTTTTATGCTCAATGCTCAGACTCAGATTGCCTTGATTATCCATACTCACCGATACGTCTTTCTTACTTATCAGTTTTTCGTTGGTGGAGTAGGCGTATACGGCATCCCTCTGGATGGCCTGGTCGTCACTCAAGGTAAAGGGAATGGTCAGCACCGTCTGCTGGTTCATGCTCTGGTTGGTTTCAACCTGTAATTGGGCCGGTTGATTATCAAAGGCGGCAATTTGCACGTTGAAAAGCTGCACGGCTTGCTGACTGCTGGCATTGTCTTTGGCAAACAAGGCGATCATCAGGGTTTGGTTTTTGGCGCTAAAGTCGGAAATGGTCAGTTCTGGGCCTGTGAGGGATACCGAGGCGTGATATTCATCACTGTGTTCAACCAGTTCCACCCGGTAATCCCAATTTCCTTGAGGCAGTGCAAGGGTGTGGGTGATTTCAGAAGTCGGCTCGGTGATGACAATGTCTTCGATATAAGGCAGCTGAATGGCGTTTGTGGCATAACCACTTCTTACCAAGCTGGAGGGGCTGGAGAGATTGTCCAGAAGATTGCTATTTAATGCCGTGACACTATAGCAATAGGTTGTCTGCGGTTGCGCCTGCGCATCTACAAAGTGGTTTTGTTCGACGTCAAATTCATCACCATAAACGGGGTAGCTACAGATGGGACCTTGAATACCTGCTGTATCAGCCTCGCGGCGATGAACACGATAGCCTGTCGCCCCTTCTACCGCTTGCCACTGAAGCTCGATAGCCTGGTTGTCTCCCTGTGTAATCTGAGTGATGACAGGTGCGCCGACACCCTGGTAATTGGCAATACTCAGGGCTGAAAAATTGAGCATGGCGGCATTGTCAGCTGCCTCTGGCTCGTTAACGGCAATGCCGGTGGGAACGTCGTTATAAAGCACTTCTGGATTGGAAAAATGCGCTATGGTCTCGCAGTACTCACCCTGATCGGAACATTTATTGGGATAGGCCATTACGGTCTTAAAGCGGTTTTCCACATCCACGTAACCGTAGTTACTGTTCTCATCTCCGCCGTTTTCCACATGGCGGTCGTGTGCGGCACCAAAATTATGGCCCAGCTCATGGGCGGTAATGAAGTTTCCAGTACACCAGGCAGCGGTCGCACCATAGCCCCAATATTTGGCAGTGCCACCATTGGGAAATACGGAATAGAAGGCCAGACCGCAGGCACCGCGCAGATAGCTGGGATAAAAATGCACCAGGTCCGCCTGATACTTTTCCCGCACTTGCTCCACATTGGCAAAGGTGCCCCGTTTGCTGGAAAAATCCGTAAAAGGGTCATTACCAAGGGTTAATTCGTCTACTTGTATCTTTTCCACCACAGCAACAGAAGCATCAATATTGCTATTGGCAAATGCCTGATTGGTGTCAATAAACTCTAGATCAATCACGTCCAGCAGGTCTGGAGTTTGCTCCAGGGCTTGTCTGCTGTAGTACACCAGCACCTTTACGTCAGCCTCCTGGGCAAATCCGCTGGCACTAGAAGTAGTATGCAGGGGTAATGCTGAATTGAAGGTTTTTGAACTGGCTGCGCGTGGTGTATTGACAGGGGCAGCCTGCACATCGTTTTGTGCCTGTGCAGGTGGCACAAATTCGGTAATTACTACCGCGCCATCGGCCTGAGTGCGAAGTTGGTATAGCTTACCCTTAGTTCGGATATTGCCGGTTAGCTGGGTTTGGCTGGCAATAAGATTGACGCTGCTGCCGGGCTCTCCCTGAATCTTACCAAGCCACACCAACTTATTATCCTCGCGCTGGTAATAGCGTACCATCAGCGCCTGAAGCGGCTTTTCGGTAATCATGCCAAAGCTTAAGCCGGTTTTGACCTGCAACTGATTATTCTTGATATCGAATAAACTGTCGGCATGGTAGGCGGCTTTGAGTGGCTGCCCAGCAGCCAAAGGCTTGCCAGATGTAGCTGTGTAATTGGCTGAGGTTTTGCTGTCTTGCTGCCAGGGCGTCAACACATTTGCCTTCAAGGGCATTGAGAGCAGAAGGACTGAAAATAGCCCGGAGGTGATAAGAGTACGCATAACGTCCTTGTTTTTAACCTATTTGCCTGCGCTTTATACCAGTGGGTTGAAAAAGCAACAAGGGGGCCAGGCAGGTAAATTACGCGATTCCGACTTTTAGAGAACGCTAATGTGCCTAATTGGATACGTTGACAGGCTGATCGACTCAGCGGCTGACAGGCAGGCCCTAAAAATAGTTATGTCATTTTTTGATTAAAAAAGCGGTTTGGCGGCTTTAGAACTTTTCCCGTCCCCCTGCCGGATAATATTTAAGCTATGTACAACAATGTGTTAGGAATAAATACCTGGCATAGCTTTCTGTATGTCCTCTGATACCTTTGGGTATTTGCCCTGCTTTTGCCATCTGCCAAGCCTTGTTGTTCTCTTTTAGATCGCGATAATTGCGCGCCATTCAATAGAGGTTAGACCAGTGCAGTTTGAGCGTTTCCTGTTAGTTCTTTGTGTTCTTTTCGTCGCCAAGACCAAGGCTTTTACTATTGGTCTGCCCGAATATGTGCACAACTCACAGGAACAACAACAGTTCGAGCAAAGTTATAAAGCGCTGTATTCTGGTATCGGCGTTAAAGTGAGTTTCGCCTACTTACCCTTTACCCGTATGCAATTGATGATTGAAGATCAGCAACTGGATGCCATTGCCTACCATTCTGCTACCCAGTATCCCCCAAAATCCAATCTGATTAGGATCCCGGAGCCTCTTACGCAGGTAAGTTTGGTTGCAGCATGCCTTGAACAATGCACTGTTAATGCGTACTCAAGAGTGGTGATAGTTAAGGAAGCCATATTTGCCAGCCAGTATTGTAAAAAGTTGGCATTGACCTGTGTACCTGTCTCCAATCCGGAGAGCGCACTAAAGGCTATTCAGAGCGGATTGGCCGACATTTATATGATGCAGTGGTCACCGCATATTGCTGAGCCGTGCCTAACCGAACAAGGTTATAAACTGTATCCAATAGCCAATACTAAGACGGATGTTTATCACTATATAGCACCTCACCACCGGCAGATGAGCGAACAGCTTGCTGACACTTTGCGCCAGCTGAAAAAAGTGACCCAGCCCAAAATGAACGAAGATTGTTTGGCTTCATTTGGGCCTGAGATTTGGATCTAGGTTGCCGCAAGATGATCAAATGTCACAAGTGCAGTAATTATCCCGCAAACCTATGAAGGTGGATTGGTCTTTTAGGGGCTAACTCCATTTCCATACATGCTGCTGAAACCTCAAGCTGTTCTTTGCCGCATAACAATTTCAGTTATTGCCGTTCTCTAATCTTGCGGGCATTCGGTGAATGCGGCTTCTTCTGGTCTACACTGGATATAAATTAATCAGGGCGAATGGAATCATGGCAAGACGACTAATTGTTTGTCTGGACGGCACTTGGAACTCCACCTTTAACGATGAGCGAAAGCAGGACGGTCGTACCATTGTTAAGCCTACCAACGTGCTGAAGCTGGCCAGAGCAATCCTTCCAACGCATGACACAGAAGACCAGATTGTTTATTACGACAGCGGCGTTGGTTCCATCAGCAGCTATGCCGGATGGGACAACAAGTTGTTGGGTTGGGCAGATAACTTTCTGGGGGGGGCTTTTGGTGCAGGGATGGAAACCAATATTGAAGATGCCCTGACCTTTCTCTCCAATAACTACCAGTATGGCGACGATGTGTTCCTGTTTGGTTTTAGCCGGGGCTCCGCCACCGCAAGGGCGGTCTGCCGATTGCTGGATTGGATGGGCGGTGTGTTCGCCAAGCGGGATGCTTACTTCCTGCCGTTTGTGATCCGTGACTTTTTTGACTCTAAAGGTGAAATGCCCTTTGAGGACAGCATTAACCGGCATGTGAAAGCCGGAATTAAAACCCAGGTACATCAATTCACGGTCAAAATGCTGGGGGTCTTTGACACGGTGCTCTCCAAGGGCAGCAGAGTCAGAAGCAAAACCGGATTTGAATATTTTAATAGCCCGTTGCTTCCCAGAATCGTTGAAAATGCTATTCATGCTCTGGCCATCGACGAGTGTAGAGCCGACTTCCAACCGGAGATTTGGACGAGCTGCACCAAGGAGCAGACGCTGCTGCAACGCTGGTTTGCTGGCGTGCATTCTAATGTCGGTGGCGGCTACCCGGATGATGGACTGGCCAATTGTGCGCTGGATTGGATGATTGCCATGGCCAAACAGTACGGTTTGGGTTTTGACGAGGATTACCTTGGATACTTCAAGCCATATGCCGGCGATGTACTTTATAACTCCGACAAGAGCATTTGGCGTTTTGCCGACAAGCTGCGTGGTCGTCAGCGCACCAGGTTGATGTTCAATAACTTAAAGGCAGGCACATCTGAGATTGATTACAGCGTATTGCTGAGGCTGGTGAACAGCAAGACCCCTTTTGCTGATAAGGACAAGTTGGCTGACATCCCCTATCGGCCGGAAGAATTGCTCAAGTGGTTTCATTTTCGCAATATCACGCCAGATGAGTTAATTGCAGATGCGCTGCGGCAGATTGAGCATGACAAATACCGCAGATTGGCCTTTTCGGATGTGGATACTGTGAGGGAGCGGCTTGATAGGGTGCTGGAGGACATTGGGGGTTAGGTGAATCTTGGAATGTTCTAAGGTGGCCTTTAGAGGCGGAATGCTCGCCCCTTCCCTGGGGCTCGGCCTTCGGCCCGTCCCTCAGAGGTAGACTGTTGGTTTTGAGAATTTCTTAGACTTCGGATTGTTATGTGGCCGAGGTGCTTGGTGTTGGCACCGGGACGTCCCAACTTGCTCCGGGCAAGTTGGTCGAACCAAGCGGTGGTTCTCATCCGGCCCGCTTGGGCGATATAAAAGAAAAGGCCCTGTCAGATGACAGGGCCTTTTCTTTTATATGGTGCCAGAGGCAGAGTCTGCTTTACTGGCTAAGTTATTGATATTAATGCACTTGTCATTTTTGCCTGTTGGCAGATGTTACGTTTAGTGTTACTAACGGCTTGTTTACATAGCAAGATCTAAAGGTAAGTCGCTAATATCCTTCAATCTTTTTCCGTCCACCATATTCTTTAGCAAATCATAAGAGTCGCTTTTGTCCAGCATCTCCACTGACTTCATCAGCTCATACAATGCGAAGTGGTAAACGCAATCCAGGTCACCAGTGCCCATCGCCAGAGAGGCAATTCTGCTAGGAGTAGGTTCCGCAGTAATTGATACAATGTGCGGCGCCCTACCTTTTCTCGACCTCAGAAGGTTTAATGCTTCGGTTCTAGTATTCTGAGCTCGATCAGAGCGCATCGTAAACTTACAGGAGATGCTTGCATGAAGTATCTCTGTGTAAATGTCTTTCAAATTCGACATACGAAGACCTGATGCTCTGCATGAATTGTCATCAACAACCGGCCCATCACTCTCATTGATTCGTTCATCTGTTTCAGGTTTTCTGGTTACAACAACGTCTGGAGCGATTGTGTATCCTTCGCCTAAGAATGCCTTCAATTCAGGATTATTGTTAGCAATACGGGCCAATTCATTCAAATGGCTGTACTGTTCATAAGAGGCGATTTCATTCTCTTTACGGGAACTAACCTGGCGTACTGTCCAAAGGCCTGGTCTGAGATGATTTAGCTTCTTGAATGTAGCCTCTAGAAAGCTCTCACAGGCCATCTCAAACTGGTTCCCTATGGTTTGCCCGGCAATCTTAGAATCAATGACTCTTGCTTGTTTATGGACACTTTGTTCCACCATTGTGAGCATGCGAGAGGCAACATGAATGCTGAAGTTCTGTGAACCATCTGCATTACTGGGAGCTATTTTTGTACCCGACCTGCGGGCATCCTTAGCGTTCAAATGAGACCAATTCAAAGTTTGATCATTGATTAGCTTAAGGTGGAAATTATTTCTCTCTTTTGTGAACAACCCTTCTATCAAGCGGCAGCTCCTTCTTCTACTTGACGTTCAACTAGGCCTGCTTCAGCAAGAGCAAGGTGTATTTGAATACCCACAGCCTCGGCTACAGGTGGTGGAAACGCATTGCCAACTTGTCTATACGCATGCGTTTTTGAGCCGTAGAACTGCCACTCATCTGGGAATCCTTGGATTCTCGCAGCCATTCTTGTTGTTAGAAGCGGCATGCCTTCAAATCCCTCTCGAATCTTACCGTTTTTCAACAAAACCCCTCTAAAATCAGCATCTGGCAATTCATCATCATTACCAACTCTATGGGCATTAACACCTAGTTGTTTCCACTGCTGTTTTGCTCTTGTAGGACCGAGATCCGGTCCTCCATGTTTTTTTGAGCCACCAACAAGAGTCGGAGCAATATCGTTTGCTCTTTCCGCCCACTCGAGAGCTCCTTCCCACCCATTCGATTCCATTAAGTCGAGAAGAGCCTCTCCAACAGTTACTTTCCTTGGAACCGGATTCGGCCAAGTGAAATGCATGAAAGCTGGTTCTCTCATCGCTACCAATATAACTCTGGGACGAAGCTGTGGGACGCCAAAATCGCTGGCTTGAAGTAACTTCCAATCAGTCACATATCCCAATTTAGAGAGTCTCTGCGATATTTCCCGCCTGTAGTCATCAAACCTACTTTCTAACAACCCTTGTACGTTTTCCAACATCACTGCATGTGGTTGTACACGACTGACAATATCTAGAGCTGTAGGAAATAGGTCTCGCTCATCATCTCGCCCTAGCTGCAATCCAGCTTTGCTAAAAGGTGGGCATGGAACTCCACCCGCTACCAAGTCAATGCGGTTTTGATACTGCCTAGACTCATTGACGAATTCCCGCAGATCGCCCTCTATGATGTTCTGCCAACCAAGCTGCAAGCTGGTATTGTTTCTGCGCAGCGTTTCGCAAGCATGACTATCAATCTCAATTAGAAGATTATGTTCAAAACCTGCTCTGTGAAGCCCGAGTGCTTGGCCTCCTGCTCCCGCACACATCTCTATTGTCGTTGCCATTCTGCTAGTGTTTTCTGCTGTTTCTGATCATCGGTATTTGGCTCGAATCGTACCTTAGTTAGTGCTCTAACTCTATGCTTTAGCCCATTTAAATGGGTCGATATTTTACCTGCAAACAGTAGTCTTCTCACCGCCAGTGTGGGCATTGCTTGAATCGAGAGATTTAGAACTTGAATGGTGTTTAGAGGGGGGCTGCCGCTGGATATCCATTGGCAGTCATAAGAGTCTGGAACCAATAAAAATCTGCCCTTTTTTGAGACAATTTTTGCCAAGAGCTACTTTTAGTGGCTCTTTTGTGTCCAATGCGATTCGAAACCATGTATAAGGTTTCTTTACAGGAGCGGGATTTTTTTCATGACACTAGCTATCAAAACGCTAGCTTTCTTCTAGGGCTTTAGTTCAAAAGTTAAACTGTTCTATACGTTTATGCGCTCTGATGCTGTCACTTTTATCTCAGCGTTTAACGGGCGGCTGATATAGTAGTTCCGTCCCTTCGAAAAAATTGAGTTGGGTAACTCTTTGGATAGGTAGTCAGCAATACCAATGTTCAACTCGATTGGGTCTCTACTTTTAAGGCTTCGAATGCGCCCAGAGAATACAGCCCTCTCATCAACGACCCATTGGCTTTGCTCGCCGAGGAGCTGTTGTTCTAGCGTCGCAAGAGCTGACTGCAAAGGTGAACATGTATACAAGCGGGGAGTGTATTGGAACTGTATCATTACTGAACTGGAAGCAATGCTGCCTCGAATGTCCCTCTTCAACTCAAACTCATTCCGCAAGCATGCTCTGACCTCTTCTGATTCAAAGGGATCTATTGTCAGCACAATATGAGCATGCAGACTGATTAGTTCTGGGATCGCTTTATTCGCTTTACCCGCTTCAAAAACAATAAAAAATTTGTCCACTCCGACAGAAGCTAATCTCCTCATGACCGCTGTGCCGTAGTGTGACGTTGGAAACTCCAAGCTTCTTAGTTTCTGACTATATTTATGACTAAAGTTTACTGTAATCATTGCTAGACGCTTTTTAGCGTTAGGGTTCTCGTCTATCTCCTTTTTCATGCTTAATACACAAGCTCGAAGTGCATAGTTCACATAATGTCTTTTTCTTGCATCTACACAGTGAGTCTTATGAATGTCCTTTACTCTGGTTAAGGTAGGTAATTTGTGGGAATGATAGTTCTCATAGTAATGATTATAATAAGGTACTAGATAGCCATCAGATAGAGTTGTCGCTGTTTTCTCCAAAGCCGCAGCAATGCGGCTCTGACCCCAGAGGGTAGGGCCATTGGAGGCCCTACCTTGTTTCAAATTTTTTCCATTTTTAGACATAACCAGACCAACTAAAAAACTCTTGCTGGTCGGGACTTTGCTTTTGTTGCGGCAAGTAATGCTGCAACAAGCAACTTCATGTCCGACAGGTCATAGAAGACTTTGTTTTTAACGACTTTGAATGGGATGCGGCCCACATCAAAAAAGCCTCTTCCCAATCTGTTTTCCTGCAATGCGTATAGCCAAGACTTTTTAGGGCCTAGATTGCGGCTTAGGTAAATGGCTGCATCGGCTGCTGACATATTGAATAGCTTAATCATTATGCAGCCTCCGAGTTTTTTTGGGCACTTATGCGGTGAGCAACGATAGTCTCAACTGCAAGCTTCAGCTCCCTGGCAGTGGATCCAAATGCTATGACTTTGGCCACTTCTGCTAGTTCATGTTCTAACCATCCCACTGCGCGTCCGCCAAGTTGTACTGGTGGAGGCAATAAGCCTTCTTTGATGCGTTGATAGAACGTTGACTTAGAGAGACCGAACTTATCTGAAGCTTCTTTCTGTCTTAAGAATCTGAAATTACTCATTTTTTTCCTCGTATATTTGGGGGGGTCAACCAAGAACATCTTGGTACGAGGTGAATTCTTTCAGTGTTGTTCGGGCTTGTCAGCGTGGGAAAAATGGATAAATTTGACCAAACTTTCCCACTGTAGAGTAATTAGGAGGTGACCTCTTTCATCAGGAGATCCTTCATCTTCTTGTATTCGTTGAAAGGGTCGGACAGAAGTTTTCCAGCTTCTTCCACCAGCAGCTTGGGAAAGTCGTACCAAGGCCCTCTGCTATTTGAGAATCCTCCACCATATTTCGCCCAAAGCCTCATTGCATCTTCGGCCATCAGAAGATGGTGCTGTTTTCGCTTCATCTTCTTGTTGAGGTTTTTTGATACTTCAATGGTCGCAAGCAAGTTAGCCATGTCATCCATCAGTGACCCCTTAGCCACAGGTCCCCCGATTGAAGACCTAGCTTGCTCGATAAGTCTTACCGCATTAGCTTCTAAAGCTAGAATATCCTCTATCAGGGATTGCTGTTTCTTGAATATCTTCTTTAAATCTTTTGCGGTTTGTGACGGTTGCTGCTCAATGTCATAGGTCAGTATGTTGGGCTTGTATTCGGCAACAAGTGTTTTTACTTCTTGCACGAAGTCCTCAACATTTCCCATGCAATTTTTGTCAAAATAATCTCTAACCGCTTGCTCTGTTGCTGCCCTCAAAGCTTCCTCTCCTTCCCAAAAAATACCGGCATCCAACAGCTTATTGTATCTGTCCAAATACCCATCAATCTCATCCTCGAAGTCCTCATCCAATTCGATAGGCATCCTATTCATGCTGCTTCACTCGCTACTGCTGATAAATTTCCTTGGGCCGCACTTTCAATGAAGTTTGACCACCAACACATCATTACCTTTCTTTTTTCAAAATAATCTGCCCGATTGTAAGCTGCCCTTACTTTGTTTGGGTCTAGGTGTGCCAAAGCTGCCTCAATAACGTCTGGCTCAAAGCCGCTTTCGTTCAAAGTGGTACTAGCTAAAGAGCGGAAGCCATGAGCTACCGTCCGCCCTTTAAACCCGATTCTTCCTAGTGCCTTATTTACGGTTTCCCTGTTTGCATGGCCTCTAGGGTTCTTAACCGAGGGGAATACATACTCTCTGTGGCCACTAATCGACTTCATGTAGTTCAGGATTGCCAGCGTTTGCTTAGTAAGTGGTACTCGATGTTCTTTCCCCATCTTCATTTTTTCTGCTGGTATCACCCAGACCTGCTCAGCAAAATCGACCTCGCTCCATTTGATGGTTGCCGCTTCTCCCGGTCTCGTCATTGTGTGTAGCTGTAACTCCAGTAAGCACCTGGTTTGCCTCTTCATGTCTGACAGATTCACCTTTGACATTAGTTCCGGCAGTTCATTAGCCTTCAAAGCCGCTAAGTTTTGCGCTTTCGAAGCGGGAATTAGTTTTCCAATTTCTGTCAGCGGATTAAGAGGGATGTACTCATTGAGGACTGCAAACGACATGATTTGATTGATCCGCCTGGCTACCTTCCTCGCAATTTCGAGCGAGCCTCTATCAACGAGCTTTGCAATTACTAAGCGCTTGATGATGGAAAAACTCACTTGATCAATCGGCATGGCACCCACAGCGCCAAATACATCGTTCTCTAATGAGCGCAAGATTGCTTCAGCGGTGTTCTTTTTCACCTTGGTTTTGTGAAGCTCTAGCCATTGATTAGCTACGGCTTCAAAGGTGTTCTTAGCCGCATTCATTCTTGTTAGGAGTATTTGATCTCGGTGTTCTTTCGGGTCAATGTTCTTTGCGAGAAGCTCTAAGTTCTCTAATCGAAGCCTTCTAGCGTCTACTAATGAAACGATAGGATACTGGCCAAAACTGAGATTCTTCCTCTTCTTCGAAAAAGGGTGTGTGTAATTGAAGAGCCAAACCTTGGTTCCATTTGGCTTTATTCTGAGTGCTAAGCCTTGACCATCTGACAGGTTGTACTCTTTGTCTTTTGGTTTCGCTTTGTCTACTTGGGTAGCATTTAGAGGCTTGACTGATCTGGGCATTTAGTAACATTCCTTTGGGCTTGCTTAGAGCAGTGTTACACAAAGTGTTACTTTAGTCGGTGGATTCCCTCGGACTTCCTTAAACCAAAAAACACTGGCATCTCTTGGTTTTAGTGAGGAAAAGAAAAAGGCCAAGACGTCTTTGGACTATCTTGGCCTTCTATATGGTGCCCAGAGGCGGAATCGAACCACCGACACGGGGATTTTCAATCCCCTGCTCTACCGACTGAGCTATCTGGGCAATATTCGGTTGACTGGCTGGCTTCCTTTTGGAGGCTGCGCCGTCGTGGGTGCGTATTAAACGGATTCTGAGAGTGCAAGTCAATAGCTTTTTTACTGCACTTGTTCGATTGCACAAGCTTTGAGCGGTTTTTAATGCTTAAGACTTGCTCGGCGGCACATAACCTTCGATTTCTACGTCTTTTCCTTCAAATAAGAAGGCTTTCATTTCCTGTTCCAGAAAGGTGCGGTGTTCTGCATTCATCATATTCAGTTTCTTCTCGTTAATCAGCATAGTCTGCTTTTTCTGCCACAGCGCCCAGGCTTCTTTGCTGATGTTGTCGAAGATACGTTTGCCCAACTCGCCGGGATACAGCTGGAAATCCAGGCCATCGGCGTCTTTTTTCAAATACTGGCAGTAAATTGTGCGGCTCATAATGCTTTTGTGTCATTCACTTTGAGCACATTGTAAGGGCAATGGGAGACTTTACAAACTATGGTAGGCGGTAAAAAAGGCATCTGGTCCCTGGCGGATAAGCTGCAAGAAGGCGTCTCTTCCCAATTTGCTGTCCAGTTCCTCACACATCTTTGCCCCCACCCGATACCAAAGTCGCTTGCCGTCGGAGAGCGGATCCAGCAGATCCCAGTCTTGCGGGGTTAGTGGCCTCTGGCCAATGTTCTGTACCTGACGATAAATGGCAAAGTATTCTTCCTCAAGATTTTGCATTAACTCGTCATCTTTAAGTGCCTGGAAGTCATGTTCACTCAGATGATGATTTTTTTGTCTGGCTGCATAGGCGGCATACACTGCCGCGCCCTCCATAAAGGTCAGATAGCGCACCAGTTCTGCAAGCTGTTCGCCGGATTTAACCAAGGCTAAATCTAAAAATGGATTGAAAGCCCACATGGTGCAGTTCTTGAAAGTAATACCAAACCTCTTCCGGCAGCTTTAGAAAATGCGGATGGGCAAGATTCAGGGACGCGTCCTTGCCCATGGCAACGCCGATATCATAGCCAAAGGTAAAGAACAGGTTACCTTCAAAGCTAAAATCCTCAGGAAGATACTTACTCACCTCTTCTACACAGCCTTGTTGCCCTGCAAGATCTGATTCTATCTGCACCGCTAATTTCTCAATCGCCACAATCTCGGCGGCCGACTTCTCTGCTCTACCCACGATTTGCTCAGTTATCTGTAAAGGCGAGCTGGATTTGGGGAAATAGCCAGTATGATCTGCATGATTTTTTAGGTGCATGGCGGCGGCTGTTGCGCTAATCCTCTGTAATTTTTCTGCTGAGGGCTGCTTAAGATAGGCAAGGCTTTGCTTGATATGGTTAAAGTCAAAAAAAGATTCTACCGGCTCAGCGCTAACTGAATCACTTGGCAAAGTAAGCAGACATAGTATGAGGACAACAGAGGTGCGCATTGTCGAATACTCCCGGCTGGTAGCGCCAACGCTAGTTTTAAAAGTAGCTTAACGGTGCAGCGACCACCGCATCATCCGTTAATTTTGGTCAGACTGTGCAGGAGTGTTTTGGTGGGTGCAGCCAGGCCGATGCTGGGGGGAGTCTGCAGGTCATACCATAGTTGCTGGTTTTCCTGCACCTTCTTGGCCTGTGGTGCCCTTGTCAGCGTTAGCAGTAGTGGCTGAATATCCAAATGGAAATGGCTGAAGGTATGACGAAACTCTTCCAATTCAGTGATCTGGTAGTCCTGCAGACCTAAAGACTCACTTAGCTTCGGTAATTCTGCTTTGTCTGCTATTTCATAAAAGCCCCACAAGCCACCCCAAAGGCCTGCCGGTGGACGCTTATAAATCAGGATCTGGCTCTGCCATTGCGGCATTAGCATGATGGTTCGCCTGACGGGTAAGGCCTTTTTGGCTTTTTTGCCCGGGAAATCCGCTACTTGATTCAGTGCAAGTGCCTGACACTCCGCCTGTACCGGGCACAACTGACATTTGGGTCTGCTGCGTGTACATAAGGTGGCGCCCATATCCATCATTGCCTGGTTGTAGTCGGCTATTCGGTGCTCCGGGGTAAGATCTTCTGCCAATGTCCATAGGACGCTTTCCACCGCTTTCTCACCTGGCCAGCCCGCAATAGCCGCATAGCGGCTGAGAACCCGTTTTACATTGCCATCCAAAATAGGATGCACTTGCCCCAGTGAAAGGGACAGGATGGCACCGGCGGTGGAGCGGCCAATGCCTGGCAGGGCCATCACTTGTTCCATCTCTGTAGGAAACTGGCCTTGATGGTTATCTCTGATTTGCCTGGCAGCCTTTTGCAGGTTGCGCGCCCTGGCGTAGTAGCCTAACCCTGTCCAGTGATGCAGCACTTCATCTTCGGCAGCATCTGCCAGACTGACGGCATCGGGAAAGCGCGCCATAAAGCGCTGGTAGTAGGGGATCACTGTCGTCACCTGGGTTTGCTGCAACATGATCTCCGATACCCACACCGAATACGGGGTTTTATTCTGCTGCCAGGGCAGGTCCTTGCGACCGGATTTATCAAACCAGTTCAGAATACGCTGCGAAAACACGCTGGATGAAGGCAAAAGATGTCCTGGATTACTGCTTTAGGCGAGGGCTGTTATGATAACAAAAGCTGCAACTGAAAAAAGTCCATCCAATGAGTAATGACCTTCCCGTGGTGTTCTTACCTGGCACCCAATGTGACGAGCGCATGTGGATGCCCCTTTGGCGCATGATGTCTGTACCTGACCGGCGCTATGTTCCTTTGCAATGGGCAGAGACACTGGAGCAAATGCAAAGCCTCACCGAGCATGCCGTTGATGGTGACAAAGTGCACCTGGTGGGGTTTTCCATGGGTGGGTATATTGCGACCCTTTTTGCATTGGCACATCCGCAGCAGATCGCCTCTCTCACTTTGATTGGCTTTTCTTCCGCCGGTTTGGATCCTCAGGAAATCCAGGCCAGAAGGCTGATTATCAACGCCTTGGAGAAAGGTCAGTTCCGTCCTATGTCAGAAGAGCGTCTGGCACAGATGGTTGAGCCTGGTGGCATAGACGCCGGAGCGGCCAGGCAAGTGGTGCGTGCCATGGAAGAGGACCTTGGCGGTTCGGTGCTAAAATACCATCTCAAAGCGGCTTCTGAGCGCCCGGACCTCACCCAAGCCCTGGCGGAAAGTGGTCTTGTTATCAATATACTCGCCGCTGAGTTAGATAAGGTTGCCCCGCTTAAGAAGCTGCAAGCAATGCATCAACAGATATCTGGCAGTCGCTTTCATCTTTTTGCTGGCGCCGGACATATGCTGCCGTTAGAGCAGCCCGCCGCATTGGCAGCGTGTCTAAGCGGCCTACTTTGTAGTTAATAGCTTGCCTTCAGCCTTGTATTGGCTGTGGGGAACGGCATAATACGCCGTTTTTTATTTTTGCCTAACTTTTAGACGAGTGACTATGAGCGATACCACCCCCCAGCAAGAGCAGGACAAAGGCGTTTACATCCGCAAAATACGCAGTTTTGTGAAGCGTGAGGGCCGGCTGACCAAGGGACAGGCTAGGGCCATCGAAGCCAATTGGCCAACCATGGGGCTGAGTGTTGAGCAGGGGGGGCTCGATTTTACCGAGGTGTTTGGGCGCGCCGCCCCTGTGGTGCTGGAAATCGGCTTCGGTATGGGCAAGTCACTGGTGGAAATGGCCGCCAATGAGCCGGATAAAGACTTTATTGGTATCGAAGTGCATCGTCCAGGCATTGGTGCTTGTCTTGGCGATGCCGAGGAAATTGGGCTGACTAACCTACGCGTGTTTGAGCATGATGCTGTAGAGGTGCTGGCGCAGTGTATTCCAGACGGTAGCCTGGCCAGAATGCAGCTGTATTTTCCCGATCCCTGGCATAAAAAACGTCACCACAAACGTCGTATAGTACAAGCGGATTTTGCCCAGAAAGTCAGGCAAAAGCTGGCCATCGGCGGTGTCTGGCATATGGCGACCGATTGGGAAAACTATGCTGAACATATGCTGGAAGTGATGAACCAGGCGCCTGGTTACAAGAATCTGTCTGCGGATGGTACTTATGTGCCACGTCCTGAGTTCAGGCCCCTGACCAAGTTTGAGCAACGTGGACATAGGTTGGGGCATGGGGTGTGGGATCTGATGTTTGAGAGGGTGGAATAAGCATGCTCAGTCCTGCCAGTCAGTTACTGGTTCGCAATCAGGAACGTTTTTCCGAAGGCCGCTGGTTGTTGGTCAATCCTCAGGATAGCGCCGTATTTAGCGCCTTATCCGGTGATCTCTATGGTTACCATCAATATTTCGATATCTATCAGCAAGCCAGTCGTATAAAAGCAAAGCATCACCATTTCGGTGCCGAGTACCCACAGAGCGAGAAATTTGACGGCATCTGCATCTATATGCCCAAAGCCAAAGAGCAGGCCGAGATGTTACTGGCCAACCTGGTGCATTGTTTGCTGCCAGGCGGGCAGATCTTGTTGGTCGGCGACAACAAAGGCGGGGTTAAAAGTTCGCCTAAATTGATGGCGCCTTATGCCGAGCACTGCAACAAAGTGGATTCGGCCAGGCACTGTGCCTTATACGGCGCCATTCCGGATAAAGCGGCCAAAGCCTTCAAGCTTGAAAGCTGGATTAAGCAATTCAAATTGCAGGTGGCTGGTGTGGATATCACTTTGTGTTCACTGCCAGGGGTGTTTAGTCATGGCAGTTTGGATCTGGGTACCAAACTATTGCTGGAGCAGATCAAGGAGGTACCTAATGGCCCGGTGCTGGACTTCGGATGCGGCGCCGGCATTATTGGTTGTTATTTAGGACTGATGAATCCCAAGGCCAAACCGCTGATGGTGGATGTCAGTGCTCTGGCCATTTTCAGCGCCAGCCAAAGCGCCAAGGCCAATGGCCTGGAGGCGGAGGCGTTGCCTTCCAATGGCCTTAGCGAAGTCAAAGGCAGTTTTGCCGGTGTCTACACTAACCCGCCTTTTCATACCGGGTTGAACACCGATTACCAGGTTACCGCAGATTTCTGCAAGCAAATCAGACCCTTATTGCGTCCTAATGGGCCGCTTTACATGGTCGCCAATAGCTTCTTGCGATACCAACCCCTGCTCGAACAAAGTCTGGGCGCTGTGGAGATCTTGCTCGACGGTACCAAGTTTCGGGTTTATCGCTGTCATCGTCTGCGTTAGTCTCTGCCACTTTTTAGTGCACTTTTGCTCCAGATCACAGCAATGTCATGATGGGTTAATGAATCTGTCATGACGTCCTTGTATACCAAGTCTCCTAATGATGCGGTCTCTCAGCGAGAGACAAAATGTTCACTGGCAAGGCGGGGTCCTGCAGGTTTAGCGGGCCTAAATCAAAGGGGCCAAACAAAGCCAGAGTGCATTTTGACCTCGCCCGCAGGGAGCGGCCAGAAAGGCTTGTCTCGGTGTTACAGCTTCTTGACATAGACCCCACTATGCCTTTGAAGCTGTGCCTTGATCTAAGCCTTTCTGGCCTGCTCTGAGCTGAGCACATCATTAGGAGACTTGGTATTAACTTTGCGCCCGACAAACGCACAGCCCAACTGGGCGTCTCATGGATGAGTAGAAATTGGCACTTAAATTGAGTAACACAGATGGGAATCGCGGTTCTGTTCAGGCAAAGGCAAGATTGGAGGAAGATCCCATGTCAGACCTAATGCACAATCCGGTAAATTTTGGCTGCCACCCTGCCATGGCGGCTATTGAACAAAATATTTGTGATCTGAAGGCGCGTATCGCCCTGTGCAATGAATTGATCAGGGAAGAGCCTGAATTCAAATATCAGCATGAATTAGAGCGAGATTGGCTGCTGCGCCAGGTGTTTGAGCAAAATTTCAGGCTCTCAAAGTTCGAATTCCAGGTGCGATTACCGCAATAATCTTCCGTTTCCAGCAATAACAGAACAAGACTTGGTATAAGGACTGGTTTGAGCCGGTCCCTATGCGCTATGCTCGTCTGCACGAATTAGTAAAGCCGGTTTATGGCGTGCACTACGAGGTGACCGGCAGTTCGAAGATGAGTTTGCTATGAAAGTGCTATTTGTCGTCTCTGAAGTGGAAGATCTGGCCAAAACCGGTGGTCTGGCTGATGTGGCGAAATCCTTGCCCATCGCTTTACGTGCCTTGGGGCATGATGTACGGATCGTTAAACCTTATTACAAGGAAATGGCCGACAAATTCAAGTTGCCCAATATCACTGACGAGCAACACCTTGTTCAGGGTGACAAAGAATATAGATTCAATATCAAACGCCTTGAATTGGAAACTGTGCCGGTTTATTGCATCGATTATCCAGACTATTTTTATCGGGCAGGCCTTTATTCAGATGGCTATCAGCCTTTCGGAGACAACGCAGAGCGTTTCTCTTTCTTCTCTTTAGCTGCATTGCAGGCCGCTAAAGCCCTAGATTTTCAACCGGATATTGTGCATTGCAATGATTGGCATACTTCGCTTTGCTGCTTTTTGCTCAAGCAGGACAACTCCGGCTTTTTTGCCCATACCAAATCTCTGCTTACGGTACATAATGGCGCGTTCCAGGGGCATTATCGATTTGCCGATATTCCGGCACTCAAGCCCTACCACGAGCTCGCTGCGCAAATAGATGGCCACGGGCAATTGAATTTTTTGCGCATGGGCATTCTTTACGCCGACAAAATCAATGCGGTCAGTCCCAATTATGGGGCGGAGTTGTTAACACCTCTTGGCTCTCATCATCTGTATCACGAGTTTCACAGCCGTGCAGAGGATGTCAGTGGCATACTCAACGGCTGTGACTACCAGCAATGGGATCCCTCCACCGATCCTTGGTTGCCAGCGAATTACAATGCTGATTCCCTGCAAGGCAAACAGCAGTGCAAAGCGGCCTTGCAAACCGAAGTGGGGCTGCCGGTCAATGAACGCGTGCCGTTGATCGGTATGCTTTGCCGATTGACCGAACAAAAAGGCTTTGGCTACCTGCTGCCCATACTTAACCAACTGTTACAGCATAATGTGCAGTTGTTGGTGATAGGTACGGGCGATCCGGTGATCAGTGATGTGCTCAAATACACGGCCGAGCAGCATCCGGATAAGTTTGTTTTTCGCAATGATTTCAGTACTCGCATGGCCCATTTGTTGGAAGCCGGCAGCGACTTTTTCCTGATGCCCTCTTTATTTGAGCCTTGCGGTCTCAATCAGATGTATAGCCTGGCTTTTGGTACCGTTCCTATTGTGCGTGCAGTGGGGGGGTTGAAGGATACGGTGCTGGACCTTCAACATTTGCCTGAGCGTGCCACCGGTTTTGTTTTTGATGCCCCGGAAAGTAACGCGTTGCTCAATTGCTTACGGCGTGCACTGTTGTTTTATCATGAGTACCCCAAAGGATTTGTACAGATGCAAAAGCGCGGTATGAAAACCCGCTTTACCTGGCATGATGCGGCGCTAAATTACCAGGCGTTGTATCAGGATTGCGGACGCAAATTCGGAGGATAGGGCTGTTGTTGTATCGATGGATAACTTTGCTATTGATGACCGTTAGCATGTGCACGGTGGCTATGCCCGAGCAATGTATTCAATTGCCCACCCGCACAGAGCCTTGTCCACACCTTATTTATAAAAAGATGCCTAGATCATTGCAGGCAACCAAACAGGACGAGCCGCTTGTTTGTGTTTGCCTGACTGACTTCGATGCCTTGCTGAAGGTACCGAAAAATGAGGTAGAGCGGGTCAGGCAGCAGATGGCACTGCGCCAACTGTCGGAGCAAATGCAAATGACGCCGAACCAGTTGCTTGAGTTAGTGCAATATTAGGTGGCTACCCTGATATAGGGGGCAAATGGCCCAAGATTGACTTCAGAACGCCCGGCAGCCAGGCAAGGCATCAACCAAAGTTGATCATCCTCTACCCAGTAAAAGGCATTTTGGTGGTATTCAACGGCCAGTTGCATCGCCTGATCGAAGCGGCAAGATATCGCAAAACCCGGCTCCTGATGGCGTAAATCCAGGCTGGCGCCGGTCATTTCAACGTAGGGTAACTCTAATCCTTGCAGGCGCTTTTCAAAGGTGTTGTGAAGTGCGCTATTGCGCTTCTCGACCAAGACTTCGCCAGCTGGATTGCAGGCGGTGATGATCGCAAACTGGCTGGAAAAGACGGGTTTTTGTGCACACAAAAACTGAACAGTCTGATATTGTTGCCATAACGCCGCTGGTATTGCATGTTTGGTGCTCATAAATTCCATTTGCAATTGGGTGAAAAGTTTTCTTTTTTCAAAAGATTGTATCAATATGGTGTTACGGAGAGACTCCGCTTCATTAGATTTTAGTCAGGCTGGCAATCACTAGATGACAGAAAACACGCCCATATCATCCATCAAGAACCTGTTTATCTGGGTGGTGATGTCTATTACTGCTGTGGTGTTGATTTTGGCATCAGCCATTTCTTTGTATGTGCAGATCAGCAAGTACAAGGAAGAAATGGTCGAGGAAGTGCAGATCTACGCCAAGCTAATAGCAGGCTATGCGGCCGGTGGTATTGCTTTTAATGACTCACTTTCCGAGGACAAAAACCTGGAAAGCCTGAGTGCCGCAGACATTGTCACCCATGTGCATATCTACAAAGTTAACCCTGCAGGACAACTGGAGTTTTTTGCCAGCTACAACAAAATGGGGCAAGCCAAAATCCCGGTGATGGTCAATCGCACCGAAGAACTGGTAGAACCCAAGTTTTCTAATGATGTGTTGGAGCTGATGCGTCCGATTCACGTGGAAAACAATTTAGTTGGATATATTTATTTGCAGGCGTCGGTGGAGACGCTGAATGAGCTTACCTACAGCACTATCTACATCACTCTTGCCGTCCTGCTATTAGCCCTGCTGTTGTCACTGGTCATGACGCTGCGAATGCAACAACGCATCACCCGGCCGATAGAGGCGCTGGTGCATCTGGTGCAGGATGTCTCCCAACGCAAGGAATACTCCATCAGGGCTAAGTCATCCAACCTCAAAGAGCTGGATATTCTGGCCGAAGCCTTCAATGAGATGCTGGATAAGATAGAGCAACATAACAAACGCCAGCAGGAAGCTGAGGATGAATATCGGCGCCTGAATTTGAGCCTGGAGGAGAAGGTTAATCAGCGCACCACCGCGCTTAAGGAAGCCAATAAAGAGTTGATTCAGACGCTGGAGAAATTGCATCAGTTCCAGCGGCAGATGGTGCAAAACGAGAAAATGGCCTCCCTTGGAGATATGGTGGCGGGTGTGGCCCATGAGGTTAATACGCCCATCGGTTTGGGTGTGACCGCATCGACCATGATGTTGGACCGCCTGAAGCAGCTGCAACAAGACTTCGAGAAGAAGAATCTTAAGGCCAGTTCATTGGCTAAGTTTATCGCCGAAGGCGAAGAAAACCTGAATATTATCTACCGTAACCTGAACCGTGCGGCAGAGCTTATCTCCAGCTTTAAGCAGGTGGCAGTGGACCAGACCAGCGAGAGCACCCGCGTATTTGGCTTCTCGCAACTGATGGATGAAATTCTGCTGTCAATGCGCCCAAGGCTCAAAAAGCTGCCCCATGAGATAAAGTTGCATTGTGATCCCGATCTAACCCTGGAAAGTAAGGCCGGGCCTATCAATCAGATCATGATCAACCTGATTATGAACTCGGTGATCCATGGCTTTGAGTTTATGGAAAAGGGCACCATCGATATTTATGTGGAAATGCAGGGCGACACCAAGTTGTGCATTCGCTACTGTGACAACGGCCGTGGTATTCCTGAACACTTATGTAAGCGCATCTTCGATCCCTTTGTGACTACTAAGCGTGGCCAGGGTGGCAGTGGTTTGGGCATGCATTTGGTCTTTAACCTGGTAACCCAGGCGCTTAACGGCTCCATTACGGTCAGTAGTGAGGAAGGTAAGGGCGTGGAATTCCTGATAATCTTCCCTGTCAGGCGGGTGGAACCCTCTAAGGTGGCGAAAAGCTCATGATGGCTAAGCGCTACTTTTCCAAGTTGCCTGCGGGGCTGATTGCCCTTTCCCTTTGCTTTGCCTCTTTGGTCAGGGCTGACCAAAGCTTTACGCCGGCCCAGTTGCGTGCACCCTTTTTGCTGCATATTGCTCATTTCACGCAATTTCCGGACGATGATGTGTCCGGGGCTCCGGTGTATTTTTGCTTCCTTGAGGGAGAAAATCACCCGCAAGCTGATGCTTTCAGGGGCTCGCCTGCCAAAGATGTCAGGCAACGGCAAATTCTGTTGGTGGAGATGGATAGTATAGAAGCTATCAATCAACAGCCTTGCCATGTGCTTTTTGTCAGCCAGCAATATGAGAATGAGGAGCTATTCAAGTCCTTAGTAAGCCTTAAGGACAAAACGGTTTCTATTGGTGAATCCCTCAACTTTATTGAGCAGGGCGGCATGATGTCGATCATGCCCATGCAATCGAGAATGCGCATCTTCTTCAGTCGCGAGGCATTCCAGTCTACCGAACTTAAATTCAGTTCGGCACTGTTAAAGCGTGTGAACTTTCGCTAATGCGGCAGTCAAACCTGGCAACGGCAATATGAGCACGCGATTCAGGGACTTATATTGTCGTCATGTTTGAAGATTCTGATAGACTAGTAGCAAGTCTGTAAATCTGGTGAATGCCAATTTCACAGACGGCTTAAAAATCCCGGCAAGTATGGTTAGCGAAAAATGCAGACACCGAACATTCTGATTGTAGAAGATGAAGTGGTTACCAGAACCACTTTAAAGAGCCTTTTTGAGGCTGAGGGCTATCAGGTTTTTGAAGCGGAAAATGGTGATCAGATGCACCAGGTCTTCGCTTCCAACAATATAAACTTGGTCATCATGGACATTAACCTGCCGGGTAAAAATGGCCTGATCCTGGCGAGGGAGGTCAGAGACCGCAAAAATGTGGGCTTGATATTCCTGACGGGTCGCGACAACGATGTAGACCGTATCTTGGGTCTTGAAATCGGTGCCGATGATTACCTGACCAAGCCATTTAATCCACGAGAGCTGACCATCCGTGCCAGAAACTTACTGGCCCGTACCCTGAACAGCAATGAAGACGATGATCTGCCAAGCAAAGTCAGCTTCAATGGCTGGGTATTAGACGGTGATAGCCGCAGTCTGATTTCTCCTAAAGGTCAGGAATTCAGATTACCACGCAGTGAGTTCAGGGCCTTGCACCTGTTCTTGCGTCATCCTGGTAAGATCCTGACCCGCGAACAGTTGATTATGGAAATGACCGGCCGAGAGTTACGTCCTAACGACCGCACGGTAGATGTGACCATTCGCCGAATTCGTAAGCACTTCGAGTCTGAGCCCAATTCAGAAGAGTTGATCGTTACCGTGCACGGTGAGGGTTACCGATTCTGCGGATCTGTAGACGCCTAAAGCTATCAGGAGTGAGGCTATATCCTCACTCCTATCCTTTCAAAAAGCTAAAAAATTCAATCTGTTCAAGCATATCTTTGCAAAGTCCTCCTACACTTAGTGGAAAATCGGGAGATGACTATGCGCCACGTTAACTTACTTTTGCTTTCTGGTTTTGTCCTCGCTAGCACTGCATTGAAGGCGGCCGAGTTTTCTATTGGTGTGGAGAACCTGGACTACAAGCCTTTCTCTGCGGTTGAAGATGGTAAATTTAGCGGTTACTTCAAAGAGGTATTGGACAAGTTTGCTGCAGATAACGGGCATAAATTCACTTACAAGCCCCTCCCTGTTAAGCGTCTGATGCAGGACTTTCTGGCAGGTAAAGTAGATTTTAAAATTCCGGATAATAAATTCTGGGCGGGCAGCATGCGCCAAGGGCACGATATTTATTACTCTACCCCTGTAGCCACCTATGTGGATGGGGTTATGGTCAAACCCGCCAATGTCAGCCTTGATTATGACAAACTCAGCGGCCTTGTTACCCTCCGGGGTTTTACCCCTTTTCCCTTTATGGATGATATTGCCAAAGGCACCATCAAGTTAAGCGAGACTAATACTCTCGATGGGCTGATAAAAATGGTGGAAAGCGATCGTGTGGACGGTGGTTTTGCGAACGTTGATGTGACTAAATACTACATGAGGGAAGTCATGGGTAACCCACAGCTGCTGGTATTTGCAGAGGGACTACCCACAGGAGTAAGTGAAATTAGCCTTTCCACAATCAAGCATCAAGACATCATTGAGCAGTTTAATGCCTGGTTATTGTTAAAACAGGACCTGATTGCCGAGTTGAAAGCGAAATACCAGATAAATTGATGCTGGGAATGCTAGTTAACACACAGGGGAGGAGGAAATAGCCTCCTCAGTCCCCTGCTATCTGCATATTGCCAATCAGGATTGAGCCGGTCTGCACCGCGCCGCGAGTTTCGGTATCAGTGCCGATAGCACGAATATTCTTGAGCATATCCTTAAGATTGCCGGCGATGGTAATTTCGTGCACGGGGTAGGCAATCTCACCATCTTCCACCCAAAAACCGGCTGCCCCTCTGGAATAGTCGCCATTGACGATATTGACGCCTTGACCCATGAGTTCAGTAACCAATAGACCGCTGCCCATCTCTTTGAGTAACTGATCAAAGTCCTGGCCGCTGTCTTGTATCAGCCAGTTGTGGATCCCACCCGCATGGCCGTTGCTACGCATACCCAATTTTCGTGCTGAATAGCTGGTCAGAAGATAGTGGCGCAGGATGCCGTTTTCGATGATATCCAGATCCTCTGTGCGTGCCCCCTCGTGATCAAAAATGGAGCTGGCTAAGCCCTTTTTGATATGTGGACGCTCTTTGATGGTCATCCATGAGGGCAGAACTTGTTTATCCAGATGATCCAGCAAAAAGGAAGATTTGCGATACAGGCTGCCACCGCTGATGGCAGACACCAGATGCCCAAATAAGCCTGACGCTATCTCCCGGTGAAACATCACCGGTGCCTTGGTGGTTTTCAGCGTTCTGCCACCGAGTCGACTTAAGGTGGCCTGCGCTGCTTCTTTGCCCACTTGCTCGGCAGAATTAAGCAGATGGGCTTCACGATTGACGCTATAGGCGTAATCCCGCTGCATGTCATCCCCTTGCTGGGCGATAACTACGCAACTGAGGCTATAGCGGCTGCTGGGATAACCGGCATTAATACCATGGGTATTGCCGTAGACTTTGACGCCCAGATTGGCATTGTAAGAGGCGCCATCGGAGTTAGTGATGCGCTCGTCCTGCTCGAAAGCGACCTTTTCCGCCTCAATGGCCAATTTGATGCCTGCCTCAGCATCCAGCTCAATAGGATGGTAGAGATCCAGGTCAGGAAAGTCCCTGGCGATCAAATCCTCTTCGACCAGACCGTTGAAGGGGTCTTCGCTGGTGTAGCGGGCAATCTCAATGGCTTTCTCAACGGTCATCTTTAATGCTTGTGGACTTAAATCTGCAGTGGAAGCGCTGCCTTTACGTTTGCCCACATAGACACTGATCCCCAATCCACCGTCGTTGGTGAATTCCAGGGTTTCAATTTGTTGCATCCGGGATGACACCGCAATGCCCTGTACCTTGCTCATACTGGCTTCTGCCTGGGTGGCGCCGAGCTTTTTGGCCAGTTTCAGGGTGTCATCTACGACCTGTTGAATATCTTCCAGTGTTTGTCTTGCATTCATAAATTGGTATTGCGGTTGGGCAAGAGGTTACAATTAGCAGCAGTGTAACACTAAAGACAACATGATGACGGATATCACAGACCAACTCCCAGAAGACGACCAAGATGTTGAGTTAAAAAGTAAGACCCAGCTAAAAAATGAAATGCATGAGTTGCAGCAGCTGGGGCAAAAGCTGGTGGATCTTGGGCAAGCCGCTTTGGCCAAAGTACCCATGGACACTGAGTTGGCTGAGGCCGTGAAACTGGCCAGACGTATCAACCGCAAGAAGGACGGGTTTCGGCGTCAGCTGCAGTTTATTGGCAAGCTGATGCGTAACCGAGACACCACGCCTATTCGCCAGGCATTGGATTTAATTGAAAACCGTCACCAGCAGGCCACGGTCAAATTACACCGATTGGAGCGCATGCGTGACGATATTGTCGCCAAAGGCGACAGTGCCATTGAGGCGGCGTTACAGGAAAATCCACAGTTGGAACGTCAGAAGCTACGTCAGCTGGCCTTACAGGCTCAGCGTGAAGCCAGCCACAATAAGCCACCTAAAGCATCCAGAGAGATTTTTCAGTATCTGAAAGAGATGTTGGTGGATTAATCTGATTACAGCCAGCTCAGGCGCAAGGCACTGCTATCAGGCAGTGCCTCCTACGGTAAGCAAGTCAATTTTAAGGCTGGGTTGCCCAACGCCCACAGGGACACTCTGACCGTCTTTGCCACAAACACCTACGCCCTTATCCAGGGCCAAATCATTACCAATCATGGAAATACGCTGCATCACATCCGGACCATTACCGATTAGGGTGGCGCCTTTGACTGGAGTGGTGATCTTGCCGTTTTCAATCAGATAGGCTTCTGAGGTGGAAAATACGAATTTACCCGAAGTGATATCCACCTGACCGCCGCCAAAATTAGGCGCGTAGATGCCTTTTTTGATGCTGGCGATCAGCTCTTGTGGATCGTGCTGTCCGGCCAGCATGTAGGTATTGGTCATACGCGGCATGGGCAAATGGGCATAGGACTCACGCCGGCCGTTACCGGTTACCGGTACGCCCATTAATCGCGCATTGAGCTTATCCTGCATATAGCCTTTAAGAATACCGTCTTCAATCAGCACGTTGTAGGCGCTGGGTGTACCTTCGTCATCTACCGACAGGGAGCCACGGCGGTGCGCCAGAGTACCGTCATCCACCACGGTCACGCCTTTCGCGGCTACCCGCTGGCCAATACGGCCGCTGAAGGTGGATGAGCCCTTGCGATTAAAATCACCTTCCAATCCATGACCCACTGCTTCATGCAGTAAAACACCCGGCCAGCCGCTGCCGAGAACCACTGGCATTTGGCCGGCAGGGGCGTCGATAGCCTGCATATTGATACGGGCCATATGCAATGCTTCATCGGCCAGTCGCTGATAAGCCAGCCTGCCATCGTGCAATTCGAGGAATTTTTCATAGCCATAGCGGCCACCCATACCGGCACTGCCGCGCTCACGGCGGCCGTTTTGTTCCATCAGCACCGAACAGTTCAAGCGCACCAACGGGCGAATATCGGAGCACAGGGTGCCATCGCTGGCGGCGATCAGCACTTCCTCGAAAACACCGCTTAGACTCACGATCACCTGACTAATATCGGCTTCCTGATCACGCACATAGGCATCCACATTACGCAGCAGATCAATTTTGTCCTGCTCTTTCATCAGCATAATGGGATTGCTGTGCGCGTAGAGTGCATTGTGATCCCTGCGACTGAAGGCTTTGACCTGATGGTTGCCGCCTTGTCTGGCAATGCTGCGGGCCGCCGTACTGGCTTGTAGCAGGGCTTCCTTGGAGATTTCATCCGAGTAGGCAAAGCCGGTTTTTTCGCCGTTGACGGCACGCACACCTACGCCACGTTCGATGTTGTAGCTACCATCTTTGATGATGCCATCTTCCAGCACCCAGCTCTCATGATGACTGGACTGGAAGTAGAGATCGGCAAAATCGTTGTCATGGGCGTAAATCAGGCCCAGAGCATGGTGTAAATCATCCAGCTCCAGACCGGATGCGGTTAATAGATTCTGTTCAACCTGCTTCAATCAGTTGACTCCTGAATTGGTTATGCTGAGCAACGGGCATACTCTGACGAATACGCGCCAGCTCGCCCGGCTCTGTGGTGGCCATAATCATCCCTGGCCCCTCTTCAATCAGGGCCAGGGTTTCCCCCCATGGAGAGAGTATGGCACTGTGTCCGTAGGTTTCACGACCATTGGCATGAACGCCGCCCTGGTTGGGGGCGACAATGTAGCATTGTTTTTCGATAGCGCGGGCACTCAACAAAGATTGCCAGTGTGCTTTGCCAGTGACTTTGGTAAAAGCCGCAGGCAGGGTGATAATATCTACCTCGCCCATCGCCTGAAACAGTCCGGGGAAACGCACATCATAACAAACCGCCAACCCGACCCGGCCAAAAGGGGTATCCACCACCACTACTTTGTTACCTGCTTGAGTGTAGCGGGATTCAAGGTAACTACGGGTGTTATCTTCTACCTGCACATCGAACAGGTGGATTTTACGGTAATGCGCCAGTTGTTTGCCGTCGGGGCCATACATCAAACAGGAAGCGGTAAATTTGTCAGCTTGAGCGGCCAGTAAGGGAACAGTTCCGGCGACCAAGTACACCCCATATTGTCTGGCCAATTTTGCCAGGTTGCTTTGGATATCGCCCTCACCGGGCTCTTCGGCGACGTCCAGTAACCTCTTATCGCCTCCACCGAAACAAACGAAGCATTCAGGCAACACTACCAGGGTTGGAACATCGAGGGATAGCTCTTGTAACTGTTGTTCTACCCAGGTCAGATTCTCAGATGGCTCTGGCGTGGATACCATTTGCAGGGCAACCAGGTTTACTGAAGATTTAGCCATTGATCCCCTCCGAAGCGGGTTTGCTCTGTTGGTCTTTTGGATTACTCGGTTTTGCCTTGGCCGGCAATTCCACATCGCGACTATCGCGGCCTTTTTCTTCCAATACAGGTTCGTCTAAGGTTCCTGTCAGAGAATAGCGGATATTGGAAATCACCTTGGCAGAAGTTAATACTTCGTCCAATGCAAAGGCGGCGATGGCCGTGGTAGGGGAGACCATCCACGCCAGAATCACCGGTAAACTGGAAGTGACTTTGGGCACAAAGGCAATATCGTAATTCAGGGCTTTGCTGTTCAGGTCGGTGTACCCGGTTAAAGACATCTTGCCGGCAGCACCGTCAATCTGGGTATCTTTGGTGTGTACCCGGCCTTGGGCAATCTGGAAACTGCCGCTCATTTCGTCATAGAAAAAACCTTTGGCAAAGACATCTCTGAAGTCCAACGTAAGTTTACGCACCAATGATTCCAAGCTCAGGATACTGAACAATCGTGCGCCTTTGTCACTGACTTCACTAAGATAACCATCGCTGAGCTGCCATTTCACATCGCCATTGAGACTGGCAAAATTAAAATCATAGGGTGCCTGCTGCCAGCTTAAATCAAAATCCATATCGGCGCCGGAGTCGCGTATACCGGAATCCAGTCCAAAGTCTTTCAACAGAGCGCCGAAATCTTCACTGCTGAATTTGCCGAGTAGACGGGTGCTGGTGTCTCCGCCGTTATACCAATTACCGGTGGCGCTTAGTTTGTGGCCGGCGCGGCTGATATCCAGTCTGTCTATGGACATGCCCTGATGGTGTCGGCTCATTTTCAAACTGACTTTACCTAAATCATATATTCCATAAGTGCAGCGTTTACACTCGAACTCCAGCGGCGGCATGGTTTTAAGATCCGGCGCATTGCCGGTTGTTGAAGCTTCCGCTTGGTTATCTGTATGCTCAAATTCGGGGATATTCAGATAATCCGTCTTTATCTTCAGACCTCTGCCAAGCCAGTCCTGCGATATTTCCAGTTCACTTCGGGTCTCTTCGGCATTCAGGCTGACCAGCCACGCGAGATCGCGGTACTTGATATTGGCCTGCACCTTGTTCAGCGGTACATCCAGGATTTTCAGGGTGTCAGCATTAATAAATATTCTATCCGGCACGGGAAAAATGTTATTGCCACTGTCGGTTGTGCCGGCAAGCAGGCTCTCCACGGTATCGTGCCACTGCCCAAAAACCACGTCGGTCAGGTCAGCGGAGATACTGAACCCCATGCCCAAACCGGCAAAGCTGCTATCGCCCAAGGCCAGATGGGCCCTGGAAAAACGCATTTCCTGGTGGGGAAGCAGGCCCTCAAATCTAACCTGATTGCCAAGTTGTGCCCTGACCTGCGAAACCTGGCTGTTACCCGTTACATTGAGATGCAGTGGCATTTCTGTGTCACTGATTTTGTTCAGCGGGACGGGCATATTAAGTCGTGCATCCTTAAGATCGGATTGCAGATCAAACTCATATTCGTAGCCTTCGCTGGGGAATTTGAGACTGAGGTCTGCCGACCAGCCACTTTTTCCTTGTATTTGCTGTTGCATACTGGGTTTGTATGCAGCAATCAGCTTGTCCAGATCCCACTTACCTTGCAGGGTTACGTTGGCACCGTAGGCTTCTTTTCCTTGTTTGCCTTGCATGGAGAGAGAGAGAGGTTGATCCCACAGCCTGGCGCGTAAGTCTTTCGATTCAATCTTGTCATTAACGAAGTGGATTTGCCCTTTAAGGTCATCCAGAGGCAGACCCAGACTCACAACATTGGTCTGGTTACCGGGAAGGCTGACTTTGCCAGTGGCAACCACATTGGTACCGCTTAAGGGAATATCCAGGCGTAACTGGGCATGCATCATATCGTCAATGCGCAGCTCATCCAGGGCAGCACCTACCGAATCTGACAAGGCGCTGTTAAGCATCAGATCCCTAACCGCTTCACCTTCTGCATCGGCGTGGATGTCGATGACTAAGGTGGCGGTATCACTCAATACCGGAATAAGCGCTTTCACTTCGCCGATACGCAGGTCACGCAGCCTGCCCTCATTGCTGTACATCCACAGGGCTTCATTTTCGAACAATAAGTCCAGTTTTAGCTCGCTGAGGCTGGGCCACTCCTGGTCGAACGAAAACTCGCCGTTTTCTATGCTAACCCCAGCCTGGAAAATGCCCTGGTTCTGGGTATAAGGGAAATCTGTCAGACTGCCATGCCAAAGCAGAGAGATATTGCGCAGGTCACCAGTGACCAAAGCACGGTTTAGGTACGCCTGTGTCCCTTTCCCCATTAAAGAGGGGGGAAACAGGCGTTTGGCGTTGGCCACTTGCATGGGTTGGATGCGGCTGACCAGGCTTAAGTGACTGTCGTCAGTGTTAAAAGCCATGGCGATGCGGGCGCTTAGATCCTCACTGTCGATAAAAATGTCTGGCGCCGTTACCAGCAAACCATTTGGCTTGGTATCAAAAAATATCTCAGCACCTAAGGCATCAAATGGCATGTCGTGCTCAAGCAGATTGTGACTCTGTAATACGCCTTGCTCGGCTTGTAGCTGCAACTTGCCTTTATTGCCCAGCCAGGAAAGATTTCCCCGGCCTTGCTGAAGACCCGGGATCAAGCCATGTTGTTCATAGCCCAAATCATAAAAATCTAAATTCAGTCCAGCTCCATCAGTACCGAACCAAAGCGCTATATTTTCCAGCTTGGTGCGCAGATTCATCTGCTTGAGACTGTCCATGCCCTCGTCGTCGAGCACTAATGCCGTCAGTGGAAGCAGCTGTTCCAGATTCAATGGGTCGATTTGCAGCCCCAACCCCTCTGCATGGTGTTGGCTGCCCAACATGCCCATCTCAAAAGGCGCCTCGTCGTTGAGCTGCATCTGCAATTTGGATAGGGCGAAGCGCCAGCCTTGGCTATCGGGTCTTGCAGCAAATTCGCCACCTTCAATGCGTACCTCCAGGGGCGCTTCCCCTTGCCAGCTAAATAAGCTGTTGCCGAGGCTTGCCTGAACGGCGACGGTGCTGGAAGTGGAGAACTCAGCCCACAGGGTAAAGTCGATGCGGGCCGCAGTCAGCTGCCGGTTGCTGGGATTGAATTCTTGTACCCAGGGGGAAATATCCAAATCTTCAGCATCGGCATAGAACATGCCGTGCAGATTATCTGCCCCACCGTAGAGATCGAGAATAAAACTGGCTGAGTTATTAGCTAATTCTGCTACCTGCATCAGACCGATACCTTGGTGCCGATCGCCTTTGTTCAGCCAGCTTAATTGCTCAATTTGAATATGTTGGCGTTCATTAGCGGTCGCTACGAAGATATCGCTTTCCTGCACCGAGAAGCGTTGGAGTTGTTCGAGAAACAGTTCTTCCAGTGCATCCACTACCGGGTAGTCACCATCACCGGATTGCAATTCGTGGATATCCAGAGACAGGGTCAGGCCAACCAGGTTAAAGCGTTGGGATTGGATTTTTCGATGCAGCAGGCTGGAGAGCAGATCCAGCTCAATCTGGGTTTCACGGATATTCAGTTTGATGGGAGAATCAGCCTGATTGTTGAGGCTGACATCCTGAAGAAGAATGGCGGGTCCTAAACCCTGCCAAGCGGCACTGATGCGACCAATCTTAAGCTTGGCACCATATTCCTGACTGATATAGTCTTCCAGCCAATGCTTCTTACTGTCCATATGCGGCAGGCTGTAGCGCAACAAACTGAGCAGCACAGCCAGGCTGACTAACACCACGGCGGTCAGCATCCACAGCTTCTTCAGCACATAGGACAGCAGTGGTGTGAGTGGTTTCACATCATCACCACATCGTACTTATCCTGGCTGTAAAGTTGTTCTGTTTGCACTTTTATCTGTCTAGACACAAAGACTTCCAGCTCCGCCAGCATATGGGACTCTTCTCCCATCAGGGCTTCGGCTACCGCCGGTGATGCATAGACCACAAACTTATCAGCATCGTATGCACGATTGACCCTGACGATTTCCCGCATGATTTCAAAGCAAACGGTCTCCACCGTCTTGATGGAACCCCTGCCCTTACATACTGGACACTCGCCACACAGGGTATGTTCCAAACTTTCTCGGGTACGTTTGCGGGTCATTTCAATTAAACCCAATGCGGTAAAGCCGTGGATGTTAATTTTGGCGCGGTCTTTGGCCACCGCTAACTCCAGGCTGTGCAGCACACGACGCTTGTGATCCACGTCAGTCATATCGATAAAATCGATGATAATGATGCCGCCGAGGTTACGCAGACGCAGTTGGCGGGCGATGGCCAGGGTTGCCTCGATATTGGTGTTGAAAATGGTCTCTTCTAGATTGCGGTGGCCAACAAACGCACCGGTATTGATGTCGATGGTGGTCATGGCTTCGGTCTGATCGATGATCAGGTAACCGCCGGATTTCAGATCAACCCGTCTTTCCAGGGCACGCTGTACTTCATTTTCTACATCATAAAGGTCGAATATGGGGCGATCCCCATGATAGTACTCAAGCAATGTATGTAGCTCAGGAGCATATTCTTCGGTGAAATTCTGCAGCTCAGAAAAGGCCAGTTTCGAGTCGATACGGATGCGGTCCAGCTCAGTTCCGACAAAGTCACGCAACACACGTCTGGCCAGAGGTAAGTCCTCATAAAGCACATGAGACTTGCGATTTTTCATGCGTGCCTGCACCTTGGTCCACAGGCGGCGCAAGAATTCGGCGTCTTGTAATAGCTCCTTCTCCCCCACGCCTTCGGCGGCGGTACGCAGGATAAAACCGCCGTCCTCATTGCAGAGGTCTTGCACCAGGTGTTTCAGTCGCTCACGTTCCTGCTCGTCTTCAATACGTTGGGATACACCGACATGAGAAACGCTTGGCATAAACACCAGATAGCGCGAGGGCAGAGTAATATCTGTGGTCAGCCTGGCGCCTTTGGTACCCAGAGGATCTTTGACCACCTGCACCACAATGTCCTGACCGTCACGGACTAATTCCCGGATATCCTGCTTTGGCAGATGACTCTCAGAGACTTCGTCCACCACTTCGTTATGGATAACAATGTCGGATGCATGCAGGAACGCCGCTTTTTCAAGGCCAATATCGACGAAGGCGGCTTGCATGCCCGGCAGTACCCGGCTGACTTTGCCACGATAAATATTGCCCACCAAACCGCGCTTGGTATGCCGCTCTACATGGATTTCCTGCAGGATACCGTTTTCAATCAGGGCAACGCGGGATTCCGAGGGCGTAACGTTAATCAGTAGCTCTGCACTCATAGCAGATTATGTTCCCTCAGCAATTCAGCGGTTTCATACAACGGCAGCCCTACGACGGCGCTGTAGCTGCCAACGATACGGGTTACAAAACGACCGGCCAGGCCCTGAATACCATAGCCGCCGGCTTTGTCTGTGGGCTCCCCGGATTGCCAGTACCAATCCATTTCTGCTTTGCTCAGCACCTTCATGCTGACTTCGGTGATCACCAGCCGGTGCTTAAGACCGCGCTCATTGCGCAGGGCCACCGCCGTCATCACCTGATGAGTGGTGCCTGATAAGAGCCCCATCATGCGCTCGAAATCGGCTTGGTCCTGCGGCTTACCGAGGATATGGTTACGACTGACCACCGCGGTATCGGCACCCAAAACAGGGTCAATATGGCCAGCCTGGCGCCAGCCCATTTCTGCTTTGTCCCTGGCTACCCGCACCACATAATCCTGCGGCATCTCGCCGTCTCGTACTGCTTCGTTTACGTTGGTGCTTAACTGGGAAAAGGGGATCTGCAACTGCCGGAGGAGTTCAGCCCGTCTTGGGGATTGTGATGCCAGCACTAACATGTCAGCGTACCTTCAATTGTCTGCGTACTTTACGCAGGATAAGAAAAGACCAGGGCCAGAACAACATTGTCGTCAGTACCGGCCACAGATAGTCGAACAGGAAATAGATATCGGTGAGCAGATGTTGCAACCAGAAGATCACCAGATGGTAAAGGGCAGCCAGCAGCCCAATCATCATCGCTTGTTGCCATACCGAATAGTTACGTAAGCGTTGATAATTGGCGGCCAGGATAAAGATCACCAGGCTCAGCGCCAGGCTATGTACGCCCAAAGTGGTACCTACCAGCAGATCCAGCACCAAACCATTGAGGAAAGCGACCCCCACATTGACCCGTTGAGGCAGTGCCAGTGTCCAATAACCAAGAACCAGCAACAGCCAATCGGGCCGAAAGGCATCCACCATAATTGGCATAGGCATAATTTGCAGCATCAGGGCAACCAGGATACTGATGGCGATAGTATAGCTGCTAGGGTTCAACGGCTTCGTCCTGTTGCAATTGGGGTTCGCTTGGCGCGTCAGCCGGCCATAGCAGTAACAAATATTTAAGGCGATCCAGTTGGGCGATAGGCTCGGCTTTGACCTGGGCAAAGGGACGGGATTCATCACGCAGTACAGAGGTCACTTTGCCCACCGGATAGCCTTCGGGAAACACCTCGCCAAGGCCGGATGACACCAGAATATCGCCTTCCTGAACATCGGTACTATGCGGCACATGGTTAAGGATCAACTGATTAAGTTGCCCTGAGCCAGAGGCCACCATGCGCACGTTGTTGCGCAGAATGCGCACCGGGATGCCGTGGGTAAGATCGGCGATCAGCAGCACCCGGCTGGTGGTGGTGCCTACTTCCATCACCTGACCGACGACGCCTTTGTCATCCAGCACAGGTTGACCTTCAAAAACGCCATGCAGACTGCCCTTATCGACCATAATTTGATGGCTGTAAGGGTTGTTGTCCACTGCCATTAACTCGGCCACCATTTTGCGTACGCCTGGTCGCACGGTGGAGCCTAGCAGGGTGCGTAGTTTGTCGTTTTCCAGCTTTATCATCTCGAAGCGTTGCAGTTGTTCGCTGAGCAAGATGTTCTGGTGCGTCAGGCGGGCATTCCGCTCAAGCAACTGCGATTGAGTGGTCAACGCGGATGAAGCTTGATTGAGCATGTCGCCGGGCAAACTGGCCATGTATTGCAACGGGCTGACCAGGGAATTCAGGTACAGCCGTGCCTTACTGAAACTATCCAGCCTGTGATCTAACAGGATCAGCAGAAGCGACGTCAAACTGGCCAGCACTAACCGGCTGACTAACGACGGGCCTCTGGTAAAAATGGTATCCATAAACAATTGGGCGGCTTACGCCGCCCCTTCTTATTCGTAGCTGAACAGGTCGCCGCCGTGCATGTCGATCATCTCCAGCGCCTTACCGCCGCCCCGGGCTACGCAGGTGAGTGGATCATCGGCAATAACGACTGGAATTCCGGTTTCTTCCATCAGCAGACGGTCGAGGTCTTTGAGCAGCGCACCACCGCCGGTCAGTACCATGCCACGCTCGGAGATATCGGAGGCCAGCTCAGGTGGAGATTGTTCAAGTGCCACCATTACCGCAGACACAATACCGGTCAGCGGCTCTTGCAGGGCTTCAAGGATCTCATTGGAGTTAAGGGTGAAACTTCTGGGTACACCTTCTGCCAGGTTACGGCCACGCACTTCAATTTCGCGGACTTCTTCACCTGGATAGGCGGCGCCGATTTCGTGTTTGATGCGCTCAGCGGTAGCTTCACCAATCAATGAGCCAAAGTTACGACGGATATAGTTGATAATGGCTTCGTCGAATTTGTCACCACCGATACGTACGGAGGACGAATAGACCACACCGTTCAAGGAGATAATGGCCACTTCCGTGGTACCACCACCGATATCCACCACCATTGAACCAGTGGCTTCTGAAACCGGCAATCCTGAGCCAATGGCAGCTGCCATGGGCTCGTCAATCAGAAACACCTCACGGGCACCAGCACCCAGCGCTGATTCCCGGATAGCGCGGCGTTCAACCTGGGTCGAACCGCAAGGTACGCAAACCAGCACGCGCGGGCTGGGGCGCAGGAAATTGTTGTCATGCACTTGTTTGATAAAGTGTTGCAGCATTTTCTCGGTAACGTAGAAGTCTGCAATCACACCGTCCTTCATGGGACGAATCGCTTTGATGTTACCTGGGGTCCTACCGAGCATGCGTTTTGCTTCGCTACCCACGGCCGCGACGCTCTTGGGGCCGCCGGCTCTTTCCTGGCGAATAGCAACAACCGAAGGCTCGTTCAGCACTATGCCCTGGTTTTTTACATAGATCAGGGTGTTGGCCGTACCGAGGTCGATAGATAAGTCATTGGAGAACATCCCGCGAAGCTTTTTAAACATGAACTGACCTGGTCCTTAAAGTGCGCCGACGCTTGGGAAAGGGGCGCGAAAAATTGGCAAATGGTGAAATGGGCTAACTTTACCAATGCCTGGTCTATCCAGCAAGTTAAGGGACAGGGCTTAGGTATAAAAATGTGCTTTTTTCGCCTTAGAAGCCAAAAATGTCCGAAAAGCCCGGAATTATATTATTTAATCTGACTCACATCTCTTTTTCGGGACAGAGTCATTATTGCACTTCCCGCCAATTGATAATGCGATCATTGCCCCGATACAAACCAAAACTGACCGTTGCCTGTGGGTTTTCCAAACTGGCGTTGCTGGTATCCCAGTCAAATCGCAAATATTGAGGCACGGTCCAGGTTACTGGTACTTGTCCTTGGCTCGGTGTGGGATTGAGCATAAAGCCAAGGTTTTGTGATAGCGGTTTGCCGCTGGTGACGGTACCACTGCCGGTGGCGCTCAGGCTTAAATTAGTCGCATTGTAAGGGGTACAGTTATCGTCAGTATTGCGTACCCATTCGCCGCCGGTATTCAGATATTGAATTTCCATGGGTAGCGGCAGCGGCGCGGTTTCCGGGCCATAGGTGTCTTGCAGCATGGCTCTGGCATAGCGCATTCTGGCGCCGCCCATATCAACCGAAAAGTCCTGACAGGCACCAGGGTAGCTGGTTTGGTAACACACACCGTCACTATCTTTGAGAATGAGATCATCAAACGTCAGGCGAACCAATGCATCGAATGGGGTCGCCACCACATTGGTTTTGTTATAGGTGACAGTGCTGCCCTGCAGTGACCAAATTGGCAGAGGCTCGGTTTGGATCTGCGACAGTGTACCTTCCGCTACATCGGGCATCTGCGGGTAACTGGAGAGATCACCAAACACGATATCATCTGCTTGCAGGGTGCCGGGAAAAGCCAGTCGATTTAAACTGTCGATATAATTTTGTATCTGTTGTCCCTGGGCATTCAGGGGCCTGAAAGTGATTTCAACCGGCGTGGCAAAGCCAAAGGGTTGGCCCACATAAGTAAACACCGAGCATTGGTTGGCCAAGGTTGGGCTATTGTGGGTGATATCGAAGTAGGCCGGGCGAAAGCGCCCCAGCGCCAGCGTGTTGGACGTCAGTGCGCCGCTTTGCAGATAGTCAGCATCACGAAACGCTATTTCCAGATTACCCACTTCAGAATAGCGACTATTGAGCTGCACTTGGCCGCTACTGAATACCGGCTGGGTGCTGAAATTCTGGTAAGAGGCCGAGCCACTGTCCTGGGTTACATTCGTTTGATTTCCTAGCGTCAGGGTTCCCTGAATGCCTCTGCCAGCCACAGGGTTGGTTTTCACCAGTCGCACTTGGGCGTTGCTGCTTTGGTAGTTAGGTGTGGCATTGCCAAGCGCCCCCAGGGCTTGCACGGTCAAATCGAAGGGCGCACCGGCAACAGGTGACGCCCCCAGCGTACTTTGCAATTGCAATTGAGCCGGTCGCACCACAAACAGGTTGCTTTGTCCCAGGGATTCGCCGTTTTCGTTTCTGACCAGTAAACGCACCTGCCCGGCATCGTCATAGCGTAAGAAACCTGCCGGAATGGTGGCCTGCCCGGCGCTGTTGAATTCCAGGGTGGTGGTGACATAGTTGGAGGGTGAACCTGCAGATGACAACGGATTCCCTTGCAAAAACATATCCTGTCTGCAGCTGCCCGGGTTGACGCACTGCAGCGCTACTTCAAGATTTTGCCCGTCCAGATTAGTTTCACAGGTACCGCCGCTGGCTAATCCCACGTTGATGGCAGTGGAAAAACCTTGCTGTGCAATCTGATTGGGTACGCTGCTGACGGTCAATCCCACTGTGTTAAAGGCGATCTTACAGCTGCTGGCCTGCGCGCCTGACCAGCAACTTACAGGCGCGTTGGGACTTGCACCTGAGGCCGACAAGGTGGCTTGCTGGCCCTCTGTGCTGATGCTATCCACTTTCAAGGTTATGGTAGTTGACCCAGTGAAGCTCAGGCTGCTGTCGCTTAAGGTGCCAAGGTTGGTGGAAAGGTTCAGCGTGGCAGGGGTAGTGCTTAGGCTGCTGCAGGTATTGGTTGAACAGGCTTGGATGGTAACGGAGCTGGCAGCGCAGAGATAACCCTGGGCGTTGTGCAAAATACGGTAGTGGCTAATCGGCGTGGTACCTCCGGTACAAGGACCAACGTTGTTGTTCTCATCGCACTGCAGGCCAGCAATAGCGCCACCGCAGGCTTGGTTTTTGCCGCATGGCGCATTCACATAGCCTGTAACCGTACCGGAGCTGTTAAACGCTCCGGTGGCATTGACATTACCGTTTACCCTACTGTTGTTGCTGAGGCTGACGTTTGTCGCTACCAGGTTGCCGTTGATAATAGCGTTATTGCTTATATTGGCGCTATTTGTGGTGATGTTGCCGGTAACTACCGAGTTATTGCCAAGGTTTAGGTTGCCGCCAGTAGTCAGGTTGCCGCGAATATCTAGGTTATTAGCACTGTTAAACGAGCCGCCCACTGTTAAGTTGGCACGTATGATCGCACCATTCCTGGGATTGACGTTTCCGGATATTCGAATTTGCAGGTTACTGGCGCTGCCACTGGTATTGACACGGAAATTATTGCCAAAACTCAAATCGCCACTGATAACAATGGTTAACGCCTGGGTGATGTTTACCACCTCATTATTTCGGAAAACCAGATTGCCGCTGCAACTGATTTGGCCGGACGCATAGCTGCAATTCCCTGGAAGTGAACTGGTCTGTGCCGGCAAGCTGTAGGTCGCAGCTTGCAAAAAAGCACTAAACAAGAAAAACGGCAGCAGTAGCAATAATTGCATGGCACGCATCAATTAATCTCCCGGGCGTCCACCGATAAGGTGCGACTGACCTCAAAGCCCTCTGCCTGGCATAAGCCGGTGCTGGTGAGGCGATAGTACTGAATGGCACCGCCATCATAACTTTTGTGCTGACAGCGGCTGGTGAAGCGACAGCCGGAAAAACCGTCAAGCGTACCGAGGTTAGTGTCGATGACTTGGCATTGGGAGGCGCCGCTGGTGGGGAATAGTGCTACCAGCTGGTTGTCCAGTCCGGCTCGGGCCGATTGCAGGGCGCGCAGGCCATAAGCTTCATAGACCAGGGTGTCGGCAGAAGCGCTAAGCAAACGCAGCAAAGTCGCAGCCAGCAGACTCATCACCACCAAGATCACCAGGCTTATCATCAGCATACTGCCTTGTTGAGTGCGTGATTTAAGGCGCATTGGGCAGATGGACCTCGCTACTGAACACGACTTTTTCGTCGTTTAAATTAAATCTCAGTCGTAAGTATACCGCCGCACTGCGGGATAGCGTGCCCGGCTGAAAATTAAAAGGGCGGTCATTGATATCGTTAACATCATTGACCAGATGGCGGCCCATTAAGACCGGATTGGCCGGGTTATTTGACTGCGTCTCAATGTAGCCATAACCGCTATGTCGATATATGTCGCCGCTTGAGACGCAATAACTGACAGGCTGTTTGGCTATGTATAGTCTCGAAGCCGGGGAGTCGGCGGCAAAGGTGGTGGCATTTGCCAATTGCAGGGTAATCATATCGGTGCCACTGCTGCCGGTCAGGGTCTTACGTACCTGATTGTTGCTGTTGGCATAGAGAGCAGATGCAGAAACCGGATACACCAGCACCTGATCGCCACTGACGACGTTGTAGCTGTTGCCATCGATATCCTTGAGCTCAACCACCTGTATTTGGCTGGTGGCTACCTCCGGGGAAACCGGCACATCTTTGTAAAATGTGGTCCATTGATTCGGTAAAAACTCCAGGCAACGTCCATCAGAGGTGACGCGCACACTATTGGGCACAGCATTGCGTAGCTCACGGTTAAGTCTTTCCAATACAAACCGGGCTTCGCTTAGCAGTTGGTCACGCTCGCTGGCATCGCTGTAGATTTTGGCCCCCATGCTGATAAAGCCAAATATGCCGAGGGAGACAATGCCCAGGATCACCATCACCGCGACCAGCTCGATGAGCGTAAAGCCAGCGGCAATGCCATTGCTTGGTGGAGAGTGATAAAACGCCGGCTTGACGGATTTCATCAATAATTGCCTTTGATGCTGCCAAACACCATGGTTTGCCCACCTGGTGGAGAGACAGTCAGGCGGACGCGCTTGTAGGCAGAGCGGTCGGTTGGTGCCGCACCGGCACCTTCATAGTCCACACTAATACCCAACACAAAACCCTGATAGAAAGCCTTGTCTTCAGCGCTCATGGGACGCTCGGTGGTATCCAGTGCCTGCACTGCATTCAATCCGTCTAAACAGCGGTAATCATCCACATCATCAAACTGATCGCGGCTTGTTTCACCGGCATCACAGCCCAGGTTAGCTTTCACTGTGCAGATTTCATCAGCTTCAAGTACACCACTGCCATCGGCATCCTCATCACAGCGATAGCGGCCGCCGCCGCGATCTGACTGTTCATCGAAGGCTTTGCCGGCCATTTCGTCGAGCAGCGACTGGGCAAGCTCTACGGTGCGTACCTGAATAATGGGATTAACACTGCGACTGGCCTGCGGCAGCAAAGTAGAGAGAATGATGGTCATAACAATGGCAAACAGGGCCAGGCCTGCCACCAATTCCACCAAGGTAAAAGCGGACAGGTTGCCAATGCTGGACCTAACAGCCATGAATATAGCCTTCGGATTCAATACACACCGCAGGGGCAGCCTGGCCGGTCAATATAATCCGGCAGCTGGCGCTGCAGATTGCCCCAGAGCCATTTCTCGGCCTGCCCCAACTGTCAAAATACAGGGTGCCGCTGTAGCCGCTTAAGGTCACGTTGTCATTGGCCATTTCGCCAATGGCTTTTAAGTAATCGGGTGCATTGTTATCAGCGGTGCCCGGGGCGGCACAATTCTGGCTGGTAGTAGGGGCGAATTCATCGGCATCCAAATAGAACCAGTGGCAGGTACTGCTACGGGTGTCCTGCATGGCGCGCATTTGCATATGGCGCAGAGCCGAAATTAATCTGGCCTGATAGGTATATTCACTGATGCCCCGTTTACCCTGAAACAGGGGATAAGCAGAAACCGCCAGAATACCCAGGATGAGGATCACAATAATCTGTTCAACCAGGGTAAAGCCGGCGGTTTTCATTTTTTGCTCTAGGCAGGGACGGGTCATTGGATGACCCGTGTCAGGCTCTAGCTAACTTAAGCACATGTGTCAGCTGCACCGTCAACAAAAGTAAAACTGCCCGCTACGGCTACAGGCTTGTCACTGGCATTAAGATTGTATGCTACACAGGCTTTTCCATCAGAAGTGTTGTTCGCTGGTTTAGTTGCCGTAGAAACAAAAATATATCCTGCTGCTGTGGAGGTGAATTGTGACCAGCCGCTGGGCGCAACGATGGCGGCACCGATTCCTGCAGCTGTAGCAGTGGGGTAGCCATCGGCATCGGCGTTATCATTTTCTACTGCGACTGTATCGCCGTCGATAGTTACCGAGTTGCCTGTACTACCAGCAACCAACCAGGCCGCTCTGGCTGACTGTGCGGCAGAATTGACGGCACCCAATACGCCAGATGCTACAGCGTCTTCAGCATCATCAGTTAAATCCAAAAATTTGGGGGCGGCGGTAACGGCCAATATCCCTAAAATCACTATTACAATCACCAGTTCAATCAGGGTAAAACCACGTTGATTCATATACTTGCCTCTTAAATGGGAAAACATTCCTTGAACTATTGTGCTGCCATTGTCCGTTAAAGCAACAGATTTTTATTTCGTGTTAGGCAATGCCAAAATTAGTTACTAAAAACCACCACCTGACCAATTCTGGGATCATAAACAAAACCATTGCCACGACTGTTATCTGTGGGCTGATTCACATCGTTTTTAATCGTCTGCGTCAGGTAGTAGTAGCAGACATCGTTGCCACCAGGCGCAATCCCCTGACCGGCCGCGGTGAAATAGCGGTGATTATTAAAGGGCTTCTGGCCCCAGTCTGAGGTAATAGTTGGTGCACTTTGCATAATCAGGTTAAAGATACTGACACAGTCCAAATCCACCAGGGCCACATCCTCGGTGCTGGTGTCATTGGCCTGTTCGCCGGTGGGATAACCGGTATCTTTATCCACCGCAATTTGCACGCCGCCAACTACCACAAAGGTGGAATTGGTACCGTTGTTCTCTGACGGGCGGCCTTCCAGCTCCCACTCGGCGCGGATCAAGCCAACGCCGGTAGAAAAACCACCGGCTACGCCTTCCACCGTGGCCTTTTCGGCATCCTCGGTAATTTCCAGCATCCGGGGCAGGGCTACAGCGGCCAGTAATCCCAGCACCACCACCACGATCACCAGCTCTATTAATGTAAAGCCTTTATTGTTCATTTTATTTTCCTAGTTCTTTTTAATCTGACCGGTATAAATCTTGTAATCAAAAGAAGGCCCAATGGATACCCTGAAGCGGCAGGTACTGTCCAAGGCATTTCCTGTCAACTGCTCTCCCGAATAATATTCGGCAAAGACTTTATACTCAGTAACTTGCATTGGCACATTGAGCAGGGCGCGCCAAAGTTCGTTACAACCCTTCTTGTCAGGCTCGACCCTGGGCAGTCCCAGATGACTCATGGCGATGGGGCGGCGGTCCACTTCTTTGCCTTGCTCGTCATAGATAACCTGTAAGATGCGCGCAGGGCGCCCTTCCGCTTCCCATTGCCATTTAGCGCCCACCACATTTTTGGCCATGCGATCGGCCAGCATTTCCATAGTGGTGCCGGCTAAATCAGGCTCACTTTCATGCAGATACCAAATAGCGAAGCTCATTAGAGAAGTGAATACCACCACCACGCTAATTTGCATGATCCAGCGGTTGAGGTTGTTATCTTTTTCGCTCTGGCTACTCATTATCCACCTCCACGGTACGCGGACATCAGACCCCACATCGGCGTAAAGATGCCCAGGGCCAGTACGGCGACCATCACTGCCACCACCGCGATCAAAAGAGGTTCAATTTTGGCGGTCAGGGTGCGCAGGTCATACTCCACTTCGCGTTCATAAAAATCCGCCACATCAGTCAGGAGTTCATCCACCCGGCCCGTTTCCTCGCCCACATTAATCATCTGTAAGACCAGTGGAGTAAACAGACCGCTGCTGATACATACGCGGGTCAGACTTTCGCCTTTTTCGATATTGCGGCGCATTTCCAGGATACGTTTGGCCACATAACTGTTATCGACCGCATCTGCCACCAGGTTAAGCGCATGGGTAAGCGGTACACCGGCAGTAATCATCATCGAAAAGCTTCTGGCGAAGCGCGACAGCAACGCTCTTTCAAAGATGCTACCCAGAGCATAAAGCTTCAACTTTCTTCTGTCCCAATTAAGCCGCCCGGTTTCCGAATTCAAATAGCGCTTCATTCCCCACACCAGACCAATTACCCCTGCCAACAGCCAATGCCATTGATAAAGAAATAGATCCGACATGGCGATCAAAAAGCGGGTGACTGGTGGCAGTTCGGCTCCGAGTTTAGCGAACATGCCGGAAAATGCCGGGATCACATACAGGTTGATAATGATGAGGGCAATAACAATGGCAATCAGCACAAAGGTCGGATAACGGGTAGCTGCTTTTATTTGGCGGCGAGTTTCCTGCTCACGCTCCAAATATTGGGAGAGCAGACGAAAGGCATCGTCCAGCTTACCGGTGTTCTCACCCACATGCACCACACTGACAAACAGGGGGGAAAATACCTTGGGATGTTGGTGCATGGCGCTTGAAAGGTTACGGCCCCGTTCCAGCTGTTCGTTAACATCTTCCAGGGTGGCGGCCATGCGCTTTGAGGCAGTGGACTCTGCCAGGCCGGTAATAGCGCGTAGTATGGGAATGCCGGATTTTGTAAGCGAATACATTTGTCGGGCAAAAATAGATAGCTCTTCGAGGCCAACTTTAGGCTCCAGCCATTGACGCCAGGACGATGCTTCCTTGGGTTCGGCAAAAGGCTCAATGCTGACCGGAATCAGGTTACGGTTGAGCAGAATTTGCGCTGCGCTGGACTGATCCGGTGCTTCAAGTTGACCGGATTGCATGGCACCACTGGGATTTCTGGCCTGATAGCTGTACTTTGCCATATCAGCTCGCTGCCGGCGCCTCCTCTTCTTCTGCCACCATCTCTACCAGTTTTAGCACTTCTTCCAGGGATGTGACCCCTTCAATCGCATATTCCATGGCAGATTGGGCCAGACTGGTATAACTGGGATTTTTCCTGGCCTGTTCGGCAAACTTAACCGTATCGCTGTTCTTTAATGCATTCATCATGCCTTCGGTCATTTCCATCAATTCGAATACGCCAATTCGACCGCGGTAACCTGTGTGGTGGCAGGCGGCACAGCCCACCCCATGTTTAAAATTATGCTTGGACAGGTCATTGTCTAAGTGTCGCAGCCAGAAGCGTTCATCTGCATTAGGCTGATAGTCCTGTTTACAGCGTTCGCAGATGCGCCTGACCAAACGCTGCGCGATAACACCGCGTAAAGAGCTGGCCACCAGATAGCCTTTGGCGCCCATATCGAGCAGACGAATAGCGCTGCTGATAGCGTCATTGGTGTGCAAGGTAGACAATACCAAGTGACCGGTAAGGGCGCCCCGCAAACCGATTTCGGCAGTTTCATGATCACGCATCTCACCGACCATGATCACATCCGGGTCCTGACGCAAAGTCGCGCGCAGCACATTGGCGAAAGTTAGACCTATGCGCGTGTTGACTTGCACCTGGTTGATTCGTGGCAAGCGGTATTCCACCGGATCTTCAACGGTAATGATTTTCACGCCCGGCTGGTTAAGTTCGCTCAGGGCACCGTACAAGGTTGTGGTCTTTCCCGAGCCAGTAGGGCCGGTAACCAGGATCATGCCATGGGGCCGTCCCAATAAAAGGCGCAGGCGCTCGAGAATTTTGGGCGGCATACCGGTTTGTTTCAAAGAGAGTAAACCGGCGGATTGGTCGAGCAAACGCATCACCACCGATTCACCGAATTGCACTGGCATGGTGGAAATACGCACATCAATTTCGTGGCCTTTAATCTTGATATGGGTACGGCCGTCCTGGGGTAGTCGCTTTTCCGAAATATCCAGACCACACATGAGTTTTAAGCGCAGTACCAAGGCCGAAGCAATGTTGCGTTCTTTTACCAGATGCTCCTGCAATACGCCGTCCACCCGTTGGCGGATGCGCAAAAAGGTTTCATCAGGTTCGATATGAATATCCGAGGCCTCCATCTGCACCGCGTCTTCGAAGATGGAGTTGAGTAGCCTCGCTACTGCAGTGTCTTCTTCCCCGGCTGCCACCTGAGTAAAGTCGAACTCAGCGGTTTCGCGATGTTCACTGGCAAGCTCGTGGGCGAAGGACGTAATGTCTTCGGTTCGTCGATAGTGACGATCGAGCGCTGCCAACAGTTGCGATTCGCGCACCACTGCCACTCGGACGGCTTTGGGTAGCATCTTGGCAAGGTTATCTAATACTGCCAGGTCGGCCGGATCGCTCATGCCCACCAGTATATGATCGGCATTATTTTCCAGGGCAATGGCACGAAAACGTCGGGCTTGTACTTCAGGCAGGAGTTTAACCACTGCGGGTTCAAGATTGCGCCGCCCAATATCGATAAAGGGCACGTTCAACTGTTGGGAGAGGAATGTCAGCAGCTGGTCTTCGCTCAGTAGCCCCAAATCGGTAAGCACATTGCCCAGTTTGCGTCCCGTTTGACGCTGCGCTTCCAGTGCCTGTTGCAACTGTGCTTCGCTAATAACGTTCTCATGCACCAGCAAGTCGCCAAGGCGCATCTTTAACTTGGGTTGCATCTATCCTCCCAATGCTCGAAGACGCTGTTGAACAAATTCCCGTATCTGTGGCGCCACCTGGTTTTGCTGTGATAGCCAGCGGTACTGTCCCAGGGCATCTTGTTGGCGACCAGCCTGATCCAAGCTGATGGCCAGACCAAGGCGCCATTTTGCTAACAATGGTTGAAAGCGGCTTAGTAACAGGTAGTCGGCAACGGCTAGTTCCAGATTGCCTTCTTGCCTTGCCAATGGGGCACGGGCGGCATAGTAATCAGCATATTCTGACAGGGGCGGATTAGTGCTCTCCAGCAAGGCCAAAGCTTCGCTGTTGTTGTTATCGAGCAGGTAAATCTTAGCCAGGCTAAGTCGCAAGCCATGTTGACCAGGATCCAGTGCAAGGCCGCTTTGCAAAAGTTGTTTGGCCTGCTGGGCTTGCCCGCGGCCAAGATAAAGCTCTGCGAGCTTACTGCGGACCCCTTCGTTGTCAGGGGCCTTGGCAAGCATCTGCTGCAGCAAATCTATTGCTTTGCCAGTGTCGTTTTGCGCCAATGCGCTGGCGGCCTGAGATTTCAGTCGTTGCCATTGTGTGTCGGCATTTTCTTTGGCGCTTTGTACCTTGATGAGGCCGGAGTCAGGCTTGGGAAGTCTTTGTGCCGCTTGCTGGGAGCTATCAGGGGCCGTTGGTGGAGTTGTGGTTTGCTCTTGAGGCTCCGTAGTTTGTATGTCTGCAACAACGATTACTGGTGCCGTTTCCATCAACTCCTGGGATTCGCTGGCTAAGTCGGGTATCTCTTCTGCTTGTGCCTGAGCGCCTTGTATTTCACGCATGGGCTTAGGTTCTGGCGCTTTTACCTGCTCTTGCTCCACCGTGCTAACCGACAAAGCCTGATCTGGGATACCGGGCCAAAATTGCCAAATCAAAACGGCGGCCAGGAGCAGAGGAAACATCAGCCATAGTTTGTTAAAGCCCGACTTGAGCGGAGGCACATAGTCGCCACTGACGCCTAGTTGCTGACGTTTTTCGAGGTCCTGAAGCATCTTGTTGATCACGCTCATCACAAGACTCCAGGCAGGTAGTAAATGCCAACAGCGGCCAATATAAGGATAAAGCCACAGGCCAGCCACCAGCTAAGCGGTGTTGAGATGGCCTGAGCCGCTTCGGTGTCACTGCCGGCCAATTTAATGTCTTTGGCAGTGATCTGTAAGCGCCCTTCCCCATAAGCCAACATTAACGCCTTATGGCAAAGTAAATTGACCAGCCTGGGGGTGCCTGCCGAAGCCTTAAACAACAGGCGACACACTTTTCTGCTGAACAGCTCGGGGCCGCGATAGCCTGCAACCTGCATGCGGTGGTGCACATATTGTTGTAACTGGTCCAGATCCATCTCGCTCAGGCGATAGCTAAACCCAATGCGCTGCTTCAATTGACGCAACTCTGGTAGGGATAGCTTTTGATCCAACTCCGGCTGACCAAATAGCACCACTTGCAACAACTTACGTGATTCGGTCTCCAAATTGCCGAAAAGGCGCAGGGTTTCGATGCTTTCCAGCGGCAAGGCCTGCGCCTCATCGATAATCAAGACCACAGATTTGCCGCTCCGATGGATGTCAATCAAACGTTCCTGAATGCGATGGGTAAATTCCTGCTGGTCTGCTTTCTCAGTCAGCGCCACGCCCAGCTCACCCGCTACCGCTTTGCGCAGTTCCTGTGGGCTCAGATTGGGGTTGGGAATGTAGGCTGATTCGAAATGATCCGGCAACTCATTGAGTAATTTGCGGCAGAGCAGGGTTTTGCCGGTACCTACTTCGCCGGTGACTTTAATAAAACCTTCACCGGTTTTCAGGGCCAAACTCAACACCTCGAAAGCCTGCTTATGGCTGGGCAGACCGAAGTAATAGCTGGTGTTGGGGGTCAGGGTAAAAGGTAATTCCCTTAAACCGAAGTGGTAGAGATACATGGCTATCTGGTCTCAACCCAATCTCTGACCTGCTCGCTGCTTTGTGACAACTGGTTACGCCAGGTGCCTGCACCCACCACAGTGGGTTTGATCAGGATCACCAGTTCCTTTTTGTGTTCCTGTTCTTTGCGATTTTTAAACAGCTCGCCCAATACCGGCAGACTGCCCAACACTGGTGTTCTCGATTCAGTTTCACTGACAATGGTCTGCATCAACCCGCCGATTACCACAATCTCACCCGATTTGGCGTGGATCACGGTATCAGACTCACGAATATTGCTCTGCGCCAGCGGCAACACTATCTGGCCGTTGCTGAGGGTCACAATCTTCTCTTGTTCCCGGGTTTCAATCACCGAGGGATGCACATGCAGCAGCACACTGCCCTGTTCATCAATTTGCGGCGTCACATCCAGTGAAATGCCGGAGAAGAAGGGGGTCAGCTCCACATTGGTGCTCAACTCATCGGCCGTACCGGTACCGCTGCTGATGCGCTCGCTATTCACGTTGGTGACAAAGTATTCATCATCTCCCACCTTGATAACCGCTTTTTGGTTATTCAATGCCGTTACCCTGGGACTGGATAACACTTGCATATTGCCCTGGGTGGACAACAGCGACAGCAGACTTGAGAAGCTGTTGGTGGAAAAGCTCAGCGAAGTAATGCCACCCAGGCTGTTACTCACCGAGTTGCCGATGGTCGCGCCAGAGAAACTGATAGGGCCTAAGCGCGCGCTATTGGTTATTTTCACCCAATCAATACCCTGTTGGTATTCATCGCTTAAGGTCACTTCGATAATCCTGGCTTCCAGCACTACCTGGCGTTGGATCATTTGCTCTGAGCGCTGCAGATAGCTGCGAATAGCGCGGAGTTCATCGGGCATGGCCCTGACGGTGACTAATCCTGCCTGCGGAGAAACCACCAGACTGCGTCCACCTTCCTGGCCGATAAAGGCTTTCAGGCTCTTTTCAAGATGGCTCCAGAAATCAGAATCACTGCGAGTGGAGATATTGGTGCCGTTAATGCTGTTGCTGGCCTGATTGCTACCGTACTGATCGCCACCGGTCAGCGGATTGCCGCCAAAGTTGCCCTGACTATTTCTACCCTGATTATTGCTATTGTCATACTGTGAAACGCCGCCAGTAACGATACTGGTTTGGGTCAATCCCATACGACTCATTTGCAGATAATTGACGGTGAAGGTTTCGGTGCGCATGCCTGACGGATAGATGCGGAAAATATTGCCACTGCGTTGAATGTCGAAACCATAGAGTTGGCTGACCACATCGAATACTTCAGGCAGAGTGACTTGCTTCAGGTCCAGAGAAATCTGACCGCTGACCTGAGGGTGGATAGCCACACTAAAGGGCGTGTCCTGGACCAAACCGGAGAAAAAAGCGGCTGCTTCGGCTTGTTGGGCCTGAATATCGTATTTGGGTTCATTGAACGCCTCTGTCGCAGGCGTGGATTGCATAACGTCTGCTGAAAGCAAGGCGGCAATTTCCTCTGGCACTTGCTGCAGTGGTTGCTGGCTATCGCTGGGATTTGGTGCTTCCTGCTCAGCTTGTTTAAGCGCTGCGTGGGCGGTTTTACCGTTGTCATTGAGATGACATCCCGACAGCAGCACTATCAGCGCCGCCCAAAGCGGAGTGCGTTTTGCCAGGCCACTTATTGGTAAAGTTTTAGAAACCATTCGCTTCGCTCTTCTTCATGTTTTGCGCCATATTCAACTGTAGAGTGACGTTTTTATTCTGATCCCGCAGCAATACCTTATCCGCTTCAACGGACACTATCTCCAGACCGCCGAGTCGATCGCCGCGGCCCAAGGCTTGCTTGCCAACCAGCGCAAAGTGTTTGCCGTTGCGTGTAATGATGCCATCCAGTTTCATTGCCGCTTGCGGGATGCCGCCGGATTGCCCCGCAACGCCGACGTCCAGCGGTGGGCGGGTAGGATCCATCTGCTGGCTTTGCAAGGGCATTGCCATCAAGCCGATTGCCAGAAATACGTATTTTCTTCGCATCTAGACCCCCAAAAATGCCTTGCCGGTGCTTAAGGTGCCGAGCTCCAGGGTGATACGAGCTTGCGGGTACTCCAAGACTTCATAATCAAATCCTTGCCAGTACAGGCGCCAGCGCAAGGATTCTAATCTTTTCAGGTAGTCACGAATTTGGAAATACTCACCTTCAAGCACCAGTTTGATGCCATGGCGGTAGACCCCCACTTCCGGCTCTTCTTCACTATTGTCCTCAGCTTCTTGGCCAGTGGGTTGCAGCAAGACTGGTGCGATGGAGGTGAGCTCTATCACTTTCAGGCTGTCACTTTGTGCCAGGAGTTCTTGCAGCACGGTTTTCATGGCCTGTGCCGGAATCAATTCGCTGGTTTGTGATTCCAGTTGCAGATTTAAGTGATTCAACTGCTCAAGTATCTCGGCTTTGCGACGTTGCAGGCCAGCATCGGGATCTTGGGGACGCAGATTCTGCAATCTTTCAATGGTGGTGGCCAGTTCCGCTTTTTGTGACTGAGTGAGTTGGGTAATTTGCTCCCGTGCCGCAGAGGCAGGCTCAAGTATCAGCAGATAGCCACCATACAGCACAATAAAAGCGCCGGCGAAAATCACCATCAATTTCTCGCGCAGGGAGAGGGCCACAAGCCTGTCATTTAGTTGTGCGTAGTTCACCGTGCTGCCACTCCTTGCTGTTGCCCACCACTGGCTTGCCGGGAGCTTAGCTGGAACATCAGCCTGTCTTGTTCATCGCGCTGCATTTGCACGGTGGAGAAAGCCATGCCACGGAAATACTCTTCTGCTTTAAGGCCATCGAGCCATTTGGGAATAGAGGTTGAGGCCAGCGTGCCCCCTTGCAGCAACACGCCATGTTCATCCACTTGGATACGGCTAAGCCAAATATCGGGATGATGTTGGCGGGCCAGTCCTTCCATCAAGGTGCCATAGCCACTACTTTGCTTCGTCTCCAGCTTGGCAAGCTGTTTTAGCACCTGGGTCTTGCTAATCAACTGCCGGTCCAACTGCAAAACTTCCGCATTCAGAATGGGGTTGGGGGGCTGCCCCTGACGGGCGTTCTGTTGATCCAGAGTGTCTTTCATAATGCGTAGCTCACTGGCCACGTTTTCTTGTTCTTCGCTGAGTTGTTGCCACTGTTGATGACCTAGCCACCAGAAAAACAGGATGACCAATAGCGCCAGACACCAAAGTCCAATCACCGTGTTCAGGGTGAACAGGGTGAGTTTGGGTTTGAACTCATCGAAGTAAAAATTGACGCGTTGTTTCATCAGGCGGCCTGCCCTTGGCGGATACCGGAAAACGCTGCGCCGAGACTGGTGATGGTGGACGCCGAGAATTCCAGTCCGCTTTCTCGTTGCACTTCAGAATCGAAAACCTGGCATTCCAACGCCATATTTTGCTGAAGCATCAGTCGCAAATCCTGCTGAAACGGGGTGTCCATGCAGATTAGGATACGTTTTACCGGTGCCTGGCGAAGTTGTCCTTCGAAGTAGTCCATGGAACGCTGAATTTCCAAACTCAGCGTATCCACCACGCTAGATTGAATTTGCTCCAACCCATAACTGCTGAGTTGCTCATATCCGCGAAGCCGTCTGGAGAAGAAGAGTTTGCCGTCTTTGATGATACTCAGACAAACCTCTTCACCCGGCTCCTGAATTAACGTGATTTGGGCCTCTTTGCTCGTATCAAGCAAATCGCACTGGCACAATTCCTCGATGCCGATATGTTGCAGTTCCAAACCAGATTCGTAGATCCCATAAACAACTTCTTTTACCAATGCTTGCGAGACCGCGACCAGGTTAACCTTATTGGCACCGGCGGATTGCACAGGCAAGTCAAAATAGTCCACCAACATCTCTTCCTGAGCACCAATCAAGTCATTGACTGTCCAGCGCAAAGCCTGACCTAATTCCTGTTCTGGGACATTAGGTTTTTCCACCAGTAGTAGTTGATACTTGTTGGTAGAAAAGGCCACCCGACATGGAGTGCCGACCGCTTTGTTGGCTTTGACCCACTCGGCCAGAGAGGCCTGCCAGTTGTCTATAGGGAGCTTGTGTTGTGCTTTCCATACAGGAACGCCTTTGCGACTGGAAATCAGGGATAAATATAAGGCATGCAGGCCAAATTCTATCCCGACCATCAGGTGAGAAGAGCGCCCCCGCAATTTGCGTTTTATTAGATCTCGCCAGCCTATGCGCATTGGAATCGGTATTCTTTATTATTATAAAGGCATTACAGCAGACATTGGCCTTTAAGGCTAGTGTGACAGGGCCTGAGCCAACCTCTCAAAAAAGATTGGTAGTGCATGCAGCCATCAGTTTTTAAAAATGGTAATCCTGCACGACTAATGTTGTGGGGTTACAGAGCAGTTTCCAGCGGGTGTCTTGCCAACTTAGCAACAATTTTGGCATGGCAAAGGCGGCCTGTGTATTTCTTTGCAAGGGAGATGTTCTGCGAATAAAAAGCCAGTTAAAAAGTTTCTCAAAGCCAATAATCAGAGCCGAATTTACAGTTTCACTGCAGTGACTTTTCCATTGATGTGACTAATTTCTCCAACTGCCCTTTCATTTGGTGCACGTACCCTGTTAACGCATTCATTTCGCTGCGACTTTCTTTCATTAGGCTGACAAAGAATTTTTCCTGCTCTTCAGAAAGATCTAAAAAATGAAAGCCACGCTCTATCTCAGCAAAAAGGGTGGCTGCATGATCGGCCGATTGCCTGGCATCGGCTTCAGAAACATTTAGTTTCGCTACCAGTTCTTGACTGACCTGACGCACAACCTTAAGTGTCTCATCCAAAGCCTTACGGCGTCTAAGATCCTGTACTTTCATTTCCAAGCCTTCGCAGATAATGCATAGCAGGTCTTTGAGTCGGCCGCATTCAGTCTCATCTTTTGGCATGTTTTTAATCAGCATCGATACATGCTTGTAATTAAAAAGAAAACGATGACCAAATTGGTAGATTCTTCCAGCGCCTTTAAGTAGGTCAAAAACCTCCTCTTCGATAGGACTTGAAGCGCATTCAGCGCCACTGAGGGTAGTGGCGGCGCCATCATCGCTGCGGATTTGCAAGCTGCTAATCAGGTTCATACCTTCGATGGTTTCAAAATAGACTTTGGCTAGTTCAGACAAATTGGTACTGTTTTGCACTCTCCTGAAAAACTCAATTAAAGCGCCATAACTGGCAGCCTCTGCCATGGACTGAAAGGCCATTTCTCTGGTCAGGTTGGCTGCTTCGGATAAGTTGCGTTGTTGTTCCAAAAAGGAGATTAATTTGCGAACCTTGGCGGATAAGACAGTTAACTCAAAGGGTTTGGCAATAAAGTCATCGGCGCCAGCCTGATAGGCTTTAAGCACCTCTTCACTGGTGTCGTGGCCAGAAACGAAGATCACCGAAAAACTGCTGTCAGGATGGGACTCCTTTAAGTGTCTGCAGATGTCATGGCCATTTGTATCTGGTAACCCTATGTCCAGTAACACGATATCAGGTTGTTCTTGTGCAAATTTCCGTATGGCTTCACTACCGCTACAGGCAGAAAATACATGATAGTTTTCAGAGAATACGTCGCTGAGGGTTTCGTTATGATCTTGATCGTCATCGACCAGTAAAATTTTCATGTCTGTCATAAAACACTTCCTTTTAAAACGTTGTAATGTCTTCAATCAAAGACATCAGCTATTCGTTTACTTGCGGTCGGATAGTTATGTATTCAGTTTATCCATTTGGCTGACAAACCTGGCCAATTCAAATGCGCTGAAGGGTTTATCTAGCACCATTTTTTCCTTAACGTCTTTGGGCCAATCTTTGAGTAGTTGTTCAGAGTAGCCGGTCATCAACCCAAACTTGATAGCCCTGTTTTTACTTTTCAAAAGCTCATACAGTTGTAATCCGCTCATGGCATTGGGGATGTTAATGTCGGAAAGAACATGGTTGATAGCCGGGTCACAATCCAGGATGTTTTCCACGTACTCAGAGCTATTTGATGTAATTACTTGGTAGTTTAGTGATCTCAATGTGTCTGCGGTGCTTGCCAAAACATCCAGATTATCTTCGATGACCAGTATCTTCTCTTCACCTTCGCTTTTAAACAGGCTGATATCTGACACTTTGCTGGATTGGCTTTCATCGCTGCATATAAGCTGTTTGTGATCGGCTTCCGGTAAAAAAATGGACATGCACGTGCCATCGCCTGGGCCGGATTTTACCGCCACTAATCCATTACTGCGGTTGACAAAAGCGTACACCATACTTAGCCCGAGCCCGGTGCCTTTATCTTTTTTCTTGGTGGTGTAAAAAGGATGGAAGATGGAGTGGAGTTTGTCCTTGGGAATGCCACAACCTGTATCGGTTATGTCCAACCTAATGTATCTGCCGATTGTGTCTCTGTTACCGGGTAAGTAAAAAGACTCTTCGTTGGATAGTGGTGTGGGCGGAAAGACTTTAACAATGATTTGGCCTGTGTCAGAAATGGCATCTCTGGCATTGATCACCAAGTTGGTAATGCAATCTTCAAAGTCATCCTGGTCGATAAAAATTGGTAACGTTAGAGGTGGGGTGATAATCCGAAAGGCAATCCTGTCAGGAAGTAGCCGATGAAGAATGTCATGCATCCCATTTGTCAGTGCCACCGCATCGACGACCCGCGCATGCTGCATATTCTTTCGGGAAAACTGCAAGAACTTACGCGTTAAGCGTTTCGCTTTATCAACACTTCTGTTACATCGTTCTAAGCGAGTCACTTGTGCCTCTGACAAGTTTGCCTGTCCAAGTAAGTCAAGATTGACCGACAGCACCCCAAGCATATTGTTGAAGTCATGGGCAATGCCCCCTGCCAATTGGCCAAGAGATTCCATGCGATAGGAACGCTGCACCGCTTCTTGTTGTTTGTTCCATACAGAGAGATCCTGGACGGTGGCAAGAAACCGCGCCCCTCCCATGATGGCGCTGTTAGTGTCCTTTGTTAATTCCGCTACCCTAAGGAAGATAGGGAAGGTTTCGCCATCTTTGCGTTTGGCGACAAGTTCCCTGTTTTTGCCTATCACTTTTGATTCGCTGGTTTCCAGAAATCGATGGATATATTCGTCGTGCTCGCTGGCATAGGGTTCAGGCATCAGTATTCTGACATTACGACCAATCACTTCGCTGGCCGAGTACTGGAACATCTGTTCGGCGGCGGGATTAAACCTGCCAATTTTGCCTTCTTCATTAATCGTAATTACAGCCTCTGCCACATGTGACAAGAAAATGTCCAAGCTGTGCTGACTTTGTCGCGAAAAGTTCTCCGCTGTTACGCGTTCTGAAATATCCTGAATAACTACCAGCGTTTGTTCAACTTGGGCATCTATGCTGCATGACAAAAAACGTCGCTGATAGCGAGGGTTAACAAAGCTGATATTGATGTGGGTGAGTTGTGTGCCCTCATATTCATATAGGGCAGAACGTAATTCTTGTTGGTACTTTTTAGGAAATGCAGCGGCAAATTCCTCTTTAGAAAAACCGCCCTCTCGGCGCGGGATCTCGAAGAAGTCATAGATATATTGACTTCCTTGGCAAAAATTATCGCTGTTAAACTCAATGGTGAGCATTTTTGCCATCTTTTGTAATTGCAAAAGCTTACTTTTTTCGTGAAGTAATTGCTTTGCCAAAGACTCCTCTTCGTCATATGCCATGCTAATAGCCCAAGGTGTCGGCCTTCACTTTGTGAGACCTACTCTGTAGCCACGAGCCTTGATTGTGCAATTGTGGGTTCAAAAGAAATGAGAGTATGGAGAGTAGATAACAATCTTTCATGATTGAAGCCTCAGTGAATGAGTCAGGACACTGATACCTTCAACAACACAATGCAGGCGAACACCGGTGAAGAGAAGAAAAAGCATGAGTAATCAGCATATTTGGACAAAGAAACCTGGCCCTTTGATTTAAGGCGCAATGTTGCAATGGCTAAAAGTTAGCGTAGAAGCATTTGAGCAAATATAAAAATCGAAATGGACTGGCTGAGCTTTTTCTACAGGCACAGCCTATCTGGCAGATATAAAAAACCCTGCCGGAGCAGGGTTTTTTGGAGCGTATTGTTTAGAACGGAATATCGTCGTCGAAGTCAAAGTCCGGCTCAGGACTGGGCTGAGGCCTGGATTGATTCTGCGGCGGACGATTGCCGCCTTGATTGCCCTGATTACCACCTTGATTAGGATGTTGCTGGTAAGACGGGGCGCTCTGTGAATATTGCGGCTGTTGCTGAGGCGCTTGATTGTATTGGTTGTCGCCTTGGCTGCGGCTGCCACCGCCACCACTGTTGCCACCCAGCATCTGCATAACACCGGTAAAGGGATCGAGCACGATTTCGGTAGTGTATTTATCCTGGCCTTGCTGGTCCTGCCATTTGCGGGTCTGCAATTTACCCTCAATATACACTTGGCTACCTTTGCGCAGGTATTCACCAGCGATTTCAGCCAGCTTGCCGAACATCACTACACGGTGCCATTCCGTCTTTTCCTGGATCTGACCGCTTTGGTCTTTCCAGCTCTCAGAGGTCGCCAGGGACAGGTTGGCCACGGCTTTGCCGTTGGCGGTGTACCTGACATCAGGGTCCTGACCGAGGTTACCCACCAGGATTACTTTATTTATGCCTTTGCTTGCCATACTCGCTCCTAAATCTTCTGTGGCCCAACGCCGGTTTATGCTTGCGGGGGGAGGCCGGAATTTACCACCTGCCTGGCTTGCCGCAGGTTGAACTGACGACTGTCTACCTTGAGGTAGATGGCCAATTCCTCAGGTACCAAGGTAATGTCTTTGACACCTGCCATGCGCCGTAATTCCTGCACAATCTGTTCGATGGGTCCGTTGGCCGGATTAACCGCTAGTGTATAACGTTTTAAATGGCCAGCGCCACCAGCCATATCGCCCAATAAGAAAAGCCAAATCAGGCTCAGCAGCGCCGCCGCCGGGAATAGCCAGGCATTGCCCAGATACTGCCCAATGACGCCCGCCAGGCTTCCACCTAAGAAGGCACCAAAAAATTGAAAACTGGCGTAGGCGCCCATGGCCGAGCCCTTCTTGCCAGCTGGGGCCAGACTGGATACCAGCGCCGGCAGGTTGGCTTCGAGATAGTTAAAGCCGGTAAAAAACAGCCAGCACATCAGCAATAACAGCCACTGATTGCTGACTAATGCCAGGCCGGCAAAAGCCAGCGTCAGCAGCAATATGGATAGCTTCAGCGCCTTACTTGCACCAAGGCGTTTGGAGAGACGCATCAGCATTGCCATGGCCAGCACCGAAAGCAGTAAGACGGGCAGATAAATCTGCCAATGACTGTCCAATGGCCAGCCTTGGGCGACCAGCAGTTTAGGAAATTGCATAAACAACAGCGTAATCAGCAAGTGCAGAACCAATACACTGAAATTGAGTTTTCGCAGCTTTGGCTCCATCAATAAAGCGCCCAGGTCCTTGAGCCGGGGCAGGGTATCACCACTGGGCGCCAGATTTTGTGCCTTGGGTACCACAAAAATCACTAAAGGAATACAGGCCAGGGCCAGCAGGCTGGTGGCCCAGAAAATGCCGCTTAAGCCATAGTCCTCTGATAATAAGGGACCAAGCAGTAGTGACAAATAAAATGAAAAGCCGATGGATACGCCGATTACTGCCATCACCTTGGGGCGTTGACTGTCACGGCTAACGTCGCCAGCAAGCGCCATCACCGCTCCGGCAATGGCGCCGGCTCCCTGTAAAATACGCCCGATAACTACCCACATCAGGCTATCTGCCATAGCTGCCACCAAACTACCGAAGGCAAACATCACCAGTCCCGCCACAATGACCGGTTTGCGACCGATGCGGTCGGAGAGCATGCCCATTGGAATTTGTAATACGGCTTGGGTTAAACCATAGCCACCAATAGCCAGCCCCAGTAGCAGCGGCGAATAGTCGGCATACTCAAGCGCCAGTAATGCCAATACAGGCATGACCATAAACAGGCCGAGCATTCTCAGCACATAAACAAAAGCCAACGAGGTGGCGGCGCGAAGTTCGGTGTGGTTCAACTCAAAATGGGGCTCGAATCAATCAGGGCGCGAAGTTTAGCATGAGGGGGAGGGGGGTGAAAGCTTACATCCCAAAGCCCTGAAGTAGATGATCCAAAGGGAAATTTCATTCGTTTTGCCGCAGCCGATTATGCAATACTAGGGGTTTTCATATGCACCGGGATAACAACACGTGGATAAGATAGAGGTACGCGGCGCGCGCACTCATAATCTGAAGAATATCAATGTGTCCCTGCCCAGGGACAAAATGATTGTAATCACCGGCCTGTCTGGTTCAGGAAAGTCTTCCCTGGCTTTTGACACCCTGTATGCCGAAGGGCAACGCCGTTACGTGGAATCCCTCTCCGCTTATGCCCGTCAGTTCCTGTCGATGATGGAGAAGCCCGATGTGGATCATATCGAAGGGTTGTCACCGGCGATCTCCATCGAGCAGAAATCTACCTCCCACAACCCGCGCTCTACTGTGGGTACTATTACCGAGATATACGACTATCTGCGTCTGCTGTTTGCCCGGGTGGGCGAGCCACGTTGTCCCGACCACAATGTGCCGCTGGATGCTCAAACCATAAGCCAGATGGTGGATAAGGTATTGTCGTTGCCTGAAGGCAGCAAGTTGATGCTACTGGCGCCTGTGGTGCAAGAGCGTAAAGGTGAACATATCAAGACCCTGGAAAGCCTTGCCGCTCAGGGCTTTATCCGCGCCCGCATCGATGGCGAAATCTGTGATTTGTCTGACCCCCCGACCCTGGATCTGCATAAAAAGCACAGCATTGAAGTGGTGGTGGACAGATTCAAGGTCCGTGATGACCTGCAACTGCGTTTGGCCGAATCCTTTGAGACCGCCTTGGGCTTGTCCGGCGGTACCGCCAAAATTGCCTGGATGGAAGAAGAAGGCCGCGAAGAAATAGTTTTCTCTGCCAATTTTGCCTGTCCCCATTGTGGCTACAGCATGGCCGAGTTAGAGCCACGCCTGTTTTCCTTTAACAACCCGGCTGGTGCCTGTCAGACCTGCGACGGCTTGGGCACAAGGCAGTTTTTCGATCCCACCAAAGTGGTCAGCAATGACGAACTGAGCCTGGCCGGTGGCGCTATTCGTGGCTGGGACAAGCGCAGTTACTACTACTACCAGATGCTACAGGCCGTGGCCGAACACTACAAGTTCGATCTGACCAAGCCCCTGGGGGAGTTGGATGATAAGGCCAAAGAGGTAGTGCTGTTTGGCAGCAAAGGCACCTCCATCAAATTCAAGTACATCAACGATCGTGGCGATGTGATGGAACGCAAGCATCCCTTCGAGGGCATTATCCCCAATATGGAGCGGCGCTATCGCGAAACGGAATCCAATGCGGTGCGCGAAGAGCTGGCCAAATATTTAAGTCATCAACCCTGCAATAGCTGTGGTGGCAGCCGCTTGCGTCAGGAAGCACGCCATGTGTTTATTGGCAAAACCAACTTGCCTGCAGTGACCGAACTTTCCATTGCTGAGTCTTTAGGCTTTTTTGAGGCCTTGGAGTTAAGCGGTAAGCGCGCGCAAATTGCCGAGAAAATCCTAAAGGAAATCCGTGATCGCCTCAGTTTTCTGGTCAACGTGGGTTTGAATTATCTGTCTTTGTCACGCAGTGCCGAGACCCTCTCCGGTGGTGAGGCCCAGCGTATTCGTCTGGCCAGTCAGATTGGTGCCGGTCTGGTAGGCGTAATGTATGTATTGGATGAACCCTCTATCGGCTTGCATCAACGGGACAACGAGCGCTTGCTGACAACCCTGACCCACCTGCGTGATCTGGGCAATACGGTGATAGTGGTCGAGCACGATGAAGATGCTATCCGCGCCGCCGACTATATCCTCGATATTGGCCCCGGTGCCGGTGTGCATGGCGGCCACATCGTCGCGCAAGGACAGCTCAAGGATATTTTGGAAAGTGAGCACTCCCTAACGGGTAAGTACTTGTCTGGCAGGGAACAAATTGAAGTGCCTGCCAAGCGCACGCCATTAGGAGAGCATTGGCTGGAGCTGTCGGGTGCCAGGGGCAATAACCTTAAAGACGTTAATTTGCGCCTGCCCATCGGTTTGATGACCTGCGTTACCGGCGTTTCCGGTTCCGGCAAATCGACTTTGATTAACGACACCCTGTTTGTGATTGCCCATCAGGCGCTTAACAATGCCACGGTGGGTGAACCGGCACCTTATACCGAGGTGAAGGGCCTGGAACACTTAGATAAGGTGGTGGATATTGACCAAAGCCCCATTGGTCGCACACCGCGCTCCAACCCAGCTACCTATGCAGGGCTATTTACTCCCATCCGTGAGCTGTTTTCCGGCACTCAGGAAGCCCGTTCGCGCGGCTATCAGCCCGGACGTTTCAGCTTTAACGTCAAAGGCGGTCGCTGTGAGGCCTGTCAGGGCGATGGCGTGATCAAGGTGGAAATGCACTTCCTGCCGGATATCTATGTGCCATGCGATGTGTGCAAGGGTAAACGCTACAACCGTGAAACCCTGGAAATCAAATACAAGGGCAAGAGCATTCACGAAGTGCTGGAAATGACGGTGGAGGATGCCAGGGAATTCTTTGATGTGATCCCGGCCATCGCCCGCAAACTGCAAACTTTAATGGATGTGGGCTTGTCTTACATTCGTCTGGGACAAAGCGCCACCACCTTGTCGGGCGGCGAAGCGCAGCGGGTGAAGCTGGCGCGGGAGCTGTCCAAGCGGGACACTGGCAAGACGTTGTATATTTTGGATGAGCCGACCACCGGTCTGCATTTCCACGACATTAAGCAGTTGTTACAGGTATTGCACCGTCTTCGCGATCACGGCAATACCGTGGTGGTGATAGAGCATAACCTGGATGTGATAAAAACCGCCGATTACCTGGTAGATCTGGGGCCTGAAGGTGGCTCAGGCGGCGGTCAGATCATTGCCGAAGGCACCCCGGAAAAGATTGCCGATTCACCGCAATCCCATACCGGCCGTTTCTTAGAGCCGCTGCTAGAAAATAAGGGGGCTTGATGCTAAGCCAAAACTTCACCGTCAGGTTTTATGAAACCGATGCCCTGCGCCATGTCAGCAACACGGTATTAGCGGGCTGGTTTGAGGCTGCCAGGGAGCCGGTTTTCAGGCTCTTTACCCCAGACATGGATCTCAACAACTGGCCGCTGATATTGGCCAGTTACAAAATTGATTTTCTGAAGCAGATTTATTTCGGCCATGAGGTGCAAGTGCGTACCGGCATTGCCCGTATCGGCAAAAGCTCTTTCGATGTGCATCAGGAAGTCTGGCAACAAGGGCAGCACTGCGCCACTGGCCTTACAACCCTGGTCCATTTCGATTACAACACCCAGGGCTCGAGGCCCATCGAGCCTGAAATAAGAGAGGCACTGGAAAGGCTGATGGTGACGGCATGAGTCAGTTTATTGAAGTGATCGACGATGCTTTGCCGCTGGAGCTTTGCCAATCTCTTATCCGTCAGTTTGAGCAAAGCCCTAACAGAGCGCCAGGGCAGACCAGCGGTGGAGTGGATCTGGACAAGAAACGCAGTCTGGATGTGCAAATCACCCGAGCGCCTGAGTTCCAAACGCTCTTGCCGCAAGTGCTGCAAACCACCGGCAAACATCTGATGGACTATTTTGCCAAATACTATTTTGCCCTGATTGGCCCTATTGGTTTAACCATAAAGCATCCTCAGACCGGCCAGCCCGTAAAGCTGACCCAGAATAACTTTGAGGAACTGGGCCGGCCGAATTTGCAAAATTTTGTGCAGTATCTGTTTCGTCTTGGCGATATCAATGCACAGAAATACCCTAAGGGTGAAGGGGGCTACCCGTACTGGCATTCAGAGGTCTATCCCCAGCAAGGCCATAACGATGCACTGCACCGTATGCTGCTGTTTATGTTCTATCTCAATGATGTGGAAGAAGGCGGCGAAACGGACTTTTACTATCAGGACCTGTCTATCAAGCCAGAGGCGGGAAGGATGGTGATCGCCCCCGCCTACTTCACCCATACTCACCGCGGTAATATTCCTAAGTCGGGTGATAAGTACATACTTACTTCCTGGGTGCTATTTAACCGCGCCGAGCAGATTTATACCTAGGTTGGTAGCTGTAAGGAGGAGTCCCTCACTCGACGCTCCTCGAACATCACACCTTAAACTGCCGGGTAATGGCCTCAAGGTGTTTGGCTAAGTCGGCCAACTCGCTGCTGACTTGTGCTAGTTTTCCCGAGCTTTGTGCCGTACTGTGGGTGCGTTTATGAATTTCATCCACATTGATGACAATGCTGCGAGCGACCGATTGCTGTTCTTCGGTAGCCCTGGCGATTTGTGCGTTCATCTCGCTGATGCGTTGGATCGTGGCGTTGATAGCGGTCAAGCTGCTGCCAGCTTGATTGGCGGTTTCAACACTATTACCGGCCTGTTCCGTGCCTTTTTTCATCACCGTCACCGCAGAGCGGGCTGCATTTTGCAATTGCTGAATGGTGGCTTGGATTTCCTCGGTGCTTTGCTGGGTGCGCGAAGCCAGCGTGCGCACCTCATCGGCAACCACGGCAAAACCACGGCCCTGCTCCCCCGCCCGCGCCGCTTCAATAGCGGCATTTAAGGCCAGGAGATTGGTTTGCTCGGCAATGTTTTTGATTACATCCAATACGGTACCCACTTTGTTGGAGTCCCCTTCCAGCTTGGTAATTACTTCTGCCGTTTCGCGGACGTTGTCGGCTAACTGCTGAATGCTGCGTACAGTGCGTTCCACTACCTGTTTTCCCTGCTCAGCGGCTTCGGTGCCCTCTCCCGCTGCGTTAGCTGCCTGAGCTGCGCTGTCGGCCACTTCTGCCACGGTGGCGCTCATATTGTCCACTGATTGCTTGGCCTGTTCAGCGCTGCGTTGCTGCACATCGATGGTGCGGTTGGTTTCATCGGTCAGTTGATAAAGATTCTGAGCCAGGTTAGAAAGGGGCAAACTGGAATTGACGATATCCTTAACGACACCCTGAAGCTTCTCGATAAACAAATTAAACCAGTGCACCAATTCACCGATTTCGTCTTGGCTTTTAGTTTGTAATCGTACTGTCAGATCGCCGTTTTCTTGGGCAATATCTTTCAGCGAGTTAACCACTTGGACAATGCTTCCTTTGATACCGGCAATGACCGGCAGAGCTGTAGCAAAGAGTAAAACAGTGGTAATCACGCCCATGATAATACCTACTGTGACCAATGATTTCGCTGCACTGTTGGCATCTGCAAAGGCCTGTTGGAATGCTTGGTTTTGTCTGTCCTTAAAAGCAGTCATCTGTAATATCGTTTGATCATAGCGACCATTCATATCTGCAGACAATTGCCCCAGCTTGCTGAAATCAGCCGTTCCCTTAACCATAGATTCGGAGACTTCGTACGCTAATTTGAAATAGCTATCAAACTCTTGCCCTAAGCTATCCATATCAGAGGTAAATTCCTGGCTGATATTCTTGATGCCGACCATCTCTTCTCGCACCTCTTTTGCGAGACTGCTGGCATTGGTAAGGGCTTCCTCATCTCCGGTGGTGACCGCACTGCTTAGAGTGTCTCTGACCCGCTTCATGTTGTTAAGCACATTGGCAGCACTCTCTAATGCCGGGAATTGCTTACTCTTTACCTGTTCCAAGGTATCAACATTATCAAGTGCGGTAATGCTGGAGATAATCAGATAAAGTAGAAAGCTGACCGTGCCAATAACAGGTATTAGCAAAATCTTTTGGGCGATGGAGATACGGTTAAATAAATTCATGTGTCTCACTACCGAATGTTTTTACTATTAAGCGGCAAGGGTGATTTCTACTCACCCTTAATATGTAAAAATTAGAAAGTATAATTGGCACCAAAACGAACCAGCGTTGCATCTTGTGCCGCATTTAGGTTGCTTTCATACCAGGTGATATCTGCTTTTAGTGCTAAGCCGAACATCAGATCATAGCGCAAGCCCAGATTGACAGCTTCGGTGTCATCCCGCTGTCCTAGCAACAGGCCTGTAGCCCCCTGTTTCAGACCAGAGCCTGCCCAGGCTGCATCTAAAGCCGGATTACCGGTATTAATAACAAAAGGTAAACCATTCGCTAATGCCAGGCCTTGTTTATTTTCATCGGCTTCATACACCTCATAGGTGATGTGCGGGGTAAACTTCCCTAGTCGCATACCGGCAGTCACATACCAGGCATCCTGATTTTCAGAAATCAAGCCATCGTCCAACTCGATGCGCGTAAATTCAGCCCCTACGAACCAATCAAAAGCATCGTAATCCAAGGCGATTTCTGAAAATGTTCCGCTTTCATCGGTAGTATCTATTTGTTCAGCCAAAAGCGCAGTATTTGGCAAAATTGGTGAGAACTGATTGAGACCATCAAGCAGAGGATCAAGAGCTTGCGCGCTGATGCTGACTTTGCCAACGGCGCGTAGTGCCCTGGCAGAAAACCCATCGCGACTGGCAGAGGCGGAAATGGCCAGGATATTTTTAATTTCCAGTTCGGCGCTTTGGCCCGCGATATTCACATCTGAGGTATTACTGCCGCCCACCAGCTGAATGTTGTAGTCCCAGTCACCCACATTGCTTTGATGATCGAAGCGAATACCGTCAACGTTATTAAATGGTACGTCATAAACGGAAGAGGGCGGCGCAATCCAATGATAGGAATAGCCAACATCCAGCGATGCTGAATATTTAAATAACGGCAGGCGCAGACGGCCACCACTTAAACTGCTCTGCTCGCTGAGGTTGTAGGTAAAATAGGCCCACTCAAATTTGGCGTCATAGTCTTCTGAGCCGCGACCAAGCAGCTGGGCGGTGGCGGAAAGCTCGGGACTAATTTGAGAACGTACTTGAATGGCTACCAGACTGTTGGGTGTGAATCCTAAATCCCCATCGTATTCATAAACGCTGTCTTCGTCATTGGTGGTCATGCCGCCGATGAAATTGGCAAAACCATTGATCTGGATTTCTGCTGCGGCAGGGAAAGCCAATACGGTGGCGAGTGCGATATAGCTTAGTCTTTTCATGTATTGCTCTCCTAGTTGATGGTCATCACTTTTACGCTGCCGTCTACCGCGGCTCTATCTACGTAGCCAATAGCATTGGGATTGGAGCTTATTTCTTTGAGCATTTCGGCGTCTGAGCCTACCTCTTTAGGAGGCATACCTTTTCCGGTAAAGATCTGTTGTGACCAAAACGCCGATACTTGCGTGGTCGAGCGGCCCAAATACTGTTGGTCAAATGCTTCCCGGTTGCCCTGAGAACTCACCAAGTTAAGAGGTTCGGCTTTAGTGCCATCGGCAAACGACTTGGTCTTGCCGGTAAAAAGGCGTTCAACATCCTTGGCGGAGAGCGAGTTGTTATTGCTCGGATGAGCAATAATGGCAATGTCTGCGCGTAGTGCAGGCGCAAATACAATGCCAGCAGTGAAAACCAGTGACAGGCATCCTTGCAGCGAGCGAAAACGTGATAGCTTCATTCAGATGATCCTTTTGCAGGAGAAATTATTGTGCATCAAAAGCTTACCTAGTCATGTCAAAAGCTAGATTAGCCTTCACCAAGTTTCCAGAAAAAAATCAAAAGCAGCTTGCTGCGTCGTTAGTTGTCCCTCCTTTTTGTAAGCTCGAATCATCAGATGGCTTGGTTAGCCCTCATAAGGCTCAACCTTAATCCCTTTAAGGCGATAGCCCACGGTGGCAATATCTCCGCTCCAACCTTGCGTAGATAAAGTGCCGGTGATCCAAACCGCATCGTAGAGATTGTCAATCAAAGCGCCTTTTTCAAACTGCACATAGACAATCTGGTTGGCCGGTGGTGGCGGCACGTGGATGCAAGCACCGAAGTAGGGCACCAACAGAAATTCTGTCAGGGTCTTATCATCTCCTTCTAATGGCACTACAAAACCTGGGATCCTTACTTCCAAGCCATCTAACTCCTTCACTATCGGAGCATTGGGTGAAATCTGCGCCATATTGCTACCATCATGTAGGACGGACTGTTCTGGCATCACGAAGTCTTGTGGGGCGAGGTCTTCCCAATAAAGCTCTTTGGGCGCAGCCATGGAGGTAAGTGGTAGCAGAAACAGGCACAGGGATAACAACTTTTTCATCTATTCACACCTTGGATGATTCAGGAATAAGATTTGGCTGATTGGCCCAACCAAAAGGATTTTTACGCACTTCATTGCCGGGTTGAGGGATAGCCGGAATATTCAATGACAGTAGCAAAGAGCAACAGGCAAAGCCTGCGCCGATAAAAAATACCAAACTGGGGGAGGTTAGCCACACCACGCCGAGGAGCGCGGGGATAATCACCGCTGCGATATGGTTGATGCTAAAGCTGACGCTGGCGGTGGCGGCAATGTCCTTGGGATCGGCAATCTTCTGCAAATAGGTTTTCATGGCAATTGCCAAGGCGAACAGCAGATGATCGACCACATAGAGCGCGGCACCCAAGCGGGCATCTTCCACTATACCGTAACTGACAAACAGCAATATTAAACCACAGTATTCAAATACCAGTGCACTGCGTTCGCCGACGCGGGCAATCCAACGCCCGATAGCCGGAGCAAACAACAGATTGAACACATAATTAAGCATAAACAGCAGGCTGATTTCGCCTACCGTATAGCCAAATTTTTCCACCATCATAAACGCGGCGAAGACAATAAAAATCTGCCTCCTGGCGCCGCTAAAGAAGGTCAGGCAGTAGTAAAGCCAGTACCGCCTGCGTAACAGTAAATGCTTGTGTTGCAAGCTCGGCTGCTCAAAGCGGGGGAAGAACACCCATAAGAAGATGACCACCAGCAGACCGGCACCACCAGCGAGCATATACATGGCGTTAAAGCCGATGCCGACATACTCCATTAGTACCCAAATAGCGCCATAGGCCAGCAACGAGGCGCAGCTTCTAACCGCCAACTGACGCCCCATAAAAGCAGGGGCATACTCTTTTTTTAGCCACTGCAGGGTTAATGATTGATTGATGGTTTCAAAGTAGTGAAAGCCGATGGACATCAGCACCGTGGTGGCATAGAGCCCAATCTCGAAGGGAAACCAGCCAGTGATGGCCACGCCCACCGACAACAGAGCTAAAGACAGCAAGGCAAAGGTCTGTTCCTTTAGCACCAGCAATAGAAAAACTGCTGTAAAGGCGAGAAATCCTGGTACTTCGCGAAGGCTTTGCAGTAGACCGATCTGGGCGCCGTTGAAATTTGCTGCTTCGATTACAAAGTTATTCAGCAGCGCATTCCACACCGAGAACGTGAGCGGCATGACAAATGCCATTGCCAAAAGCAAATATTGGGGATTGTGGCGAATGTGCTGCAACGTTTTCAAAGGCAGTCTCCGTGCAAGACGGCATCTATTGTACCATTTTAAGGCAGAGCATTTGCCCATAAAAAAAGCCGGCTGTCGCCGGCTTTATGCATTAGAACGCAGGTTTGTCTGGCGCGTCGTTGTAACGCTTCACGCTGGACATAATTTCTTCTTTGGCTTCGGCAGCATTGGCCCACTTATCAATCTTGACCCACTTGTTGGGTTCCAGATCTTTATAGTGCTCGAAGAAGTGCTCGATTTGCTTAAGCAGCAACTCTGGGACCTGATCAATTTCGGTAATACCACGATAGATGGTGGAGAGTTTGTCTGCCGGTACGGCCAAGACTTTAGCATCGGCGCCAGACTCGTCAGTCATCTTCAGTACACCCACCGGACGGCAGCGGATTACAGAGCCGGCCAGCAGTGGGAAAGGTGTGATCACCAGCACATCAACCGGGTCGCCGTCTTCAGACAGAGTATGAGGCACATAACCGTAGTTGGTGGGGTAGTGCATACAAGTGGCCATAAAGCGGTCAACGAAAATGGCGCCGGATTCTTTGTCCACTTCATACTTTACCGGGTCCGAGTGGGCCGGGATTTCGATAATTACATTGATTTCTTCTGGCAGGTTCTTGCCAGCAGGCACGGCATTCAAGCTCATCGCGCAATCCTTAATGGTGAAAAAACGGGTGCGCGGATTATAGCGGTCAGTTGGCGAAGATAAAACCAGCGGCGGGCGAAAACCCGCCGCTTAAGGCCTAATATACCCAATTATTGAGCAACAGCGGCACCATTCCCGCCAGCACTGTCTATCCATTGCTGCACTTTTCTTTCCAGCAATGGCATGGGCAGCGGACCATCCAGCAGCACCAAGTCATGGAAGTGCTTGATATCGAAGCGATCACCCAGCTTGCTCTGTGCCATGTCACGCAGCTCCTGGAGCTTCAACTGCCCCGTTTTATAAGCCAGGGCCTGACCAGGCATGACCATATAACGCTCCACTTCGGCGGTCACATCGGACTCCACCATGGTCGAGTTATCCATCATATAGGCAATGGCTTGCTCACGGGTCCAGCCCTTGTGATGCAACCCGGTATCCACCACTAAACGCATGGCGCGGAACAGCTCAGCATTGAGTTTACCGAAATACTGGTAGGGATCGGTGAAAAAGCCCAAATCCTTACCCAGGCTCTCTGCGTACAAGGCCCAGCCTTCGGCGTACACGGTGTAGAAGTTCTGGGTGCGGATTTTCGGTAACCCTTTAATCTCATTTTGCAGGCTTAGCTGGAAATGATGGCCGGGCACGGCTTCATGAATAGACAGTGTCTCGGTGCCGTATTTAGGCTGCCCCTTAAGATTGAAGGTGTTGGCGAAAAAGACACCCGGACGCGAGCCGTCTGCGGCCGCTGGAATATAGGAAGCGCCAGGCGCTGACTTGGCTTGTGCTTCCGGATAGGCTCTAAGCACATAGTCGGCTTTAGGAATGGTGCTGAACAGTTTGCTGACCAGTGGGGCCATCTTTTCTTTGAGTTCGGTGTAAGCGTTAAGCACATCATCCGGCGATTCAAAATAAAACTTGGGATCGGTTTCCAGATAAGTAAAGAATTCTTCCAGGCTGCCCTTGAAGCCCACCTCTTTGGCTACGGTACGCATTTCATCGTGGATGCGGGCCACTTCATTGAGACCGGTTTGATGAATTTGTTCGGCGGTCAGGGGCAAGGTGGTATTGACCTTGATCATATACTCATACCAGGCCTTACCCCCCGGCATGCCCGCCAGGCCGTGGCTTTCACGGGCCTTGGGCAAATACTCATTTTGCAGGAAGTCGGCCATTCGCTTAAAGGCTGGCGTCATACGCTTTTCAATCAGTGCCAGATAGGCTTTTTCGAGCTTGGCTTTTTCTTCTGCGCTGAGCTTTTCGCCAGCGTTATTGAGCGGACCCATTAATGGGCTTTGGCTGGGGTCATCAATGACTTGCGCCTGCATCTGCGGGATCATCGACTTCACTACCGGCTTGGGTTGGACCACGCCTTGTTTGATGCCCTCGCGCATATTGATGATGGCCTGATCCATCCACACAACAAAACCTTCGGCTCGCTTGAGGAAGTTTTCAAAGTCCTGGGCGTTGTTAAACGGCTGTGCGCTCAGGCCTGAACCCAGTTGCACAAAGAAGTTATGGGGGCTGAAAATAAATTGATTCAGAGGTAATAGCTGGAAAGGGATTTCGCTGCCTTCAAGGTTGCTCTTCAGATTATTTTCGAAGATGTCGTAAGTATAAATATCCTGACCCTGCAGTTTACTCTTATCAATTTTCTTCAGTGCAGCCAGATACTTCTTATCAATATCCACCCCTTCCTGAATAAAGGTTTCAGTCAGACTGTTGGGCCACAGATGATTAAATCTGTTGTCACCAAAAAACATGGCATTGATGGGGTTACGTGGCAAAGTCTCTTCGATGTACTGATCTGTCAGGGTTGTGAGTTTGACGCTTTCGCTTTGTTCAGCGGCAACTATAGCCTGAGGTGAAGTGGTGTTTTCTGCGCTGATCGCCAGCATCGGAGAGAATGCGCCGCATAGGGCCAGAGCGACTAGAGTCTTTTTCATTCTGTGCGTTCCTGATTGGGGCCGACCAAGGTCAGCAAGTTTTTTACCCGCTTACGTTAACGGAAATGGCGTTGCAGAAAAGTCCCCAAGTGTTAGGGAATGTAAATGAGGTGGAGCAGCCACCTTGCATTAAAAATATGCAATTTGCACAAATAGCAGGCTGACATAATGGCAGGGCGGGGTTATAGTCACTAAGCATTCTTGAAATTTACTAACGAAAACAAAGGGGTAAGACTGCCTCTGGTGTGGTAATGGCAGCGATATCAAACCCGTCGTTGATGGGCAGGCTTGGTATAGACCCCGGGCGCAATAAGCGTCAGTAACATTGATGTAACTTCAGGGGAAAACATGACTGAATATTTTTACTTGCCGCCATTACTGGGCCTGCTTGGCCTGGTCTTTGCCTTTATTATTTATGCGCTAATCAAGCGCATTCCTGTGACCAATAAAGCCATCGGTGCCATTGCCGATCAAATCCATCTGGGGGCCATGGTCTTCATGCATCGTGAATATAAGATGCTGTTTACCTTTGCCCTGGCTCTGGGCATCGCGCTGTATTTTGCGCTAGGTCCTGACACGACACTCGCATTTGCAGTAGGTGCCATTTGTTCCGCGTTAGCCGGGTATATCGGCATGTTTACTGCCACCAAAGCCAATGTGCGCACCACCCAGGCCGCTCACGATAAAGGCGCGGCAGAGGCACTATCCGTGGCCTTTATGGGTGGCTCCATTATGGGACTTTGTGTGGCCAGCATGGGATTGTTGGGTTTGGGTATGCTGTATTGGTTTTTTGGTGGCGACCCCGAAACCGCCCATGTAATTCATGGCTTTGGTATGGGCGCTTCAGTAGTGGCACTATTTTCGCGGGTGGGCGGTGGTATTTTTACCAAGAGCGCCGATGTGGGTGCCGATTTGGTGGGTAAGGTTGAAGCCGGGATCCCCGAGGATGATCCTCGCAACCCTGGCGTGATTGCCGACAACGTCGGTGACAATGTGGGTGACGTTGCCGGTATGGGTTCGGATATTTTCGAATCCTATTGTGGCTCCATGATTGCCACTATCGCCATCGCCTCCACTATGGTGGTCGGTGCCTTGGGCAGCAGAGAATCACTGATGTTTCTGCCCCTGGCGTTGGCCTCTACCGGTCTGCTTTGCTCGGTATTAGGCATTCTGCTGGTCAAAGTGATGTCCGGCAGTAAGCCCGATGTAGCACTTCGTGCCGGTACCATGTCGGCTGCCCTTATCTTTATTATCGCAGCTTATTTCGTGATCCAGCAGGTGGGTATTGCCACTGAAGTCTGGTGGTCAGTATTAACAGGCGCGCTGGGCGGTATTATCATCGGTCTGGTCACTGAGTATTACACCGCCTCCTCTCCGATTCGCAAAATTGCCAAGGCCGGTGAAACCGGTCCCGCTACTGTGATGATCACCGGTTTGTCCGTGGGGATGCAGTCGGTGGTGGTCCCAGTGCTGACCATTTGCGCCATCATCTACTTCTCTACCACTTTATCCGGCCTGTATGGTGTTGGTATTGCCGCAGTCGGCATGCTGGCCACTGTGGGTATTACCATGGCTATAGATGCCTATGGCCCGGTAGCAGACAATGCCGGGGGTATTGCCGAGATGGGCGGTCTGGGCAAAGAAACCCGCGCCATTACCGATTCGTTGGATGAGCTGGGTAACACCACTGCAGCCATTGGTAAAGGGTTTGCAATTGGTGCAGCGGCGCTGGCGGCATTGGCCATTATTGCCGCTTTTGTGGAAACCATGAGCAATCGCTATGACCACTTCACCTTACACTTAGGCGATCCCATCGTATTGGTAGGATTGTTTATTGGTGGCATCCTGCCGTTTTTGATTGCCTCAATCACCATGACTGCAGTGGGCGATGCGGCATTCGATATGATCCAGGAAATTCGCCGTCAGTTCCGCGAAATAAAAGGGCTGATGGAAGGAACCGCGCAGCCTGATACCGCGCGGTGTGTAGATATCGCCACGCAAGCCGCGTTGAAGAAAATGATTTTGCCCGGCGTGCTGGCAGTAGCCGTACCACCCATCGTTGGTTTTGGATTGGGCCCCCACGCTTTAGGCGGGATGCTCGGTGGAGCGCTACTTGGCTGTGTGCTGCTGGCGCTGATGATGGCCAATGCCGGGGGCGCCTGGGACAATGCCAAAAAATTCGTGGAAAAAGGCAACTATGGCGGTAAGGGCTCTGCAGTTCATGCGGCTGCCGTCGTCGGCGATACCGTAGGCGATCCTTTTAAAGATACCTCCGGCCCCTCCATGAACATTCTGATCAATGTGATGGCCATTGTCAGTTTGGTTATCGCGCCCCTTCTATAAGCAAAATAGGCGCCTGCGGGCGCCTTTTCTCACTGGTCAGACACCCTGAATAAGCATATGCTTTAGAAGCAGCTTTTGGTGCATCAGTGGTTGTTAAAGGTAGCCAATGTTCAAAGTCGTCGTTTGCATTTTGATCTTAGCCAGCTTCAGTGCCTGGGCGGATGAAGGTAAACGCACTTTCCTGATCGGTATTCAGGAACGCCCTCTCTATCGCGAGAAGAGTCCATCCGGTGAATGGTCGGGCATCGATATCGATATCGTCCAAGCAGTCTTCGCACAAAGCCCCTTTCAGTTTGAGTTGGTGGAATCGCCATGGCAACGGATCCTCAAAGAAGTGGAGTTGGGCGCGTATGATATGGCTTTGTCTGCAGCCAAAACGCCCGAGCGTGAACGTTATGCAAGATTTTCTACCGTGCCTTTTCGCCAGGGGCACAATATGTTGTTTGTGGGCACGGAACATCTGCAGGCCCTGCAAAACATTACTCAGCTGTCGGATCTAAAAGGACGAAAATTTAAATTGGGCGTGCTTCGTGGGATTTCCTATTCGGATGAGTTTGACCAATTGAGCAATCAATCCTGGTTTAAGCAGAGCCTGGTGGTACTGGATCAGGCTGACCGTTTACCGCAGATGTTGTTGCTTGGCAGGATAGAGGGGTACCTGGACTCAGAATACGGAGGTCAGCAAAGGGTCAACACCCACAGTGAATATGCCGGCAAGATCAAAGCACTGGCTTATATGACAACGGAGCAAGAGGCACAGACATTCCTGATGTTCTCAAAGCTTTCTGTCAGTGAGGAGGACGTTGCTGTCTTTGACGCGGCTTTGGCGCAAATTCGGGAGCTTGGCATTCTCGAGCAGATACTCAATCACAGAATTGCCATCCGTCCTGCAGAGAGTGTAAAGCTCTCTAGTGCACCCTAAAAGTTAGGTGTCACTTTGACGCTAATAGCCATACGCATTCCCTGGCAGGGCATTTTCCTTTCAGACCACCAGGCACTTCCTTAGCCGCCAGTTGTTGTAATTGGTAGTTTGGCTGGTAATGAGCAGTGATTTCTTTTTCTGTCACCGAAAACGGGGGCCCTGGCATCAGACGTTGATCGTACTCGAAGCTGATCAGCAACATGGGGGCTCTTGCGGTTAGTGCCATTAAGTGAGTTGTGTATTGCAGGCGCATAGATTCGGGCAGAGCCACCATCGCTGCCCGGTCGTAGATTGCATCCACGTGGCCCAAGGTTTGCGCCTGCATAGCAAAAAAGTCACCTACGTAGATATCCAGATTTTCGGCTCTGTAGTGCTTTCCCTTTGACCATTCTGATATCGTCGGTGTCACTCCTAACTCGGCAAAGAGTTGCTGGATAGCGATTTCGCTTAACTCAGCGCCTACGACCTTAAGGTCTTGGGCCAGTAACCAGGTAATATCCAGTGTTTTGCCGCATAAGGGCAAAAATATGCGCTCGCCTTTGTTCAGGTTCAGGGAACTGAAATGCTCAACCAGCATAGGATTGGCTTCACTGCCGTGAAAGCCGATTTCGTTGCTTGCCCAGCGTTGATGCCAAAAACTCGCGTCCATCACTGTTCTCTGCTTAGCTGTATTTTTGGCGACTATATCTAAGCCCTGTTTTGTATCCAAGCGGGAAATCCAAAAGGCTAATCGTTGGGAATACCTCAAATATACTGTACATAAAAACAGTTGTCGTGGTAGCCTGATTTCAATTCATACCAAGGGGAGCAAACGATGGCCGTAATCACAAAATATGTTGTGGAGCACAAAGGGGTGGAGAAGCTGGTGACGACAGATAAGAAAGAGGCAGACCAGTACGACAAGATGCTGGAGGTGGCTGATAATCTGGCCGACTATATCCAGGGTAAAGGTTTAGGGCTGGATGAGCAGACCCTGGAAACGCTCTCTATCCTGCTGTCTCAGAACAAAGACCAGGTATCCAAACTGTTCAAAGGAGCCAATGCGGCAGAATTGCTGGCCGAAGAACCGCAAAATGAAGCTGAAGCCGCAGCCGATAATCAAGTAGTGAAACTGGCCAAGAAAAAGGCCTGAAAAGACAGTGAATAGGGTGTCGCCGGCATTGCCGACGACACCTTTTTATTAGTCTTTGTAGTAACCGACGCAAGCATTCACTTCATCGGCAGAACCCAGCAGTACTGGTACCCGCTGGTGGATGTCGGTGGGCATCACTTCCAGAATACGGCCATGGCCAGTGGATGCACCGCCACCGGCCTGTTCCATCAAAAAGGCCATGGGATTGGCTTCATACATCAGTCGCAGCTTACCGGGTTTCTTGGCTTCACGATTGTCCCAGGGATAAGCAAAGATGCCGCCACGGCATAGCACGCGGTGAATATCACCGACCATGGCTGCCACCCAGCGCATATTGTAGTTTTTGCCACGGGGTCCCTGGTCGCCTGCCAAAAGATCAGCCACATACTGTTGCATACAGGGCTCCCAGTGACGCTGGTTGGAGGTATTGATGGCAAATTCCTGGGTTTCTTTGGGCACCTGTACATTGCCCCGAGTCAGCAGGAAACCGCCGTGGGTTTTATCCAGCGTATACAGATGGGTACCACGGCCGGTGGTCATGGCCAGCATGGTGGAGGGACCGTATAGAACGTAGCCCGCCGCCACTTGCTGGGTACCGGGCTGCAAAAAGGCGGAAGGATCGCTTGGCTCCATCCATTGCGGTGCATGGAAAATAGAGAAAATGGTACCGATCAGGCTGTTAATGTCGGTGTTGGATGAGCCATCCAGCGGATCGAAGCTGACCAGGTACTTACCTTCGGGGTTACAGCCGATCACATTGTCTTCTTCTTCAGAGGAAATGGCTTTTACGTACCCGGACTCGGAAAGAATGTCTTTGAGGATCTGGTTAGAGATCACATCCAGCTTTTTCTGGCGTTCACCCTGCACATTGTCACTCAGGGTCGAGCCCAGCACACCGGCTAACGCGCCCTGGCTGACCCGGAAGGAAATCTCTTTGCAGGCCGCCAGCAGTGTGCGGATCAGCAGGATTAACTCTAGGGGGCAGCCGTCTTCTTGTAATTGGGTATTGAGTCGTTTCATAAGGGCATGGACCTTTGCTATGTCGGTGACCGACTAAGTTGTTATTTGTAGGGTATTTTTATTATTCGCCTATTGTATCCAATTCCACCGGGACTGTCCCGCATGCGGTAGTCCTGGCCTGAGTTGACGTACTTCTGATAGTCTTTGCCACAGTTTATTTCTGTAGTTTTTTCTATGCATATTCATATTCTTGGTATCTGTGGCACCTTTATGGGGGGGATTGCCGCCCTGGCCAAAGCTCTGGGTCACAAAGTCACCGGCTCCGATGCCAATGTCTATCCGCCCATGAGCACGCAATTAGAAACGCTCGGTATTGAGCTTTTTCAGGGCTTCGACCCGGTGCAATTTGCCGAGCAGCCGGATTTGGTGGTGATCGGCAATGCCATGAGTCGAGGCAATCCGGCAGTCGAATATGTGCTGGAGCGCGGTTTGTATTACACCAGCGGCCCGCAGTGGTTATTGGAAAATCTGCTTAAAGATCGCTGGGTGCTGGCGGTATCCGGTACCCATGGTAAAACCACCACCTCCAGTATGCTGGCCTGGATCTTGGAATATGCCGGTTTGAAGCCGGGTTTTTTGATTGGCGGTATTCCCGAAAATTTCGGTATTTCTGCGGCGTTGGGTGAATCCCCCTTTTTCGTGATCGAAGCCGATGAATACGACAGTGCCTTTTTCGATAAGCGTTCTAAGTTTGTGCACTATCGTCCACGCACATTAATCCTCAACAACCTTGAGTTTGATCACGCCGATATCTTCGATGACTTGGCGGCTATCCAAAAGCAATTCCATCACCTTATTCGTATGGTGCCAGGCAATGGTTTGATATTGAGCCCGGCGGAGGATCAGCCTTTGCAGCAAGTGCTGGCCAAAGGTTGCTGGACCCCGTTTGAGCAAACCGGTAAAGACTGGCAAGTGGAGAAAGTGACGGCTGATGGCTCGGCTTTTAATGTGCTGTTACAGGGCGAAAACCTTGGTCAGGTAAAATGGGGTTTACTCGGCGATCACAATACGCAAAACGCGCTGATGGCAATAGCCGCTGCCCGCCATGCTGGTGTACCGCCTGCGGTAGCCATCGAGGCGTTGGCCAGTTTTCAAAACGTTAAACGGCGTATGGAAGTCAAAGGTAAGGTGGCGGATATCACTCTGTACGATGATTTTGCCCATCATCCTACCGCCATTGCCACGACCTTAGGCGGTCTTCGCGCCAGGGTTGGCAAGGAGCGCATCCTGGCCATTCTGGAGCCGCGCTCCAATACCATGAAAATGGGCGTACATAAGGATACCCTGGTGAACTCTTGGCAGGCTGCCGATTCGGCATTGGTGTTTGAGCCGGACAATCTGCCATGGTCTATGCAGGATCTGGTGGCGGGCAGTCAGGTACCCTCAACCTGCCATAAAGACTTGCAGGACCTAATCAATACAGCAGTGGCGCAAGCCAAGCCCGGCGACCATATTTTGGTGATGAGTAACGGTGGTTTTGGTGGCATTCATCAGAAACTGCTCTCGGCCCTGGAGCAAAAATATGGCCTTTAAAGGACAAATAACACTGGCAATTACCGGCGCTTCCGGTGCGCCTTATGCCCTGCGACTGCTCGAGATATTGGTCAAAGCCGAGTATCAGGTTTTTGTGTTGATTTCTTCTGCCGCACGGGTGGTGCTGGCTACCGAGGAAAATTTGCAGATCCCCGCAAATCCCCAGTCGGCCACCGAATGGCTACAAGAACGTTATCAGGCCAAGGCCGAGCAAATCCGGGTATTTGGTAAGGATGAATGGTTCTCGCCGGTAGCCTCAGGCTCGGCGGCACCCAAGCAAATGGTGGTCTGTCCCTGCTCCACCGGCACCTTGTCGGCCATCGCCGTAGGTGCCAGCGATAACCTGATTGAGCGGGCCGCCGATGTGGTGATTAAAGAGCGCGGCCAGCTGATCCTGGTGCCAAGGGAAATGCCCCTATCCAGTATTCATTTGGAAAATATGCTTAAACTCTCCAATTTGGGCGTCACCATTATGCCCGCCAGCCCAGGCTTTTATCACAATCCGCAGTCCATTCAGGATTTAGTGGATTTTGTGGTGGCCCGTATTCTGGACCACCTGGGGTTGGATCAGGATTTAATGGCGCGCTGGGGGTATCAGCGAAAACGTTGAATTAGATCTAGGCTCAATAAGCATTGAGCAGATTCTCTTCTAAATTGATCGGTATTTTAGTAGACCCAGTCTAGCAAAAACGCTAAAGAACTTACCTTTAAACAAGAGTCTAAATCTGGGCGCTGGGGGATCCCCTCATAATTCAGGTCTCCCCAGCGTGTGGACCAGACGAGAATATTCGTGTAAAGCCCAGAGTAGACGTTGCTCAGAGATAAGATAGTTAGGCCGTTTCCTGACCTCC
>NZ_JARHUG010000013.1 GCF_029223185.1 Aliiglaciecola sp. CAU 1673
ACAAATGCGCTACCTTGTCGCGGATAAATTCAAAATCAATGGCTAGGTCAATCAGGCGAACCAAGTGGTCCTGCGGTACGAGCTGGTCAATGGCGACCATTTCTAGTTCATATTGTTGGGGGGGTTTGTCTCTAAGCATGGTGAATCCATGTTGTTCACTATGCTCATTAGATCAAAGGCCTGGATCTGCGTCCAGGCCTTTTTCAACAGTCTGAAAGCCGCTTTCAGCGGCTTTTTTGTTTTGACAGCTAATCGCTTATGACCTTGCAGCTTCTGGTCTAATCACTTAAGTTAGTGCCAGGTTCATCAAGTGTATTCAGCATGCAAGCTCAGCCCCAAACTGCCGAACAAACCCTCTCCGCTATTGCTTCCACCGTAAAGCATTTATCTACCAGTTTTGCCTCGGGTCTCACCCGGCCTTTAGCCTGGCGAAAGACCCAGTTGGAGCAGCTTAAGCGTCTGGCCAGTGAGCGCGAAGAAGAGATCATGGCGGCGCTTAAAGCCGATTTGGGGAAATGCCAGTTGGAAAGCTGGACCTCAGAAGTGGGCTTTTTGATCAGTGAAATCGATCATGCCATTTCCCATTTGGGCAAATGGAGCAAGCCGCGTCGTGTTTCCACCCCTATTATCGCGATGCCGGGCAAAAGCTATATCCAACCCGATCCCAAAGGCGTGGTGCTGATTATCGGCGCCTGGAATTATCCTTTTCAGCTAACCCTGGCGCCACTGATCCCCGCCATCGCCGCGGGGAACTGTGCACTCATTAAACCCTCGGAGCTTGCCCCCAATACTTCGGCGCTGATTGCCAAACTTATCCCCAAATACCTGGATCGCGACGCCTTTGCCGTGGTTGAAGGCGGCGTGCCGGAAACCACCGAGGTCCTCAAGCAGCGCTTTGACCATATTCTGTATACCGGTGGCGAAGCGGTAGGCAAAATCGTGATGCGCGCCGCGGCCGAGCACCTGACTCCGGTAACCCTGGAATTAGGCGGAAAAAGCCCCTGTATAGTGGCAAGCGACTGTGATTTGGAGGTCACCGCATCGCGTATTGCCTGGGCCAAATGGATGAATGTGGGGCAAACCTGTATTGCCCCGGACTATGTGTTGGTGGAAAAAGCCTTTGCCGATAAGTTGATTGAGGCCATTAAGGCCAAACTAAAGGACTTCTACGGCGACGACCCGGCAAAAAGTTCTGACTATGGCCGCATTATCAACCAGCGCCATTTTGACCGCATCGCAGGCTATCTCAATGGGGTGGATGTGACTTATGGCGGCCAGATGGATAGAGATGCCCGCTATATGGCCCCGACCATAGTACTCAACCCGCCCAAAGACAGTGCCTTGATGCAAGAAGAGATCTTCGGCCCTATATTGCCCATAGTGCCGCTGGAAACCATCGAACAGAGCGTGGCCTTTATTAATGCCCGCCATAAGCCGCTGGCGCTGTATCTCTTTACCGGCTCATCCCAGTTAGAGCAGCAGGTGCTGGAAAATACCAGCGCCGGTAGCGTCTGTATTAACGATGCCATGATGTTTATGACCAATGCCGAGCTGCCCTTTGGCGGCGTAGGTAATAGCGGTATGGGCGCTTATCATGGCCAATGGGGCTTTGATACCTTTAGTCACCTCAAGGCAGTGATGAAGCGCAGCACCTGGTTTGATATTAACTGGCGTTACCCGCCCTTTAATGCCCATAAACTCAAATGGTTAAAGCGAGTCGGCTGATATGAACGTACAACCTTTTCATCTGGCCATACCGGTCAATGACCTTGGCCAAGCTAAAGCCTTCTATGGCGAACTGCTGGGCTGTGAAATGGGCCGCTTTAGCGAGCAGTGGATTGACTGGAATTTCTATGGCCACCAGTTGGTCACCCATCTGGTCGCGCAAATGCCCAGCGCCCCCGCCCACAACGAAGTGGATAGCCACGCCGTACCGGTGCCCCATTTTGGGGTAGTGCTAGCCTGGAACGACTTGGAACAACTGGCCGAGCGCCTAAAAGCCGCCAACACAGCTTTTGTGATTGAGCCCTATATCCGCTTTAAGGGTCAGGTAGGCGAACAAGCCACCATGTTCTTTCACGATCCCGCCGGCAATGCCCTGGAGTTTAAGGCGTTTAAGGATATGGGGCAGTTATTTGCCCGTTGATTGTGATTTGAACCACGGAGACACAGAGGGCACAGAGGGCACAGAGGAAAGATGTAAACGGTTATCATTTTATTTGGATTTATCCCCATTTGATTCCGTTTAATTTCCAGTGGTCTACATCAGTAGACACTGGAATTTAGCCAAACTACAATCAATTTTGGTCTATTCGGCAAGACTTTTTATACCTGGTATAGCTATCGGAATTTTACTGAGAAGCAACATTGGAAATAATATTTAACTTGTATGGAGAAACAGACGGGGGGCAAAGTTATATTCAATTACTTTGGATGCTCCCCGGCGTAATAATATTTGGATCTGTTGGTTATTTAGTTTCAGTAAAGCTTCGTTTCAGTATTAAAAAAGGTATTGTTTTCACAGGTGCCCTTGCGATTTTTTTTATAATTTCGACACTCCTGCTTGGGTTAGACGAGGTTATGTTTAACTCTAAGTGGGATAAAGAGTATCTGGTGTCCCAGGATGCTGAGGTACTGAAAGGGAACGTTACTGCGGCAAGATCAAGAAGAGGACGACAGCTATACGAAACCATTGAGATAGGAAATACCACCATTTGGAGGATCGTTCCTATCTACGATAAGTATCTTCCAGACTCTTGTTATCAAGATTTATTAGGATATACAGGTTTCAATAATAAAGAAGTTGAAATTAAATATATCCCGTTACGTTTAAATGAAGAAACCCCTACAGAGATAAGCTACTGCATTACTTATGTGGCTGTTTTATAACCTGAATTGTTAGCGGCTAATTTTAGCCGCCAAATAATAGTGGTAAGAAACAAACTAAATGGCCGACCCTTTTCTCCGCTCCGTGCTCTCTGTGCCTCTGTGGTTAATCCCAAACTACCCAAAACGGTAAATAGGCTTCTTTTCCAGGTTCATATTGGCAGTTTTATACAAGTCATAGGCGGTTTGGTAATGCAGCCAGGCGCCGGCGCTGATATTGGTGACCGACTCCAGCTTACGGGCCAGGGTGATTTCCACCTGCACATGGCCGTTGATAAAACGCGACAGGTGCTTGGGGGAAATACCCATCTTCTCCGCCACTTCTTTTTGAGTCAGTTCTGTTTTACTTAAGCAGCGACGCTTAAACACCTCACCGGGATGGGGGCGATACAAATGTTCTGGCCTGCTGGCCTCAGGAGATTGGCTGACAAATGCGGGGATCATGGGTTGTACTCCCGAAGGTCAAGATTATAAACATCGCCCTGCCAGAAGTGGCAGGTGACAGCGGCACAAGGCTCCACATTGTTGACCGTGACAGTCACCGACCAGGCATCGGCATGCTGGGGATCATATTGGATAGCACCAATATCCCTTAGATCATCGATGCACTGCGCCGCATCCAGGTCAAACAAGATATTTTCCACCTCAAACCGATAAGTGCCGGGAAGCACCGATAAATCGTGCCACTCCCAAAGCCGTCGTAACTTTGCACTTTGAATTGTCTTAATTGCCATGCTTACCTGCCGCAATTACCTTAGAGGTAATATTACCTCAAAGGTAATTTTTCTCAAAATAAGGGATTAAAGACGCCCGTTATCTGCTAGTTGATTTTTGAACCACGGAGACACAGAGGGCACCGAGAGGGGAAATATTGTCGTTTTAGGTTGAGTCGTCCCTGCTAATCCTTGCAAGATAGCTGCCTGCCATATCAGCGATTAGACGGGGCCCCCTTTTATCTCACCTCTGTGATCTCTGTGTCTCCGTGGTTCAATCCAGAAGCATCAGCAGACTTCGAGGAATTCCGGTTATTCAGAGCGTTGCTGTTGCTGAGGTTGCGTATTCAAGCTGTCAGCCGGTTTCATCAGAGACAGGCTTTGCACCGGCAGAATGGAAGCCTGTTGCTGTGCTTGTGAATATAAAAACACATAGTTGGCGGTTGAGCCGAGCAGCATAAAGGATTGCTCGCCCTGGTTTTCGTTGGCAGTAACCAGCACGCTGTTACCTAAGCCGCTTTTTACACGGTTTGCCTGCCAATTGGCGTACAAACCAACGAATAAAAAGGTGTAGATAACAAAGATAAGGACAATCCAGGCAATCACCGACTCCCGGTATTTAGGCAGATAGAAAAGCACCTTGTGCATTTTTACGCGCCAGGTTACAGGCTGTTGTGCCCATTGTTTTCGCTTATTGAAAGACCACACCGACATATAATCGAAGGCCAACGCAAGCAACAACGCCCCAGCGAACATAAGTAGCGAAGCGGGTTCGCCAATTCCCACTATCAGCAGGTCGCTGGTTTCCGCAAGCTTAAGGTAGGGGATAGAAAACTCAGAATAAAAGCCATCGCTGTAGAAAATGCCACAAAGGGTCAGCAATACATAAGCAATGGAAAGCGTGAAGCCAGGATTGCCCCGACAAAAATCCAATACCGCTCCAAGTTGGCTTTTGGGTTCGTATAACTGCATAAATACTTTATAAAAGAATCCGTTAGCCTACTTTATCGCTATTACAGGCAATAAAAAACTGTTCGGCTGTGACTGGTTCAATCAAGCCATCAAGTATCACTAACGATGGCTTCAGGCAATGTATTCGGCATTCGACTCTCTGTGTCTCCATGGTTAATCCCCAACTATCCAAAACGGTAAATAGGCTTCTTTTCCAGATTCATATTGGCGGTTTTATACAAGTCATAGGCGGTCTGATAATGCAGCCAGGCGCCGGCGCTGATATTGGTGACCGACTCCAGCTTACGGAACAGGGTGGTTTCTACTTGTATACTTTGCTGCTCTAAATAAAAAACCCCTGTTTTCCTCTAGTGTGGTTAGACAAAGTAGGTCATTATTTGTGCTTAGATGCAAAGGCCCCGGTTAAGCTTCAATAAGTCTTTTTGCTGTGTAGCGAAGGGTTGCTGAACCGCCGAGGCCCATGACATTGGCCGCAGATGTAAAGCATGCCCACAAGGCATGATTGTGGAGACGATGAGCATGAGTGGTAAAGATGGGAAGTTCAAAAACTGGCTTGAAGGTCATCTTATCGTCAGCGAATATACTGGTGCCTTTTCCGCTGTCGGCATCAGAGCTATTGTCGCAGACGTAGTCGCTAAAGCTGGCGCACTCAAGCATTGGTGCTGGTATCAAAAACCTTCAACGGATGCCGGCATTACTCCTGATGCAATCCACGCACTAATTAAGAAATATCAATTGCTCGATCAGTTGGGGTGCTGTGCTGTCGGCGTTAAGCACAGTAACGTGCTGGTCAATGCCTTCGCATTGCCTAAAGACGGTAGTATTAAAATACCTTTTAAAGTCTCGAAAGATGAACACGCGTTGCTGGCATTTTTTGCAGAAAAGTTGCAGGAAAAACAGGTAAACGCCGAGTTCAAGGTACTCCCCCTCTTGCCTCCCAATAATAGAGAAAACTTGCTGGAAGAGTTTCTCGCCTCTGCCAATTTGCTGGGTTTTACACCGGCGTCTATTGAGCGCCTAATCGGTTTGCCCGTCACTGCCTTACTGGGTACTACAAGCATGCTGTCAAAAGAGGCCATCGCGGCCATTCAGCACCTGGTTATTTTGGAGCGACTAATGCTGTGTCAGTTAGACAATGATACCAATGCTTTGCGCGATTGGTTTGTGACACCATTAGCCGAATTCCAACGCTCTCCGATGGATCTTTGCCAATCTCGCGCAGGATTGCGCAAACTTTACAGCTGGCTAAATACAGGTACAGAGGCTTCTCGCCACCGTGCCTAATGGTGCTGTTTGAACAGGCCTATAAGCCAACTGGATATTACGAAGAGCGGGACACCAGTTCACGCAAACGTTTAAGTCGCGGGGTGACCATAGGCACCGTCAACATGGTGCTGACCACCGCCATAATCAGCAGCGCGGTAAAGGTTTCGCTGGTAATAATCTGTTTATCCAACAATACATTGGCAAAGATAATCATAATCAACGCCTTGGTTTGCAACAGCCAGCCAATAATGCTGGCTTCACCTTTCTTCCATTTGAGGATCTTGCCGGCCATATGCACACCAGCGAGCTTACCCACTGCCTGAGCTAAAAGCAGTAATCCGGCAGCGAGAAAGACTGCTGCCCCACCCACTTCCCAGTTGGTGCGAAGCCCGGTACTTAGAAAAAATACCGGCATCACAATCAGCAGCACAAAGTAGCGCAGCTTATCCATGTCCTCTTGTTTAAACCAATGGCTGTCAATCACCACTCCTGCCAAAAAAGCCCCTACCATAAAGTGCAGACCGGCCCAATCGGCGACCAGGCCACAAAGGGCCAGCCAAATAAAGCCGATATACCAGCGATCGGTTTCGGTGACACACTGCATCAGCTTCCGCAATGCAATGGTGAACAGGGCAAAGCCCACTAAGAACAGGCCCTGTCGTCCTACCCTTTCCCAGTCCAGCAGAATAAGCGCCAGCACCGCCCAGATAGCGATATCATCCAAACTGGCATAACGCAAAATGCGCTGGCCAATGGGTTCGCGCAGGATCTGCATCTTTTCCATTAGCAGGATCAGGATAGGTAATGCGGTTACCGCACAAGCCATGCCCACACCGAGGGTAAATTGCCAGGATGTACCCTTTTCTCCCATCCAACCATCGCCCATTTGCAATAACACCAGCCCCGCAAAACTACCCAGCAGCAATGGTGTGCCAAGGGCCAGGCCGGCGGCAATGCCGCTTTCCCGCCGGTACTTCCAGGCTTGGCTGAGATCCAGCTCAATGCCGGCAATCCACACGAAAATCATCACTGCCCACCAGGCAATACCGTTTAAGGCCTGGATCACCTGCGGGTTAAATACAAACTGGTAATACTCAGGGTAAGCGGCGCCCAAAATACCCGGTCCCAGCAGGATACCGGTAATGATCTGCACCACCACCAGCGGCATCCAATAGTCGGTTTTCAGCAACCGCCATATCAGATATGGCAGGCTGAAGATAATCAGCATGGCAATCAGGAAGATTTCGGTGAGGGTGATGGCGTGCATAACCGATTGATTAGCAAGGAGGTAGTGACCAGTTTAGCAGTTATCTTCAAAGCAATAACTGCTCCATGCTGTCTTTATTTGCTATGGACTCCCACTAACGGCATGTGGGAGTGACGGAGACCGGATCTGCTGGAAATGTTCTTTCTGGCGATATGAGGGAATGTTCCCGCTTACTACACGCGGGTATGACTGCATTCAGTCTTCTTTTCTCTGTGCTCTCGGTGTCTCTGTGGTTCAAATAGCGTACAAAGAAAAGGCGCCCGCAGGCGCCTCTTCACTTCGAATGGGCCTATGTCCTATACCCTTTCAAAGATGGTAGCGATCCCCTGTCCCAGACCGATACACATGGTGGCCAGGCCAACAGATTTGTTGTTGGCTTCCATCAGGTTGATCAGGGTACCGGAGATACGTGCGCCGGAGCAGCCCAGCGGGTGCCCCAAGGCGATTGCGCCGCCGTTGAGGTTGACCTTCTCGTCATAGCTGTCAAGCCAGCCCAACTGTTTGATACAGGAGAGTGCCTGGGCAGCGAAGGCTTCATTAAACTCGGCAATCTCGATATCGTCCATGGTCATGCCGGCTTTCTTCAGCGCCTTTTGCGTGGCCGGTACCGGACCAAAGCCCATGATGGCAGCATCACAACCAGCTACGCCCATGGCACGGATTTTCACCCGCGGGGTCAGGCCCAAAGCCTTGGCGCGTTCGGCTGACATTACCAACATGGCAGAAGCACCGTCGGAAATGGCAGACGCCGTACCCGCGGTCACAGTGCCATTCACCGGATCGAATACCGGACGCAGGGCAGAGAGGGTTTCAACCGTGGTTTCCGGACGGATCACTTCGTCAAAATCCACCAGGGTCAGAGCGCCGTCGGCGTCATGACCTTCAATAGCGGCGATCTCATTGGCCCAGCGACCTTCCATCTGTGCCTTGTAAGCACGCTGGTGAGAGCGGGCGCCAAAGGCATCCTGCATCTCACGGGTAATGCCGTTTTGACGACCCAGCAGTTCGGCGGTCATACCCATGCTACCGGAGGCGCGCGCAGTGTATTTGGCCAAACCTGGGTGGAAGTCGATATTGAAGTCCATGGGTACGTGACCCATATGCTCCACACCGCCAATCATATACACATCACCCTGACCGGCCATGATATTGGTGGCCGCATCATGCAGTGCCTGCATGGAAGAACCACACAAACGGTTGACGGTGACTGCCGACACACTGCGGGGAATGCTGGTCAGCAACTGCGCGTTACGGGCAATGTTAAAGCCCTGCTCTTTGGTTTGCTGCACGCAGCCCCAGATGATGTCATCAATCTCAGCGGGATCCAGATTAGGATTACGCTTAAGCAAAGTGGTCATCAAATGAGCCGACAGGGTCTCGGCACGCACATTACGGAACACGCCACCCTTTGAACGCCCCATGGGGGTACGGATGCAATCTACTATTACCACGTCTTTCATGGGTCGTGCTCCTTATTGTCCGAAATACGAGTTACCGGATGCGGCCATTTCGCGCAATCCGTCGGTGACTTGATAAATGGGGCCCAAATGGGCGTACTTGTCAGCCAGGGCCACGAAATTGCCCAGACCCATGGTTTCCAGGTAACGGAACACACCGCCGCGGAACGGAGGGAAGCCCAATCCATACAGCAGCGCCATATCGGTTTCGGCAGCGCTGGCGACAATGCCTTCTTCCAGACAGCGCACAGACTCGTTGACCATTGGGATCATCAAACGGGCGATGATTTCCTCAGACTCCATCTCCTTGCGCGGAATATTGATCAGCTCATAGGCCTCGGCTGCGGCTTCCTTGATGGGCTTACCACGCTTGTCCACGCCAAAGTTGTAGAAGCCTTTGCCATTTTTCTGACCCAGGCGACCGGCTTTGTACAGATGCTGAATCGGGTCGTTACCGATGCGCTGCATACGCTCAGGAATACCAGCGGCCATGACATCGGCGGCGTGATCGGCAGTATCAATACCCACCACATCAAGCAGGTACGCCGGGCCCATAGGCCAGCCGAAAATCTTCTCCATAACCTTGTCCACGGCGACAAAGTCGGCGCCATCAAGCAGCAACTGGCTGAAACCGGCGAAGTAAGGGAACAACACACGGTTGACCAGGAATCCGGGGCAGTCATTCACGACAATCGGGGTTTTACCCATCTTCAGCGAGTAAGCCACCACGTTAGCGATGGTTTCATCGGAGGTTTTCTCACCACGGATAATTTCCACCAATGGCATCTTATGCACGGGGTTAAAGAAGTGCATACCGCAGAAGCGTTCAGGGTGCTCAAGGCTCTCGGCCAGAGAATTGATCGAAATGGTCGAGGTGTTAGAGCAAATAATGGCATCAGCGGCCACTGCCTGTTCGGTTTCCTTAAGTACCGCGCCTTTGACCTTGGGATTTTCCACCACGGCTTCAATCACGATATCTGCACCTTTAATGGCGCTGTACTCGAGGCTGGGGACAATATTGTTTAACGTCTTAGCCAGGGTTTTAGCGTCAACCTTGCCGCGCTCCATGCCTTTACCCAGGATCTTGGCCGCTTCATTCAGGCCCAGTTCCAGCGCTTCCTGACGAATATCCTTCATCACAGTGGGCGTACCGGTCACAGCTGACTGATAGGCGATACCACCGCCCATAATGCCGGCTCCCAATACGGCAGCTTGTTTGATCTCTTTGCTGGCGGCTTTGGCGGCTTTTTTGCCCTTGCCTTTGACCAGTTGGTCGGCAGTAAAGATACCGATTTGAGCAGTGGCAGCATCGGTCTTGGCCAGTTTCACAAAACCCTGGTTTTCGAGCTTCAGGGCACCGTCTCGATCCATAGACGCGGCCTTGGCCACAGTGTCTACCATCATGTGCGGTGCCGGATAGTGCTTGCCGGCCTGGGCGGCGACCATGGCTTTGGCAGTAGCAAAACTCATCATCGACTCGTTGGCATTTAAATGCAGAGGTGATTTCTTCTGCTGGCGGCGACCTTGCCAGTCAATCTTGCCGGCAATCGCTTGTTTAAGGGTGCCCAGGGCCGCTTCACGCAATTTTTCCGGGGCAACAACAGCGTCTATCGCACCTTCATTCAGCGCTTGTTGAGCTTTACGGTCACGACCTGTGGTCATCCACTCCAGCGCGTTGTCGGCACCAATCACACGAGGCAGACGTACGGTACCGCCGAAGCCGGGCATCAGGCCCAGTTTTACTTCAGGCAAACCGATGCGGGCAGTGGTATCTGCTACACGCAGGTCACAGGCCAGGGTCATTTCACAACCGCCACCTAAGGCAAAGCCGTTAATGGCCGCGACGGTTGGGAAAGGCAGATCTTCGAAGTGATCGAAGACCTGAGAGGTCTTGGCAACCCAAGCCTGCACTTCTGCGTCCTCAAGGGCGAACAGCGCGTTGAATTCGGTAATATCTGCACCGACGATAAAAGCGCCTTTGGCAGAGCGCACCACAGCACCTTTAATCGCGCTGTGCGCGCGCAGCGCCTGGCAAAGCTCTTCTAATTCGTTCACGGTCTGCTGGTCAAATTTGTTGACTGAGCCTGGTGCGTCGAACACCACTTCCGCAATGCCGTCCTCAATCAATGAGGCAAACAGGCTCTTGCCTTGGTAAATCATATTATTCTCCTTTGGCCGTTTTCGCGCATTAACAATGCTGCGCGGATCAAACCGACGGGTTGTAGGGTCGCTCAATTCTTGTTGATAGCGGGGTAAATTTCAACACAAATTCAAACGTTCGTTTAAATAACCCTGACGTCTAATTACAAAGCACTATGATTCAATAAGATAAGCAAAGTTCGTGGGCTCTCTTTTACACCTCACACTATTACCTCTGTTAAATATAATGAGGTGATCCCCTGTTCTACAGCAGTATTGAGCAGTAAACTGAAAGTCTTCCCTGCAAAAAAATGCTTTGGGAAGAGGGTATTTAGACGATTGGTTTGGTAAGCGCGTTGCGCAGGTAGGTGATCGTGTTTTTGCGAGTCTCCGTTCGAAAGCATCTTTTGCTGGTTGTTCTGCTGCTGCCAGGGTTTGCCTGGTCTCAGGCGCCTTTACAAGAACAGCGAAAAGTATTTTTGGATGCTGAACGTTGGAGCTATCATCCAGACAGCCAAAATTATCGCCAGGCAGTTGCGCAACTTAAAAACTACCCCTTGCTGCCATATCTTCAGCAACGCGCCCTGCTCAGCACCTTGTCACTGAAAAAAGAAAAAGACATTGCCGCCTTTTTGGATGAACACGCCTTTAGTCCGTTGGAAAAGCCCTTACGCAAACAATGGTTGGAGTACCTAGCCAAGCGTGGCGATCAGAATCGTTTTCTGGACTACTACAAAGATGTCAACGATGACTATTTGCGCTGTACCTACGTTTATTACCGCCTTGCCCAAGGCAAACACAAAGAAGCGACTTATCAGCTAATCAGTGAACTTTGGCTGGTAGGCAAGTCCCAGCACAAGGCCTGTGATCCTGCCTTTAAACAATGGACAGCGGCCGGACAACGCAGTGAAGAGATGGTATGGCAGCGCCTGGTCCTGGCAGCTGATGGTGGTGACCATACGTTGGTCCCGTACTTAAAGTCTTTATTGCCTGCCAAACAGCAATATTTGGGCGATTTGTGGTTGAACGCCCGTCGTAATCCAGCAAGTGTTAGCAAGCTTTCACAATTTCCGCTAAAAAATCCCCAGCGGGAAAAACAGATACTGGTTTATGCGCTCAAACGCCTGGTGTGGCGCGACGATGCCCTGGCACTCAAAACCTGGCAACAAAGCACAAACAAGTTCCGCTTTCGCGATGATGAAGAACAAGACGTAGCCCATACCTTTGCTATCGCCCTGGCATCGGACAACCATCCACAGGCGCAATTCTGGCTGGAAAAAGCCATTCGCCATAATGCCGATGAGGAGTTACTGCGCTGGCATTTAACCCATGTGCTGCGTAACAACAACTGGCAACAAGTAGTGGATGTGATCGAGATGGCCAAGCCTAATTTAGAGGCCGATCACTCCAGCCAATACTGGCTGGCTCGCAGCTATGAACAGCTAAAAGCACCGGAATTGGCTAGCAAGCACTTCAATCAACTCTCTGACGCGCGTCATTACTACGGCTTTATGGCCAGTGGCAAGCTGGCCAAAGACCCCAACATGAAAGACCACCCGGTGCAGGCCTCGAAGGAACTGCTGGACTCGGTTGCCAACTTGCCGGCGGCCAGGCGCGCAAAAGAATTTTTAGCCTTGGAACGCCTTACCGAAGCGCGACGCGAATGGATGCAGATGCAATCCAGGTTAAATCAGGAACAGGGGTTGGCATCGGCTGTTCTGGCCGATAGCTGGGGTTGGCACGATCAAGCCATTTTTACCTTTGGCCGCTTGGGCTATATGGATGACGTGAAACGTCGCTTCCCCTTGGCTTTCGACCAGCAATTGGTGGGCAGCGCCAAGAAAAACCATATTGATCCGGCCTGGGCCTTTGCCATTGCAAGGCGCGAGAGTTCCTTTATGGTGGATGCCAATTCGAGCGTGGGTGCCAAGGGTCTGATGCAACTGATGCCTGATACGGCCAAGTATCTGGCCAAACGAAGCGTTAGCAACGATATTCTGTATGATCCTGGGCAGAACGTGGAAATGGGTACTCGCTACCTGAAATATCTTATGGAAAAGATGCATGACAACCCGGTTCTGGCCACCGCGGCCTACAATGCCGGATGGGGTCGCGTGAAGAAATGGCTGCCCAAAGAAGATATGCCGCTGGATCTGTGGGTGGAAACCATCCCCTATAAAGAAACACGCAACTATGTAAAAGCAGTGCTGGCCTATAAGCAGATTTATAAGCAGCGCTTAGGGGAAGACCAAAACATGTTCCGGGACCTGGCGACCATGCAGATTTCAGCGGATATGGTCGCTAAATAGCGGTTAATCACTGGTTTACAGGGTTCAGCGGCTTAACAGCAAGACTGCGCCTATGGTAGTGTACTGGGCAAATTCACAAGCCGTGGAGCCCGTATGCAACCTCTCGCTTCTTTGTATCCTCAACACCTGGCTGAACTACAGTCACGCACGCACGAAGCACTTCAACGCGAAGGCATAGATGGCCTGGTTATCCATTCTGGTCAAGCCAAGCGCCAGTTTCTGGATGACATGGATTACCCATTTCATGTTAACCCGCAGTTCAAAGCCTGGTTGCCGGTGTTGGACAACCCCAATTGCTGGCTGATTGTTAACGGCAGTGACAAACCCAAGCTGATTTTTTATCGTCCCAAGGACTTCTGGCACAAAGTACCACCAGCCCCGACCGCTTTTTGGGCTGAGCATTTTGATATTGTACTGCTGGCCAAGGCTGATCAGGTTGAAAAACACCTGCCTTATGACAAAACACGCCATGCCTATGTGGGCGAATATATTGAGGTGGCCAGGGCCCTGGGCTTTGAACTGATCAATCCCGACCGTGTACTGCACTATCTTCATTATCACCGCGCCTATAAGACCGATTACGAGCTGGCGTGCATGCGTGAAGCTAACAAACTTGCCGTAGCTGGCCATCGTGCTGCCAAAGCTGCATTTATGGAAGAAAAGAGCGAGTTTGAGATTAATCTGGCGTACCTGCAGGCCGTGGGTCAGGGTGCCAATGAAGTGCCTTACAACAATATCATTGCACTCAATGAAAATGCCGCCATTCTGCACAATATGACAGTGGATGTAGAAAAACCCTCAGCATTTCGTTCTTTCCTGATAGATGCCGGCGCCCACTTTCATGGTTATGCGGCTGACATCACCCGCACCTATGCCAGGGAAAAGAATGAGTTTGCCGATTTGATCCTGGCGCTGGATCAAGTGACATTGGATTTGGTGGATATGCTTAAGCCCGGCATTCCCTATCCTGATCTGCAATTTGCCGCACACAACAAGATTGCCCAATTGTTGAAGGTCTTCGGCCTGGTTAACCTCAATGCCGAAGACGTCGTCAGCCAAGGCATCAGTAGCACCTTCTTCCCCCATGGCGTCGGCCACCACCTGGGGTTGCAAGTGCATGATATGGGTGGCCTGATGGCGGATGACAGAGGCACACCACAGCCACCACCGGCAGAACATCCCTTCCTGCGCACTACCCGTGTAGTAGAAGCCAGGCAAGTCTTTACCGTTGAGCCAGGCTTATATTTCATTGATAGCTTGCTGGCCGACCTTAAAGGCAGCGAGCAGTCCAAGTACATAAACTGGGATAAGGTAGACAGCTTCAGGCCCTTTGGTGGCATCCGTATCGAAGATAACGTGATTGTGCACCGTGAGAAGAATGAAAACATGACCCGCGATCTGGCGCTGGATTAAGAAGGAAAAATGTGGTGAAAAACGCCTTGATGTCTTTGTTGGCGCTGGCTGTCGTTTCTGGCGCCAGTTATAGTGCAGAAGTGTCTGAGCGGGCCCTGCGCCTGGCTAAAGACAATATCATTGTCGATAGCCATATCGACGTGCCTTACCGTCTTACCGAAGAATGGGAAGATGTGACCAGGGCAACCGAAAAGGGCGACTTTGATTATCCCCGAGCCGTAAAAGGTGGCTTGAATGCGCCGTTTATGTCCATTTATATTCCCGCCAGCTATGAAAAGAGTGGCGGCGGCGATCTTCTGGCAGACAAGCTGATTGATAGTATGGAAGCCTTAGTCGGACGCGCCCCGGATAAGTTCGCACTGGCACACTCCGTCGCCGACGTGGAAGCCGCTTTCAATAAAGGCCTGATTGCCCTGCCCATGGGTATGGAAAATGGCACCCCTATTGGTGGTAGTTTCGAAAAACTAAAGCATTTCTATGACCGGGGCATTCGCTATATCACCCTGGCTCACTCTCAGACCAACCATATCTCCGATTCCTCTTATGATCTGCGCCGCCCCTGGAAGGGCCTGAGTCCTTTTGGTAAAGATCTGGTCAAAGAGATGAATCGTCTGGGTATCATGATCGATATCAGCCATGTGTCTGATGATGCGTTTTATCAGGTGATGGAACTGTCTAAAGCACCAGCCATTGCTTCACACTCTTCGCTACGCAAATTTACTCCGGGGTTCGAGCGTAATATGAGCGATGAGATGGTCAAAGCACTGGCCGAAAACGACGGCGTGATCATGATTAACTTTGGTTCCAGCTTTATCTCCAGCACTGCCAGGAGTTGGGGAGAAAGGTTCAGTGCAAAGTTAAAAGAGGAAGGCGTTGCCGATGAAAAACGAGAAGATTTTGAATTGGCCTATCGCGAAAAAGATCCTTATCCCTTTGCTTCATTGACCATGGTGCTGGACCATATTGACTATGTAAAAGCATTGGTAGGCATTGAGCATGTTGGTATTGGTTCTGACTTTGACGGGGTCGGTAACTCTTTACCGAGAGATCTTAAGGACGTTTCCGCTTACCCGAAACTGATTCAGGGCTTGCTGGACAGAGGCTATACGGAAGACGAAATTGGTAAAATTTTATCCGGTAACTTCCTGCGTGTATGGCGTCAGGTAGAAGAAATTGCCGCTAAGGCAAAAAAGGCTTAAAGCAAAATCCCCCCTGGTCGATATAGTTATCGAGCTTAAGAAGTTCTTTAAGACCGGGGGAGTTATGAATCAAGCCTCAAAAAATGTCTCACAGCCTGAAAGTACCCCAAATACTTTTTGGCATAACGTCCCGGTGCTGCCTGGTATTGCTGATGTAGAATCTAGCCTCCCTGCATTTGACCTGCCATCAGCCTTATTGAAGAAGCTCAAGAAATGGGATAAGCCGGCTTGAACCACCGGCCCTTCCTGTATTTCCCAGTCTCTGGATGTTAGACTCCTTTCCCAATCCGCACTTATTCTAATTGCCACCAGCAGCCAGCGGGTCATTTGCTGTTGGTAACAACCATAAAGGTTTTTCATGTCAAAGACATATTCTACAGTAGAGGCGCAAGCCAGCTACGGTATTGGTTTGCAGATGGGCCAGCAATTAGCCGGTAATCCTTTCGAAGGCCTCGACATAGAAGCGGTACAAGACGGCTTAGCGGCAGCATTCAAAGGCGAAGCCAGCGCCGTTACCAATGAACAATTACGCCATGCATTTAATGAAATTCATCAACGTATGGAAGCAGCCAAAGCCGAGCAATTTAAGCAAAATATTGCTCAAGGCGAATCTTTCCTCGCTGAAAATGCCAAGAAAGAAGGTGTTTCCGTTACCGATTCCGGTTTGCAATATGAAATTATTGCAGAAGGTGAAGGAGATTCACCAGTACATTCATCAACAGTACGTACTCACTATCATGGAACTCTAATAGATGGCACTGTATTCGACAGTTCCTATGAGCGCGGAGAGCCAGCTGAGTTTCCAGTGGGTGGCGTAATCAAGGGATGGACCGAAGCTCTGCAAATGATGAAGCCAGGTTCAAAATGGCGTCTGTATGTGCCTCACAACCTAGCTTACGGTGAGCGTGGCGCTGGTGGGGCCATCGGACCATACAGCACCTTGATTTTCGATGTGGAATTGCTAGAAATTCTTGATTAATCAAGATATTAAAGCGGCCACACTGGCCGCTTTTTTTAATTCTCATATCCCGCTAAATCTTTATCTTTCTATATCTTGAGTGTTTTATTGCTCATTCTTAACTTAAAAGCCTGATTCAACTTTACTTCCCAACCAACTAATTTGCGCATATAAATGCTCAATTTAGCATTGAGAATCCAGACCTTGCCAAGAACAAGCCCGTCACATATTAGGACGGGCCATAAGATATTTTAGTTATCGCTAGGCAATAAATCTGATACCAGTCCATTAAACAGGCCGTGTGCGATCAGATCGGCAATCTGCTGGATATCCGGTGAGAAGTAGCGGTCGTGATCATAAAATCCGACTTTTTCACGGACAAGACTATAGGCTTGCTCTAGCTTAGGGCTGGATTTCAGCGGACGACGAAAATCCATACCCTGTGCCGCTCCCAGCAATTCCACTGCCAGAATACCTCGGGTATTTTCAGCCATATCAGCCAGGCGACGGCCGGCAAAGGTGGCCATAGACACATGATCTTCCTGATTAGCGGAGGTTGGTAAACTGTCTACCGACGCTGGATGGGCAAAGGTTTTGTTCTCAGACGCCAACGCAGCTGCCGTTACCTGAGCCAGCATAAAGCCCGAGTTAACCCCTCCGTTCTCTACCAAGAATGGTGGCAGCTTGGATAGATTGCTGTCGATCAACAGGGCCGAGCGACGCTCTGACAACGCGCCGATTTCAGCAATGGCTAAGGCCAGATTGTCTGCCGCCATGGCTACGGGCTCTGCATGGAAGTTACCGCCGGAGATAATGTCATCACCGAAAACCAGCGGGTTATCGGTGACGCCATTGGCTTCCACTAGCAATACCTCCGCTGCTTGACGCATCTGCGTCAGGCAAGCGCCCATCACCTGGGGCTGACAACGCAAAGAATAGGGGTCTTGTACTTTTTCGCAATCTTCATGAGATTGACCAATTTCAGATTGGCCCCCGAGTAGATTCCGGTAGGCAGCAGCCATGTCGATTTGACCTTTTTGACCGCGGGCTTCATGAATACGCGCGTCAAAAGGAGTTCGGCTACCCAAGGCGGCTTCAACGCACATGGCACCGCCAACCGTAGCAGCGGCCAGAAGATCTTCAGCATAGAAAAGACCTTCCAATGCAAAGGCCGTGGAGGCCTGTGTGCCATTAAGTAACGCGAGACCTTCCTTTGGAGCAAATGTGAGCGCTTGCAAACCAGCAACATCAAGCCCCTCTGCTCCAGAAATAATCTGACCCTTGTAGCGAACATGGCCTTCACCCATCAGGGGCATACTCATATGCGCCAAAGGCGCTAGATCGCCGCTGGCACCGACCGATCCTTTCTTGGGCACACAGGGATAGACTTCTGCATTAAGCAAAGCAATCAAGTGCTCCACTACCTGCAGACGGATACCTGAAAAGCCGCGGGAGAGACTATTGATCTTCAACAGCATCATCAGGCGAACCGTATTATCACTCATCAACTCACCGGTGCCGGCGGCATGAGAGAGCACAATTGAGCGCTGCAACAATTCCAGTTCTTCTGGTTTGATGCGGGTATTAGCCAGCAGCCCAAAACCGGTATTAATACCGTAGACCACACGCCCCTCGTCCAGTACCTTTTGCACGGTAGCGGCGGATGCAACGATGTCGGCTTCAGCTGACTGTGCGAGAGACAATTTCACCGGCTGACGAGAGGCCTTGCGCAGCTGGGCAAGGGTCAAGGTGCCGGGGGTTAGTTCAAGAGCAAAAGTCATTATTGATTCTCCAGCATAGGCAGGTCTAATCCATTTTCTTTGGCACAGCGCTTAGCAATGTCATAACCGGCATCCGCATGGCGCATTACACCAGTGGCAGGATCATTCCAAAGCACGCGCCCCACGCGCTTCGCAGCCGCCTCGGTGCCGTCACACAAAATGACCACACCGGCATGCTGACTGAAGCCCATGCCCACGCCACCGCCGTGGTGCAGACTCACCCAAGTCGCACCACCTGCAGTACTTAGCAGTGCATTGAGTAATGGCCAGTCAGAGACAGCATCTGAGCCATCCAGCATCGCTTCAGTCTCGCGATTAGGACTGGCTACTGAGCCCGAGTCCAAGTGGTCACGACCGATTACCACTGGCGCACTTAACTCACCATTTTTCACCATCTCGTTGAAGGCCAAGGCTACTCTGGCGCGGTCTTTGAGGCCTATCCAACAAATGCGGGCAGGCAATCCTTGGAACTTAATCCGCTCGCGGGCCATATCCAGCCAGTTGTGCAAATGCGGATTATCTGGAATCAGCTCTTTAACCTTTTGATCGGTCTTATAGATATCTTCCGGGTCGCCAGACAAGGCTGCCCAGCGGAAAGGCCCGATTCCTTCACAGAATAGCGGGCGAATATAAGCAGGTACGAAACCTGGGAAGTCAAAGGCATTGCTGACGCCCTCTTCAAAGGCCATTTGACGAATATTGTTGCCGTAGTCCAACGTCGCGGCGCCGCGTCCCTGCAGGGCAAGCATCGCCTGCACCTGCACTGCCATGGACTGTTTAGCTGCCTTCACTACTGCCGCTTCATCTTGCAAGCGCATCTTCGCCGCATATTCCATGGTCCAACCTTGTGGCAAGTATCCATTCAGCGGATCATGAGCCGAGGTTTGATCGGTAACCACATCTGGTGTGACATTGCGTTTGACCAGCTCATCGAAGATATCTGCGGCATTGCCCAGCAGGCCCACTGAAATCGGACGGTCAGTGGTATTCATGATGCTCAGGGCTTCATCGAGATCCGCAGCTTGGCGGTCCAGGTAACCGGTACGCAAGCGGAATTCGATACGAGTAGGGTCGCATTCTACTGCCAGCATGGAAAAGCCCGCCATGGTAGCGGCCAGTGGCTGCGCACCGCCCATGCCTCCTAGACCGCCAGTAAGTACCCACTTTCCATTCGCGTTACCGTTGAAATGCTGCCTGGCTACTGCACCAAAGGTTTCATAAGTGCCCTGAACGATGCCCTGGCTACCGATATAAATCCAGCTACCGGCCGTCATCTGGCCATACATCATCAGCCCCTGCTTATCCAACTGGTTAAAGTGCTCCCAGTTAGCCCAATGAGGCACCAAATTTGAATTGGCAATCAGCACGCGAGGAGCGTCTTCATGGGTCTTGAATACGCCGACGGGTTTACCGGATTGCACCAAAAGAGTTTCATCCAGTTCCAGGCGTTTTAATACTTCAACAATCTTATCAAAACACTGCCAATCCCTTGCTGCCCGGCCGATACCGCCATAAACCACCAAATCCTGGGGACGCTCAGCCACATCGGGGTCCAGGTTGTTCATCAACATACGCAGCGCGGCTTCCGCCTGCCAATGCTTACAGCTTAGGGTAGAGCCATGAGGGGCGCGGATGACTCTGTTGGGATCATGTCTGTTATTCATGCTGTTGTCTCCTGTCTTGATGGGAAGGTCAAATGACCGCCCAGCTGATATTTGTCACCCGGATGGGTCAGCAATGCATGACTGACAATGCCATCCCGGCTCCAGGTTGTTCGGTGCAATCGCAGGCAAGGACTGCCAGCGGCGACTTTAAGATGCTCTCTGGCGAGCCCATCAGCCAAAATGGCCTCCACCCTATGCTCTGCCTCGGTCAGCGGTGCCACCAGGGAGAGATATTCATGGGGTGTAATCTGAGTAAAATCTTGCTCAAGGTAATCCGGTACCAACTGCGGATTCACATAGCGCAGTTCAAGCTGCAATGGCAGATTGTCCTGCCAATGACAAATCAGACTGCTGTATATCGTTGCGCCCGGCGCCAAGCCCAGCAGAGTCGCTACACCAAGGTCTGATTGTGTACTTTTTTGCTCAATCACCAACGCTCTGTACTGGCAATGACGCTGCCTGATCTCATCGGCAATGTTGCGTATCTCCAGTATCGAAGACTGGCTTTTTAAACTGGCAACACAAGTCGCTGCACCTTGGGTGCGCACTAATACTCCTTGTTCGCCCAGCTCCTGCAGCGCACGACGCGCAGTCATACGACTTACCGAAAAAAGCTGCGATAACTGATTTTCGGATGGTACCGGATCACCGGAAGCCCACTGACCTGACTCAATGCCTTGTAAAATATGCTGCTTAATCAGCTGATATTTACTGGTGGCCACTGCACCACCTCCAAAAACAGTTCATGCTATATAAGTTGACACAGACAACTTGTCTATACAAGATCGGCATGACACAAATCTTTTACATTGGCGTAAATGCGGAGGCTCACCATGCAGCAGGTTCAAAATGCAGATCTCATTTTAAGTGGCGCACAAATCGCGACGCTGGGCTCTGCTCTTACGGGCTATGGCATTATTGAGAATGGCGCCTTGGCTATCGCCGATGGAAAGATTTTGTGGGTGGGAAAGGCAACTGATTTGCCTGCGCATATTGTTGCCAAGCAAACGCTGGATTGTGCTGGAAAGTGGTTGCTCCCCGGCTTTATAGATTGTCACACTCACCTGGTTTTTGCCGGTAACCGCGCCGATGAATTTGAGCAGCGTCTGACCGGCGTCAGTTACGCTGAGATTGCAAAACGAGGTGGCGGCATCAGGCGCACCATGACTGCAACAAGAGAGGCCAATGAAAAGACGTTGCTCGCGCTTGCCAAAAAACGTGCAAAGACATTGCTTCGCCAAGGTGTCACTTGTATTGAAGTGAAGTCCGGTTATGGTTTGGATACAGAAACAGAATTAAAACTGTTACGTGTGGCCCGTCGTCTTGGCAAAGAGTTACCTGTTACGATTCGTACCACGTTCCTGGGTGCCCATGCCCTCCCCCCGGAATTTCAGGATAATGCCGATGGCTATATCGATTTGGTCTGTGAGGAGATGTTACCGCAAGCGCACGCTGAAGGTTTGGTTGATGCCGTGGATGTATTCTGCGAAGGCATAGGCTTTAACCTGGAACAAACCCGTCGGGTCTTTGAAACAGCTCGCTCACTTGGATTACCCGTTAAACTACACGCAGAGCAACTTTCCAATTTGGGTGGCAGTGAACTGGCCGCTGAATTTGGCGCCCTCTCGGTTGACCATATTGAATTCCTTGATGAGGCCGGCGTAAAGGCTATCGGGGCCAGTGGCACCGTGGCAACTCTGTTGCCGGGCGCTTTCTATTTTCTTAAAGAAACCCAAAAGCCACCAATTGCTTTGTTGCGCCAGTATAAGGTACCCATGGCCCTTGCAACGGATTTTAACCCCGGCTCTTCACCAATCTGCCAACTGCCACTGATGCTCAATATGGGTTGCACACTTTTTGGGTTAACCCCGCTTGAGGCATTGCAAGGGGTCACCTTAAACTCTGCCAGAGCTCTGGGACTGTCCGATCGATTAGGCAGTATCACGGTAGGCAAGCAAGCCGACATCCTGCTGATGGATATCAGCCATCCTAACCAGCTGGCTTATGAATTTGGGATCGACTATATCGAGGCTATGTGGCGCGCTGGCCAACCCATCAAGCTGTAAAGGCTGTCACTGAGTATTAATGTCATTAAGCTTTTCAACCTTGGGCGCGCGCTCTTCAACAGTCTTTTTCGGGATCAGGGTACGCATAGACTCGAGCTTACCAAAGCAAAGCAACTTATCAGCGGCTTCAAATATGCGCGACGACTTTGGGTTGGGTATGACCTTGTTGCCCCGGTACAGGGTCAGTATGTTGATATCCAGATCGCTTAGGCCAGATTCGCTGAAGCTTTTCCCCACCAGATAAGAGCCTTCAGGAACAATCAGTTCGCTGACACCGTATCCTTTGCTGACCGTCAGCCGCTGACGTACATCAATCTCCGGAAAATCCACCTGGGCAGCGATATAGTCGATCATGGCCCCTGCGATATCCAATTTGGTGCAACGCTCTATGCCTTCCAGCCCTGGGGAGGAATTTACTTCCATCACTTGCGGCCCATCGCTGCTTTCCAGCATATCCACGCCGGCAATTTGCAGGCCAAGGATTTGCGTGGCCCGAATTGCCGTTTCCACATAACGCTCATCCAATTCTACCGGCTCGGCAATACCGCCACGATGCACATTACTGCGAAATTCCTGACCCTGCGCCACCCGCCGCATCGCCGCAACAACCCGGTTACCGACCACAATGGCACGGATATCCTTGCCTTTGCTCTCGGCCACAAATTTCTGTATCAGCACATTTTGTTTCTGGCTCTGCAACAATTCGATAATGGCTTCGGCAGTTTTAGTAGATTCTGCCAGCAGCACGCCTATTCCCTGAGTGCCCTCAATCAGCTTGATGATTACCGGCGCCCCACCGACCCGCTCAATGGCAGGCAGTACATCCTTTTTGTCTCTGACAAAAGTGGTCTTGGGCATACCAATGGAGTGGCGACTGAGATATTGCAGCGAACGTAACTTGTCACGGGAATTGACAATGCCATGGGCGCTATTGGCGCAAAATATGCCCATTTCCTGAAACTGACGTACCACAGCAGTACCGAAGTAGGTAATTGAGGCGCCTATGCGGGGAAACACGGCGTCATATTCCACCACAGGCTTTTGCCTGAAAAACAAGCCAGGTTTGCCACGCTCAAGATCGATAGCAAATTTCAGGGTGTTGAGAATCTTTACCTTATGACCCTTTTGTAACGCTGATTCCTTCAGGCGCCTGCTACTGTAGTTATCCGGTTCACAGGAAAGGATGGCAAGATTCATGGCGAAGGTCCCTTTTTTGGCGTGGTGCCTTTAAAAGTAATGGTCACCTGCGCAATTAACAAGGCAGCAGTCCAAAATGCTGCCTTGGCAGTCAGTCCTGAATATTCAATTCCTTAAGTTTCCGGGTCAGTGTATTGCGTCCCCATCCCAGACGCTTTGCCGCTTCCTGCTTGTGACCATGGGTGTATTCCAACGCTCTTTCCAGCAATATCTTTTCAAAGGTTACAGCCGCTTCTCCCAGTATATTCTGTTGGCCCGACTGCAAAGCTTGATCGGCCCAGCTGGCGAGCAGACTTTGCCAATCGCCACGCTGGCCTTCGGTCATTTTAGGCAGTTGCTGGGTATGTAATTCAGGCGGCAAATCTGACGGAATAACTTCCTGGCCGCTGGCCATGACTGTTAACCATCGACACAGGTTCTCCAACTGTCGTACGTTACCCGGCCAAGGTAATTGACTCAGTATCTTGGCCGTTTCCTTGCCCAAAGACTTAGCCTCTACCTCGAGTTCTTTGGCGGCTTTACCCAGGAAATATTCTGCCAGTGGGGCGATATCTTCCCGTCGCTCGCTGAGCCTGGGAATATGGATGCGGATGACGTTCAGGCGGTGGTACAAGTCCTCACGGAACTTGCCCTCTGCTACCCGTTGCTCAAGATTTTGGTGGGTAGCGGCAATAATGCGCACATCCACCGACACCGGGTTGTGTCCCCCAACTCGATAAAACTGGCCATCAGCCAATACCCGCAACAGACGGGTTTGCACATCCAGCGGCATGTCGCCTATTTCATCTAGAAACAGGGTGCCGCCGTTGGCCTGTTCAAAACGTCCCAATCGGGCGTTCTGCGCGCCGGTGAAAGCGCCTTTTTCATGACCGAAAAGCTCTGATTCAATCAGGTCCGTGGGAATCGCCGCCATATTCAGGGCGATAAAAGACTCGCGACTACGAGGACTGTGTTTGTGTAATGCTCGGGCGACCAACTCTTTGCCGGTGCCCGACTCGCCGTTGATCAAAACGCTGATACTGGAGCGCGACAGGCGACCTATTGCCCTAAACACCTCTTGCATAGCCGGTGCTTCACCGATAATTTCGGTTTCAATGCGAGGCGGCAGTTTCTGTTGCTGCCGCCGGTTTTCCCGGGCATGGGCGAGAGCACGCTTGACCAGGTTGACCGCATCATCCACATCAAAAGGCTTGGGCAAATATTCGAAGGCACCGCTTTTATAAGCATTGACTGCGCTGTCCAAATCAGAATGGGCGGTCATGATGATGACCGGCAGGTGCGGGTATTCCTCATGTACTTGTGTCATCAGTTGCGTGCCGTCCATCTGCGGCATGCGGATATCAGAAACAATCACTTCCGGCTGTTGGCCTGCACCTAATTGGCGCAGCAAATCTTCTGGGTTTTCAAAACTAAAGCATTCTATCTGCGCCGATTGCAGCGCCTTTTGTAATACCCACCGTATCGAGGCATCGTCATCCACAATCCATACCGGTGCTACCGTCATTGCTTAGCCTCCTTCTTATCTATGGGCAGGAACAGGGTAAATTCTGTGTGTCCCGGCCAACTTTCCACTTCAATCTTGCCACGGTGGTGGTCCACCAACTGTTGGGCAATGGACAAGCCGAGTCCGGTGCCGTCTTTCTTGCCGGTCACCATAGGGTAAAACAGCGTATCTTTGAGCCGGTCGGGAATGCCGGGGCCGTTATCGATGATCTTTATCTGCGCGCACAGTGGATGACGTTTGCCATGAATGGTCACCTGCCGTTCCACCCGCGTGATAAAACGGATACGCCCCCTGCCTTCCATTGCCTGTACCGCATTGCGGGCAATATTCAGTACCGCCTGCTGGATCTTTTCGTCATCAATGTACAAATCTGGGATGCTAGGATCGTAATCGCGTACAAATTCAATGTTATTGCCACAGTCCAGGCTTAATAAAGTGAGGATTTTCTCCAGTACTTTATGCACATTATGCCATTGCAGATTGGGCGGCTTATTAGGCCCCAATAGCCTGTCTACCAAGTTACGCAGGCGATCGGCCTGTTCGATAATCAAGCCAGTAAATTCTTTTTGCTCGGGGTCGTCCAGCTGACGCTCCAATAGCTGCGCAGCCCCCCGCAAACCGCCAAGGGGGTTTTTAATTTCATGGGCCAAGCCACGCACTAAGTCCCTTGCAGCCTGCTGCTGTGCCCATAGTTGGTTTTCCTGGCTGATGCGACGCAGGTTATCGATTTGCTTAAACTCCACCAACAGACAGGGATGGTTCTGATGCACCAAACTGGTAACGGTTACCTCTGCCAACAGGTGGCGACCATCCACAAAGGTCAGCTGCACTTCGCCATCGCTGAAGTCCAGGTGATTCTGCAGCGCATCGCGTAAGCGCTGGGTTTCCAGGCTGGATTGCACAAACAGCTTATGGATAGCATGTCCCATCAACTGATTGCGGCTTTGTTCGAAAAAACGCTCAGCCGATGCATTGGCATATTGCACACAAAGCTTGTCATCCAGCACTAACACGCCGACCGACAAATTTGCCATTAAGATGTCTGAGAAATGCTCTGCCACTACCTGTTTCCAGCTGGATTTACACAACGCACCGTTATGGCACCAGTATATCCACCGAACTCAAAACTCGCACCATTTTGGTGCATGTTAATTTGTCAGATTGGTGCCATATGGCTAAAGCAGCTGTCCAGCCCTTAGTTTCTCTGGATCAGCACCGAAGCCTGATGCAGGTAGAATACCTGTGATGGAGTGAATGCAAGGACCTTGCCCGATTGGTCAAGAAATTCAGCACGGATATGGTGCTCACCGCGATCCACACCTTCTAAGTTGAAGACAGGAGTGGACTGTAATTCAGTGGGCTCCTCATCCAGCCATAAACGAAATTGACCTGCGCCCTGAGGCTGTAAGGACAAACTCACTTGCAAGTTGCCGGCATTATTCCGGAGCGTTGCTTCTGGGGCAGGGCTAAGAATGCTTAACCGGTAATCCGGTTGAACCGGTTTTTGTACCTGCGGGGGTGGCGGTGGTGTGGGCTTGGCCAAAGGCACAGCAGTATTGACCCTTGGCAGGTTGACCGGTTGCGCACCGGGCAGAGGTTGGTCAGAAAACACCACAGTGCCGTCAGCCTTGACCAGCTTATAAAGGGTTTGCGCTGCACATGGCAACGCCAACAATATGGTGAGCAGTAAAAGCCTGGAAAGCATATGTTTAATATCGTCCTGACAAACCGATGCTGACAGTGTAAGGCATAAAAAAAGCCCGCGCGAGGCGGGCTTGGTATGACAAAACAGTCTTATACGCTGTAGTACATATCGAATTCCACCGGATGGGTGGTCATCGCCAGCTTTTCCACTTCCAGACGCTTGATGCTGATATAGGCATCGATCATGTCGTCGGAGAATACGCCGCCTTCCTTCAGGAAGTCGCGGTCGGCGTCCAGTGCGTCCAGTGCCATTTCCAGGCTGTGCGACACTGTTGGGATATCTTTGGCTTCTTCTGGTGGCAGGTCGTACAGGTCCTTGTCCATGGCATCGCCAGGGTGGATCTTGTTCTTGATGCCGTCAATACCAGCCATCAGCATTGCAGCAAAGCCCAGGTAAGGGTTGGCAGCCGGGTCAGGGAAGCGAACTTCGATACGACGAGCCTTGGCGCTGGATACGTGTGGGATACGGATAGAGGCACTGCGGTTACGGGCTGAGTAAGCCAACATTACCGGCGCTTCGAAGCCGGGCACCAAACGCTTGTAGGAGTTGGTGGTCGGGTTGGTGAAAGCGTTGATAGCGCGGGCATGCTTAATGATACCGCCGATGTAATACAGGGCTTCTTCAGACAAACCAGCATACTTGTCACCGGCGAAGATGTTCACGCCGTCTTTGGCAATAGACTGGTGTACGTGCATACCAGAGCCGTTGTCGCCAACCAGAGGCTTCGGCATAAAGGTCGCTGTCTTACCGTAAGCGTGGGCAACGTTGTGCACTACATACTTGTAGATTTGCACTTCGTCAGCCTTCTTCACCAGGGTGTTGAAGCGACAGGCAATTTCGTTCTGACCTGCAGTGGCCACTTCATGGTGGTGAGCTTCAATATGCAAACCCATTTCTTCCATGACCAAACACATGGCACCACGGATATCGTGCGCGGAATCGACTGGTGGAACAGGGAAGTAACCGCCTTTTACGCCAGGACGGTGACCCTTGTTACCGCCTTCGAATTCAACGCCTGAGTTCCACTTGGCTTCCATGGAGTCGATTTCATAGAAAGAACCGGCCATATCGGTGTGGAAACGGATGTCGTCGAACATGAAGAATTCTGGCTCGGGGCCAATCAATACGGTGTCACCAATGCCGGTAGACTTCAGATATTCTTCAGCGCGCTTGGCCAAAGAACGCGGGTCACGCTCGTAACCTTGCATGGTAGAAGGCTCAACGATGTCACAGGTAATATTGACCTGAGTCTCTTCGGCGAACGGATCCAATACAGCAGTGCTGGCATCAGGCATCAGGATCATGTCAGATTCGTTGATACCCTTCCAACCAGTGATGGAGGAGCCGTCAAACATCTTGCCTTCTTCGAAGAACTCTTCGTCAACCAAAGCAGCGGGGATAGTAACGTGCTGCTCTTTACCCTTGGAATCGGTAAAACGCAGATCGACGAACTTAGCTTCACTTTCTTTAATCAGGTCTAGTGCCTTTTCTACAGACATTATGTCCTCCAGTTAATATGCAAGAGCGGCCCACTAAGTCACAGATGTGACTGGTATAGCGACCGTAGAAGCGATAATCATGCCAACTGCAAGTCACCCCGCCAGGCCTCAATTTTCCGTAGTCGGTATTCTTTGGAAAAACCAATAACGCACCACAATGATGCATTGACGCACCAATAAGGTGAAATAGCAATTTCAGAGCACACCTAAAGTTAGACTATTTCCAATTTGGTGCAACGATATGTCAGGGCGATGACAATCTGACCGATATTGTCATCATAGGGTCACAGCCGTGCTGTAAGTCTATGGCATTAAAGGATAAATATTTATTCCTTTTGGAAAAGGCGAGAAAACTGTACAATCCGCCGCCTATCAAGGGCATTGGGTTAAAAAATAGGCACCCTTGAACCGAATTTTCATAGCCAACGACCCTCCATGCCAGCCACCGAGAGAGATACCATGAGTGCACAACATACCTCACTGGAAAAATTGAGGAACATCGCCATTATCGCCCACGTTGACCACGGTAAGACTACCCTGGTTGATAAACTGCTGCAGCAGTCAGGCACGTTAGACAGCCGAAAGGGCACCGATGAGCGGGTCATGGACTCCAATGCCCTGGAAAAAGAACGTGGTATTACCATATTGGCCAAGAACACGGCCATTAACTGGAATGATTACCGCATTAACATTCTGGATACCCCCGGACACGCCGACTTTGGTGGTGAAGTAGAACGGGTATTGTCTATGGCTGACTCTGTACTGCTGTTGGTTGACGCGGTAGACGGCCCAATGCCACAAACCCGTTTCGTTACCCAGAAGGCCTTCGCCCATGGCCTGAATCCGATCGTGGTAATTAACAAGATTGACCGCCCAGGTGCGCGCCCTGATTGGGTAATGGATCAGGTATTTGACCTGTTTGACAATCTGGGTGCCAACGATCAGCAGTTGGACTTCCCTGTTGTTTATGCCTCTGCCCTGCAAGGCTGGGCCAGCCTGGATGAAGGCACACAAGGTGGCGACATGACTCCCTTGTTCCAAGCCATCATAGACAAAGTGTCTCCTCCCAATGCCGATCCTGAAGGTTTCCTGCAAATGCAGATTTCTCAGCTGGATTACTCCAGCTACCTGGGCATTATCGGTATCGGCCGCATCAAGCGCGGTTCGATCAAGGTTAACCAACAAGTTAGCGTGATTGGTGCCGACGGCAAGAAGCGTAACGGTAAAGTGGGCCAGGTATTCGGTTATCTGGGCCTGGATCGTTATGAAACCCAGTCGGCCAGTGCCGGTGACATCGTTGCTATCTCGGGTTTGGGCGAGCTGAAAATTTCCGACACTGTCTGTGCGGTAGAACAGCCAGAAGCCCTGCCAGCGCTGACGGTGGATGAACCCACCGTGACCATGACCTTCCAGGTGAACACATCGCCCTTCTCCGGTCAGGACGGTAAGTTTGTAACCTCTCGTCAGATCCTTGAGCGTTTGAACACCGAGCTGAAGCACAACGTGGCTCTGCGTGTGGAAGAAACCGCTGACCCGGATAAATTCCGTGTTTCTGGCCGTGGTGAACTGCACTTGGGCGTACTGATTGAAAACATGCGTCGTGAAGGTTACGAGTTGGCCGTATCCCGTCCAGAGGTAATCCTTAAGAAGGACGGCGAACAGCTGCTTGAACCTTATGAAAGCCTGACCGTGGATATCGAGGAAGAGCACCAGGGCGCCATCATGGAGCAATTAGGTCTGCGTAAAGCCGAAATGCGCGATATGAACCCTGACGGCAAAGGTCGTGTGCGCATGGACTTTGTGGTACCCAGCCGTGGACTGATTGGGTTCCAAACCGACTTTTTGACCCTAACCTCAGGCACCGGTTTGATGTACCACACCTTCCTGGAGTACGGTCCTCATGCCGGAGGTCGTATTGGCCAGCGTAACAACGGTGTACTGATTTCCAATGGTAAAGGTAAGGCCCTGGCTTACGCCCTGTTTAACCTGCAGGAGCGTGGACGCTTGTTCCTGGGCCATGGTGCGGAAGTATACGAAGGCCAGATCATCGGCATCCATAGCCGTGACAACGATCTGACCGTAAACTGCCTGAAAGGTAAGCAGCTGACCAACATCCGTGCCGCTGGTACCGATGAAGCGCTGACCCTGACGCCACCTATCCGCATGACGCTGGAACGCGCTCTGGAGTTTATCGATGACGATGAGTTGGTAGAAGTGACGCCCAACCATATCCGTCTGCGTAAGAAGCTGCTGACGGAAAATGACCGTAAGCGCGCTTCAAGAAGCGCTGACTAATTAAAAAGGCCGGGTTTGATACCCGGCTTTTTTATTTGCTCTCCAGATTTTCGCTATAAAGCCAGGCTACAGCGCCAATAACTCATTTCTTAGCTCTTTATACGACAGCGGCTTCTGCAACACCTTTACATCGATCATATCGAGATTCAGGTGTGATGAATAACCGGTCATAATAGTGCAGCGGATGTGTGGATGCTTTTCCCTGACCAAAGCAATCAATTGGTGCCCCTGTAGCTGCCCTCGCATGGTCTGGTCGGAAATCAGAATATCGATTTTTTCCTCACAGGCATTGATGTAATCGAGTGCCTCATTCCCATTTTCAAACGTGACCACTTTTGCACCATCGGCGACCAATAACATCTTGGTGACCTCCAGTAAGTCCTTCTCATCATCTACCAAAACAATATGTAAACCGGCAAGCACCTTGGGTTTAACAGGGCTCTGGGGCACTTTTCCGTTGCGTTTCAAATCTGTTTCAGGGAGCCACAAGGAAAAGGTGCTGCCTTTGCCAGGCGTTGACTCAACGACCAGACCACAACCGTTATTTACGGCAAAAGCCGCAACAGAACTGAGCCCCAGTCCAGTGCCACTGCCATCCTCTCTGGCACTGAAAAACGGGGTGAAAATTTGATCGATGATGTTCTTTTCCATGCCCACACCGGTATCGGATATGGACAGCACTATATAGTTTCCCGCCCCGTCTGGTAGCGTCTGTACGAAGCCGTCAGCAACATTGAATGCAGCAGAGAGAGATGTTGCAATAGTGATTTTACCCGTTCCCTCAATAGCTTTTTGGGCATTTATCACCAGGTTCAGCAGCGCGTCACCAAGAGCCCCTTTGTTCAATCTGCAAAGTCTTGCTGCAGCTAGTCTTTTAATTACCTCAATATTGCTTGGCACAATATCACGGTAAAAATTGACCTCTTCTGCAATAAACTCGTCTACATCAATTATGGTTTTTTCGTCGTTTTTCCCTTTTACCGTTTTTAACAGTTTCTCGGTGATTCTTCTGCCCCGTCGCACGCCATGGGTAATTTTGTCTATTTGCGCCATGCGGATTTGTTCATCGCATGTGGCACTCAAAGATTCTGCACTAGTGCCAATAATCGACAGTACGTTATTCAATTCATGACAGATGCCGGCTGAAAACTCCCCAACCAACGCGACCTTTTGTGCATTAAGGAGTTGCGCTTCCTGATTCTTTTTCTCGGTAATGTCCTGTTGAAAGCCGACAAAATGGGTAATCGAACTCTTTTCCATCACCGGGGATATGATCAAGTGGCTCCAATAGGCTTTGCCATTTTTTGCGTAGTTCAGGATTTCTGTATCGACATTTCCTCCGGCGTTCAGAATTCGCCGCATGTCATTGACTGTCTCCTTGCTGGTATGTTCTCCATGCAGAAATTGACTGAGGTTCTGCCCTTTTATTTCTTCCAGCGAAAAGCCCGTCATAGCGATGAATGCATCATTCACCCATTCAACATTTCGGTTCACATCACAAATTACTACCCCTGAGGCCGGCGTTTCTGCCACTTTTGATAACAGGCTGACCTGCTGGTTGAGTAACACGCTGTCAGTTATATCTTGAAAAACACCAAAAATGGCCTGCGGTTCACCTATGCTGTTGCGGTATATTTTGGCTTGGCTTTTAACATGACGAACTTCACCGTCTGTTCTGATAATCCGCAGATTAAAGGTCCACTCATTGTGATTTTCTAAGGCATCTTCCACGTACTGTCTGACTGCTTTTTCATCATCCGGATGATAAAACTTAATGGCACTTTCCAAAGTGGGCTGAAAGCTGTCTTTGCTGACGCCATGGATATTGTAAATTTCATCAGACCAGAACAAGGATTGGGTTTTTAAGTCCACGCTCCAATGACCTACACGGGCCATTTTTTCAGCCTGTCGTAACAAGACGCTGGTGCGGTGATCATGCTCCTCCAGCGCAACCTTTTCATCCACCGGAATAGCAGAAGCAACGATATTTCCCATTTCGTCTATTCTGGATGTCCATTCCAGCCAGACATAGCCTCCATCGGCCTTTAAATAACGGTTGCGATAACCGAAAACGTTCTGATTTTTTTCGATAAATTGGGAAAAGGTTAACTGCGAGTCATAGAGATCGGCGGGATGAATAAAGTCAAAAAAAGGACTACTGTAGAGCTTGTCCAAGGACCAGCCCAAGACCTCGACCCAGCGATCATTAAGGTAAGTAAAGCGTCCTTCCGTTGTTACTTTACACACTAAGATATTTAGCGTTGCCAGAATGCTGTGATACTCGTTAACCATGGCGGCATCTGTAGGGGCATTATTTATTTTCTGAGCTTAGGAGACAGGCTAGAAAAAGTAAGCACTTAAAAAAACAAAATAATTGCCGCATTCGCAAAAAGTGGGCAGGTTGCCGCAGAGCATTGGCAAGGAGCCCTTATTTACGCTATGGCCTCGGTGATTGTTTTTGGGATGGGGATAGGCACCATTTCAACCCTGGTTGTACTACTGGGCCTTTTCTTAGAAGCGGGCGCCAGGTTATCAGCGGCTTTTAATAAAGGCGCAGACCATTTCGGCCAACGCCTGGCCCACTACCCGCTTACCCGCCTCCATACCACTGGGATGCCTGACCGGCGCTGGCTCTGCCAGGTGCAGATATTGCACGCCCGGCAGATTGGCCAGTCTGTGAAGATAGTAAAGGGCATCATTGAGTGACACCCCTGCAAAGGTCATGGCGCTGGTTGGCATTTCGCTGATCGCATCGAGGTCAATCTCTACGCCGATAGGAAGGCGTTCATCGAGCAGGTAATGACTGACCTCGTCCAGCACCTGCTCAATGGTCTTCTCACGTCGCCACCACAGCTGCTGAATAGTGATATAGGGAAATCCTGCCCATTCCAGGGCCTGTAAGGCTTCCTGGTTATTTTTCTGCTCGTGCAAGCCAAGCACTGTATAGCGTTTCAGATAACCCTCGTGATGGGCATAACGAAATGGATTGCCGCTATGCCTTCCTTCGAGGCGACGAAAATCACCATGTGGATCGAGGTTGGCAACAGCCAAAGGTTGCCCAAGACTCTCGCTACAGGCGCGGATAAGGGGATAAGCGTTATTGTGGCCACCACCGATCACAATAGGGATAAGACCGGCATCAAAGATGGGGCGAAGTACCGTCAGAAGACGCTTATCTAATTGCTGGCAACTGTCACGCAATTGCTCTGTGTCACCGCCATCAGGCAGATCCCGGCAATCCAGTTCACCAAGCAGCAATATGTCTTCGCCGTCCATGAAGCGATTGGCCTGCAGATTACAAAAATAACTGAGAAAGGCTGTCCATCCCTCGTTGGCGCCACCTTTACCCAGGTTGGCCAGCGGACCTATTTGTTCAGGCACACCCAACAGGGCAAATCGGCAACCGGCTAGCCTGGCCTGCTCATAATCAGGGAATTGGGTAACCAGGCGAATCTTATCGCCAAGCTTGGTTTCCCCTTCCCTTGCACTAAAGCAGCCTTGCAGGGCTTTGGCATCCAGCGGCTGCAGCCACTGTTGTGTCATTCGATATCCAGAGGCTCAGGAGAGAGAATAATGCCGGTGCTATCGGCATACAGATGGTCTTCAGGCAGAAAGGTGACACCACCGAAATTCACGGCGATATCCACTTCTCCAATTTGCTCATATTCCGCTGAGACCGGAATCGATGCCAGAGCATGAATGCCGAGATCGAAGTCTTCCAGCGCATCCACCTCGCGCACACTGCCATAACAGACTATGCCTTCCCAACCATTGTCCACCGCCAGTTGGGCGGTATTGGCATCAATCAGGGCACGGCGCAACGAACCGCCACCGTCCACCAGCAAGACCTTGCCCTTGCCTGGCTCTTGCAGCACTTTGTCGATCAGCCCCTTGTCTTCGAAACATTTGACCGTGGTGATCTCACCACCATAGGAGGAGCGGCCGCCATAGCTAACGAACATGGGTTCAACCACATCTACGCTATCAGCAAAAAGGTCGCAAAGTTCTGAAGTGTTGTAGTCCATTGTCGTGGTGCCCCGGTATTAGGCTGGTGTGTGGAGGCAGTATAATGCTTCTTTCCAAGCAGTGTCCACGTACCTTGGGACATTTGTCCCTTTCAAAAATAGTTATATTTACTAGGCAGTTACACAGCACCTTTAAGTAAAGGCAGGAATGTCATAAAGCTTTCTTATTAATGTCACCTGTTATTCACAGAGGCTTTTTAGGATTGGCTGGTAATTGAGCAAGATTTATCCAGTCATGAAGCTATTTGCGCGTGCCGACACACAGTTATTTTATTGGTTGTTTAATAAGACAGCCGGTAAGAATTGTCGCCTAATTCGATGGGTTTCCCGCACCGGTGACGGACACTTGTATTTACTCATCGGGTTGTTACTTTGGGCTTTCGAGCCCGAACATGGTGCGCTGTTTTTGTACACCGGCCTGTTAGCCTACGCACTCGAACTACCGCTGTATGTGATCCTGAAGAAATCTTTTAAACGTCAGCGCCCCTGCGATTTATTCAATAATTTCAGTGCGCATATTTCACCTTCAGATAAGTTCAGCTTGCCCTCTGGCCACACCGCGGCGGCCTTTTTAATGGCATCACTTATTGCCCATTTTTATCCAGGCTTTAGCTTACTGGTTTATGGATGGGCCACCACTGTTGGTTTATCCAGAGTGTTACTTGGCGTGCACTACCCAAGCGATATTGCTGCTGGCGCCGTCCTCGGACTCACCATGTCAGTATGTAGCATTGCCATTCTGCCTTAGTGTCTTTGCAAACTATTGACCTTCCCATCCTCGCATGTCCCACAACTCGAGTATCTGGGACTTGTCCTTTTTTATATTGGAGTAAAGCGCATTCATGAAGATTTTGTATGGCGTGCAAGGCACGGGAAATGGACACACCACCAGGGCCAGGGTAATGGCCAAAGCTTTCAGCCAGCGTGCGGATGCCAAAGTGGATTACCTTTTTTCTGGGCGCGATCCGGATAAATACTTCGATATGGATATTTTTGCCGATTATCAGGTGCGAGGCGGACTGACGTTTGTCCATCAGCAGGGTGCCATCGATAAGTGGGGAACCGCTAAAGCCATCCGCCCCCTGCAATTCATTCGTGATGTCAAAGCCTTGGACCTGTCTGGCTATGATCTGATTATCAATGATTTTGAACCGGTCAGCGCCTGGGCTGCGAGACGTCAGGGTGTTCCTTGCTTATCCATCAGTCATCAAGCTTCCTTCCGTCACCCGGTACCAAAATCAGGCGACAATATAGGCAACCGCTTACTGCTCGACTATTTCGCCCCGTCAGACATACAGTTGGGAGTGCATTGGTACCACTTCGGGCACCCCATCATGCCGCCTTTTATCGAGGATGAGTATGTTGAGGGTCTGGACGAAAAGCATGTGTTGGTTTACCTGCCCTTTGAAGCTCTTGAGGACATTGCGCAGTTACTGGAACCCCTGAGTGAGGAAAACTTCCTCGTCTACCATCCCGACATAATAAATGACCATGTGCAGGCTAATATTCACTGGCGTGTTCCCTGCAAAAAAGGCTTTCATCAGGACCTACACCACGCCAAAGGGGTGATCGCAAATGGCGGCTTTGAATTGTCCAGCGAATGCTTAAAGTTGGGCAAAAAATTGCTCATAAAGCCCCTGCATGGTCAATTTGAACAGCTTTCCAATGTGATCACCTTAGAACAGTTGGATCTCTGTAAGAGCATGACAACCTTGGACACAGAGGAGGTTGAAGGCTGGCTGGAACTACCTGGGGCGGAGCCCATTCATTTTCCCAATGATCCTCAGCTCTTAGTGGACTGGTTGCTGCATGGCAACTGGCAAGATGTGAAAAGCATCTGCCACAGCCTGTGGCAGCAAGTGAGCTTTCCCGAAAAGCTTAAACGACGCCTGAGTGAGTATCCGGATTTAGAATAAAAATTAGAAAGTGAGCATTCACTCTCAAAAATCTACTAACTACAGAACCCGTGGTTCAAAGTCTTCGATAAAGGCATCCACAATTTCACCCGCTTGATCGATGAGCTCCGAATCGAATTTGGCGATATGAAAAAGGGCTTCCCCTTCATTGGCAATGGGGATATGTGACATACCAATCACAATGCCATCAAACGGAGAGCGTATCGGCTCCTCCATATCGCCGTGTGGGCTGGCAGAGTAGGCCAGGATCTGATTTTTACTGACCAAATCACCCAAGCGCACCTTATTGATGATAAGGCCGTCAAATTCATTACGTACCCATTGGCTGCTGTTAGCGACCATGGGTTCAAATTTCCTGCGACTACCCCGCTTTTGCACCATCCCCAGATACTTCATCACATTCAGCACACCATTGAGGCCGGTGCGAATAGAGGTCTCATCGAATCGCAAAGCCTCACCCGCTTCATACAAAATACTGGGAATACCCAGATCTGAGGCTGCTGCACGCAAAGACCCATCGCGCTCCTTGGCATGCAATATCACTGGCGCATGAAACTCTTCAGCCATCTTCAGAGCGATTTCATCCTGCACATCGGTGCGCACCTGGGGCAGATTGCCTCGGTTAATAGCGCCGGTATGCAGATCGATAATATGGGTGGCACGCTGCATCAGCTCGCGGTAGAACAAATTGGCCAGGCGGCTTCCCAACGCACCACGTTGCGATCCCGGAAAGCAACGGTTGAGATCACGCCGGTCGGGTAAGTAACGAGTGTGCTGAATAAAACCAAACATATTGACGATAGGCACCACGATCAGGGTGCCGGTCAGGCGCTTGGGATTCATCTTCTTGATCAGGCGACGGCAGATGTCGATGCCATTGAGTTCGTCACCATGCAAAGCAGCACAAACCAGCAAAGTGGGTCCTTCCTTCAGGCCATGGAATACTTCAACATGCAAATCCATGGGGGTGTCGGTGTAGAGCCTGGCGGCGGGTAACTTAATGGATTTAACTGTGCCTGCGGTGACTTTGGTTTCGGCGATTTCAAATGCTTCGCGACGCCTAGCCATCAACCTTTTCCTCGCGTGCGGGTTTTATGGCTCTTCGCGCTTTTCTCAATAAACTCAATGATGTGATCAGCGATATTTTTGCCGGTAGCGGCTTCAATACCCTCCAGACCCGGGCTTGAATTCACTTCCATCACGACTGGTCCATGGTTGGAACGTAGAATATCTACCCCCGCTACATTCAGGCCCATGGTGCGCGCGGCGCGCACAGCCGTACTGCGCTCTTCCGGGGTCAACCGAATAAGGGAAGCGCTACCGCCCCGATGCAAATTAGAGCGGAACTCGCCAGCTTTGGCCTGACGCTTCATAGCGGCAATTACCTTATCGCCGATGACAAAACAACGGATATCTGCACCGCCCGCTTCGCGAATGTATTCCTGCACCATGATGTTGGCGCGAAGCCCCATAAAGGCTTCAATCACACTTTCCGCGGCCTGGCGGGTCTCGGCCAGTACCACACCGATGCCCTGAGTTCCTTCCAGCAACTTGATCACCAAAGGCGCTCCTCCCACCATCTCAATCAAATCGGGAATGTTGCTGGCTTGGTTAGCGAAGCCGGTGATGGGCAGACCAATCCCCTTACGGGACAAAAGCTGTAATGATCTTAGCTTGTCTCGGCTGCGGCTGATGGCAACGGACTCATTCAACGGATAGACGCCCATCATTTCAAACTGACGCAGTACCGCTGTGCCATAAAAAGTAATGGAGGCCCCTATCCTGGGAATAATGGCATCGAATTCCGGTAACTCTTTGCCCTTAATATGCACAGATGAACTCTGCATATTGATGTTCATATAGCATTTCAGGGGATCGATGACATGGACTTCGTGCCCTCTGGCCTCGCCAGCCTCTCTCAAGCGCCTGGTAGAATAAAGATTGCTGTTACGTGACAGGACGGCAATTCTCATTGTGAAAAACCTTAATTAATCAAATTTGGGGACTAAATACTTTCGCATCATGGCGTCGCGGACACGCGAAGGATGCGAAAGAATTCGGCAGCAACCAGTGGAGACCAGAATACTAGACTTGGCAGGCTGGCATAGTTTGGCAGTGGCGCCTCACAAATTCAATCTGGATATCATTTTGGAACGCCCTGACAATAGGATTTTTCTGGATCGACCAAGAATTTTCCACACATGGCCTGGCGACCCAGCAGCATTCGAAAACGCATTGAGTCCCTGTTAGTAAGCGTTAACTCTATAGGGTAACGTTCGCCGGCAAGGAAAAGCTCTGTTTCGACCACATAGCGCACTTCCTCGTGACCGCCAGAATCCCTTACAGGCCGCCTGTCCACAACCCTGGCCTCACAAATATGTATCTCACTCTCATCGTCTTGAACAGGATGCATATGGATACGGACCCAGGACTGTCCCTTGCGTTTGAAAGGGTGGAGTTCAAAGGCGTGCAAACAGGAGGTCTTGGCACCCGTATCTATTTTCATTTTGATTCTGTCGATGCCTAGTTCCGGAAGTGCACCCCACTCCCGCCAGCCGAGTTTTTTCATATTTTTATCCATGCTTGCCCTAAACCTTTTGCGGCATACCACCGATACACAACAAATTGGACCGGGCGTTATATCTGGCATTAGTGTAAACCAAGTCTATTAAATTCCTGTTCGCACAGCGAGTAGCAAAATGCGCAGATGGACAGAGAGTTGGCAAAAGTTAACTTGGTAATGTGGTTTGCCAAACACTTGAAAGCAGCATCTTGATTTGCGCTTTTCTGACGATTTCTGTGATAAGCCTTTGTCTAAAGGACTTGGTTTTAGTATAAAAATGCGCCATTTTAGCCGCGATGTACCATACTAAGCGGTTGATGCTTGCTCTTGGAGTTAAACGTTAAGGCCCTTCGGAAATAACGCTAGTATAAGAAAAAGGATAACTGGGGTGTTTACCTCACTACGCACAAAGCTAACACTATCGATGCTATTAACCAGCAGCCTTGCTTTATTGGTTGCCATGGTCGTGTCTTACTATTTACTTGAGTCACAGACCAGCGAGCTTGCTGCACAAATTGAATGGCAGCCTTTGGAAGCCCAGTTGGAAGCAATCAACAGCACAATCGATGCTGAGGATGGCGCTGCCTTGGCGCAACAACAATACGCCGCCCTGTCAGCAAATGAAAAGCTTTCCAACAGCATAGAGACTCAGCAGGCCTACCTGCTGTTAAATCATCAAGGCTATGTGATTTTCCCCACTAATGAATATGCAACTGGCGAAAAAGTGCCAACCGCTATGCTCGCTGACGCCATCCCGCTTCGCAGTCAGGGCCACGTTGTTGGGTTTGTCATTAGCAGTGACAGCTCAGAACACCGCTATCTGCTGCAAAATCAATATTTGCGGGTTGAACGCAGCAGTATGCTGATTGGTGCACTTTGCGGATTCATATTAACCCTGTTGTTCAGCCTCACGGTCGGCCGGCAACTGGTCAAGCAGTTGCGTTCCCTAACCGCCGCCGTGCAGGAAATGGGTCGTGGCAACATCAAACAGGAAGTGCCTGTACAAAGCAATGACGAGGTGGCTCTGCTGGCTAAAACCTTTAACCGCATGAGTGAAGAACTGCAACGTACCTATGACGAACTGCGCGCCTCAAATGAAACCATCAAGGCACAGGCTGAGGCTATGCAGGAGTTATCATTACGTGATGAGCTCACCGGCCTGCACAATCGCCGCTACTTCAATCAACAATTCCGCCAATTGCATTTGCAAGCCAGCCGCTATGGCGATGATCTGACGCTGGCGCTGGGTGATATTGATAATTTCAAGCAGATAAATGATCGCTATTCCCATCAGGTGGGCGATGCCGTGCTCAAGCAGGTAGCCCGCATTATGCGCGAGCAGGTTAGAGAGGCTGACGTGGTAGCCCGCTTTGGGGGCGAAGAGTTTATTCTGCTACTTGCACATACGAACAAGCTTCAAGCACAAGAAGTGGTAGAACGGATCAGGCAAAAAATTGAAACCTGGAACTGGCAACAACTCCATCCAGAGCTGAGTGTGACCATAAGTTTTGGAATTTGCGATCAGCTTGGCACGGATGTGGGCCACAGCATGCTAATGGAGGCAGATGCCAAACTCTACCAAGCGAAGGGAGCTGGCCGTAACAGAGTTTGCGCCTGACACTCTCTATCAGGATACGCTCGCAAACCTGACTGATGGAGCTATCAGCCCCATCAGTCCTATTGCATTAGAGTATAAAGCGGCTTAAATCTTCGTCCTCTACCAGTGCTTGCAGATGACCATCTACATATGCGGCATCAATCACCAGCTTCTGCCCGTGATACTCAGAGGCTTCAAAGGAAATCTCTTCCATCAACTTCTCAATCACGGTGTGCAGGCGTCTGGCACCAATATTTTCAGTACGCTCGTTGACCTGCCAAGCAGCCTGAGCAATGCGTTCAATACCGTCTTCGGTGAACTCCACTTCCACACCTTCTGTACGCATCAACTCGCGGTATTGCTCCGTTAGCGAGGCGTTGGGCTCCGTCAGAATACGTACAAAATCATTAGCCGTCAGCGCGTCTAACTCCACCCGAATCGGTAAGCGACCCTGCAATTCGGGGATCAGATCCGAAGGTTTAGACATCTGGAAAGCACCGGAGGCAATAAACAGAATATGGTCCGTTTTCACCACACCATGCTTGGTGCTAACCGTTGAACCTTCTACCAATGGTAGCAAGTCACGTTGCACGCCTTCCCGCGATACGTCGCCACCAGCCACGTTGTCGCGCTTACAAATTTTATCTATCTCATCGATAAAGACGATGCCGTTTTGCTCCAAAGCGTAAAGCGCTTTTTCCTTCAGATCTTCCTGGTTAACCAGTCTGGCGGCCTCCTCTTCCACTAACAGCTTCAGGGCTTCTTTGATCTTCAGTTTCTTCTTTTTCTTGTGGGTGCCAGAGAGGTTCTGGAACATGCTCTGCAGCTGGTTGGTCATCTCCTCCATACCCGGCGGCGCCATAATTTCTACGCCGACCTGAGGCAGGGCAATATCAATTTCTATTTCTTTGTCGTCCAACTGGCCTTCGCGCAGCTTCTTGCGAAACGCCTGACGGGTGCCTTTATCCTGCCCCTGCTCTTTTTCGCCCCAGGCATTTTCAGGCTGTGGCAACAAGGCATCCAATACGCGTTCTTCCGCGGCTTCCTCGGCACGATAACGCACCTTGGTCATTTCCTGCTCTTTGGTCATCTTTACAGCGATATCGGCCAGGTCGCGGATAATGGCTTCCACCTCTTTACCCACATAGCCCACTTCTGTGAATTTAGTGGCTTCCACCTTGATGAACGGGGCATTGGCCAGCTTGGCCAGGCGACGGGCAATCTCGGTCTTGCCGACCCCGGTTGGACCAATCATCAGGATATTCTTGGGCGTCACTTCATGACGCAACTCCTCGTTCAGTTGCATACGTCGCCAGCGGTTACGCAAGGCAATAGCAACAGCGCGCTTGGCCGCCTGCTGGCCGATGATGTGGCGATCCAATTCGTGGACGATTTCTCTTGGGGTCATTTCAGACATGATTAAACCTTTTCTCAATCAACATGCTATCCAGCGGCCACAGCTATGCATCTAAAGCCCGGCCTGCTGGCAGAAAAGCATGTTAGTAATCCAATTGTTCGATAGTGTGCTGATGATTGGTAAAGACGCAGATATCACCGGCAATATTAAGGCTCTTTTCGGCAATCTCTTTGGCGCTAAGCTCGGTATTTTGCAGCAGTGCAGTTGCCGCCGCCTGCGCAAACGGTCCGCCCGAGCCGATTGCAATTAAATCCATTTCAGGCTGCACCACATCGCCATTACCGGTGATAATCAAGGATGCCGTTTCATCGGCCACCGCCAACAGCGCTTCCAGCCGCCGCAGCATTCTGTCGGTGCGCCAGTCTTTGGCCAATTCCACTGCTGAGCGCATTAAATGCCCCTGATGCTTTTCCAGCTTGGCTTCAAATCGCTCAAATAGAGTGAAGGCGTCCGCTGTGCCGCCAGCAAAACCCGCCAACACCTTATTGTGATATAGACGGCGCACCTTTCTGGCGTTGCCCTTCATTACAGTGTTGCCAAGGGAGACCTGGCCATCTCCGGCTATCACCACCTGGTTGTTGCGTCTGATAGATACGATGGTAGTCACATTATTTCCTTGTCTAACCCGGCCGCTGCCAGGCGCCCCGAACGGGACAGTAATCAGATTACTCGCTATTTATGGGTAGCTGAGCAAGATTTCAAGGTTCATGGGAACAAAGGCTTTGCACTGAGTGCTTGACCCACCCATGGCCCTTGCATATAAATAGCCTTCGTGTTTTTGCAAAGTGCGCCTATGTCCGTCAAGCATCCCGTTATCGCCATCACCGGTTCCTCTGGCGCAGGAACAACGACTACCACTAACGCCATTCGCCATATTTTCAGGAATCTGGGGATCAATGCCGCGTTCGTGGAAGGCGACAGCTTTCATCGCTATACCCGTCCGGAAATGGAAGTTGAAATACGCAAGGCGCAGGAACAAGGTCGCCACATCAGTTATTTCGGCCCCAAGGCCAATGATTTCCAGTTGCTGGAGAGTCTGTTTAAAGAATATGGCGAAACCGGCCAGGGCAAATACCGTCACTATTTGCATACCTTTGATGATGCGGTGCCTTTTAATCAGATGCCAGGCACCTTTACCCCTTGGCAGGATCTGCCGGCCAAGACCGATCTGCTTTTTTATGAGGGATTACACGGCGGCGTGGTCACCGACGATGCCGATGTGGCCAAGCACGTGGATTTGTTGGTCGGCATGGTGCCTATAGTAAATTTAGAGTGGATCCAGAAGATTGTTCGTGACACCACTGATCGCGGTCACTCACGTGAAGCGGTGATGAGCAGTATCGTGCGCAGCATGGATGACTATTTCCAGTATCTTACCCCACAGTTTTCCCGCACTCATGTGAACTTTCAGCGCGTGCCTACAGTGGACACCTCCAATCCCATCAGTGCCCGTGAAATCCCTACCCATGACGAAAGTTTTGTAGTGGTGCGCTTCAGACGGGAAATGCGTAACGTGAATTACCCTTATTTACTGCAAATGATAGACGGCGCATTTATGTCCCGGATTAATACCCTGGTGGTGCCGGGCGGTAAGATGGGGCTGGCGATGGAGCTTATCCTATCCCCGCTCATTGAGGAGTTAATGGATAAACGCCGCCGCGCCAGCCTGCAAATGGATTGGGTTTCGGAAAAGTAAGTACCTACAAACTAAACTTCAACCACTTCGAAGCTGTGCGTCACTTCCACAGACTTGCCGAGCATAATGGAAACCGAGCAATATTTGTCGGCTGACAGATTTACCGCCCGCTCAACATGTTTGTCGCTGATACCTTGACCGCTGACCACGAAGTGCAGGTGAATTTTGGTAAACACGGCGGGGACGGCGTCGGCACGCTCACCGCTAAGTTTGACCTCGACGCCACTAACCTGCTGCTTGGCCTTCTGCAGAATATTCACCACATCCACCGATGAACAGCTACCCGCCGCCATCAGCACCATTTCCATGGGACTGGCTGCACTGGCCTTATCGCCATCCATCACCACCGCGTGACCGCTGTCAGATGTGCCCATAAATCTCAGTCCATCTACCCACTTAACCGATGCCTGCATTGTTTTCTCCCCTTATTAACTGTGGCGCTATTCTGCCTAATGACAATTCGGTATGCCAGAGCCACACAATTTGTAACATCGACGCTTGCAGTGCCGTTTCTTTTTCGCCAGGCTTTCCCTTATAGTGAAAAAAGTAATAACAACGAGATGCTCAGATGGGACAGGAAACACCAAAAGTACTGGTTGTCGATGATGATATGCGCCTGCGTAGCTTGCTGGAGCGCTATCTGGTGGAACAAGGTTATCAGGTACGTGCCGCAGCTAATGCCGAGCAAATGGAACGTTTGCTGGAGCGTGAAAACTTTCATTTGATGGTGTTGGACCTGATGCTGCCAGGCGAAGATGGCTTGTCTATTTGTCGTCGTCTGCGCCAAAAAGAGAATGAAATCCCGATTATCATGCTAACCGCCAAAGGCGATGAAGTGGATCGTATTATCGGCCTGGAAATGGGTGCCGATGATTATTTGCCAAAGCCCTTTAATCCCCGTGAACTGTTGGCCCGCATCAAAGCCGTTATGCGCCGTCGTACCAGCGAGGCGCCTGGTGCCCCATCACAGGAAGAGCAGATTGTTGAGTTTGGCCGTTATCGGCTGAACCTGGCCACCCGTGAAATGACAGCCGACGGCAGCCCGTTGTCGCTGACCAGCGGCGAATTTGCCGTGCTTAAATCCCTGGTAACACATCCTAGAACGCCATTGTCGCGGGACAAACTGATGAATCTGGCCAGAGGACGTGACTACAGTGCCCTGGAGCGCAGCATTGATGTGCAGGTATCCCGACTACGCCGCATGCTGGAAGAAGACCCGGCCAATCCCCGTTACATACAAACGGTGTGGGGATTAGGTTATGTATTTGTGCCTGACGGAGAGAAAAGCTAAGGACTATTCCTAACCATGCGCCTGCTTCCTATCAGCGCCTTTGGGCAAACCGTACTCCTCATTGGTGTGCTGCTGTTGATTAACCAGGTGGTATCCTATCTGTCGGTGACCTATTACTTTATTCGCCCCAGTTATCAACAGATCAATAACTTATTAGCAACCCAGATAAAGGTGATTTTTCTGGAAGGATTGGATCATCAGGATCCTGACCTGCATAAGGAGTTTTTTGAGGCTACCGGCATTCAGATTGTTAAGCAGGAGGAAGCGCGCAAACAAGGCCTGGATAATGCTATCTATTACCAATTTCTGTCCCGGCAAATGTCCAACCAACTCGGCGGTGAAGCACAGGTGCGCATTACCCCTGGTGATCCCTATCTGTTCTGGGTAAACCCACCGCAAGATCAGGATCTTTGGATTGTCGTTCCCATGCAAGGCATCGGTGATTCCGATATTTCCCCGTTGACCATCTACCTGATGGTCATTGGCGTGCTGAGTGTAGCCGGTGGCTGGTTATTCGTGCGTCGACTCAATCGTCCGCTAAAAGCCTTACAGCAAGCGGCCATGGAAGTAGCCAGAGGACAATTTCCCGCCCCACTCAAAGAAGAAGGTTCCAGTGAAATTATCGCCGTAACCCTGGCATTCAATCAGATGTCCCGGGGCATCAAACAACTGGAAGATGACCGCGCCCTGCTCACCGCCGGCATTTCCCACGATCTACGCACCCCGTTGACCCGCATACGCATTGCTGCCGAGATGCTGCCAGACGAACAAGACTGGATAAAAGAAGGCATTAATCATGATATCGAGGATATGAACGATATCATTGACCAGTTTATTAACTACGTACGCCAGGATCGTCAGGAAAAGCTGGAAACCGTTAACCTCAACAGCCTGATCGATGACGTGGTGCGAGCCTGGCGTTTGGAAGAAAGCCGTCAAATCAGCCTGCATTTGGTTGAGCTACCGGATTTAATGCTGCGTAAGGTGGCAATGAAGCGGGTGCTGGATAACCTGATTGAAAATGCCTTCCGCTACGGCGGCGACAAGGTCGAGATCAGCACCGAATATGACCGCAAGACTCGTCAGGTATGCTTTAACGTGAGAGATCATGGTCCCGGTATTCCTGACGACCAGGTAGAAAATCTGTTTCAGCCCTTTACCCAGGGGGATAAGGCCAGAGGCAGTCTGGGATCCGGCCTGGGTTTGGCCATTATCAAACGCATTGTCGATATGCACCTTGGCAGTATCAAACTCTCAAACCACCCCGACGGCGGACTCATCGCCAAGGTGTGCCTACCCGCCAAGACGTTTTTTTAATACCAGGTAATCTCCTTTTACATTTTTGTTCTGGATATCAGCCAGATGGGCCGTTGCGATAGCTCACCGGCCTGGTTATATTGCTCAATGCTTGAACAAAAAAACAGCAAGGAATCATTATGTTAAGAGTCACCCTGGCCGTTACAACCGCTTTGGTTATACTGGGCTGCAGTCCCAAGCCAGCAGAGACAACCTCCGCTCCGACGCCCGATACGGCTGCCGTGACGTCAGCCAAAGAGAAAATGCCCTCCTTCAATGTGCCCGTTCACTACAGCAAGCTGGACAACGGGCTGCGGGTGGTCATTTCGCCCGATGACACTGCGCCTATTGCTGCGGTAGGGGTTTATTACAATATCGGCTTTCGTATTGAGCCCAAAGACCGCACCGGCTTCGCCCATTTGTTCGAGCACATGATGTTCCAGGGCTCAGAAAACCTGGGAAAAATGGAATTTATCAATCTGGTACAAAGCAACGGTGGTGTGCTTAACGGCTCTACCCGCTTTGATTTCACCAACTACTTCGAAATTGTGCCGGCTCACAAAGTGGAAACCATGCTGTGGGCAGAAGCAGATCGCATGAAGGGCCTGGCCATCACCCAGGAAAATCTGACCAACCAGCAAGGCGTGGTTAAAAACGAAGTCAAAGTGAATGTGCTGAACCAGCCTTATGGCGGCTTTCCCTGGCTGGATATGCCGCAATATGCTTTCAATAATTGGTACAACGCGCACAATTTCTATGGTGATTTAGCGGACTTAGACGCCGCCACCTTGGAAGATGTGCAGGCCTTCTTCGATATGTACTACGCACCCAATAATGCGGTTGTGGTAGTTGTCGGCGATGTGGATGTGGAAAAAACCGAAGCCATGATCAAACAATACTTCGGCCCCCTTCCTGCCAGCAACCTAGCCGCGCAGCCGGATTTGACCGAGTTGCGTCAGGAACAGGAAAAGCGCTTTAACAAGTTTGACAAGCTGGCGCCCAAGCCCGCATTGGCGTTCGCCTACAAGATGCCGCCTCGCAACACACCTGAATATTACGCCATGGGTATTATCGACCAGTTATTGGTACAGGGTGATGACAGCTTGCTGCATCAGGAGCTGGTAAAAGAGCGTCAATATACCGGTGATGTAAATGGCGGCATCAACTACCTGCTCGGCAATATGTTTAACTATAACGGGCCCATGCTGTGGATGAGCTCCTTTACCCACGATGAGCAGCATTCTGAGGCAGATCTGACGGCTGCCATCGATTCGGTGATAGCCCAACTGGCAGAGCAACCTATTGCGCAGAAAGATATCGACAGAGCCTTGGTAAAGCTGCGCTCCAGTCTTTACGACAACATCGACAGCTTTTACGGCTTCGGTAAATTGGATTTGTTAGCCAGCTTCGCCTTATTTGACGACGACCCGGCGCGAATCAACGAACTGGAAACCAACTTTAACGCCGTCACACCTGAACTCATCAAAGCCACAGTGAAGGAGTATTTGCGCCCCGGAAACCGCACCATCCTGACCCTGACTCCAGGTGAAGCCCCAGGAGAAACCACAGCTGAAAGTCCAGCCGATGCCAGCAAAGGAGAAGCACAATGAAACGTTTAATGACCACATTACTGACGGCCGTACTCGCGAGCTTCCCCTTATTGGCCGCTGAAACCCCACCAGCTGGCGGTGAGCCGGCAGACTTCAAATTGACCCAAACTCAGGATATTCAGTTGGATAATGGTTTGACTGTGACCTTCATCCAATATGGCAAAACACCTAAAGCCACATTGCGCCTGATCACCGACACCGGCAATGTAGACGATGGCGATAAGGATGCCGTCAGTGATATCGCCTATACCCTGCTAACCGAAGGCACCAAAACCCGCTCTGCCAAGGAAATTGCCGAAGCGGCAGCCAACATGGGCGGACAGGTGAATACCTCAGTCAGCCCCAACGCCAGCTATTTGCAACTGGACGTGCTAAGTGAATTTAGTGGCGATGCCGCAGCGCTGCTGGCTGACCTAGCCATCAATCACCAATTCAATCAACAGGATCTGAGTCGCACCATCAATAACTTTGTCCGTGATCTCAAGGTACAAAAATCTCAGGCGCAGGGCCAAGCTACCGAAGCCCTGTATAAGGAAATTTATGGTGCACACCCCTATGGAAAAGTCTTCGCCGATGAAAAACGTGTCGAAAGCCTCAGCCTGGACGATGTAAATGCCTTTCTTGGCAACAATCTGGTGGCTAAGCGCAGTCACTTATTCGTTTCCGGAAAATTTGATCAGGCAGCCACCGAAAAGGCTATACGTAATGCCTTTTCAGCGATGAAGCCAGGGGAAGCGAGGGCTCTGCCGGAACCTAAGCTTGAGCCGAAAGCCAATTTGGTATTTATTCCCCGTGAAAACGCCCCGCAGTCGACTTTGCGTTTGGGACTACCTGTGGTCGATCCTTCCCATCCTGACTACATTGCCCTGACCACCATGAATACCCTGCTCGGCGGCTCCTTTTCCAGCCGTATCACCTCCAATATCCGCGAAGATAAAGGCTATACCTATTCACCGCGCAGCCTGTTAAGTGACAGAGTGAAATCCACGCTGTGGTATGAACAGGCTGATGTGACGGCTGAGGCCACTGGCCCCGCCCTGTCAGAGATCATCAAAGAGATTAAACGCCTGCAAAACGAAACCCCAAGTGCAGAAGAATTACAGGGATTTAAGAATTACATCTCTGGCATCTATGTGCTGCAGAACTCTTCGCGCACTGCCATTATCAACCAGCTATGGTTTCTGAAAAGCCATGGCCTGCCGTTATCCCGCCTGGAGACTTATGTGCAGCAGGTCAATGCCCTGACGCCGGAGGATATTTCCGCGGTGGCCAAGAAGTATCTTACCCTGGATAAGATGACTTTAGTGGTAGTAGGCGATGATGGTGTCAAACCCCAGTTAGCTGCAGTGCCCGAGCTGAAAGCCCTGTTCCAGCTTTGACTTAAGATGTAAGCAGTCCGCGGCCATGTGGCCGCGGTTTTTTATGGCAGGCATTGTCCGCTGACCGCGCCTGCAAAGGTCAGCGGCATATCCGGCAGTTCCAGCTGGTAATGCAAAGACAGAATCTGCCATCGCCCGTCCAGCCAGCGCAATTGCAAACTGTTGATACCCACAAATTCGGCTTCTCGCTGGTCGCTCTCTCTACGAGACTCAACCAGGCTGTACAGTGTCGCAAAGGGTCCGTACTGCCTGACTTCCCTGGCTATTTCACATTCATAAAAACCTTTCTCTTTGGGTTTGGCCACAGCCTGCAAAAACTCCTCCACTGCCCTGACTGACATTGCTTTTGGGTCAGGAGTAGAGCCAAAAACCTGAGCCTGTGGATGAAAAAGCTGACGTAGGGTTTTTACATCGGCTGCTGCATCAGGCTCATGGGATAGTGCTTGCCAAAATTTTGCACTAATGGCCTGCGCAGGGGGGATCTCCCCTTCTGTCCCAACGGTGGCCGCCAACGATATTAAAAAAGCGGAAATCATGTCACGTCCCTAAATAAAAAAATGGAGTATGGAACTATTGTGAATGATTGTCTGGGCATTGGTCTCGCTTAGCCAAGTGCTTGTCGCAAATGAAAAACGCCGGCATTCGCCGGCGTTTTTCGATGTCCGATTGACTATTCAGCCCTTGGGCCGGCTTCACGGATCTCGGCAGGTACATCGTACTTGGCGAAGTTGTTGGCAAATTCAGCCGCCAACTTGCGTGCGTACTTGTCATACTCTGCACCATCAGCCCAGGTATCACGCGGATCCAGCAACTTGCTGTCGACGCCAGGCACAGCCACAGGCACATCCAGATTGAGTACATCGATATGTACGGTATCCACATTTTCCAGTTTGTTGTTCACGATAGCGTCAACAACAGCACGGGTAGTGGGGATATCGAAACGCTTACCCACACCGTAAGGACCGCCGGTCCAGCCGGTGTTCACCAGGTACACCTTGGCGCCATACTCACGTACGCGCTTCATCAACAGCTCGGCATACACACCGGCCGGGCGCGGGAAGAAAGGCGCACCGAAGCAAGTTGAGAAAGTCGATTCAATGGCAGCGGTAGAGCCAATTTCGGTGGAACCCACTTTAGCGGTGTACCCCGACAGGAAGTGATAGGCAGCCGCCTGCTCAGAGAGGATAGACACCGGCGGCAACACACCGCTAACGTCACAGGTCAAAAATACCACTGCGCCCGGTTCGCCGGCACGGTTTGCCACTTCACGCTTTTCCACATGCTCAAGAGGGTAGGCTGCGCGGCTGTTCTGGGTCAGGCTGCTGTCGTGATAGTTAGGCACCTTACGCTCATCCAACATCACGTTTTCCAACACTGTCCCAAAGCGAATAGCGTTCCAAATTACCGGCTCGTTCTTGGCCGACAGATCGATACACTTGGCATAGCAACCACCTTCGATATTGAAGACCGCGCCTGGCGCCCAGCCATGCTCGTCGTCACCAATCAGGAAGCGGGTTGGATCCGCAGACAATGTGGTTTTGCCAGTACCTGACAGACCGAAGAACAGGGTTACATCACCTTTCTCACCAACGTTGGCGGAGCAGTGCATGGGCAGCACATCTTCTGCTGGTAACAGGAAGTTTTGTACTGAGAACATGGATTTCTTCATTTCACCGGCATAACGCATACCGGCCAACAGTACTTTGCGCTGGGCGAAGTTGATGATTACCGTACCTTCACTGTTAGTGCCGTCGCGCTCTGGTTCACACACAAAACCTGGGGCGTTCAGAATTTGCCAATTGGGTTTGTTGGCGTGGTTCCACTTGCTCGGACGAATAAACAGGTTGCGGGCAAACAGCTGATGCCAGGCGGTTTCAGTGCGCACGGTCAGCGGCAGATAGTGCTGAGAGTCAGCACCTACTTCCAGATGAGAGATAAACTGGGTTTTGTCTGACAGATAGGCTTCCACTCTGTCCCACAGGGCGTCGAACTTGGCAGCATCGAAAGGACGGTTAACATTGCCCCATTCAATTTGCGCCTCAGTGCCAGGCTCCTTAACGATAAAACGGTCTTTCGGCGAACGACCAGTGCGCTCTCCGGTTCTTACTACCAGGGCGCCATTGGCAGCCAACTCACCTTCACCACGACGAATAGCCTGTTCAATCAGTTCGGCATGGGTCAGGTCGATAAACACATTGGGGGGCACAGAGGTCATCAAACGGTTACTCCAGATTAAAACTTTCAGCCAGGTTTTCAATATTCTCAGAGGCCGGCGATTCTAACCGAAATAAGCCCTATAGAGGTACTACCAAAGGTCAAAAAGTGCACTTTTTGACGTAACTTTCAGTTTTTTGAAGGGAAACTTTCAGAATTCACAACTTAATAAGGTGTTTGACGGCCTTTTTTGAAAGTTTTATTCGGCCGGTGGCAAATTGCACCGGCCTAAGACAGGCTAATTGTGCAGACGTGGCTCTTTAAACTGGCCGGCGTGGATGGCTTCTATATCAATAGCGTCGAATTTGTACTCGGCATGGCAATACTGGCAGTTAAGCACAACACAACCGTCCTGACGCACCAGTTCCAGTAAATCCTGCTTGTCCACCGATGCCAGAGCCGAGGCACTGCGTTCTTTGCTGCAGCTGCATTTAAACAGCACAGGTTGCGGCGTGAACATCTCCACTTCTTCCTGATGGTAGAGACGGTACAGAATGTCGTTAACCGGCAGATTAAACAGCTCATCATCGCTGATGGTGTCGGTAATCTGCACCAGATGCTCAAATTCTTCTTTAGCCGATTCCACCATGGGCAGAATTTGCAGCAGCATACCAGCGGCCTTGGATTCGCCCTGGGCCAATTGCGTGCGCAAGATCACGCGCGTTGCCAACTGCTCTGATTGGGCGAAATAGGCTTCCAGACACTCGGCCAGACTGGGTTTATCCAGTGCCACCATGCCCTGGTAACGTTCGCCCTCTTTAGGCGTAATGGTGATGGCCAACAGCCCTTTCTTAAACATCTGGCTGAAATCCTCAGGCACATCGCCATCCCAGCGGGCAACGCCGCGTAAAGCCTGCTGATGGGTACCGTTGATCACTGCATATTTAACCGGCCCCTCGCTTTGCAGTTGAACGGCGATGTCACCTTCAAATTTGAGCGTGGCGGTCAATAGCGAGGTGGCTGCCATCAATTCGCCCAGCAGCCGCTGCACAGGTTCTGGATATTGCTGCGCACTCAAAATCGCTTTGTAACTGGCATCCAGCCTGACCAGTTCACCGCGCACGTGGGCTTTACTGAACAGGTATCGGTAGAGGTGGTCATAGGCATTGGTCATGCAAAGGTCCTGCTTTGAAATTACTGATGTTTTAACTTAATGATATCGCGCCGCTGTTTTTTATCCGGCTTATGCTCTGGCCTTGGGCTAAGCAAAGCACCGGCTTTTCTTGCCTCGGCATTGGCTTCCCGGCGTTTGAGACTGTCCGCCGTTTCTTCGTACAATTCCTGCGCCAGCACTGCGGAACGCCGTTGCTCACTGATGGCTTTTACCACCACCTCTTTCATATCACTACCTTGTGGAACTTTCAGCACTGCACCCAGCTCAATAGTCTTGCTCGGTTTGCAACGCTGACCATTGTATTGCACCCGGCCGCCCTGCACCATCTCTCTGGCCAGGGCCCGGGTTTTATAAAATCGTGCGGCCCAGAGCCATTTATCCAGGCGCACCGCATCTTGTTCGGCAGATTTCATGTTATACAAAGTATCAAATGTAATTTTTTAGTCATTAACAGGGATTAGAGTTGTGGCCCCACTAGCGACTGGCTATGATGGGCGGATATTTTAACAAAAGATTACAGGTCAAGTTTCTTTTTAAATCTGATGACGTAGCCACTCATCCCCCGTCAAGTGAAACAGACAATCTTGACCAGCTTCAGAGACAGTATTGCCAAGTATGATAGCGACAGATAATCAACAAGTTCAGCAGCTTTGGCTGAAGATGAGCGAACATCAGCCCAAAATTATTCGACTGCTGACATTGCTGCTTTGTCTGTATTTGATTGCCTATGCCGCTGACTTGACCTGGCGATTACTGCCATCGCCGCAAAGCCCAACGCTGACCACCGTGACGGATACAACCCAAGCGAATAACAGCAATAATCCCCGAGCCGACATTGCCAAGCTGCAACGCCTTAATCTGTTTGGCCAAGTGGATGCCGCTCAGCCCAAACAAGAGGCGGTAGAGTCAGCTCCGCAAACCAACTTAAACCTTACCCTGACCGGCGTAGTCGCCAGTGATGTAACAGAGCGTGGCGCAGCCATTGTCGAACATCAAGGCAAACAGAATACCTATGGCGTGGGCGACAAAGTCGATGGCACCAATGCTACAGTCAACGAGATATATGCCGATCGCATTATTATTAAAAACGGCCCCAGGATGGAAACCCTGATGCTCGATGGCATGGATTACAACAGCGGCGCCAAGCAGCAGCAAGCCCGCCCCACCGCCACGCCGGCAAAACCGCAAAGCCAAGCCACCAGCCGTCGTACTCTCAGTAGCGATGCACTGGAAGCCACTCATGCCTTGCAAGCACAACCGTCTAACTTCACCGATTACATCTCCATCAGCCAACACATGGCCGATGGTGAACTAAAGGGCTATCGGGTCAGTCCCGGTAAGTCCCCGACCCTGTTCCAGTCCGCGGGTTTGAAAGCCAACGATATTGTGACCGAAATCAACGGGTTGGATCTAACCGATATTCAACAGTCAGTAGAAGCCATGTCGCTTCTGCGCGAAGCGAATAGCCTGCAGCTCACCATTGAACGGGAAGGCGAGCTGGTTACCTTGTTCCTGGATTTACCATCCGAAGAAAGCGAATTATAAGGATGCCTAGTATGAGGCGAGTGAGTCGTCATTTTCTCAAAACCCTAACCCTGTCGGCCTGTGCGGCCCTACTCTCTGCCGCCACCGCCTTGTCTGCGGCCGAATACTCGCCCAATTTCAAGGGCACCGATATCGATGAATTTATCAATATCGTGGGTAAGAACCTGAAGAAAACCATCATCGTGGACCCCAATGTAAGGGGCAAGATCACGGTGCGCAGCTATGACCTGCTAAGCGAAGAACAGTATTACCAGTTTTTCTTAAACGTGCTGCAAGTGTATGGTTTTGCCGTGGTGCAGATGCCCAGCGGCGTGCTTAAGGTGGTGCGTGACAAGGACGCCAAGACATCCAACATCCCCGTCGTTGAAGGCACGCCTTTTGATGGTGACGAGATGATCACCCGCGTTGTGCCGGTATACAACGTCTCGGTGCGTGAACTGGCACCACTACTGCGCCAACTCAACGATCAGGCCGGTGGCGGTAACGTGGTCAGCTACGATCCTTCCAACGTCATGATGCTGACCGGCCGTGCCGCCGTAGTAAACCGTTTGGTGGAAATCATTGAACGGGTGGACAAAGCCGGTGACCAGGAAGTGGACATCGTTAAGCTTAAATATGCGTCCGCCTCTGAAATGGTGCGTATCGTAGACAGCATCAATAAATCCCAGGGTGCCAAACAAACCCCGGATATCCTCGAACCACGGGTAGTGGCCGACGATAGAACCAACAGTGTGATCGTCAGCGGCGACACCAAGGCCCGTCAGCGCCTGATTAGCTTGATTGAGCGATTAGATAAAGAACTGGAAACCAACGGCAATACCCGGGTTATCTATCTCAAGTACGCCAAAGCCGAAGACTTGGTGAAAGTACTGCAAGGCGTGAGCGCCAGTATTCAGGCCGAGGAACAGGCCGGCAACGCCCAGGCCAGACGCACCCAGAAGCGTGATGTCAGCATCGATGCCCATACCGACTCCAATGCACTGGTGATCACTGCCGAGCCGGATATGATGCGCTCGTTGGAAGAAGTTATCCGTCAGTTGGATATCCGTCGTGCCCAGGTGCAGGTGGAAGCCATTATCGTCGAAGTCTTCGAGGGTGACGGCACGCAGCTTGGCGTGCAGTGGGCCAGCGAATCCGGTGGCGGCCAGCAGTTTAATAACGGTACTGTGCCTATCGGTGCGTTGGGCGTGGCGATCCGCCAGGCCGAAGACAGGACAGTAAACAAAACCAATATCACCGCTAATGGTGAGGTGGTCACCAGCACCGATACCGTACAGGGCGATTTGACCGCGCTGGCTAGTCTATTGGGCGGTGTTAACGGAGCCATGTATGGGGTGGTCAAAGACGGCTGGGGTGCAGTGATCCAGGCGGTGAGTACCGACACCAACTCCAACGTGCTGGCAACGCCGCATATCACTACCATGGACAACGAAGAAGCCTTCTTTATTGTGGGCCAGGAAGTGCCGATTATCACCGGCTCTACCACCGGTTCTAACAATGCCAACCCGTTCCAGACCGTGGACCGCAAAGAAGTCGGTATCAAGCTTAAGGTGACGCCGCAGATCAACGAAGGCACAGCCGTGCAGCTCACCATTGAGCAGGAAGTCTCCAGCGTCAGTGGCACCACCGGTGTGGATATCTCCATCAACAAGCGTGAGTTGAAAACCACCGTATTGGTGGATGATGGCGGTACAGTCGTGCTGGGCGGCCTGATTGATGAAGACGTGCAGGAGAGTGTCTCCAAGGTGCCGCTACTGGGCGATATCCCCATACTGGGCGCACTGTTTAAGTCGACCTCTACCTCCAAGCGCAAGCGTAACCTGATGGTGTTCCTGCGCCCGGTGATCGTCAAAGACGGTGTAACCATGAATACCATCAGTCATCGTAAGTACAATTTCATCCGCGCCGAGCAATTGAAGCGTCAGGCCGAGGGTGTGCCATTGATGCCCTTTACTGACACGCCAGTGTTACCCGAATGGGACGATGCCTTAAGTCTCCCACCAAGCTTCTATGAGTACATGGAGCGGAAGCAGAAAGAGGAAGGTCAGGACTGATGGCACAGCAGAGCATCACGCCAGAGCAAATGCCGGCAGTAGTCGACGAGCAGGCTGTAGCTCACCGGCAACTGGGCTTTGGCTTTGCTAAGCGCCATAAAGTGCTGCTGGATACAGCTGAACAGCCGGCGATTCTGTATCACACAGCGGAGACACCTTTTGAGGTCTTCGCTGAGGTAAGACGTTTCCTTGGTCGTGAATTTCGATTGGTGGATATCAGCGCCGAGAAATTTGAAAGTCTGCTGACCAAAGCCTTTCAGCGCGACTCCAGCGAAGCCAAACAGTTGATGGAAGATATTGGTAACGAGGGCGACCTGTTTGCCCTGGCCGAAGAATTGCCGGAAACCGAAGATCTGCTGGAAAGCGAAGACGACGCGCCCATCATTAAACTGATTAACGCAATGCTCGGCGAAGCCATCAAGGAAGGTGCCTCAGATATCCATATCGAAACCTTCGAAAAGCAACTGGTGGTGCGTTTTCGTGTGGATGGCGTGCTAAGGGAAATTCTGCGTCCCAACCGCAAGATGTCTTCCATGCTGGTATCCCGTATTAAGGTTATGGCCAAGCTGGATATTGCCGAGAAACGGGTCCCCCAGGATGGCCGTATTACCCTGCGTATTGCCGGGCGCGCGGTGGATGTGCGGGTCAGTACTATGCCCTCCAGCCATGGTGAGCGGGTGGTGCTGCGTCTGCTGGATAAGAATACCGCCCATCTGGATCTTGAAGATTTAGGCATGACCGAAAAGATTCGCCTGCATTTCTCTGAACTGATCAGAAAGCCCCACGGCATTATCCTGGTCACCGGCCCCACGGGTTCGGGTAAAAGTACCACCTTGTATGCGGGCCTGACCGAAATCAACACCAAGGATCGTAATATCCTCACGGTCGAAGACCCCATCGAATACGATCTCGAAGGCATCGGCCAGACTCAGGTTAATCCCAGGGTAGATATGACCTTTGCCCGTGGCCTGCGTGCCATACTGCGTCAGGACCCAGACGTGGTCATGGTGGGCGAAATTCGTGATCTGGAAACCGCGCAAATTGCGGTACAGGCCAGTTTGACCGGTCACTTGGTGCTTTCCACTCTGCACACCAATACCGCTGCCGGTGCCATTACTCGTTTGGAAGACATGGGCATTGAACCGTTCCTGCTGTCATCCAGCTTACTGGCGGTGTTGTCACAGCGCCTGGTACGTACGTTATGTGTGGAGTGCCGTCAGTTGCACGTGCCCTCGGATCGCGAATGTGACATCCTCGGCATCAGCAGAGCGCAAGCCGATGCACATCCCATTTACGGGCCCAAAGGCTGCGCCGCTTGCAATCAGACCGGCTATCGCGGCCGTACCGGTATCCATGAACTATTGATTGTGGATGAGCAGGCCAGAGATATGATCCACAACGGCCATGGCGAGCAGGCAATCGAAAAGTACATTCGTAAGTCAACGCCGAGCATTCGTGATGACGGGTGTTCCAAGGTCTTAAAAGGCTTTACCTCATTAGAAGAGGTGTTACGCGTCACTCGGGAGGACTAAATGGGCGCGTTTTCCTTTAAGGCCCTGGATGGAAAGGGAAATAATAAATCCGGCGTGCTCGAAGCTGACAATGCCCGACAGGTACGTCAGCAACTTCGTGAGCAAGGCCTGATCCCGCTTGAAGTAGAGCAGGTAGCAGAGCGCGATAAGCGCCCCTCCTCAGGCTTTAATCTGTTTCGACCGAAAATTTCTTCTTCTGAGCTGGCGCTGCTTACCCGGCAGATGGCCACCTTGGTGGAATCCGCCCTGCCTATCGAAGAAGCACTGCTGGCGGTAGCTGAACAATGTGAAAAGGCCCGTCTGAAAAATATGATGATGGCCGTGCGCAGCAAAGTGGTTGAAGGTCATAGCCTGGCCGACGCCATGGCCGAATTCCCCACCATTTTTGACAATCTGTACCGCGCCATGGTGGCCGCCGGTGAAAAATCCGGACACCTTGACACAGTGCTGAACCGCCTGGCCGACTACACCGAAAAGCGTGATCAGACCCGCAGTCAGATTATCCAGGCACTGATTTATCCTTCTTTGATGCTGACCATCGCTATGTTGGTGGTGATCGCTCTTTTAACCCAAGTGGTGCCAAAAATAGTCGGTCAGTTCGATACCATGGGTCAGGATTTACCCATGATAACCAAGGTCATGATCGCCATCAGCGACTGGTTACGTGACTATGTGCTGTTTCTGTTTGCCGCCATTGTATTGCTGATTATCGTTATTCAACGCCTGTTGCAGCATCCGGCGTTACGCCTTAAGTATCACCGGTTGTTACTGCGTTTACCGTTGATAGGTAAGGTCTCACGTGGTCTTAATACAGCCCGCTTCGCCCGCACCTTGAGTATTCTGACGTCAAGCGCCGTGCCGCTGTTGGAAAGTATGCGTATCGCCGGCGGCGTGTTGGAAAACCTACATATTAAAAACGCTTTGGCCGATGCTGCCGAGCGGGTAAAAGAAGGCTCCAGCCTGCGCGCCGCCCTGGAAAAAACCAAAATGTTCCCGCCTATGATGATGCATATGATTGCCTCAGGGGAACGCAGCGGCGAACTACAGCAGATGCTCGGGCGTGCTGCTGACAATCAGGACCGGGAATTCGAAGCCTTGATCAATGTCTCACTGAAAGTCTTCGAACCCCTTTTAATCGTAGGCATGGCAGGCATAGTCATGTTTATCGTCATGGCCATACTGCAACCTATTCTGGCTCTAAACCAAATGGTGAATATCTGATGAAAGTGCAAATGAAACCCCAGGTGAAACCTCAGGCCGGCTTCAGCCTTATCGAAGTCATGGTGGTATTACTGATTATCGGCATGATGGCCGCCTTGGTAGCGCCTGCCATCCTTGGCAATCAGGAAACCGCGCAGCTGAAAAAAGCCGCCATTGATATTCAGCAGCTGGAGAGTGCAGTACAGATGTACAAAGTGCGCACTAACCTGCTACCCACCACCGAACAAGGCCTGGATGCACTGGTTAATGCACCAACCATCGATCCGGTACCGCGTAACTACCCTGCGGAAGGTTTTATCCAGCGTCTGCCCAAAGATCCCTGGCAAAATGACTACTACCTGTTGAGCCCCGGCGAAATGGGTAGCTTCGATATTTTCTCAGCAGGACCAGATATGCAGCCAGGTACCGAGGATGATATCGGCAACTGGAATCTGGAAGAGTTCCTGAACTAACTTCTATGCAGTCTTTCCACCGCCAAGCCCGCGGCTTTACCCTACTCGAGGTCATGCTGGTGCTGCTACTGATGGGCTTGATTGTGGGGACAGTCAGTCTGACTGCCTTTAGCAGCAGTCAGCAGGACAAACTGGAAGAACAGGCCAGGCGCTTTCAGGTGGTATTTGATATGGCATCCGATTTCGCCGTGCTCAACCAGCTTGAACTGGGTTTGCGCATCGACGAAAACCAGTACCAGTTTCTGGTATTGGACGACGAGCAAAAATGGCAGTACTTCACCGCCGATAAAATCTTCACCGCCCACGAATTACCCGAGGATTTCTCCCTGGAATTGCAGCTTGAGGATTTGCCCTGGCAGGAGGAAGACAGTCTGTTCAGTGACGAGCTATTTGACGAGGGCCTGTCGGTGAGCGAAGAGGGCGTAGAGATTGGTAATGAAGAAGATAAACCCATTCCGCCCCCGCAAGTACTGGTGCTCTCCAGTGGCGAATTCACCCCATTTCAACTGTGGTTTAAGTTTGAACCACGTTTAGGCGACGAAGAGCCGGTGTTTTTCCGCATCGATGGTGAGGACATGCCACCGCTGGCACTGAGTGAGGCGTTGGATAGTCAATGAAATGGCCTGCCTTGCAAAAAGGAATGACCTTGCTGGAAGTGATGGTGGCGTTACTGATATTTGCCATCACCGGCACTGCCATTATGAAAGCCGCCAGTGAGAATTTGAATAATATAAGCTCGTTGGAAGAAGTGATCTTTGCCACTTGGGTGGCGAATAACCGCCTGACGCAAATTCAGCTGGAAGGAAAATGGCCGCCACTGAATAATCAGAAAGGCAGTCAGGAAATGGCCGACCGCACCTGGTACTGGCAACAAAAAGTGCTGGAAACGCAGGACAGCGGCCTGCGCATGGTGGAAGTGCAGATCAAAAGCGAAGAAAACACGGACAGGGTGCTGACCTCAGTCAGTACTTTCATCGCCAAGCCCGGAGACCGTCAATAATGGCGGCATCAGGCTCCTCCCCATCAACTTATAGCGTCGGCTCCAAAGGTTTTACCTTACTGGAGATTCTGATTGCCATGGCCATATTCACCATGATCGGTCTGGCTTCCCATTCGGTGCTGACCACTGTGTTGAACAGTGACGATATCTCCTCTGCCCGCACGCAGAAGTTGGAAGCATTGCAACGGGCCATGCTGTTTATCGAACGGGATTTGCTCCAGGCCGTACCAAGAGCAGTGCGTATAGAGGGCGAGAATAACGACAAGGTCATCAGCGGTGGCAGCAATCAGGTGGGCAGCGAAGCCGATGGACTGTTGCTGGTCCGCGCCGGCTGGCACAACCCACAACTCATGCTTCCAAGAAGCACCCTGCAACCGGTGGCGTATCGGTTAGTGCAGGGCAAATTGGAACGGGTCTATACCAATTACCCGGACAACGTGATTGGCTATGAGCCTAAGGTAAAAGTGTTGCTGGAGGATATCGAAGATTTCCAGGTGCAATTTCTGGCACCTTCCACCGAGCAAAACAGTCAAAATAACTGGTCTGAATCGTACGTGGGCAGTACCTTGCCCAAGGCAATTGCCATCGAGATCCAGAGCAAGGATTTCGGCCTGATACGTCGCGAGTTCCTGCTGGCTTCCGGCGCTGTTGCCGCCCCGGCTGCAGCAGAGGAGAACTGATATGCAACAACGGGGCGTAGCATTGGTATTGGTATTGATGATCGTGGCTCTGGTGAGTGTGATCGCCACCGAAATGGGTGCCCGCTTGCAATATCAGGTTAAACGGGTCAGCAATATCAAAGACAACAACCAGGCTTACTGGTATGCCATGGGGGCCGAACAATATGCCACTAAGGCCCTGGCCGATTTGAAAAGGCAGGACGGCGAGGTGATCCACTTAAACCAACCTTGGGCAGCAGCCGATATTACCTTTCCACTGGAAGGCGGCGGTCTGCAGGCCAAGCTTAGGGATATGCAGAGCTGCTTTAATCTCAATGCCCTGCGTTCGGCAGATGCAAATAACCAGGGGCGCAGTCCGGCCGGGGACGCCTTTAAACGACTTTTGCAGCACAGCAGTCTGGAAATCCCCAGTTTCGATGCCGATGTCTTTGCCGATGCGGTGCTGGATTGGCTGGATGCCGATGGCAATATCCGTGACTATGGTGCCGAGGACAGCGAATATGAATCCATGTTGCCTCCTTACTTACCGGCCAATGCAAATTTTGCCACCGCCAGCGAGCTGCGCATGATAAAGGGAGCAGATCCTAAATGGCTCAAAAAGCTATTGCCTTTGGTGTGTGTATTGCCGGGTAACGAACTGAAGATCAATATCAACACCTTGGATGAAAGCATGAGTCCGCTGCTGCAATCGTTATTAGGCAATATTGGTGAGCAGGAAGCCAAGAGCCTGATCACATCCCGCAAGCCGGATGGTTATCGCAATGTGGATGACTTTCTGAATCAGCCCGATGTGCAGGCGCTTAATCTGAGCGCCGAACAAAAGGCCTGGTTTGACGTGACCACGTCGTATTTCCTTTTACAAACACGAACCCGTTACAATAACGCCAGTTTCGCCATGTCATCGCTCCTGCATATACAGGATAATATGAAGGTGGATGTGCTTCGCCGGGAATTTGGAGGATTTGAATGACAGAACAGCTGATCATCAGGTTGGGCTCAAGCAGCCTCGACCCCATTCAGTGGCTGGTCTGGTCTGCACAGGAGCAAGACATTATCGCATCCGGCGAATTGCCCGATGCCAGTCATTTGCATAGCCTGAAAGACAGAGCCGGCGGTCGTCCGGTCACCGCACTAGCGCCCACCAGCGAAATCCGCATGCAATGGGTTAGCCTGCCGGCTAAGGCAGGACGCAAAGCGTTGGCCGCTATCCCCTTTATGCTGGAAGATGAGCTGAGCACCGATATCGATAACCAACTCTTTGCCTTAGGCCCCAGACAAGGGCTTCGCCAGGCCGTGGCTATCGTTGATAAGCGCAGATTGCAGGAATGGCTCGACTGGTTAGCCGAAGGCGGCCTGGTCTGCAATAAGGTGCTTCCCGATGTTCTGGCCCTGCCACTACACGAAAATGGTTGGTCTCTGCTTAAACTAGGCAATCAGATCATGCTGCGCCAGGACGAATGGCGCGGCATGCAGGGCGAACAAAGCTGGATGTTGGCCGCCATTGAACATGTGGCTAAACAGCAGGTCAGCCCACTGACACTGGCCAACTACAGCGATATTCAGTTACCCGCACTGCCCAGCCTGGAAGAGCAACCTGAGCAATTGGAAATGCCCATGAAAGTGCTTGCCCAGGGCGCTCTTGGGGCCACTTTCAACCTGCTGCAGGGCGAATTCAAGCCCAAGAAACAGCGCACTCAGCAAGGCAGCAAGTGGCGCCTGGTGGCTGTACTGGCCGGTATCGCCCTGACCACCAGCCTGGTGGATAAAGCGGTGCAAGCCAATCACCTGGCCAATGAGCGCAACAATTTGCAGTTGCAGATACTGCAGGAGTTTCAGCGGGCTTTCCCCGAGGTGAAGCGTGTTGTTAACGTTAAATCGCAGATGACCCAAAAACTGAATGAATTGCAGCAGGGCAGCGGCGGTGTATCCATGCTGGTGATGCTGTCGCAGTTGTCTGATGCCTTCGAGAAAAGCCAAATTAAGCCACAGACCCTGAAGTTTGATGTAAAACGCGCCGAACTGCGTATGCAGGCGGCAGGTAAGAACTTCGAGGCCTTGGAGCAATTCCGCCGCTTGGCCGAAAGTCAGGGTTTTACCGTGCAGCAAGGCGCGATTAACAACACCGATAATCAGGTGATTGGCACATTGTCCATAAGGAGTTGAGGTGAAGCAGTTAGTGGAGAAATTCCGCGCCCTCAGTGAGCGCGAACAACGCCTGGTAATAGTCGCCGCGCTTTTCATGATCATCGGCCTGTTTTACTTCCTTATTTGGTCACCGATGAATCAGTCTATCGAGCGCAACAAGGTGGCGGTACAAAGCCAGCAAGAACTGCTGGCCTGGGTGCAGAAAAATGCCAATAAGGCTATCCAGCTAAAGGGAAGCGGCAAGCAAAGCCAGCGCTTTAGTGGCTCTTTAACCCAAGCGGTCAATCAACATGCAGGACGCAGTGGCATCAGCATTGCGCGTATGCAGCCGCAGGGCGAAGAACTACTGGTGTGGGTAGACGAAGCACCTTTTAACCAGGTGCTGGCCTGGCTGCAAGCCATGGAACAGCAAGGGATCCAGATTCTGGATGCCGATTTCAGTGAAACCAGCACGCCTGGCCAAATTAAGATCCGCCGTTTGCAATTAGGAACATCATAATGAGCCTACGCGTGCTAAAGCTGGCTGCGCTGGTTCTGTTCGGTTATCTGATATTTCTGGTGGCGTATCTGCCAGCGGTGCAGGTGTTACCGCGCCTGCCATTGCCATCGCAATTAAGCCTGCAAGGCGTCTCGGGCACCGTATGGCAGGGCAATGCCCTGCGCCTGAGCTATCAGGGCCTACCAATTGAGAATCTGAGCTGGCAACTAAGTCCGTGGGGATTATTACTGGGCAAAGCCAATATCACCGTCAAAGCTGGAAATAGCCGCGACGCCGAGCAGATCGCACTAGAGGGGCAAGTGGGTGCCAGCGCATCAAGCATTGCCAGTGACGGCCTGACGCTCTACCTGCCCACAGACCTGGTGATTTCACAACTACCTCTGCCACTGCCGGTAAATGCCAAGGGTCGATTTAAAGTCACCCTGGATGAGCTGGAATATGGCCCTGATTGTCAGGCACTGCTGGGCAAAGGACAGTGGCTCAATGCACAGGTGGCCGGTACTCAGGGCTTTATCGACCTGGGTAATTTCGATGCCGACCTTGGCTGTGTGGAAGGTGATATCACCCTCAATGTGAAAGAGCCCAATCGCTTTGGGCTTAGCGCCGAGGCACGCATACCTGCCAACTTTAAGGTGAAGATTAGCGGCAAATTCAAACCCGATCCCAGCCTGCCCCAAGAAGTGCATAATGCCGCGAAACTCTTTGGTCAGCCCGATAGTCAGGGCTATTACCAGATACGCTTTTAACACATCAAATCCCAGACAAACAGGCGCCCTTTGGCGCCTGTTTGTGCCCTTTCAAACTTGATAAGGCGAAGCTATTGCCGAACATTAAAACGCATGTTTAAATTAAGCGTTTAGAGATCATCCAACTGACGGAGGCTTTATGGCCGATTACCGCGCTCCTTTAAAAGACATCCAGTTTGTACTTAACGACGTGTTCGATGCTCCCGCTTTGTGGCAAAGCTGTGAAGCCCTCGCCCAGGTAATCGACGCCGATACCGCTCAGGCTATCCTGGAAGAAGCGGCCAAGTTGGTGGAAAAGGAAGTCGCACCCCGGGCAAGAAACGCCGATGAGCAAGGTGTTAGCTGGGATGCCGGTAAAGTCACTACCCCCGATGGCTACAAGGAGTCGTTCCAGGCCATCGCCAACGGCGGCTGGATTGGCTTAAGCGGCGATCCCGAATTAGGCGGCATGGGTATGCCCAAGATGCTCTCGGCCCAGTACGAAGAGCTTTTGTGTGCCGGGGATGTTTCCTTCTCCCTTTACCCAGGCCTGACTTATGGCGCGACCATGGCTATTTTGGCTCATGGTAGTGATGAGCTGAAGCAAACGTATCTTCCAAAAATGTACTCGGGTGAGTGGGCCGGCAGCATGTGTTTGACCGAACCCCATGCCGGTACCGATCTTGGCATAATCCGCACTAAAGCTGTCGACAACGGCGATGGCAGCTATAGCATCAGTGGCACCAAGATGTTTATCACCGGTGGCGAGCAGGATCTAACCGACAATATTATCCATCTGGTATTGGCCAAGCTGCCCGATGCCCCGGCCGGCTCCAAAGGCATATCCATGTTCCTGGTACCCAAAATTGAGGTGTTGGAAAATGGCGAACTAGGGGGTCCCAATGGCGTTTCTTGCGGTTCTGTGGAGCACAAGATGGGCATCCATGGTTCGGCGACTTGCGTGATGAATTTCGACAACGCCAAAGGTTATCTGGTCGGCGACATTAACAAAGGTCTGGCCGCCATGTTCGTAATGATGAATTACGAGCGTCTGGGCGTGGGTATTCAGGGCTTAGGCTGCTCCGAACGTTCCTATCAAAATGCTTTGGCCTACGCCAAAGAGAGGCTGCAAAGCCGAGCGGCGACTGGCCCTGTTAATCCGGATAAAGCCGCCGACCCCATTCTGGTGCATGCAGACGTGCGCCGCATGCTGCTGAATATGAAAGCCCTGACCGAAGGTGGGCGCGCTTTCTCCACCTATGTCGCTAAACAGTTGGATCTGGCTAAATACGCCGATGATGCGGAGGTTCGCCAGCAAGCCGATAAGATGGTGGCCCTGCTAACGCCAGTGGCAAAAGCCTTCTTAACCGATATGGGTTTGGATATTACCGTGCTTGGACAGCAGATTTTTGGTGGCCATGGTTATATCCGCGAATGGGGCCAGGAGCAGTTGGTCAGAGATGTGCGTATTGCCCAAATTTATGAAGGCACCAACGGCATTCAGGCCCTGGATTTAATGGGCCGCAAGGTGGCCGCCAATGGCGGCGAGTATATAAAACTCTTCACCGATGAGATCCAAGCCTTTACCGACGCCCAATCAGATGATGCGATGCAAGAGTTTATCCAGCCGCTGACAAAGGCACTGGGAACCCTGAACGAGGTAACCCAATGGGTATTGGCACAAAGCGCCAAAGATGCCAATGAAATCGGTGCGGCCTCGGTGGATTATCTGCATCTGCTTGGCTATGTCAGCTATGCCTACATGTGGGCGCTGATGGCCAAAGCCGCCCTTGAGGCCAAGACAGATGATCAGGATTTCTATCAAGCTAAACTGGCCACCGCACGCTACTATTTCGGTCGCCTGCTGCCACGCATCTACAGTCTGCAAGCTGGCATTCAGTCTGGTAGCGCATTGCTGTACGGGCATAGCGACGAGCAGTTCTAAAAGAATACAGGGGCGATAGTCGCCCCTCTTTCTATCGCCTCACCGGATTGGCACGGATATCATCCAGCAAGTAGCGGTAATCCTGAATCGCATTGAAGTCCTGAATGTCCCTCACCGGCTGTTTGGAATCGGGATTACTGACCGCCAGCAGATGGGCGATACCAAACTCCTGCGCTGCCTTGAGAATAATCAAACTGTCATCCACAAACAGAGTTCTCGCCGGATCAAAACCCAGTCTGGCCTGTAACTGCTGCCATAGTGACTGAGATTCCTTGGTTACCCCGAATTCATGGGTGGAGATCAGGGTATCAATGTGCTGGTCGAGCGCCGTGCGCTCTACCTTCAGGGACAAGCTACCCGGGTGGGCATTGGTCACCAATACCACTTCTCTGCCACTATCGTGCAGCGCATCCAAAAACGGCAAGGTATCCTCGCGGATACTGATCAGGTGTTGGATTTCACGCTTGGCACTGACCAAATCCATCTTCAACTTTTGCGCCCAATAGTCCAGGCAGTACCAATTCAAGGTGCCCATCACCTTGTCATATTCCACCTGCATACAGGCTTTGGCTTCAGCCAATGTCAGACCATCACGCTCGGCCAGGCGCTGGGGAATAAACTCCAGCCAGAAATGGTTGTCGAAGTGCAAATCCAGCAGGGTGCCGTCCATATCCAGCAGCACGGTGTCGATATTTTTCCAATTAAGCATGAATGAGCCGTAAATTTGCCCCAATCCTTATTGCGATATGATGTTCAAGCGCTTAGGTATTGGGTTATAGTTATGAAGAATTATTCTAACTTGCCAGGACGATGAGTAAAGTAGATCCAGACAGGCCATTGCCACGCATTCACGACACCGAAGTGGTGGCCAAAAGCAGGTTGTTTCATATCGAAAAGCTGGATCTGGAATTTTCCAACGGTGCGCGCCGTGAATTTGAGCGTATGCGTGGATCGGGCCGCGGGGCGGTGATGCTGGTGCCCTTTTTAGACGACAGCACCATGCTGTTGGTACGTGAATACGCTGCCGGAACCCATTCTTATCAGCTAGGCTTTCCCAAAGGCCTGGTGGATACCGGCGAAGATTCTTTCCAGGCTGGCAACCGCGAACTGATGGAAGAGGTGGGGTTTGGCGCCAAACGCCTGCATCGATTACACAGCGTCAGCATGGCACCTGCATTTTTCAATGCCAGCATGGACATTTTGGTGGCTGAAGATCTGTATGAACAGCGGTTGCCGGGCGACGAACCTGAACCGCTGGAAGTCGTGCCTTGGTCCGTTACCGAACTCGATGCCCTGTTGCATAGACAAGATTTCACCGAGGCACGCAGTATTGCCGCCTTGTTGTTAGTGGAGAGATGGCTAAGAAATAGATAATGTCTGATATAACTGACTCCGACATCGCGCGTTTATTAGAGATCGCCAAACAAGCGGCACGCAAAGCCGGCAGAGTTGTATTGTCCATCTATGACAGTGGAGACTACGACAGTTATGCCAAAGACGATGACTCCCCCGTTACCAGCGCCGACTACAAAGCCAATCAGATTATAAATACCTTCTTACAGGAGCATACGCCTGACATCCCCATTATGTCAGAAGAGCAAAACAACGGTATGCTTGCGGACAGACAGCACTGGAAGCGCTACTGGCTGATCGATCCCATCGACGGCACCCAGGAATTTGTCGCCCGCAGCGGCGACTTCGCCGTGAACATTGCCCTGATAGAGGACAACCAACCGGTAATCGGCGTGATCTACTGGCCGGCCGGGGACGTGCTTTACTACGCCAGCAAAAATCACGGTGCTTACAAGGAATCGGCCAAAGAGGACAAACGCATCTTTGTGCGCAAACTGGACGATCCCAGTCAAAGCCGGGTGATTATCGCCGTCAGCCGCCGCCAGGCTCAGGAAAAAGTGCTGTCGAAAATGAGCAGCCATCGCCACTATGACGTGCTGCCCTTAGGCAGCTGTTCCCTCAAAGCCTGCCATATTGCCGAAGGCAAGGCGGATGTTTTTCTGAGGATTGGCACCACAGGTGAGTGGGACACCGGTGCATCACAATGTATTGTCAGCGAAGCAGGTGGCAAGGTACTGGCGGCCAATTTTGAGCCTTTAACCTACAACCGTCGTAATTCATTAGTTAACCCGGACTTTGTCGTGCTGGGTGACCCCGAAGTTAACTGGCCTGATGTGGTTCAACACCGACAAGAGGATCCCCATGAGAAAAATTAGCGCTTTGGCTTTGTGTTTGTTACCCAGCCTTTGCCTGGCTGACTGGCAATTGGACAACAACGCATCCAGCCTGCATTTCCTGTCTACCAAAAACAATCTGGTCACTGAAACCCATCATTTTAAACATTTAGAAGGTAGCATCAGCGATAGCGGTGAACTGCAGGTCACTATCGACCTGGGTTCCCTGGAGACGAATATTCCGATTCGTAATGAACGCATGCAGGAACATCTGTTCAAGCTGTTCCCCAAAGCATTGTTCAAAGCCTCCTTGCCACAGGAGGTAATGTCCTTGGGAGCCGGGGATGCAAAAGTGCTGGAGCTACACGGGGCATTAACCTTAAATACCCATACGCAAACAGTGCCAATGCAGCTCCAAGTAACCAAATTGGCCGACGGCAGCTTTCAGGCGACTACCATCCAGCCGATAGTCTTGAACACTATCCAGTTCTCACTCAGTGATGGCATTCAAAAACTACAGGAAATCGCCGGACTCAGCAGCATCGACAGAATGGTGCCGGTGACCTTTAATGTGCGATTTAAGTAACTAATCGACATCGGGTGACCAGTCTTCTCTGGCCACAATATTGACCGTTTCATGCAATTCGGAATAGACCAATAGTGCATCGCCAGCCACCAGTTGGCGATGAACTTGCTCCACCTTGTCAGATAGTGAACATTCACTATCACCATAATCTGTCCCTTCACGCAGCACGAAAGATTCAATCACCGCATGCAGGGTGTCTTTTTCTAATTGGTCGATGGGAATAAGCATTTAAAAGCCCGAAGTTAAAGGTCTGCCGCTACTTTGGCAGTTCGTCACCGAGAAAACGGCGAATACGTTCATGCAACCAGATTCGGGGATTGAGCGGTGAGCCCTGCATAAAACCCACATGCCCACCACGGCGACTGAGTTCCAGCCTGATCCAGGGAGAAATCTCATCGGCCATGGGCACCACCGAAGGGCTCATAAAAGGATCATCCAGGGCATGTAGCACCAGCGTGGGTGTTTGTATGTTACGCATATAGCGCACGGCACTGCATTGCTCGTAGTAATGGTCAGCATCACGAAAACCATGCAATGGCGCCGTGACTTTCTGGTCAAACTCCCGAAAGCTCTGTATGGATTGTACTTGCTCAGCGTTTAATCCCAGCTTTTCGCTGAAATCCATCAGCCCCATCTTTTGCACCAGCCGCTCTCGCATGCTCTTAAGCAGATAGCGTTGATAGAAGTTAGAGAATCCCTTACCGATGCTTTCGGCACAACTCGACAGGCGAAAAGGAGGTGAGACGGCAATGGCCGCTTCCAGAAAACGTTGACGGGAATGCTCACCTAACAGCTTTAACAACATATTGGCACCGAGGGAGAATCCCAGGCCAACCTTTCGAAGTTTGGGTAAGCGTTGCTGCAGCCAATCCAGCAAATACAGGGCATCTTCGGTGTCACCTGAGTGATAGGCGCGATGCTGTTTATTGGGACCGTTGCCACAGCCCCTGAAGTGCATCATCACACCGCGCCAGCCATGCTGATGCAGCATTGCCAACATATCGTTGGCATAGTGCGAACGTGCTGAGCCTTCCAATCCATGAAAACAGACGACCAGGCCTTTGCTCTCTGGCACCTCTGGCGTCCAGGCCAGTTCCACAAAATCACCATCGGGTAGCGCCAATTGCTCCCACTCAAGGATCACTTGTTGTCTGGACTGAAAAAATCTGGGCCAAATGGTTTGTATATGCCGATTTTTGGCCCACCAAGGCGCACGAAAATCGCTTTCAACTATTTGACCAAAACCACCCAACACCCGTTATCACCCTCAAACCAAAACCTGAAGTCGGCATTGGACTACAGCCTGATGCTGAAGGCAATAGCGTTATGTTCAGCCTATTTTCTGTGGTCCGCCTCGTTAACATTATGGATAAAGAGATAAACGTAGTAGGCACAAATCCCTACCACCACACCAATGCCCAACAATGAGCCCCAGGCTACCGGATCGCTGAAAATAAGGTTTAACATGGCTTGTCTCCTTCGACGAGTTGATGGGACAAGCATCTCAACAAATGAGGGAGCGATTATTGACCAGGGTCAATCTTGCTATGGATGGTATTGAGCTGATGGAGTAATGCGTTATCCACTTCTACTCCGATGGTTTTACAGTAACTAAGTAAATTGCCTTTGCCGGATGCCTGCAGGGGAAGGCTTTGCAAAGCATCCAATAAATCACACTGTTGGCGGGCCTCAAGCGCAAGTTCCGCTTGTTTTAGACTGGCGTATGCTTGCGCATCCAATGCTTTGGTATGCTTTCGCACCTGACGAAGTGAAGTGAGCACAGACTCTGTGGGCACTAAAGCCTGACAAAGCGATGCCAACATAATTTTATCCAGGTAGTAGCCCTGCTCTTGCAGATAGAGACACAGCAGTAATAGGTTGACGTTTAAGCCGTATCTGTCCTGCAAATGCAGGAAGTTATCTCGATGCTGCGAATAGCACTCCAGGCTGTAGGCCCAGAGCGCCTCTGCGCTGGGCTTAGGCATCCGCCATGGCCTCAAAGGCTTTTTGCATCTGTTCCAATTGTTCCTGACTATCCAGCCAGTCCATCTCCAATTCTTCCAAAGCCTGTTTTTGCTTACTTTGCTGCTCTAAAAGAGATTTGAGTCTGGCCTTGTTGCGCTCCTCATACAGACTGGTGTCCAGCATTTCGTTTTCAATGGCAGCCAGTTCTTGCTGAAGCTTGTCCATCTTTTTTTCCTGCTCGGTAATCTGCTTGCGTAGCGGTTGTGTGGCCTGACGAAACTCTGCTTCCTGGCGTTTTTGCGCCTTGCGATCCACTTTTGGGGATGCTGTGTCATTGGTGACAACGGGTGCAGCGGTTTGCATCAACCAGTTTTTATAGTCATCCAGGTCACCGTTAAAAGGCTCCACCCGGCCACTATCTACCAGATAAAAATCCTCACACACTGTGCTGAGTAAAAAGCGGTCGTGTGATACCAGCACCAATGCACCTTCAAAGGCCTGCAAAGCAAGGTTCAGGGCATGACGCATATCAAGATCCAAGTGGTTGGTAGGCTCGTCCAATAGCAACAAGTTAGGCTTTTGGTAAACAACAAGGGCCAACACCAAACGCGCTTTTTCACCACCAGACATAGGTGCGACCTTCGCCAATGCCTCATCGCCATGAAAACCAAAACCGCCGAGGAAGTCCCGTAAGGATTGCTCTGTCGCCTTAGGATCCAGTCGCAGTATATGTTGTAGTGGCGAATCATCTGGTCGCAGATATTCCAATTGATGCTGGGCGAAATAGCCTATTTGCAGTCCTGCTGATTGATGGTAATGCCCGGCCAGCGGTGGGTTTTCGCCAGCCAGCATCTTGATCAAGGTGGACTTGCCGGCACCGTTTCGCCCCAGCAAACCTATGCGACTGCCCGGTACCAGATTGAGTTGCAGCTTTTCCAGTATCACCTTGTCACCGTAACCTGCCTGTACTTGCTCCATGCTGACAAGTGGGTTTGGTAACTTCGGCGGGGTAAAGAAAGAAAATGAGAAGCCGCTTTTATAATGAGCAGGCGCCAGTTTCTCCATCTTTTCCAACTGCTTAATGCGACTCTGGGCCTGTTTGGCTTTAGATGCCTTAGCTTTAAATCTGTTAATAAAGGACTGTAAATGCGCCACTTGCTGTTGCTGCTTCTGAAAAGCCAGATCTTGCAAGCGCATGCGCTCGGCGCGCTGCTCTTCAAAGGCACTGTAGTTGCCTTTGTAACTATGAAGCTGCTGTTGCTCGACACTGATAATTTCCGTCACCACCGCATCCAAAAAGGCCTTATCGTGGGAAATCAGTACCAAAGTACCGGGATAACGCTGCAGAAAACGCTCCAGCCAGATCACCGCATCTAAATCCAGGTGGTTGGTGGGTTCGTCCAGCAACAACAAGTCTGAATGACAAAGCAGTGCCTGAGCGAGGTTCAAGCGCATACGCCAGCCACCTGAGAAGGTGCGCACTGGCCGTTGACAGGCCTCCTGCGAAAATCCCAAGCCATCCAGAATAATGGCGGCACGCGCTTCCACATCATAGCCACCGGCCTGTTCCAGTAGCGCATGTAACTCTGCAATGCGTTCACCCAGATGTTGCTCCTGGGCATCGGCCAACTGTTGCTGGATTTGACGCAAACGCTGATCCCCGTCAATCACGTATTCCAGTGCACTTTTGTCTGAGGCAGGGGTCTCCTGGGCTACCCAGGAAATTTGCCATTGCGAGGGCAACTCAAAATGCCCCTCATCGGCATGTAATTCATTGCGGAATAAGGCAAATAGGCTCGATTTTCCGCAGCCATTTGCACCCACCAAGCCCACTTTATGGCCTGGGTAAATGGTGGCACTGGCAGATTTAAGCAACATCTTGTTGCCACGGATCAAGCCCAGATTGGCGATCTGTATCATCTTTCGCTCGTATAAAGAAATTGCAGTATCATACCATCTTCCCTTGCAGAGCCAGTTCAAGATGTCACAAAAAACCCGCAAACGATTTATTGCCGGCGCTACCTGTCCAAGTTGCAAAGCCATGGATACCCTGATGCTTTACTTGGAGAACAATGTGGAGCACGTGGAGTGTGTGCAGTGCGGACACAAACAAACCCAGCCGGATGAAAAGGTTTCTGCCTCAACCCGTGTGCAGGAAAGTGTGATTGGCGTCTTTAAACCTTAACGCCTCTTGGTTTCCTGCCGCTGAGAATGGCGGATATGACCGTAGTTCAAAACGGCCACAAAGATACTACCTCCAACCAGATTACCGGCCAACACTGTGATAATTACCGGTGGTAACTGACTGAATTGCAGTACATTTGTTGAAAAATATGCGGCAAATAACTCAATGGAACCGGCAATGCTGTGGTGAAAGCCCCCCAAGCCGATCAGAAAGGTCACAATATAAATACAAACAATCTGGCTCAGGGTGGAATAGGTCGCCAGCACTATCCAGGCGCCCAGTGCCATCAACCAACCTGCCAGAATGGCGCTGATAAACAGAGTTTGGACGGGAAACCCCAGCAAATGCTCGGCCAACAACAGATAGCCAGCTTTAGCGTGGATCACGGGCTCCGCCATGATAAGCAGTCCACTTGACGCCGCACCGCCAATAAGGTTGCCGGCGATTACTATTCCCCACAACTTGAATAATCCTTTGGGACTGGCTCGTCTATCCAACACCGGGTAGACAGCGGTGGCCGTGTGCTCGGTAAAAAGTTGGGTACGACTCAAGATACAAAGTACGAAACCAAGGGGATAGGCTGCGGCTAGGACCACACGTCCAAATCCATGATTCTGCTCGGGCACCAAGGTGGCCATGATCGCCACCGCAAGCACAGTAAAGCAAAGGATCATGCCGGCGGCCATTGAGGATAACAGCAACGAGAAACCCGGTCGGCTAATCTGCTCCAGACCTTCACCGATGGCTTTTTCCAGGATGTCATCAGGATGGCGGAAAGTCTCGTCGGTGCGTTTGACAATAACGGAAACAAACTCGGTGTTTTCCTGTGCCCGCTCCTTGCCTCTCCCCGTATCTTGCTCACGGCCAAGAGGCTCACCGCTGCTTGAGACCAACTGCTGCTTTTTATCCTGCACCCTGCTTCCTCCCCGGACTTCGCTTTTTAGTAATGAGGCGGTGGCGCCTCTTCCGATTCGTTGGCGATATTGGAACCTTGCATATGTTTGAGGCGATCTACCACATGCTTCATCTGAAAACTCAGTTTCTCCAGCTGCTTTTGCTGGTCTGCCAACGCCTGGCTTAACATCTCAATGGTGTGCTCCTGAAAAGCCACCTTGGTTTGCAACACTTCAATATCGGACCTTGTCTGATCAGACTGCATCTGTTCCTGCATTTATCTCTCTCAATCTTTAATTCCAGGTGTTAATACGCCCAGACTTCTGCCAGGCCACTGCTGCTTTCAGACAGCACGCGCCTGCTGGTTAAAAACCCCACATCATACACTACAGCGCTTTGCGGCTTGCTACCTTCTCTGGGAGCCACTCGCCATCCTTTTTCTTCATTGCCGGTCGCCACTTGCCACAAATTCAGCCCCCTTGCTGGCGAGCCAGTTAGCAAGTACTTGCCATCCTCAGAAAACTTGGCGGCCGTAAAAATCTTTTGTCGCTCCAGGAAGTGCAATTGGCTGACTTGCTGACCATTTCGCAAATCCCAAATGCGAGCGTTATCCTTGCTGTCCGCCGTGAAGGCATAGCGTCCCCAAGGATCCAGGGCTACCTTTGTCACCCTGCTGGGATGCTGGAAGCTGAAAATAACCTGTCCGCTGCGCGTATCCCAAAGATAGGCTACGTAGTCATTGCTGCCGGTAAGGGCATAAAAGCCATTAGGTGAAAGGTCCAGGCTGTTTATCCTTTCCTGGTGACCAAGGAATTCCAACCGACGCCCCGTAGCAGGCTCGAAAAATAAGACCTTACCGTTACTTCTGCCCACCAGGAGGGCCTGTCCACCATCAGCAACTGCCACTGCCCGCACGCTTGACTCATCGATACGCCAAAAGCCCTCGGGATCGCCAGTGGAGAGATTCCACAAGGCAAACGCTTCCCTGTCCGCGGTCACCGCGAAAGCCTTATCAAAAGCAATATGAATGTTGGCGACCAAGTTGTCCCCTTCGCCTTGGTGACGCCATTCAAACTTTATCTTGTTATTCTTCAGATCCCAGACTTTTAACCCCTGCTCGATGCTGGATACAATTGACAACGTGCCATCCTGAGAAATAGCTGCCGCAAGGGAGCCGCCCTCGGCGTGAATATGGGATTCCAAAGCCTCACTACCCGGCAATGAACAGGCTGCCAGACAGAGGAAAATGGAAAGGATGATCGAATACCTCAAGGTGTACTTCCCGGACTATCACTTTGCAAAAAGACGGTTTAGTATACTGTCTCCGGTTTTTATAGTCCGGAAAAGGATAAGATTCCCGCTTTTATTCGTGAGAAACATAAAAAAACGATCCTTTATAGATCAAATGGTGGCTCACGACATCAGGTACAAACTTGCCTAGCAGGGTTTCCCCGGCAACCAACGAATTATTGATGCCCAAGCTAAATACTCAATCTTTTATATCGAATAGGATTTGGAGACGTAGATGAAGAATACCGCTATCGCCGCGCTGGTTATTTCCAGCCTGGGTTTGGCAGCATGCCAGAAAGAAGAAGCCGTACAAAAGGCACCTGAAGTAAAACTGGAAACCACCTCACAGCAGCAGGCTTATGGCTTGGGTGCCTCTTTGGGTCAGTTTATCGATCAGAAACTGGATATGCAGGAAAGTGTAGAAGTGAACCTAGACAGACAGCTGGTTATTCAAGGTTTTATCGATACCCTGACCGCTGAGTCTAAGTTGAACCAACAACAGATCCAGGAAGTGTTGACGGCACTGGATGGTGAAGTAAAAGAAAAACAGCAAAACAAAGAAGCACAGGTAAGTGAAGCTAACCTAGCCGCTGGCCAGGCTTTCCTGGAAGAAAACGCTAAGCGCGAAGGCGTAACCGTTACTGAGTCTGGTCTGCAATATGAAGTGGTGCAGCAAGGCGACGGACCCAAGCCCAGTGCCGAAGATACGGTAAAAGTACACTACACCGGCACTTTACTGGATGGCACTAAGTTTGACTCTTCATACGACCGCAACGAACCTGCAGTATTCCCACTGCATCGCGTGATTGCCGGTTGGACCGAAGGGGTTCAGCTAATGAACGTTGGCTCCAAGTTTAAATTCTACATCCCTGCTGATTTGGCTTATGGCAAACGCTCTACCGGTCTGATCACGGCTAACTCTACTCTGGTGTTCGATGTAGAGTTGTTGGGTATCGAAAGTACAAATAAGTAACTCGATTCGCAGATGAAAAAAGCCGGGCGCTTTAAGCGCCCGGCTTTTTTATATGGATAATCGGCCTATTTTCCCTGCCGAACCTAGGGTCCCTCTTTACATTACCCGTTATACGGGTGTAATTGGCCGGATTTCTCCGGTATATCGATAACCAAATTGACTGCTAGCTGTCTTCACTCTTCTGGAGTTATGTCTGATAACGCTTGGCAAGAAAGTGGCCATTTGCTCAGACAGGTTCGATGGAAACCAGGCCCAGTAGCCAAACCTGAAACCACCTTGGTAAGCGGAAACTATCGAGATTCGAAATCCCTCCTATATGCCGTTACCTTAGTTTAAGTCTAGAAGAAGACTGGCCCTTTCGCCTTCGCCTTTTGAAATAATTTTGTCATAAACAAGTGGGTGGAAATTCTGATTTATTCCAAGCATAAACTTGACAGCACCAGCAATAGAAACAGACTAGCGCTGAAGTGGATATGGAGTAATACCTTGTCTGTTCAGGCAAAAAGGATCCTGTATTGAAAACTAACCTGATTACCCGTGAAGGCTTTGAAGCCTTAAAGCATGAATTGGATCACCTATGGCGAAAAGAGCGCCCGGAAGTGACGGCCAAGGTAGCTTGGGCAGCGAGTCTGGGTGACAGAAGTGAAAATGCTGACTACCAATACAACAAAAAACGTCTTCGGGAAATTGATAGGCGTGTCCGGTTTTTAAGAAAACGCCTGGAAGACCTGCAAGTAGTGGATTACTCCCCCCAGCAGGAGGGTAAGGTTTTCTTTGGCGCCTGGGTAGAAGTAGAGAATGATGCAGGGGAAATGCTCAAGTTTCGCATTGTCGGCCCTGATGAGATCTACGGCCGCAAAGATTACATTTCCATCGACTCCCCCATGGCGAGGGCGCTTTTGAAAAAACAAGTGGACGAAGATGCTTGGGTGGCAACGCCGACCGGACGAAAACAATGGTTTGTAGTAAGCATATGTTACCCAAAGTAAAACTCATGTAGCCCTGCGGTATGCAGGGCAAACTGTTGCAGGAAATACAAGCATTCTGACTGCAGGCGCTGGTATTTTTGCTGCTCAGCCCTTATAAAGGGCCACATTCAGGAAATCACCTAACATTCCCAACAGCCATTAGGGCACAAGATGATCATTGAAAAAATTGCCTCTGAGTTATCCGTTTCTCCCCAGCAAATTCAGGCTGCAGTCCAGTTGCTGGATGAAGGTGCCACGGTGCCCTTTATCGCCCGCTACCGCAAAGAAGCCACCAATGGCTTGGACGACACCCAATTACGCACCCTGGAACAGCGTTTAGGTTATTTAAGAGAGCTGGAAGACAGGCGACAAGTCATTCTTAAAAGTATCGCCGAACAGGAAAAGCTCAGCGCTGAGTTAGAGCAGAAAATCCTTGCCGCTGACAACAAGACAGAACTGGAAGACCTTTACCTGCCCTACAAACCCAAGCGCAGAACCAAAGGGCAGATAGCTATTGAGGCCGGATTGGAGCCTTTAGCGAATCAGTTGTTTGGAGACCCCATTCAAGATCCGGAAACATTGGCTACCCAGTATATTGATGTTGATAAGGGGGTCGCGGATAGCAAAGCCGCACTAGAAGGTGCCCGTTATATTTTAATGGAGCGCTTTGCTGAAGATGCTGATCTGTTACAGAAAATCCGTCAATCCCTGTTACAGCAAGCACATATTCAAGCCAAGGTAGTTGCAGGAAAGGAAAAAGAAGCAGCTAAATTCACTGACTACTTTGACCACTCTGAATTGTTGAACAAAGCCCCATCACACCGTGCATTAGCTATGTTCAGGGGACGCAATGAGGGTCTGCTCCAGGTCTCTTTAGTTTCGGATCCCGCCAATGAAGAGGGTGATCGTAGCTCCCATTGTGAAGGCATTATTGCCAGCCATTTCGGGATTCGTGATCAGGGGAGACCAGCCGACGCCTGGCTTAAAGGTGTGGTGCAGTGGACCTGGCGGGTAAAAATCCTGCTGCACATGGAAAACGAACTGTTTGGCATGTTGCGTGAGCGTGCAGAGTTGGAAGCGATCAACGTATTCGCCAAGAACCTCAAAGATCTGTTAATGGCCGCACCAGCAGGAACTAAGACCACCATGGGCCTGGATCCGGGCCTGCGCACCGGTGTAAAGGTGGCGGTGGTTGACAGCACCGGCAAAGTACTTGCTACCAATACGGTCTTTCCCCATGCCCCGCAAAATCACTGGGACAAGGCGATGCGCACCTTGGTAAACATGTGCCAGCAACACAAGGTAGAGCTGATTGCCATCGGTAACGGCACCGCCTCAAGAGAGTCCGATAAGCTGGCAGGTGAAGTAGTCAAAGCCTTGGGCGATATGAAAATCGCCAAAATCATGGTCAGTGAGGCTGGTGCATCCGTCTATTCAGCATCAGAGTTGGCCTCTCAGGAATTGCCGGAAATGGACGTATCCCTGCGAGGCGCAGTGTCTATTGCCAGACGCTTGCAGGACCCATTAGCTGAGTTGGTGAAAATCGAACCCAAGGCAATTGGCGTCGGCCAATATCAACATGATGTTAGCCAAAGCCTGTTGGGCAAATCATTAGATGGTGTGGTGGAGGATTGTGTTAACGCCGTTGGCGTGGACGTAAATACCGCTTCGCCAGCGCTGCTAAGCTATGTTTCCGGTCTCAACAAAACCTTGGCCAATAACATCGTCAATTTTCGTAACCAGCATGGGGCTTTTAAAACTCGTAAAGCACTGATGGAAGTGGAGCGCTTAGGTCCCAAAGCATTTGAACAATCCGCCGGCTTCCTGCGCGTTATGAACGGGGAAAACCCTTTGGATGCATCCGCGGTGCACCCGGAAGCATACAAACTGGTGGAACATATCAGTCAAAGTGCCAGCGCCAGCGTTAAAGAACTTATTGGTAATTCTGAACTGCTCCGTAAATTGAAACCCGCTGACTATGCCACCGAAAGTTTTGGTATTCCCACTATCAAAGATATCCTGTCAGAACTCGATAAACCCGGTCGCGACCCCCGTCCGGAGTTTAAAACCGCTACGTTTAAAGATGGCGTGGAGAGCATTTCAGATCTCAAGCCCGGCATGATCCTGGAGGGCGTGGTCAGCAATGTGGCCGCCTTTGGCGCCTTCGTGGATGTGGGCGTGCATCAAGATGGTTTAGTGCATATCTCGGCAATGACCGACAAATATATTTCTGACCCCAGGGAAGTGGTCAAGGCCGGTGATATCGTCAAAGTAAAGGTGATGGAAGTGGATGTAGCGCGAAAGCGCATCTCCTTCAGCATGCGCATGAGCGATGAACCTAATCGCCAAGCCCAATCTGCTCAGCAAGACAGACCGGCAAAAGCTAAGCAGCAAGCTCCCAAAGGACAAGCACCAAAGCCTCGTCCTCAGACGCAACCTGCCAATGCCGCCATGGGCAATGCGCTGGCCGAAGCCTTTGCAAAAGCCAAGAAGTCCTGAAAAGCATGAGGCCCCTGTAAAGGGGCCTCTTTTTTTAAAACTGACTTAAGCATTTTGTCTGAATGACGGCTCTGTCGGCTGAGATACCTGAGAATAAAATGCCGCAATACGTAAAGAGCGTGCAGCAACCTCACTGTCCACTTGACGTCTGAATTCCGTTGCAGGAGTTTCAAGGCCTGCGGCCTGAGCAACAGGATCCTCTTCTTCTTTCAGGCTGCGGTTGGGTGGCCTTACACCACCGTCAACAATATCATTAAGCGACGGCGCTTCAATGCCGTTACCTTGTTCTTGCTGCTCCTCATCGCCAGTCAAACGGCCAACCACTTCCCGGCTAGCCTCCTGACGCTCTGCACTGATTTCCTGGCGAGCTTCATTGGATTGTTGCTGAGCTTCGGCGGCAACCCTTAAATCCTGGCCAGAAGGCTCGGCAGGAGCGAGTGCTGCCGCCCTGACCTGCTCCATCTTGCGCAGGGTCTGTTCAGGCGTTTTTTCCTCAGAGATATCGATGGAAACTTCGCCGCCAACCGCATATTGCTTGCCATCGGGCCCCAACTCGAACTCATACTGAGGCGAGCCTGCATACTGACCACCAACAGAGGCATGGGCTTGCTCGTGGGCTCTGACTTCGGCATCGCGGCGTTTTAACTGTTCGATTTCTTTCTTGTCGGCGGCCTGCTGCTGTTCTTGCTGGCGGCTCTCAGCATCTTGCTTACCAGCACTGGGATCTTCGCCATTGTCTTTGTTATTGGCTAGCTGACCATCCTGCTGTGCACCGTTAGGAGAGGGTTTTTCATAGGTGGTTGGCTGGGGAGGCTGACCGGGTGTTTTTACGCGATCAGATTCAGAGCCCAATCCGGACTCACCTGCAGATTTGTCTGAGTTGGCGGGCTTAGGAACCGTTTCCCGAATAATATTGTCACGGCGAACCGATTCCGTGTTCACGTTTGCCGTGTTGAGTGGAATAGCAGTAAGAGCCGGTGAGACAATATTCATCATTTCGGGTAACCGTTTTTAGGCTGTCTCGTTAATTAAACGCCCCACCATCTCATTTGCCACTTCAACAACCCTGGCGTTAGCCTGAGCGTAAGTCAGGTTGGTACTCAAACCTACTACTTCAGTGGTCAAATTAGCAGCGTTGGATGGTGTGCCTTCACTTGATGCCGAAGCACTCAGTGGTTGCTGAGCGATATTAGCACTGTTTTGCGCGATCCCTTGCGAGGCTTTATTCAGTCCCTGAACACCTGAATACACGGCTGAACTCATACTGGCATCTAACTGGATCGGCATGGACAACTCCCCTATATTACTTGGCTAATTATTAACCATTTCCAGGTAATTTGAAATAGTGCACAGAGCGGTTTTTTCTCTACCCCACCACTTCTGACAGGAAACCGCTGAGCATATTGGTAAACGCCTGACCGTGAGACAAAAAAGGCGCATGAGACGCATTAGGGAAAAGCGCAGAACGGCTGGTAGGCAACAGCCGTTCCACCAGCTCAAGACTGGCCACCGGCACCAGACTGTCCAGCCGTCCATATATCCACAAATTTGGGCACTGAATTTTCTCTAATTGCTCTCGTAAGTCAGCTTGCTCCAGGATCGCCAGCCCTCCGGCAAGAGCCTCAGCAGCAGGCGCAGGCCTCGCATTGATTAAGGCGCGGATAGCCATGATTTGCTCTTTGGGACGTTCGGCCCCCATGGCCTGGATGGCCAAAAATCTGTCTATGGTTTTTGCGGTGTCACCCCGTAGCTGACCGGCAAAAGCCTTTAATACGTCCGCCTTAATACCCGGCCAGTCTTGTTCCGACTGAAACTTTGGTGAACTGGTGACACACACCAGCGCAGCGACCTTTTCGGGAAAATTTAAGGCCAGGGACTGTGCCACCAATCCTCCCAACGACCATCCGATTACTGCTGCCGGTTTGTGCATGGATGATGCTACCAGTTCGGTGACGCTCTCTAGGTCATAGGGCTCAGGGAAATGCCGGTAATTTTGTCCAAATCCTGGCAAATCTAATGTTGTTACACGGTAAGAGTGACTAAGTGCTTCGGCGATATCCTTCCAGATTCCGCTATTCATGCCCCAGCCATGCAAAAAAAGGATATCGGGGCCTGTGCCGATGTATTCGGATATCAGTTCTGTGCGCATTTCATCTAGAGTTAGATAACAAGGACGCACAGTGTAGAGGCATTTATGACAAGTGCAACTCGATGGCTGACGGGAATACAAGCGCTGCTTCCCTGGCAAAGTTGCCTGCTCTGTGGGCTAAACAGCAACACCTTACTATGTGAAACATGCCAAGCCGATTTGCCACTGCTGGATTGGCATACCCACCCAAGAAATCTGCTGAACTGGCCCAAGGCCACCAAGGCGCTTGGCAAGGTCCAGTTTGATAGTCTCCTTACCTGCAGCTTCTATCAATGGCCGATGGACCATTTACTTACCGGCCTTAAATTTTCACAACGCCTGACTAACGCTAAAGCACTGGCCGGGTTGTTTTACCAGCATTGTCTGGCCGACAGAACAGAGCTTCCCGAGATAATAGTCCCCGTGCCCCTGCATAGTACGCGTTATCAACAACGCAAATATAATCAGGCCGCGGAAATGGCGAAGTATATCGCTGCATTGAGCAGTGTATCTCTGGAAACGGGTATTTGCAGACGTCGATTGGCCACTGTGGCGCAAACAGAGTTAAGTGGCCCGCAAAGACGCCAGAATCTAAAGAATGCCTTTGAAGCATCCCGCCCACCAGAGCATAAGCGGATTGCTATTTTCGACGATATTGTTACCACCGGGGCCACTGTTAACAGTCTTTGCAGGACACTGAAAAAGGCCAATCCTGACTTATCTGTTGAGGTATGGTGCATCGCCCTCAGTCTCTGAGCGACTAGCCTTCAGCGTCGATAAAGGATGCCAGATACAAGGCGTTGCTTAACACTCTACTGGTGCCATACCAATAACCACGGAAATTAAGATTGTCGACCACAGCGATCACTTTGCCTTTGCCCACATTGTGCGCCACCACATTGGCGCTGCTGGCAATCAGTCGCTGTATTTCCTCACTGGCATAGCCCGCCTTTAAGGGGGCCCTGGTATAACGGGACGGTGCAACAAAGGGCCGGTTGGGCATACGCATAATCAGGTTACTATCCCGCAAATAACTGAGTGTGGGCTCGCGGTAGCCAAAGAACAGAGGATGACTTAGGTCCAATTCTGCCTCAAAGACTGCTCCGGCCACATCTTGCCTGGATTTGAGATTTTCCTTATCAGCATAAATAAGGTTGTTGAAGTCAAATGCGCTGTTGATATCCTCTTTGGACAGGAAGTTGGCTTTAAGCCAGTCTTTGTCTGCGGCAAATTTGGCGGCGCGTTTTTGGGCAATCAGCACACCGCCAGCGTTTATCCATTGTTCCAGGCTTTTGCTGATCTGCTCAGATATACTTTTATAGTTGCCATCAACCATAATCACATGGCTATATTGGCTGAGATCGATCTTAGCGAGCCGCTCCACTTCCACCAAGCTGGCCGCAATACCCAATCGTAAATCCAAGGCATGCCACACTTCTCCCAATTCATATTGAGAAGTACTTTCGCCACCAACCAACAGTACTTTAGGGGCCTTGGCCATCAGCATCTTTCGGCTGCCCAAGTCACTGCCTTGCTCAGTCAATCCAGTCACCACAGACCAAACAGGGATCCCTAGTGTTCGGGCTTGTCTGTCTATTATCTCTACCCAATCTCCAGGCTGCTTTAACCCTTTAGGCAGTATGATAGCGCCAGGCTTAAGGCTGACATTGCCTTGAGTAGTCTGGGCAGAGAATCCTGTGGACGCTATCTTTGCCTGAACCCCCTCATCCAACAGGGCTTTGAGCAACCGCGGCGCTTGGCTGTCCTGCCAGGAAAACACATAAGCATAAGCATTTTGCTGCAGGGTTAATGGCGTTTGCATGAAGCCAGGTACAGTGTCGGTTAGTGGCAGCTTGCGCCAAAACCGGCGCTCAACAGGCGCATAATCAATATTAAATGCCAAGGGTAAATTCCAGTTGGAAACATCGTAGAAGGTATTGTCTTCAAAACTGGTGCGGGTCGAGAAAATGGACTTGATCAGCCGGTAGTTGGGCTGCTCGAGAGGAATAAAAATACTGTTTTGCGCCAGGAAAGTTTTACCCTCGCGCTCCATATCTTTACTTAGCCCCTTTATTTCGATTTGATGCTGTTTGAGGATAGCCAGCAGCGCCCGCATGCGGCTCATATCCTCTGCTTCAGTCAAAAGATATCCCGCCACCTCGTCTTCCCGGGCCAGTTTCAAGGTATCTTGAGCAAATTCCTGCTGATAGCGCTTTAAAGCCGATGCATTTTCCAGTGCGCCTTCCAGGGTGGACAAGGATGTAAGCACCTGATTTTGAACAGTGTCAGGAAAGGCCAGAGGACCATGCACCGAATCCTGCAAATGCCCACGACTACTGGCCTGCTCAAACAGGATGCCGACACTGCCGAGGGCATCAGGATAGGTAGAACCTTTACCGTAATAAAAATCATCAAAGCCTTCCTCGGTAAAATACAGCTGACCGGTTTTATCGAAGGCCGCCGCATGGAATTTGGCCAGGCTGTTGGTCAAGGTCACATTAGCATCAGGGGTCCAGGGATTTTTACGCGACGGCACGCCGGGCTGGAAGAAGTAGGTGCTGTCAGTGCCCATCTCGTGAAAGTCGGCCATGACGTTGGGGCGCCATTGGTGAAATTGAGCAATTCTGGCCCTTGATTCCGGGTGTGTCAGTAACAGCCAATCGCGATTCAGATCGAACCAATAGTGATTGGTACGCGCACCAGGCCAAGCCTGTACATGCTCGCGATGGACCTTGTCGGCAACCAGATTTTGCCCTTTATGCATATTGGCCCATTGGGCAAAACGTGAGAGTCCGTCTGGATTCAGTGAGGGATCTATCAGAACAATTGCCTTCTCCAATAAAGCTTCCACTTCCTTGCCTTGGGCGGCGGCCAAATAATAAGCCACCAACATGGATGCATTAGCACCTGAAGGCTCATCGCCATGTACGCTGTAACCTAACCAGATGACTAACGGAGCATCTTCAACATCACCTTCCACCAGACCCTGCAGATGCTTTTCTTTCAACCCATCCAGGCGCTGTTGGTTGGCTTTGCTGGTAAACTTCAGCATCAACAAAGGCCGTTGCTCATGGGTTCTGCCAATTTCGTCGATAGATACACGAGGTGAGCTTTTTGCCAAAAGGGTCATATAGTGCACCAGCTGGTCATGGCGCACATGCCATTGGCCAACCGGGTAACCCAGCACCGACTCAGGCGTAGGGACAGTAGCATCAAAGGTTAAACCCTTTGGCAGATAATCACTGGCTTTGCTGGGCTGGCCTTGAGCAAGCATGCTGCAGAAAAGGCAAAATATGACTAACTGATGCCAAAGCTTCATCTTCAGACCCTTGTTTTACTTGATGATTTGCAGAAATTAACAGGTTAAGGATAACCATACCAGCCAAGCCCACGGGATTTCCTCTTCAGAATGAACGAATGCGGACTCAAATCACTTACCCGAGTGTTTTACTCAAGTAATATTTGTTATCATAACAGCTAAGGCATAATGCATGAGAGCATCCATGATCGTTATTACTGAACCTGCACAAGCGCACTTTAAAAAGCTATTGGAAAAACAAGCGCCACAAACCAATATTCGGGTATTCGTGGTGAATCCTGGCACCTCCACCGCTGAGTGTGGCGTTTCTTACTGCCCAGCCGACGCAGTGGAAGATTCAGATATCAGTCTAGATTTCGACGGATTCAATGCCATCGTCGATCAAGAGAGCGCTCCCTATTTAGCAGAGGCGGTGATTGATTTCGTTACTGATCAAATGGGCTCCCAGCTGACCCTAAAGGCTCCCAATGCCAAAGTAAAAAAAGTATCAGACGATGCTCCTTTGGTGGAAAGGGTGAACTATATGATTGAGTCTGAAATTAATCCTCAATTGGCCAATCATGGCGGTAAAGTGATGCTGGTTGAGATCACCGAAGAGGGCAAAGCCATACTGCAGTTTGGCGGTGGTTGTAACGGCTGCTCTATGGTGGACGTGACCCTTAAAGAGGGTATTGAAAAGCAGATGATGGAGCAATTTCCAGAGCTAACCGGCGTCAAGGATGCGACAGAGCACCAAGCCGGAGAACACTCCTACTACTAATTTTAACAAGCAGTGCCTTCTATACCAGCAGGCGCTGCTGCCTCACTCTCCTGAAAAGATCGGCTCCCAGGGTTACACCACGACTCAGTAAGAAGCCCAGAAACGCCAGCCATAAGCCATGATTTCCCCAGCCAGACAGGCTCCACCAGACAGGGAAGAATACTCCCAAGCTACTGATTAACATGCTATTTCGCATAGCCTTGCCCTGAGTTAAGCCAATGTAGACGCCATCCAGTAAAAAGCACCAATGTGCAATTAGCGGCAATATCCAAATATAAGGCAGGTATGCATCAGCGAGTCGCCTTAGCGACTCAAGATCGGTAAGAAGAGTGATAATCTGTTTGCCGAAGAGTATAAATATCAGGCAGTAGAGCATGGCCAAGACCAGAGACCAAAAAAGCCCCCGCGAAATACGCATGACCAGTAGCGTCCCATCGCCCCGCCCCTTGCTCTCACCACAAAGTGCTTCCACAGCGTAAGCGATACCATCCAGTCCCAGAGCCAAAATCACAAAGAACTGCATCAGTACTGCATTCAAAGCAACAGTCTCTTCGCCCAGCCTTGCACCTTGAAACACCATGAAGGCCAGCGTGATTTGCAGTGCCAGGTTGCGCATCAAAATATCGACATTAAGCGCCAGTACGCTGCGGTAATTCTTAATTCTAAACCAGGCGCGTTGGGGCTTTTGCCCATTTAGTCTTCGCAGGGTTAGCCACAGCCCGGCTATAAAAATACCCCATTCAGCACAAACGGTGGCTGCTGCAACGCCTTTTACGCCCCATCCCAGACCCAACACCAACAGCAAACTTAATCCCGCATTTAGTAGATTGGCCAGGATCTGAATGGTCATCACCGTACGTGCGGCCTGCTGACCAATCAGCCAGCCCATCAACATTAGATTTGCCAGGGCTGCTGGCGCCCCCCACAGCCTTACACTGAGGTAGTCGTCGATCACGGGGGCGCTTTGCGCGGTAGCATCGGAAAAGGCGATGGCGGTAATGATTAACAAGGGGGCCGCCACTATCAGTAACATTCCTAGCAGTAGCGCAGGCGCTAACAGCTGATACATGCTTTTGGCCGCTGCCTGCTTATCGCCTCTGCCCAGCGCCTGCGCGCTCAAACCGGTCGCCGACATACGCAGAAATCCGCAAAGCCAATACAATTGACTGACCAGCATGGATGCCACAGCCGTGCCTGCCAGAAAATGCACACCCTGCATATGACCCACAATGGCGGTATCAACCATGCCCAATAACGGGTTACTAAGATTGCTTAACACCATAGGGAATGCGATAGCCAAAATGCGCTTGTTTTCATGGCGCTCCAGCAATGCACTGAAAAAGGAGTTGCGTGGTTTAATGGACAAGCTACTCTCTGTGGTCTTTGATTTCTCTATGCGCAAGGCTCTTATGCTCAGGCTTAAAATTCAACTGTTGCTTTGCTTGTTTTTGGTATCGACAGCAAGCGCTACAGCATTGGACAGGCATGGTGTCATCCTGATGTATCATCATGTCAGTAGCAGCACACCGGCATCCACCTCAGTAAGCGTGGCGCAATTTGAGGAACATATGGCCTATGTGGCCAAGCATCATCAGGTGATCCCCTTACCCGACATGGTCTCTAAATTGCAGAAAGACCAACCATTGGGCGATAAAGCCATTGCCATCACTTTTGACGATGGCTTCGACAATATTTTCGAAAATGCACATCCAATTCTTAAGCGCTACGGCTTTAACTACACCGTCTTTATTAACCCGGCGCTGATCGGCAAGCAGCCACAGCAGTTGACCTGGGATCAGGTAAAAGCCATGGCAAAAGAAGGCGTGTGGTTTGCTAATCATAGCGACAAGCACGATCACTTGCTTACCCGTCACCCCGGACAAAGTGACAAAGCCTGGCTGGAAGCGGTGATCCAAGATATACAAAGTGCCGAAACCCGACTTGAACAAGAATTAGGCTACAGTCTTAAATATCTGGCCTATCCCTTTGGCGAATATAATCAGACGCTGGCGAAAAGTCTTACAGAACACGGTTACGTGGCGTTTGGCCAACATTCTGGTGCCGTCGCCCCACATAGCGATTTTGGTGCCCTGCCCCGCTATCCTGCTGCCGGCATTTACGCCAATTTGAGCAGCCTTAAGGTGAAGCTCAATACCCTTGCCATGCCGGTACTTTATGCCCCTTTAAATCCTGAACTAAGTTATGCCAACCGACAGCCACAATGGACCACCAAAATCGATACCACCGATATCAATCCTAAGCAGCTGCAGTGTTATTTTAAAGGAGAACCCATAGCGTTACGGTGGGAAACGGCCGACGTGTTCAGCCTTAAGGCAGACAAGCCGCTTAACCCCGGTAGGGCAAGGTTTAACTGTACCGCCCCAAACCGTCAGGATCCCAGCCGCTATTACTGGTATTCACAGGCGTTTTTTGTACCAACGGCAGAAGGAAAGTGGCTCGATTAATCAGCCATTCTCATCACAATGGGCATATCGGCCAGAATATGGTCGGCATCGACTATCGCCATCTGTCCTGGTATCAGCTCAGGTTTAAAACGCCCCAAGACCCTGGCTTCGGGGTCGATTATCACCACTGAAGAACTGTGATCCACCAGGTAATCAGGGGTCTCTGTGCTTCCGGCAATGGCATACATCATGCCCAGGCTACGCACAAAGGGAAATAACTGGACATGCTCACCAGTGGCAGCAATAAAATCAGGATTGAAAAACTGCACATACTCATTCAGGCGCGCTGGGGTATCACGGTTGGGGTCGACCGATAAAAATAATATCTGCAGTGGAGAGTCCGTCGGCAAAGCCTTCAGCTCAGGATAGACACGTTTAAGCTCCGCCAGGGTGGTAGGGCAGATATCGGGGCAATAGGTATAGCCGGTAAAGGCCAGCGTCCAATGTCCTTTCAGCGCTTCCAAGGTTACCGCCTTGCCATGTTGGTCAACCAACTCAAAAGGCGGAATGTCTCGCGCCTGCGGGTAAAGCTGAGCATGCTGTGGTGTTTTTGGGGGCGCAATCAGCAGCGAGAGACCTATTCCTCCGAGCAGCGCCAAGGCCACCAAAACGCCCCATAAAAATCGACTACTCATGGCATAACCTTGAAGTAGTGATCGACCAGTAAGAATACAAACAGCAGCATTAAGTGCAGGATAGAAAATTTGAACGTTTGCATGGCGGTATCCGGTTTAGGCGCATACTTGAGTTTCAAGGCAAAGTAGAGGAATACCGCATTCAACAACGAAGAGCCCAGCAGATAGATGATGCCGGTCATACCAACCAAATAAGGCAACAGGCAAACCACGCCCAACATCAAGGTATACAGCAGAACAGACACCTTGGTGTACTCAACACCATGGGTTACCGGCAACATCGGGATTTTGGCTTTGGCATAGTCCTTTTCCCTGTGAATGGCCAGCGCCCAGAAATGTGGAGGCGTCCAGGTATAGATAATCAGCACCAATAACAGCGCATGGGGATGCACTTCTCCGGTAATGGCGGTCCAACCAAGCAACGGCGGCGCGGCCCCTGCCAGCCCACCAATAACGATGTTTTGTGGTGTCGCCCGTTTCAGATACAGCGTATAGATAACCGCATAGCCCACTAAGCTTGCCAAAGTTAATAAAGCGGTAAGCTGATTCACTGCCAGCAACAGGACCACAAAGCCCACCAACGCGAGTAAAAAAGCAAAAGTAAGCGCTCGCTGCGGACTTACCTTGCCTTTGGGTAAGGGACGATTAAAGGTCCGGGCCATCTGTGCGTCGATTCTTCTATCCAGCACATGGTTAATTACGGCAGCCGATGAAGACAGCGCACCGATACCAAACAGCCCAGCCATCACAGGTACCCAAGGCATTGCGCCCGGCACTGACAAACACATACCGACCAGGGCCGTCAGGAGCAACAATAAGACCACATTAGGCTTGGTCATTTCGTAATAGTCACGCCAACCAGCAGAAACGGGCATTTCTTTGGGATGAGTCGCACTGATGGATTTGTTCATAGGGACTCCTAAATTTTCCTGAACAGACTGTAATTGATCATGACCAATACCAGTAATAAGAGAGCTGCAACGGCATTGTGTGCCACTGCAACGGCCAGCGGCAGGCTAAATAGTACATTGGCCACGCCCAAAGAAACCTGGGTGGTTAACACCACCAGCAGTAGTACCGAGAGATTACGCAGTAATGGGGCTGCAGCGGTGCTATACAGTCGCAAGGCGAGCCAAGCAAGATAAGCAAAAGTAATGAGTGCCCCAATACGATGCACAATATGCATGGTCATTCGCTCGTCGTAGTCGTGGGTGCCAAACTCATAACTGTTGGCTTCTACTAAGCTAAACGCACCGGCAAAATCCAATCTATCTGACCAGCCCGTCTGACATAACGGCAACTCTGTGCAGGCCAGCGCGGCATAGTTAGCAGAAACCCATCCTCCGAGGGCAATTTGCCCCACCAATATAAAGACGCCAACCAGCGCAAAGCGACAGAAGCGACGCAATCTGATATCCCCTCCGGGGATGCGGTAAGGGGTAAGTCGCAGGTAGAGCAAAAATAAGCAGGCAAGGATACTAAAGCCACCTAACAAGTGGCCCATGACCACCAGCGGCATCAGATTCATAGTGACGGTCCACATGCCGAGAGCGGCCTGAAAGATGACCAGCAACAATAAGAATAGCGGTAGTTTGAGTGGCCGTGGGGCTACCGTTTTTTTCAGGCTCAGAAGGGCAATTACCAGAATGACCAAACCCAATGTGCCGGCGAAATAGCGGTGGATCATTTCGTTCCAGGCTTTATGCGCTTCCAAGGGACGCTCGGGAAAGGCTTCTTGCGCCTGAGCAATATGATGATCCTGCTTGGGCACAGATAAAAACCCATAGCAACCGGGCCAATCAGGACACCCTAATCCGGCATCGGTCAGCCTGGTATATGCTCCCAACATAATGACGACTAACGCCAACACCAGCGCCGAAAGCACCAACTTTCTCATAGCCTTTCCCTTAACCGATACGCGACAGCTTTAACAATTTCCTTAAGTCGGCCAGTATGTCTCTGCTGCCAAGCACCGCATTTTGTTGTTCTTGTTCGAGGGGATAACGCAAGATCACATTTCCCAAAGTATCGGATAGAAAAATACCATTAGCGCCAGCATCTTTAAACACTTCATTAACATTCTGGGTATCGGACTTCTGAATATGAACGTGAGGCAGTTGCGCAAGCTTAGACTGAATAGTCGTATCACTCTCTGCAGTAACAACAGCCACAGCTTCAGCCCTGTCCTGCTCCTTGCCTAGAGCCTGCCAGACCTGATGAATGCTAAATAGGGCGTTTTCACAATCACTACCACAGTTAACTGGCACCACATAGAGTAAGCGCCATTTTGGTGGTGTAGGCAATCCCAAACTTGCCAACGAGAGAGCTGGGTCGAGTAATTGACCTTTATTGGTTGCACCGCGGTTAAACCATTCCATTTCCAGGGCTAGTTTGGCCAGCAGTACCGGCACAACAAAAACCACCAGTAACACTATCAATGTTCGTTTATTGGCGATGGCAGACATATTATTTCTCTCCATTTCGTTTGCGTAGTGCCAGCACATAAATCAGCAGGCAGGCAACTGCCAAACCAAACCACTGTAAAGCGTAAGCCAAATGCTTTTGCGCCGGCATCACCACCGGCCGCCAGTTGTTCTCAAGCCCCAGGCTTTGTGTGTCACCCAACTGCATCATAAAAGGCATCAAAGGCTCGTTCCATAGCTTTTCCATCAAAGCAATATCCGGCTGTTGCAGGCGCAGAGGCCAACTCTGGTTATTGTCCAGCATTTCCCGCACCAATGGATTATCGCTTGGGATAGTCACCACACCTTCAAATACTTTTTTTTCCGCTGGAAGAACTATCTGAGGCAGCAATTCTCGACGCGACTCTGCAGGCACCCAGCCTAGATTTACCGCCAAATTCCCCTGCTCGGTCCGCAGCAGGGCTAACACTTCATAACCTACCTGACCATTCATGATCCGGTTGTCCCAAAGTAAGGGACGGTCTGTATCGATACTACCTGTGACCTGCAGTGGAAAATCCCGGACATCGCCTTGCATTCTGTTAATATCTTGTAAATCCAGGGCGGGCTGTCCTTGTCTTGCTGCCAGTTGCTCGGCTCGTAGCTGCTTTTGCTCGGCACGTTCAAGCTGCCACCACCCCAGACGCAACAATACCCCTACTGCGAAGATGACGATCAGCGTGGGTAGAAGTGGATACCTGTTGTGGATTGATTGCATTTTAAACGGGAGTACTACCGGTGATTTTCAAGATTATTATTGTCGCCCTGCTGTTTTTTATGATTTTTAACTTGTTCCGCGCCATGGTCATTATGATTCAGAACAAGCCTGGGCAACCCTCTATGACTCGCTATATCGGTCGACGTGTTTTTACCTCTGCATTGATTATCTTGCTACTGTTAGTGGCCATGGCACTGGGCTGGATCACGCCAAATCCCCGCCCCTATTAATCAATAGGGACGGGATATCCGCTTAAAGTATGTAGACAAAAACAAACAACAGCACCCAGACCACATCCACAAAGTGCCAGTACCAGCTGGCAGCCTGGAAGGCAAACTGGTTCTGTGGACTGAAGTGCCCCTTCAACACCCTGAAAAACATGATGATCAATAGCAATGTTCCTAGGGTGACATGCAGTCCGTGGAACCCTGTCAGCATAAAGAAGGTATTACCATAAACGCCCGACTGCAGGGTTAAACCCATCTCACGATAAGCATGTACGTATTCTTCCACCTGCAATCCTAAGAAGCACAAACCCAGCAAGATCGTCAGTCCAAGCATAAGTTTCAGTCTGCCACGCTTGTTTTCTTCAAGAGCGACATGCGCAAAATGTGCGGTAACCGAGGACGTCAGAAGTATAATGGTGTTCGCCAGCGGTAAACCAAACCAGCCCATGGCTGTGGTGGTGGTGCCATCAGGTGTTTTTACCAGTGGCCAGATTGCCTCAAAACCAGGCCACAAAACTTCTGCGGTCATGGCATTATTAGACGCTCCACCTAACCACGGCACGGCGATAACACGCGCGTAAAACAGCGCACCGAAAAAGGCTGCGAAGAACATCACTTCGGAGAAGATAAACCAGCTCATCCCCTGGCGATACGAACGACCTAACTGCTCACTGTGCATGCCAGACATAGATTCATCTATTTGGTTTTTAAACCAGCCAATTAGCATGTAGAACAGCACTACAAGTCCTGCCAGCAGTATCCAGCCGCCGAACCCTTCCTTGCCCTTGGTCGTTTCTATGACAAAGTTGCCTGCGCCCACCGCAATCAGAAACAAGGCCACCGCCCCCACGAAAGGCCAGGGACTTTGCGCCGGTACATAGTATTTTTGATACTGTTGCTCTGACATGTCGCTCTCCGTTTGAATGCTTCCAACACCGCCTTGGGCGGGCACTATTACTTATTGTTCATCGCCACTTCGCTGGAGGTGGCTGTTACGTCATACAAGGTGTAGGACAGAGTGAAAAAGTGGATATCCTCTGGTAGCTGAGGATCGACGTAAAACTTCATCGGCATCAGTGCCTCCTGCCCCGCCAGCAAAGGTTGCTGGTTGAAACAGAAGCACTCCGTCTTGTTCAGGTAAAGGGCAGCCGTACCGGGTGATACCGATGGAATGGCCTGACCAATAATGTCGCGGCTACTAGGGTTACGGACATAAAAATCTACCTGTGCCATTTCACCAGGGTGTACTTTGACCCGCTTGGTTTGGGCCTCAAACTCCCAGGGCATTCCCGAATTGGTGCGGGTGATAAATTCCACCGTCACCAGGCGACTTTCATCCACCGTCACAAAGTCATACGAGGCCGCAGTATTCCGTGTTTTGCCATTAATGCCGGTGATATCGCAAAACACGTCATATAGCGGCACCAGGGCAAAACCAAAGCCAAACATGCCTACCACTATCGCAGCAAGGCGAAGCACCAGGGCTTTGTTGTTCTTGGTCTGCCCGTTCATGGCGTTACTTCACTACCGGAGGCGTTTCAAAAGTGTGATAAGGAGCTGGTGAAGGGATCTCCCACTCCAGACCTTCTGCCCCATCCCAGACCTTGTCTGACACTGGCTCGCCTTCTTTGCGACAAGCCTTTAACAGCAGTGCGAGGAAGATGAACTGTGACAAACCAAAGGCAAATCCGCCAATACTGATCCATTGGTTAAAATCAGCAAACTGCAAAGAGTAGTCGGGTATTCGTCTTGGCATACCGGCCAGGCCGACAAAGTGCATAGGGAAAAACAGTACGTTGACGGAAATCAGTGAGCACCAGAAATGCCACTTGGCCAGCGTTTCGTCATACATTTTGCCGGTCCACTTGGGCAGCCAGTAGTACACCGCCGCCATGATGGAGAATACGGCACCAGTCACCAGCACGTAGTGAAAGTGAGCCACCACAAAGTAGGTGTCATGATATTGGAAGTCCACCGGTGTGATAGCCAGCATCAGGCCAGAGAAGCCGCCTAAGGTGAAAAGTACAATAAAGGCCAGGGCAAACAGCATAGGTACTTCAAAGCTGATAGCCCCCCGCCACATGGTAGCTACCCAGTTAAAGACCTTTACCCCTGTGGGTACAGAAATCAGCATGGTCGCAAACATAAAGAACATTTCAGCGAACAAGGGCATGCCAGTGGTAAACATATGGTGCGCCCATACGATGAAGGACAGCAGGGCAATAGAGGTTGTGGCATAGACCATGGACGAATAGCCGAACAGCGGCTTTCTGGAAAAAGTCGGAACGATCTGCGAAATGATGCCAAAAGCGGGCAGGATCATGATGTAAACCTCGGGATGACCGAAGAACCAGAAAATATGCTGGAACATCACCGGATCTCCGCCACCGGCCGCATCAAAGAAACTGGTGCCGAAAAACTTATCGGTCAATACCATGGTGACTGCGCCCGCTAGCACAGGCATCACAGCGATTAGCAGAAAAGCTGTAATCAACCAAGTCCATACGAACAGCGGCATTTTCATCCAGGTCATACCAGGCGCACGCATATTGAAAATGGTCACTATCACGTTGATGGCGCCCATGATGGACGACGCACCCATGATATGCACAGAGAAAACAAACAGGGCCGTGCTGTCATTGCTGTAAGTGGTGGACAGGGGTGCATAGAAGGTCCAGCCAAAGTTAGGGCCACCGCCTTCCAGGAACAATGAAGACAGCAGAATCAGAAAGGCAAAGGGTAGGATCCAGAAACTCCAGTTGTTCATGCGCGGCAGAGCCATATCCGGAGCACCTATCATCAGCGGCACCATCCAGTTGGCCAGGCCGGTAAAGGCCGGCATTACGGCACCAAATACCATTATCAAACCATGCACTGTGGTCATCTGGTTAAAGAAGTTTGGGTCCACAATCTGCAGGCCGGGCTGGAACAACTCTGCGCGAATAACCATGGCCATGGCGCCACCAATCAGGAACATGATGAAGGCGAACCACAGGTAGAGGGTGCCTATGTCCTTATGGTTGGTGGTATAAAGCCAACGCTTAATACCCGATGGTTTGTGGTCATGATGGTCATCATGATGCAAATCGTCAGCAACTGTACTCATCGCAATTCTCCTATTTACCCGTCATGACAGCGTTAACGTCTTTGGCCTGTACTGTCTCGCCCGTGTTGTTACCCCAAGCATTTCTTTCGTAAGTGATCACCGCGGCCAGTTCTTTAAGACTTAGCTGCTTACCAAAAGCTTGCATGGCCGTGCCGGAAACGCCATTGACCACAATGTCGATATGTTTGGGCATATCCGTCAACGCAATCTTGCTGCCCTTGAGCGCCGGGAAGACACCAGGCAGGCCTTCGCCATTGGGCATATGGCAGGCGGCGCAAGCAGACTGATAGACTTTTTCGCCCACGCTCATCAACTCTCCCATATCCATGTTCATGGCTAACAGCTTCTGCTCTTCTTCCTTCGCTCTACGCTGAGCCGCAGCTTGATCTGCCACCCAGGCATTGTATTCTGCAGGCTCCTTGGCAATGACCACCACCGGCATAAAGCCATGGTCTTTACCGCACAACTCTGCACATTGACCACGGTAGATTCCAGGTTCGTTAACCTTAGTCCAGGCTTCGTTAATAAAGCCGGGGTTCGCATCTTTCTTCACTGCAAAATCCGGAACCCACCAGGAGTGAATCACATCATCAGAGGTGATCAGGAAACGGACTTTCTTGTCGGTGGGAATCACCAATGGGCGGTCAACTTCGAGAAGATAATTGCGGCCTTTTTCATACTTTCCCCCGATCTGCTCCGGACGGGTGGCCAGCAGTGAATAATACTCGAGGTCATTGTCCATGTACTTGTAGTGCCATTTCCATTGGGAGCCTGTCACCAGGATAGTAACGTCAGCTTCACTGGTATCTTCCATGGCGATCAATGTCTTGGCAGCAGGAACCGCCATAAAAATCAGGATAATAAAAGGGATGATTGTCCAGGCCACTTCCACTTTAACGCTCTCGTGGAAATGCGCGGGTTTTACCCCTTTGGATTTGCGGTGAAACACCATGGCGTAGAGCATGGCACCGAACACCACAACACCAATCGCCACACAAATGTAGAAGATGGTCATATGCAGGTCATATACCTGGGCGCTGATGTCCGTAACACCTTTGGTTAGATTCAGCTGATAAGGATCTGCGCCGGCGCTTTCGGCCAATACACCAGCACTGCTAAACAGTGCTATGAGTGCGGATAAAGCAGCTTTGCCCACTTGACGTCTCCTCTGTCAGAAAGATTGGCACGTGCGGCAGAGATGGTCTGCCGAACAACGACATGGCTCTCAGGAAGTGAGAATGACATGTTTTTGTTATATTTCTGTTAATGACTGTATAAGAATTACCCAATCAAAAGGGGCGAGTCCAGCCTTTTCTGACACAAAAAACATCGACTGCTCAAGATTTGAGCGAAGGTATGTGATAAAGAATAGAAAGCTAACTTATTAATTTAGCTTGAAATTACTGTGGGAGTGCGGGTTTGAGCAGCATATCGGAGGGAAAATGGCAGTCATTGGCTGAATTTGACTACCATCCTTTTTAACTTACATCCAGTCAGCGTTTCGGATCACGCCAACAGCGATCCCTTCAACGGCAAATGCTTGAGTGGCCAAATCAACCTTGATTGGGGCAAAAGATTCATTTTCGGCATGCAGCAAAATTTCGCGACGGCCACGGCGCTCGATACGCTTTACCGTCACATCATCTTCTACACGGGCCACCACCACCTGGCCATTCTGTACATCCACTGTCCGGTGTACAGCCAGCAAGTCGCCATCCAATATGCCGATGTCTTTCATGCTCATACCACTTACACGCAATAAAAAATCGGCCTTGGGATGAAACAAATTCGGATCGACCTGGTAGTGGGCTTCGACATTTTCCTGGGCCAGGATAGGCTCTCCCGCAGCGACCTTACCGATCAGAGGTAATCCATATTCGTCCTCATGATCATCCAGTGGCGTATTGAGCTTTATGCCTCGGGAAGTACCTGGCAATATTTCAATTACACCTTTGCGGGCCAGCGCCTTCAAATGTTCTTCAGCAGCGTTTGCTGAACGAAAGCCAAGGCGTTGTGCAATTTCGGCTCGGGTGGGTGGCATACCTGTCTCAGACATAGTGTCTTTGATCAGTTTCAATACTTCTTCTTGCCTGGGAGTAAGTGGACGCATAAGCCTGTTTTTCCATACAGTTTAACTGTTAGTATATCCAGTTGTGTGGCGATCTCAACCTCTGTCACAAAAATTACTGCAACACGCCGTGCTTGGGACAAATTAATGGGCTCGTGCTATGCTTCGCGCAATTTTCCTATAGATCATAATGACATGCATTGGCTGCACAATCTGCTGCTTAGCACACTCTCCTTACCGACCCGCCTTCTGGTGAAGGCCAAAAGTATTCCTGCCGACACCCAGCAAGAACTGGGTATTGTCCAGCACAAACCTATCATCTATCTGTTGCACACCCATTCCGCTTCTGATCAGTTGGCACTGCAGCAATCTTGCAAGCAGCTGGGCTTACCGGATCCCCTTACACCTGTGAGGCTGGGCAATGAGGAGCATCCGGCCTGTTTGTTTTTGGAAAAACCGCAGGGCGTGTTTAGCAGCAAAATTCGTAGCATCGATATTGCCCAGAATTTTATACGGATATTGAAGATCCAACGTGACATCCCAGACTTAGATGTGCAGATAGTGCCGGTATCCGTATTTTGGGGACGGGCACCAGATAAAGGTAAGCCCAGCTGGGCTGAATTGTTAACCGATCGGGCCTCGCCCAGTTGGCTGCGCAAGCTGATTATCGTGCTGTTCTTAGGTCGCGATAACTTTGTTAGCTATAGCCGCGCGGTATCTTCACAGCGGGTCGCCAAGGAGCACGGTACCGATGAACAAATTGCCCACAAACTTATTCGTGTAGCACGTACTCACTTCTATAGGAAGTCGCAGTCTATAACAGGCCCCAGCCTGATTGACCGCCGGCAGCTAAGTAATGCCATCATGGGTTCAGCCGCAGTGAAGCAAGCCATTGCCGAAGAACAAAAGTCACGCAAAATCAGTCAGGAAAAGGCACGCGAAGTGGCCGAAGGCTATCTCACTGAAATTGCTGCTGATTACCGTGAGAGAACCATTCGCCTGGCGGACAGGCTGCTCACACGCGTGTGGAACAAGATCTATAACGGTATCGAAGTCAGAAACGCGGCCAAGGTCCGTGAGTTGGCGCAAAACGGCCACGAAATAGTATATGTACCCTGTCATCGAAGCCATATGGATTACCTTCTGCTGACCTATGTGATCTACCATGAGGGCCTGGCTGTTCCCCATATCGCCGCTGGCATTAACCTCAATTTCTGGCCGGTAGGTGCCATATTCCGTCGTGGCGGGGCCTTTTTCCTGCGCCGCAGCTTTGCAGGCAATAAGTTATATACCGCGGTATTCAGAGAATATCTGGAGTTGCTGTTTAGCCGTGGCTACCCGGTTAAATATTATCCGGAAGGCGGTCGCAGTCGCACCGGGCGTTTGCTACCCCCTAAGACCGGCATGCTAGCCATGACCTTACAAGCCATGCTCAAAGGGATACAGCGTCCCATCAGCATGGTCCCCGTGTATGTGGGCTATGAGAACGTGATGGAGTTGGGTAGCTATGTCAAAGAACTTAAAGGCAGCAGTAAAGAAAAAGAAAGTTTCTGGCATATTTTCTCTGCCATCAAAAAATTGAAGAATTTTGGCCATGGTTACCTTAGCTTCGGTGAACCGATTACCTTAGGGCCATTTTTGGACAACCGGGTGCCAGACTGGCGCGCCGACATAAAACTGGAAGCGGACAAAAAACCCAGTTGGCTAACTCCCACAGTCAACCAATTAGCCAACCAAATTATGGTTCGTATCAATCAGGCTGCCGCGATCAATGGGATGTCACTTTGCTCTCTTTGTCTTCTGGCAGCAGAGAACCATGCGCTGGATGAGGAATGCCTGGGCCAAAGTCTCGATCATTTGCTCTCTTTGCAGCGCCTGGCCCCCTACTCAGAATTGGTCAATGTACCCTCAGTGGATGGTCACGCCCTGTTGAAGCAAACGTTGGCGCTGAATAAATTTCATATTCAGCAAGATACCTATGGACGCATTGTTTCCCTAGATGGATTTGGCGCTATTATCCAAACCTACTACCGCAACAATATTCAGCATTTGTACGCCATTGCTGGCATTCTGGCGGCCACAGTAATCGCTGGCCAGGGTACTGAACGCAGTCAATTAGAAGACACTGTTGCCCATTTTTACCCACTGCTTCGCCGTGAACTCTCTATGCATTTCAGCTGTGAGGAAGCCAAAACCTATACCGATGCGCAAATAGACGCCATGAAACAGCTTGGCCTATTGGAGCAACGTGGCAAAAAGCTTTTCGCACCGCAGCGCGCCAGTCAACAGGCCGGTACGCTTGAATTACTGGGTCAGACGATTCAGCAAACCTTACAACGTTATGCCATTGTCCTTACCATACTGGAACGGGAAGGTTGTTTAGCCAGAGCCGCTTTGGAAAAGCAAGGCAAGGAATTGGCAGAGCACTTATCGGCCGTCAATGGCATAAGTGCACCGGAGTTCTACGACAAAAATTTGTTTTCAACCTTTGTGAATGCCCTTAAGGACAATGGTTGGGTGGAAACCGATGATGATGGCGCGCTAAAACACAGTGACAAGAGCGCTGAGCTTAAAGCACTGGTGCTATCTCTTGTCACCCCCAGCGTAGCCCAGAAACTCCAACAGTTATTACAATAAGCTATGTGGCGGTCATAGCAAGGCCGCCGCAATTCCCAAGGCCACCACCCATCCCAGGTGGTGGTTATTTAAAAACGCTTTGAAGCAACGCTCCCGGTCACGCCCAGCAATCAGCCATTGCTGATAAAGACACAAGCAGCCGGCGATTATTAGCGCGACGAAATACATCCAATCCAACTGCAGATACCAACCCAAAAAGGCTAACAAGCTAATAGCGGCAACCTGCAGCATGCCAATGATGGCCCGGTCAAAACGGCCAAACAGGATTGCCGTGGATTTGATCCCGATTTTCAGATCATCATCTCTGTCGACCATGGCGTATTGCGTGTCATAGGCCACTGTCCACAGCAGGTTGGCTAAATACAGTAACCAAGCCCACCAAGGCAAACTATCGTGGATTGCCATAAAGGCCATCGGAATACCCCAGCTAAAAGCCGCCCCCAGAAAAAACTGTGGCAAATAGGTAAAGCGTTTCGTAAAGGGGTAAAGGGACGCAAGGAACAAAGCGCCAAAGGACAGTAATATGGTATTGAGGTTAAGCTGTAAAACTAAGAGAAATGCCACAGCCACCAGCACAGCGAACAGGCCCAAGGCCTCTTTTTCGCTTACCTCACCACTTACGATAGGTCTCGCCTTAGTGCGTTTGACGGCACCATCCACATGGCGATCGGCATAATCATTGATAACACAGCCTGCCGAGCGCATTACCACTGTGCCCAGTACAAACACCACTAGAATATGCCAAGGTGGCAGACCGCCTGCCGCCAGCCAAAGGGCCCACAGGGTTGGCCAAAGCAGCAGATAGATGCCAACAGGCTTATCAAGGCGCATCAGACGCGCATAGGCGCCCAACTTATCCCTTTGCCACATCGCTGATATTTCCCATATTTTTATAGGCCGGGCTTTGTGGCAGAAAGATCTCTGCCACCATCATCTGCCACTGTTGATACTGAAAACGCGAGCGTCTGCCCCACAACGATCGACGCTCGGACAATTCCAAGCTACCCAACAATGGATGCTCTTCAGGCAAACAGGTGATTTCAAAAGGCAGACGGGTAAACAGAGGATCATTGAACAAAATGCTACCCAGGGGCCTGTCGCCAAGATTGGCCAGTTTGCCATGCTCCTGCTCACACAGGGTTGAGGGTAAAAGCGAACGCGCAAAAACCCATGGCATATCATCGCCCCACAGGATCACCTCTCGCACCAGATAAGGCTCTGCCCCCATCTTCAGCAATTCATCCGCCATCAAAGGCGCCGTGGCTTGTCCCAACACTTGCACCCGAAACTGTCGACAGTGGGACTGCAGACGCTCCGTCAGTGAGCTGGTATCCAGTAGCCAATTCTTGAGGTGAAAATCGGGCACCGTCAGACAGTCGGCGGCCTGCCATTGCGTTTTTGGGGCTAAGGGAAAAGGGGGAATAGTAGTCAATGAACTGTATGGCGTCTGCTTGAAAGCTGGCATCATAGCAACAGCTGTTGGCACCAGCAAATGCTGGTCGCTTTCGTCTATTTTACTGATAAAATAAAGGCTTGGAGTAACTCCTAAAGGTTAAGAAGAGTAGAAGGCGATGCAAAAGCTGTTAAAAGTGATACTGATGGTGAGCCTGATGGCTTGCGGTAAAGCCCAAGCGGCCTACGCCTACTATGGCCTTGAGCCAGATATCGTAACCAATTACATAGGAACCAGCAGCCAGAAGCTGGGCTACGTTCGGCTGACCATTGAACTGATGCTTGAAGATGCCTCATTGATTCCACTGGCCGAACATCATGAGCCACTACTGCGTTCCACCATCATTGATATTCTTGGCCGACAACCTGAAGAGAAAGTGAAATCCCTTACCGGTCGCGAAGAAATTCGCCAGGTCTGCTTACAAAAGCTAAGGGAATTTATGAAAAAAGAAACCGGCAAGGACGTGGTCAAAGACGTTATTTTCACCAAATACCTGTATCAGGGGTGAAGCCCGGTTCGTCCTGCGAACTTGAAGTGACTTAACGTCACTTCAAGAGGGCTGAACGCGAGGCCGTGGATGGCCGAGCTGGGACCAAGCCACAGGACGTGTCACCCGCACTAGCATCATTCCGAAGCGCTAGACATCACTCGACAAGCGATGAACGGCCGGCCGTGGATGGCCGAGCTGGGCTTTTTACGGAGCAGGATGCGAGGGAAAAGGCGCGGTTGGACCCCAGCCACAGGATGTGTAGCTTCGTACGGCCCCTTAAAGCTTGCTAGCCTAAGCGACTTAACGCCAAACCCGGCAATAAAGCCAAGCCAGTACACACCCACTGACCAATCCTAAAGTATGAGCAGTATTGGCCATCGACACCCATAAAATATCGGCATAGCCTAATACCAGCCATACCAACATAAAACCCACCAGTGGCTTAGAGAGACTTAGTCCCCAGGCGGGTCTTAGCCAACCACACCACCAGACAAAGCCCATTAGTCCGTAAACCACGCCTGAAAGCCCACCAAAATTGGGACCGGATACCATAAATTGTCCGGTATTGGAGGCGATGGCCGTGACCAGAAAAACCAACAGCAGGTGACTGGTGCCTAACTGTCTTTCCACCTGCCCTCCCAGCACCCACCACCAGAGCAAGTTAAAGACAATATGAAGGGCAGAAAAGTGGACAAAGGCAGGTCCTATTAAGCGCCACCACTGATGGTGCGCCACTAAAGTATCCAGGTCTTGAAAATGCAGCAGTTTTAGCAGCGGAACAAACCACCCCAGCAAACTCGCCACATAAACCAGGATACAAGCCAAAAGAACGCTAAGGGTGAAGGGCAAGCCCCGGGCTGAAAGGTTTAGACCGCTCCAAGCACTTTCGGACTCACCCTGCATGGCTTGACCATGGGCCCAAGCTGCCTGTTGATATTTATCGGCATGGGGGTTGTGAACAAACTCGGCCACCAAAGACCTGGCTTTCTCCTGCTGGGAAGAGTCAAGCAACAGTATACGATGCGGATAGCTATCGTCACCGAGCTGATATCGCACTGCTATCCCTTGCTGGTGAAGGTAGTCGAGCAAGAGGCGGGCATCCGCCTCCCGGGCAAAGCCTGCTATAGATTGAACGTCAGTCATTCCCTGTCACAAATGGGAAACCCAAACGCCAGCCTTCAAACCCACCGTCCAGGCTATACACCTGTTGGTAACCCTGTTGTACAAGGAACTGTGCGGCCTGTTGGCTGCTGATCCCATGATAACAACAAACGATAACTGCCTTATCTTGTGGCGTATCCTGCATAAACTGCGAAAGATTGTCGTTGGTAAGATGAACCGATCCGGCAATATGGCCATTCAGAAACGACTGGCCATCGCGGATGTCGGCAACAACGGCACTGCCGCTTTCCAGACGCTCTTTTGCCTCTGCGGCATTGATATGCTTAAAGTTTTGCATGGACGGTCTTAATCCCAACTCAACACGACTTTGCCGGATTGTCCCGACGCCATTGTGTCAAAGCCCTTCTGGAACTGTTCCACATTGAATCTATGGGTAATGATGGGACTTAAATCCAAGCCGCTTTGCAGCAAGCTGGTCATTTTGTACCAGGTTTCAAACATCTCACGACCATAAATGCCTTTGATGATAAGGCCCTTAAAGATAACCTGATTCCAGTCGATGGCGGTTTCCCCTGAGGGGATACCGAGCATGGCAATCTTGCCGCCATGATTCATCTTCGCCAGCATATCTCTGAAGGCAGCCGGCACACCGGACATCTCCAGTCCCACATCGAAGCCTTCGGTCATCCCAAGGTCTTTCATTACATCAGCCAGGCTTTCACGACCCACGTTAACGGCGCGGGTAGCGCCCATCTTGCGGGCTAAATCGAGACGGTAGTCGTTCAAATCGGTGATCACCACATGGCGCGCGCCTACGTGACGAGCCACAGCCGCCGCCATAATACCAATAGGACCTGCACCGGTAATCAGCACATCTTCACCGACTAAGTCGAAAGACAAGGCGGTGTGCACCGCATTGCCGAAAGGATCGAAAATAGAGGCCAAGTCATCGGAAATATTATCCGGGATCTTGAAGGCGTTAAATGCCGGGATCACCAGGTACTCGGCAAAGGCCCCCGGGCGATTAACCCCCACGCCGGTGGTATTGCGACACAGATGACGGCGCCCGGCACGGCAGTTACGGCAATGACCACAAGTGATATGGCCTTCACCGGAGACCCGATCACCGATTTTAAAGCCGGTGACCTCCTGGCCCATCGCTGCCACTTCACCAACATACTCATGCCCCACCACCATGGGCACCGGAATGGTTTTTTGTGACCATTCGTCCCAGTGAAAAATATGCATGTCGGTACCGCAAATAGCGGTTTTGCGAATTTTGATCAGCAGGTCGTTATGCCCGACTTCCGGCTTATCCGCTTCGGTTAACCAGATACCGGGTTCGGCATGCAGTTTAGACAGGGCCTTCATTTGATTACTCCCAGTTCTTTACCTACTTCGATAAAGGCATCGATAGCCTGATCCAGTTGCGCCTGGCTATGGGCGGCAGACATTTGCGTGCGGATACGGGCTTGCCCTTTTGGCACTACCGGAAAAGAAAAACCAACAACATAGATGCCACGCGCCAGCATCTTTTCTGCCATCTGGCTTGCAAGACGGGCATCCCCCAGCATCACCGGGATGATAGCGTGATCGGCACCGGCTAGGGTAAAACCTGCTTCAGTCATACGACGGCGGAAGTACTGGCTGTTGTCGCGCAGTTTGCGGCGCAATTCACTGCCTTGAGACAACATGTCGATGACCTTGATGGAAGCCGAAACAATGGCCGGCGCCAGAGAATTCGAGAACAGATAAGGACGTGAACGTTGGCGTAACCATTCAATGATGATCTTGTTAGCCGAGGTATAGCCACCAGAAGCGCCACCCAAAGCTTTGCCCAATGTACCAGTGATAATGTCCACCCGCCCCATCACATCACAATATTCGTGGCTGCCACGACCTTGTTCGCCGACAAACCCGACAGCATGAGAGTCATCGACCATCACCATGGCATCGTACTTATCCGCCAGATCGCAAATGGTACGCAGGTTGGCAATCACACCATCCATCGAAAACACCCCGTCAGTGGCAATCAATTTGAAGCGCGCACCATCGGCTTGGGCTTGCTGCAGTTGCTTTTCCAACTCAGCCATATCGTTATTGGAATAACGATAGCGTTTGGCCTTACACAGACGTACGCCATCGATAATACTGGCATGGTTCAGCGCATCGGAGATGATGGCGTCTTCGGCATCAAGCAGGGTCTCAAAAAGACCAGCGTTGGCGTCAAAACAAGAGGAATACAGAATGGTATCTTCCATACCCAGGAAGTTACTGATGCTGCGCTCCAATTGCTTGTGAATATCCTGGGTACCGCAGATAAAGCGCACCGATGCCATACCGAAGCCATGACTGTCCAAGCCCTCTTTGGCAGCTTCAATCAACTCGGGATGATTAGCCAGTCCAAGATAGTTATTGGCACAAAAGTTAAGCACCTGGGCACCACTGTCAATCTTGATGCTGGCTTGCTGTGAAGAGGTGATAACACGCTCGGCTTTGTAAAGCCCTTGCTCCCGCACATCGGCTAACTGTGCTTGCAGATGTTGGATAACGCCTTTATTCATTGATGAATCCCGTGGACATATCTGATGCCCCTTATTCTAGTGGAGTTACAAGGCAAAGGTAATAGCCGACAGGAGATCTCGGCGATGACCTCGGAGGAGTTGTTAAGCAACCTGTAATAGATTGATTACATTCGTGAATCTAAGTTGCTTATGCTCAGAACCAATGGATTAGCTGCACAGCCCAGAGGTTCCAGTATTCCCTGTCATTGACCTGAGTATTGGGAATAAACACCGGCGTTAGCCTGGCAATACCCCTGAACCGATGCAATTCGGCTTTTACTTGCCAGTGGTTAGCAAAATCGTAACTGGCGCCGAATGTGAAATCATCCATGTAGGCAAAGTAGTTGGGGATCTGGCCCCCGCTTTGTTCAAAAATTATACTGCCGTTACGATCATCTTTGTCGGTGTCAAAAAGATCCAGCCTTGCCAGTAAAGTCAGTTTATCATCAACAAACCAGCGTCCTTGAAAATAGATACCTTGCCCCCTGGTATCACGTTCAAACCCGGGAAACAGCAGATCTTTAAAGTAGGTCCGGTCATACAGTGCCTCGCTGGAAAATTCCCAATCGGCCATACTGTAGCGATAGCTTAGAATGGCCCTCTGTGTGACTGCGCCCCCTTTGAAAAAGATATCAAGCGACGACGGTTCATAACGGAAATCAGAGTCTACCAAAGACAAACCGAACTGTGAATTTCCATCCTGTGGTCTTACAAACACGCTGAACTGGTGATCAAATACCTGCTCCAATTCACCTTGCGCTTGTGCGCTCAATAACGAACGGGTAAGTGACCTGTTTACCTCTGTGCGCCCGTAACTCCAATGAATATCCCATTCCAATGCAGCCGACTCACCTTTGGCCACCAATGCAATGCCATCATTTCCCTTAGAAAAATCCCTGAAACCATCAAAATAGACAGATTGCGGCAAGACAATACTGGGTCTTGTATGGGGCACATCACGCGTTGCAGAGTGCAACCAATGATAATTTTTAAACCGCCCAAGGTGCACATTGAACTGCCATTGTTCAGTTTGCCAGGCCGTCCAGTCGAGGAACAAATAATCTAACCTGGCCCCATCGGGATAGCGGTTGCCGCCATCCAGATATACCGCTTGGGTGGCCAGACGCAAACTGGGCGAGAATTGGTATGACATATTAATTCCAGCTTCGGTCAATGCCGCCGAAATATTGCCGGAATCGTTAATAAAGTTGCTATGGCTGGCGCGGGCGACGCCTTGGGAAATAAAACCATGCACCACCGGCGTTTTCTCAGATTCGGCCCAAACCGATGAACTGACTGATAAAAGTGTCGCTAGCAAAACGATAAGCTGTCTCATGGGTTCCCTTCCTCAATTGACACATTTATCAAGCCATCTATGCCCTGTTCTGTAACGGAAATGTAGCCGATGGCCCCTGGCGTCGATGCCACCTTTTCCAGCATCTTAGCCTGAGAATAGACTTCGGTTGGCCTTTCTCCCATTCCCGAATACACCAACTTATTCCAAACCCGTTCCAGCTGATATGGATAGAGCTGTAACTGGGACTTAGCAAAATGTTGGTGTAAAGGATCATTGTTTGGCATCACGTAGACATGGATAAGGCTGCCATCCGGCCACTGTCGTTGACGCATAGTAAAAATGCGACGCAGTTGCGCCGCAGAGAGCGTATTGGTGCTTTGCTCGGCATTTATGATCACTTGCACCGAGTCAGCTGTCACGGTAGGGATCACTGACGTCCACAAAAGCAGACCTAAGACAAAAGCGAGCATCCCCTGCTTAACGGACTGAACCAATCTTAATAACCAAGAACGATAAAAGAGCGCCAATTCAAGAACAAGCATCTGCGTTTTGCAAGCACAACCATGCAAAATGCCGGTTTTGTAATCAGAAAAGCGCCTGTAAGGCTTAAAATTGCAAACAAACCATTAGCCAAGCAGATTAAATACGAGCTCAAGAAAAACTTTGTTAAAGTAGCCACAGATTTCATTTTTTTGTTAGTCAATGCAGGACGTTAAGCCCACCCCAAGAGAGCAGCTATCCCGCGCCCTTTTCACATTATTGCTGCTGTTACCCTATACGTTGGCGTTTATGCTGTTCGTAGGAAAACGATTATTCAGGGGAAAGCAGCAAAGTTTACGCGACGCCCAGCGGCTCGGACTTTGGTTATCCATTGAACGAAAAGGCGGCTTGCTACTGCACTGTGTCTCGGTAGGGGAAGTGGTTGCGGCCACTCCACTGATTAAGAGGATAATGCTGGAGCGTAGCGAGCTCCCCATCACTATTACCACTACGACGAAGACCGGCGCTGAGCGAGTGCAGGAGTTATTTGGTAACAGCGTTCAGCATCTCTACCTGCCTTTTGACCTTCCCTTTTTGATGCGTCGTCTGATGCGCCAGGTAGATCCTCAAAAAGTCCTGATTATGGAAGTGGAGCTTTGGCCTAATCTTGTGCATACCTGTTGGGAGCGACATATCCCGATATTTGTCATCAATGCCCGTATGACCACCAAATCCATGTTGCGCTACCGTAAACTAAATACGTTGGTCAGCCCTATACTGAACCATCTCAGTGGCATCTGCGCACAAGGACAACGGGACTTTGATAATTACCTGGCACTTGGTGCACCAACTGACAGGCTCTTTCTGACCAATAATATCAAGTTTGACTTGCCTAAAGTGCCGCGAGAGCCGCTATACCGAGAATTCCGAACCAAGTTTGATATGAATGGGCGCCAGGTCCTAATTGCAGGAAGCACCCACGATCCGGAAGAAAAAATTCTGCTTCAGGCGTTTAAGCGTCTGAAAGCAAAATTCCCAACCTTATTGCTGATTCTGGTACCCCGACATCCGCAGCGCTTCGAAACCGTAGGCAAACTGGTCGAATCTGAAAGCCTGAGGCTAATTAAGGTGAGTGAGAACCAACCTTGTGCTGAAAACACTGACGTCTTGTTGGCCGATCAGATGGGGCTGCTGAATCAACTCTATGCCACTGCCGATATTGCCTTTGTCGGCGGCAGCCTGGCCGAGCGGGGTGGTCATAATGCCCTCGAACCCGCAGTTTTTGGTGTCCCGGTATTAATGGGCCCATCCAGGCATAACAACCCGCAGATTTGTCAGTTGCTGGCCGAGACCGGCGCTTTGCAACTGGTCGAAAACGAACAACATCTGGTGGAAAAGGCCGGGCGCTGGCTGGCAGATGGCCACAAAGCCCATGAAGCGGGCAACGCCGGACGGCAAATGATCCTCTCCAGCACCGGTGCAATAGATGCGACACTGGAAAGGATCTTTGCTCAATAAATAACGGATAAGCCTTTATTGCTTGCCCGTATCCAACCACTGGTCAATACGTTGTTTGACCAATGCCACAGGTAGCCTGGCCATAAGATCAGGTCCTTTTGCTCTGGTTCCCCAGGGTAATGCATCCCAAGGCTTGTCTTTTTGCTCGGCAATAATCTCATCATAAACGGAAGCCACTAACGCTTGGCTTAAATAGGGCCCGGTGCGCCTTGGATTACTGTGGGCATAGAGACCAATGACGGGGGTATTCACTGCCGTTGCCATATGCGCAGGACCGGTGTCCGGCGCAATGACCAGCTCTGCTTGCCCCAACAAGGCAAGCAGTTGCTTTAAGTTGGTTTTACCCACTAAATCTTCGCGAATAGCCACGGTATGCTGCAAAATCCCGTCTGCGCTGTCCCTATCCAGCTTGGCTGGACCGCCGCAAAGTACCACGGCAAAGCCTTTTTCGCTTAAGTAATTGGCTACTGCAGCATAGCGCTCGGGCAACCAGTTGCGCTCGGCCTTACTGGCGGCGGGACTGATTATTATAAAGGGGCCAAGCTCTTTGCGTTTGGCTTGGGCCCAGGCCATATCCGCCTCAGAGATCGGAATGTCCCACCTAGGCTTGTCCACTTTCGGTACACCGATGGCATCGGCAAAGGCCATAAAACCATCCAGTACATGGGCGTGGCGCTGTGGGGCAATGCGCTTGTCGGTAAACAGCCAGTGAAACTCTTTGCTACGCTGCCAATCGAAACCAATCTTGTGCTTTGCTCTGATCTGCTTAGCCGCCAGATTGGCACGTAGCGCCACTTGCATGACCAACAGCGCATCGAAATAATCCTGCGCCAACTCTGCTTTCAGATCCCGGTATGCCTGCCGACCGCGCTTTTTATCGAACACCACAAATCGAATACCAGGCATATCCCCTATTAATTGATGCTCTACCTTGCCGATGACCCAGGTAATGGCAGTCTCCGGCCATTGATCACGCACTCGCTGGACCATGGCTACTGCATGGCAAACATCACCTATCGCCGACAGGCGCAAAATACAGATACTTTTCAAGGGACTGTCCGTTGTTGAAAAAGGTAGAATAGAGCGAACTATGGCAATTTATCACAAATACGGGTTTTCATGTCTGCCCTGACTTACGGCTACCAGGACGATCATCATTTCTTATTTGATCCAAGCTGGTTTACAAAGATTGAAGCAAGGCACTTTGCGCCATCTTACTGGCTTGAACAAGGTGCCGTACTTGGCCAGGCCCAGGGTCGCGGCACCACCTATTTCGTGCGTTATGACAAAGGTAATCTGGTGCTGCGCCACTATCGTCGTGGCGGCATACCCGGCAAGCTACTGACCGACCAGTACCTCTACCCAGGCCTTGAACACACCCGTCCCTGGCGCGAACTGAAGCTGTTAAGCTGGATGCAGTCCCAAGGGTTACCTGTTCCCACCCCGGTGGCGGCCCATGTGCATCGAAGCGGCCTCATCTATCGCGGTGATATTTTGCTGTCGATGATCCCGAACAGCCACGATCTGCATCGCTGTCTTTGTGAAGGTGCCGTCGGCGAAGATATCTGGCAAGAGGTGGGACGAGTGATTGCCAAAATGCATGCCCTGCAGGTGTGTCACAGCGATCTCAATATTCATAACCTGATGCTTGATGACAGTGGCAAAATTTGGCTGATTGACTTTGACCGCTGCGAAAAACGACAAGGACAGGGATGGAAAAAAGATAATCTTGCCCGTCTTAAACGTTCTCTAGAGAAAGAGCAGGGACGCATGCCTGATTATCATTGGCAAGCACAACAATGGTCCAGTCTGATGGCCGGTTACAATGAACAAACCGGGTGTTAGTCCCGGCGTTCATGATGTTCAAATAATTTGGCTTCCTTCAAAAACGCATACATGGCCTCAATGTGCGCTTGCACTAAACCTCGCTTGCCGGATAAAAACATACGCCTGAACAAATAGGACTTAACAAAAGTGATGGGAAAAATTAGCGTCAGTTTTAGCAAAGAAGGACGCTTGCCTTTTTGATATTTCTCCTTGGCTTTTAAAGAGGAATACTTGTTTTGTTTCTCCATCATTAAGGCCGTGCTGCCATAGCCAAAGTGGATCACCAAACCGGGCACATCGGCCTCTGTAGCATCTTTTTTAAGTACCAGATTTTCATGCACCAGACGATCTGTAGGGTAATCAGCACGGCCTTGCTTGAATACGCGGATGATAGAGCGTTTACCCGAAGAAGGATGCATGGCCCGCCCCCAAAAAACATCTTCAAAGTACAATCTAAGCGCATCAGCCTTTTGACTATCAACCAGATCCTGAATGCTGTCGGCCACCTGCTCCGGCAGGATTTCATCACCATCCAGGTTCATGACCCATTCGTTTTTACACAAAGACTGGGCAAACTCTTTCTGCTTAGCGAAGCCTAACCAGTCCTGATGCACCACTTTGGCTCCCATTTCCCTGGCAATATCGACTGTGCCATCGGTGCTGCCGGAGTCCACCAAGATCACTTCATCAAAGCGCTTCAGCGGCGCTAACACTGCACGGATATGCTTCGCCTCATTACAGGTGACCAGAAAGACACTGATAGGCACCTTGGCATTAGTCATGAGATTTCGCCTTGTACTTGGCGTCAGCTTGCAGTGCCACCAGCGCTGCATACTTGTGATAGGCATACTGGCCAAGGATCACCGCCATCATGTAGCCACGCCAACCATCAAGAAAGCCACCGCGTAGAATGAACTGTTGTAAAAAGTCGGTAAAAAAACGCAAGGTAGCATACGCCATGGAAGATCGTTTGCCCTTTGCCGCCTTTTCTTCTGCAATCAGGGTGGCGTATTTAAGGTGTTTCTCCAGCACATGGTGGTAATTGCGCCAGCTATGGTGAATAAGCGGTGCCTTTAAGATCTTCTCTTTGTATACCGGCATCAGCAAGGTTTCGTGCACTTGCCTATCCTTAAACTGGGCGCCTTGCTTAAAAAACAGCTTTCCTTGAGGAGAGGCGTAACGGCCATGTTTCAGAGGCTTTCCGAATAAAAAAGTGTGCCAGGGAAAGCTGATAATGGTGGCATCAAGACGAGGGCTTGAGAGCACCTGATCGATTTCCTTTTTTAACGCATCGGTGATGATTTCGTCAGCGTCGATATTAAGTACCCACTCATGTTTGCATAGGGCCAAAGCGCGGTTTCGTTGGGGACCATACCCGGGCCAATCAGTTTCATGGACCTCGTCGGCATATTTCTTTGCCAATGCCACAGTGTCGTCCTTACTGCCGGAGTCCAGCACAATCAACTGGTCTACCCAGCCGGCCAGAGGCGCAAGGCACTTTTCTATACGGTCCGCCTCGTTACAGGCGATAACAAAACAAGAAATGGGTCTTCTGGTCATAAAGGCGGGATCCAAAGGTATTTTTCATCGGCAAGGCCGAGGTTTATGAAAGTGGCAAAACTTGATGCCTAATATAACGAAAATTAACTGAAGACAGGAGAATAGCCATAAAAAAGAATGTTAAGCTATGCATCCTCCAGCCCGCAGTGGCTTTGTAAGACATCCTGATTTGGTATATCAACGAATGGAAAAAATAGGCGCTGTATTACCGCTGAAAGCGCGTGGCAGTTACGATGTAGATGATCTGAATCGCACAGATATTTTGTTTACATCCCTCGCTCACTTCGGTGCAACCGGGTTTCTTGGCCCCTTTTTTGTTGTTGTGCCAAAAGATGAAGTGCAGCTGGTCAATGACAAGCTGGCCAAATGGACTCAATTCGACATCCGCGTTGTTAGTGAATGCACGGTCGTCCCGCAGCTATCCAATTACCCTGAGATGCGCGGCTGGCGCAAACAGCAGATCATCAAGCTGGCCATCGCGAAATTGATGCCGACTCGCTTTTATCTGACCTTCGACGCCGATGTTATCTGCCTTAAGCCATTGAGTTTCGACAAGTTAGTGATAGATGGCAAAGCGCTGCTGCAGTATGAGCAACGCGCCCAACACCCCAAGTGGTGGAAATCATCAGCCCGGTTACTTAGTATGAGCCCCGTCATTGGCGATCCGGACGTCGGTATGACGGTAACGCCGGCCATCCTTGCGGTGGATATATGCAACAAGGTAATGCTCGAATTAACGGGCAAGGATGGACAGCATTGGGTGGATGAACTGTGCTCGCTGCATCAACCCAAGAATCCGCGAAATTGGCGTATCAGCCGTTTCCTGATGCTTAAGTGGACAGAGTATTCACTCTATTACCTGTGTGCTTTGAAACATGCCATGCTGGACAAGTTCCATGTTATCGCCGGCACCAAAGAGATACCCCAACGACTTTTGGTACATGAATCCCACCCCTACGAGCAGTGGGATCCCGCCTACAGCTTCAGTAATAGATGTCCCGGTTTGTTTTGTGTGGTTGGCAGCAAGTCGGGGCTGTCACCACAAACCGTATTAACCAGAGTGGGTCATTTCATCGGTTGGCAGGAGGCCAGATAGTGATATCCAGAAACAGAATACTTCCTGTTTTGATGTTATTTTTTTTATCGACCACCGCTATGCAGGTCGAGGCTAAAGGACTGTCACCTCTGCTGCCTTTGCAGTTATCCCCGGAGATCGAAAACCAGATTGAAAAGGTAATGGCGCTTACCGATGGTGCGCCATTGACCAAGCCCTACAAGGCAAGTGATCTGCAGGTCAGGGCAGAACAACTTAAAGACAGCCATCCATTGCTGTATCAGCGCATCCAGAACTACCTGAAGCGCTACAAAAAAACAGCTGCCATCACCCATAGAAGTGCAGAGCTTGCTGCCTCCGGCGGCACCGCAAGGGCTCTACCCAATCAACGCGGCGCTCTTAGCGAAGCCACTTACCGAGTGTCTGCCAATGGCTTTTATCAAGCCAATCCCTATGTACTCTTATCTGCCGGAACAATGGTCACGGATGGTCAGGATATGGCCCACAACACTACGTATCTGGCGTTGGGGTATGAATACGCACAGGTAGAAATCGGCTATCGTGAGCATTGGTTTTCCCCGTTTCAGGATTCGGCCATGCTGGTCAGTAGCAATGCCGAAGCTTCGCCGTCTATTACCATTAGTAACAGCAATCCCATCAGTGATTGGAATATTCGCTACGAAGTTTTCTATTCACAATTGGAAGAAGTGCAAGGCATTCGTCTTGGTGATGAGCTCTTTCCCGGACGCCCTCGCCATGCCGGGTTACACCTGAGTTTGACACCGCTGGATTTCTGGACACTTGGCTTTAACCGCACACTGCAATTCGGTGGCGGTAAACGTGAAGTGGACTTTAGTGATGTGATGGAAGCCATCTTCAACCCGGCCGGCAAGGATAATGTCGGGGATGTGGATACCGACGATCCGAATTACGAGTTTGGTAACCAGCAAGCTTCGATTACCAGTAAGTTTAATTTCCATCTGGGTACGCCTGTCTCGCTTTATATGGAATTTGGCGGCGAAGACACCCTGGATGAGAGCAATTACAAACTTGGCAACCAAACCTACTCTTTGGGCCTTTTTTTACCACTGCTCACCGATGATCTGTCGCTGAGGTATGAATTTAGCCATTGGTCCACTGCCTGGTACGTGCATCACTTGTATCAACAGGGTTATACCAATGGAGGACAGGTGCTCGGACATTGGGGCGGTGATGCGAGACAGTTTAATGACGCGGTACCAGCCTCGGCGCATTCTCTGAACCTGAATTGGGCCCTCACCGGCAGCCAAATCATCGATGGCACCCTCAGAGTCTTGCAAAATGATCCTGGCCGGCAGAGTTACGAAACCGGTTATGAAGTCAATCTGCGCTACAGTCATGCCACCAGTCTCGGATTCTGGGGCGCGGAGCTATACTGGGGCAAAGATCCCCTTGGGCAGGATTTTTCGCGTCTAAGCGCCTTTTATCGCTGGTGATCCCCTTGCAGGACAACTCTTTTCCCCTGGTTCCCGAGCGTCTGTTATTGCAGGCGAAAAGAGTGTTGTACATGACCCATCTGGCATTGGGTGATTTTGTCTACCAGAGAGCCTATTTGGCGGAACTGGTCGCACGCTATCCACAGCTATCTGTGGATATCTGGATTGATGACTGCAGAAGCCGCCATAAAGCCTGGCATGAGGGACGCAATCAAACGCTGGTGCAATGGCTAAAAGCGGAAGATCATCTGCAACAAATCTATCCCATCGCCCGCGATAAGAAGCATCGACAGTCAATGCTCAAGCAGGCCAGGGAAGTGCAGTACGACCTGGTTGTTTTTATCGCAAGCACCCGCAGTGAACAGTATGCCAGATATGCGCGTCAGATCGCTCCCAAGGCTTATGTGGTAGGAACCCTGACCAATCCGGCGCACCATGCGCTGAGTAAATGGTGGTACTTCCGGCAACTGGATGGATATCTCAAGGTAGATTCGTTGCATAGCAGACAGGACCTGCATATCAGCGACATTTATCAGCAAAAGTTCAAGCAGCTGCTGGGCCTGTCTCTCCCCGCAGAAAAAAGGGTGGCACCGCTGAACGTTGAGGAAAACGCGCTGATTGAAGCCCGGGATCAGTTGGCCAAATGGACACAGAAGACCGGTTTAAACGCCTCGAGCACGTTATTTATCAACCACCTTTCCACGACCAGTAAAAGGGATTACCAGTGGTCGCAGCTGACTGAGTTGTTGTTAGCAATTCAGGCCTCCCAGGGACCAACGCTCTTTGTGCTCAACGTCCCTCCGGCACAGTTACAAGAGACAAAAGACAGGCTGGCCCGTGAGACAGTGCTTCAGCAACTTGCAATACAGCCATTTTCTGCCTCTCACTTTGTCCAGTTACCGGCCATGATTGCCGCCTCTGATCGGGTAATTACCGTAGAGACAGCGATCATGCATCTGGCGGCCTGTGTGGGAACGCCGCAAGTTGCACTGCTAAGGGACTCAGCCACTAGTTGGCGACCACTTGGTCCGGCTGTTCTTGTTTATGGTAAGGAGAGAGTGGATCGCATCCCGGTAAGCCAGGTGGTGGAAGCATATTTACAACTTAGCTCCTTGCTATCGCATAAATTGACCGGTCGGGCTTAATTTCTGTCATCGGCTAAGTTAAGCTTGGCGCTGGATTTTTTCATCAACCAAGAATATGCATACCAAGGCAATTTATCCGGGCACCTTCGACCCTATCACCAATGGTCACGCCGACCTGATTGAGCGCGCGGCCAATATGTTTGCCCACGTTACCGTAGGGATTGCCGCCAACCCCAGTAAAAAACCCTTGTTTACCCTGGAAGAGCGCGTTGAGCTGGCCAAGCAAATCACCAGTCATTTGAACAATGTCGAAGTGATTGGCTTCACCGGCTTATTGGTAGATTTTGCTGCCCGCCATCAGGCCACTATTCTGATCCGCGGCCTGCGTGCTGTCTCCGATTTTGAATATGAGTTTCAGCTAGCCAATATGAATCGCCGTCTGAATCCGAATCTGGAAAGCGTTTTCCTGACCCCTTCTGAAGAGAATTCCTTTATCTCCTCCACCCTGGTTAAGGAAGTGGCGCTTCATCGTGGCAACGTTGAAGGTTTTTGTCACAAGGCAGTACAAGATGCTTTGCGTGCAAAGCTCCATCCAAACGAATAGTCCCCATGAAAGGCGCTATTTCAAGTTTGTAATGTGACCCTATGCCTGACTCCGTCATCCACGGCCCACCTGCAACGGCTTACTATTCCCAATGAGAATATATCAATCTCGTCGTGTGCTGTACGTAGAAGATGACATCAATAGCGCAGAAATCCTAACCCTGTATTTGAAGCAGCAAGGTCTGGATGTACAGCACTACGACAATGCGCAAGATGCCACAAGAGCACTGAACAACCTTAATTGGGACATCGCTATTTTCGATATTATGCTGCCTGGCGGGGACGGTCGACAACTGCTGCATAAAGCTGTTGAACTGAACATTCCGACGATCATGGTAACGGCAAAGGTTTCAGAGTCTGACCGACTGCAAGGGTTTGATGCGGGCGCGGATGATTATGTCTGTAAGCCTTACAGTCCCAGAGAGCTGACTTCCCGGGTGCTGGCTTTATTAAAGCGTACCCGCGTCGGCCATCAGAAAGACCGACTCCAATTTACCGACCTAACTATCAATCCAAATAGCCACTGCGCAGAAATAAGCGGGCAGGATTTAGCGCTGACCAGCGCAGAGTTTTCATTGCTGATGGCATTTGCCAGCCAACCAGGCAAAGTACTCAGCCGCAAAGAGTTGCTGGACACCTTATATAAGCACGATGAAGCGGTTACAGAGCGAACTATAGACACACACATGGTTAACCTCAGGAAAAAGCTAGGTGACAACAAGCACAGCCCAAAGTATATCGTCACTCGGTATGGGCAGGGCTATCAGTTTGTCGGCAGAAGGAGCATATAGTGAAACTTAGAACCAAGTTCACTTTGCTGGTTGCCGGTTGCACTCTGCTACTATTGGGCATCTATTACGCAATATCCGTACGCTCTGCTAATCACGCTCTGGTAGATTTCGGTCGGCAAAGTGCAGCGGTTTTCGCGGAAGTCCAGTTAAGTGACGACCAGGTCAGTGAAATCCTGGCTAGCAGTAACGACGATGCCACAATTAACAAGCTGGCTCAAACACTGTTTAAACAGTTTCCCGAGCATTTTTTTCTGGTCCTCAATAATGGTCAGCTGGTTGATGAAAATGTCGCGGAAATGGATGCCCGTGTAACCTTGGAGTCCATAGATAGAGGCTACCAGTTTGTTGTGACCAGCCCAAAGCTGTCACCGAGTATAGTGCAGATGAATCACCCACAGCTGCAATTTTCCGCTCAGGAGCAGAAATATGATCTATTCTGGTTTCCTAAAATAACCCTCACCCGCTACCAAGGACAGGAAACCTTGCGCCAGGATCTGCACCGTTCATTTCTCTACAGTCTGCTGCCTCTGTCTGCAGTCGCCATCCTACTCTCCTGGCTTGGTGCCTGGTATTTTCTGAGACCACTTAGAGATTTGCAGCAAAGTTTCAATGCCATAAAGCAAGGTAAATTTGACACACGCCTAGGCATGCAACGCCATGATGAAGTCGGTGACATCATTCAAAGTTTTAATCAGTTAGCCGCCTGGCTGCAAGGCTTACATCAGCGCTATGAACAGATGAACTCCGATCTCTCACATGAGTTGCGCACCCCCATCAACGCGCTGCAAGCAAGACTAGAAGCCCTGGAGGACGGATTAGTTAGCGCAGACAATCATCAATTCACTTTGATGCGCAATGAGCTAGCCCAGTTAACGCGTATCGTTGAAGATCTTCAGTTGTTGTCGTTGACGGAGGCGAACATGCTCAAAGTCAGTTTGGTAACGGCAAATCTGAGCCAGCTGGTGGAGGAAGTGGTCAGTCATTATGACACTCGTGCGGAGCGGCAAGGCCTAAGTCTGAAGACCGTTATCGAACCGAGGATTATGATAAAGACTGATAAAGATAGATTACGCCAAGTCATCATCAACCTGCTCGACAATGCCTTTAAATATGGCGCCGACGGCGGTCAAATCAGGATATCCGTTAGCAGGCAGGATCAGGTAGTGCTGGTTTCGGTAAAAGACTTTGGCAAGGGGTTAAGTGAAACGCAACAGTCACTGGTTTTTGAGCGTTTTTACCGGGTAGAACAAGCCAGACAGCAAAGCCATAATCTGGGGTTGGGCCTACCAATCTGTCGCCAGTTGGTCGATTTGATGGGCGGAACCCTGAGGTTACAAAGCGCCCCTTACAAAGGCTGCAACTTTATTATTTGCCTTCCTTTAACAGCTTGATATTTCTCTGACAATTGCCTGCCATTCTACCCCCGTAGACTTATATTGGCAGGAGACATATATGAAACAATCTTTACTGGCCGCCGCTTTACTCAGCGTCAGTGCCATCAGCATGAGCACACCAATACACAATCAGGCTGTAGAACTGGATCTCGCCTATACCGACGATGGCCATGCCTATATCCACATGGGTATTAACCAGATCTCCAACTATCCGATGATTGTCGATACTGGAGCGAACATAGGTGTATTGCCAACAAGCTTGCAGGCAACACTGGCGCTACCCGAAGATAAGATCAGTCGACTGGAAGTCCAGGCAGCCGTAGGTTCCAGTTCGCTGTTGATGGCAAATATTGACACCTCAACCGCACAAGAGATTGAAGTTTCCAATCTACCTTATGTATTCCAAGACATGTCAGATCTGACAAATACAAAAGGTGAGATGCTTGGTGTTGTCGGATATGATTTTCTGTCCAAGCATTGTGTAGTCTTTAATTTCACCACGAACAAACTGAAACTCTCCCCCGCAGGCTGCCAGCAAGAAGACTTTCTGGGACTTCGACAGGCAGATTTTAGGCTTCAGAACAATCTGGTGATCGTCAACACCTGGTTTAACGGTAAGGAAATTGATGCCATATTAGATACCGGAGCACCTGAAAGCTTGATTAACGGGCCCCTGCACCAGCAGCTGAATGTTCCTATACTGGAGTCCGCTAAGGCAAGGGGGCTGCATGACAGTGCTGTAAGCCGACAAAAGCTGGCCGAGCTGGAGTTTAAACTGGGAAATCATGCGGTATCAGACGATAAGGTCTCTATGGCCGACCTCCCCGTGTTTGCCGCCCTTGGATATAAAGATAAACCGGTTATGCTATTAGGGCTGAGTTACTTTAAAAACAGCCATCTGGTGGTGGATTACCGCAACCACAAAATTTACTTCTGATAACAGACAGACCATTTCTCGGGGGCGGGATTTGGACAATCCCGTTAGCGCTGGCAACGGGGGCAGTAAAAACTGTTACGCTGCCCCAAGGTGATACTTTTCACCGGCTCCTCACACACCAGACAGGGCTTTCCCGTTCGGCCATACACCCTCAGTTGCTGGGCAAAATAGCCCGGATTGCCGTCAACCTGGGTAAAATCCTTTAACGTGGTACCGCCTTGTGTAATCGCCTGTGCCAGGACCTCACGAATACAATCCGCCAAGCGTTCATAAGCCTGCCGCCCCACCCTGCCCGCCGCTTTGCGGGGATCGATGCCTGCCATAAACAAGGATTCACTGGCGTAGATATTACCCACGCCAACCACCACCTGATTATCCATAATAAAGTTTTTCACCGCTTGCTGGCGCTTGCGGGACAACGTATACAAGCGGTCTGCATCAAAGGCTTCTGATAGAGGCTCAGGGCCAAGTCTGGTAAGCATTTCAAGCTGTGGTTCCCCAGCGGCTTGCCATAAGCAGGCGCCAAAACGCCTGGGATCGTTAAACCTGAGGCATTGGCCATTATCCAGCACCAGATCCAGATGATCATGCTTATTCAGCGGTGTGTTGGCTGGCACTACACGCAAACTGCCAGACATACCTAAATGCAATATCAGGCTCCCCGGGGCAGTATCAATCAACAGGTATTTGGCGCGACGGCGCACACTATTAATCACTTGCCCTTCGGCCTGATACACTTCTTCTGGAATCGGCCAGCGTAACTGACGCTGACGGACAATAATGTTTTTCAGAGTGCGGTTAGTCAGATGGGGACTGATGCCAAGGCGACTGACTTCAACTTCTGGTAGCTCAGGCATCAGCGAAGTGCCTCCGGTACCAATTCATCCAGGGTTTTGTTCTGGATTTGGAAAAGCTTTTTATCGTATGCAACCCAGACGCTATCATCACGCTCTACTAGCCTGAAGATGCGGCCTTGAGCTTCGCCAGCAAGCCAGGCCACGACTACTATTCCAGTGTCTAGATCAGCCTCTCCCATTGGGATCAACAGGGCCTGCTGCCAATGATCCACCAGCGCCATTAATTGGGCTTCATCCAGTGAGGATGCAGGCCTCACACGCCAACCCTGACCAATACGCTCTAATTGATGAGCGCCAAACTCCAACTTCATCAGCGGAATGTCAGTGGGAAGCAGGGTATGAGAGGTAGCAGGTTCACCGTCGGTAAGAAAACGACCACTTTGGTTAAACAGCAGAATCATCAGCAAGGTGGCAAAAATCAGAACATTGTTCCAGCCCTTGCGTGAGAGTCGAATCATAAAAAGCCCCGGTACGGCACATCGTTTTTAATCCGCTAAGCATATCCATTCGCTAGTTTAGCCTCAACCAGCAATTGGCCATGGTTGCACGCAGGGACACGAATCCCGCCATTGCCGAGCATGGTTGCCAGGAGCAACAATCAACAGCTTTAGCTGGCTTGCAAAGCAAGTGAGCCACAGGACCGAGGCGAATAGACAACGCTCCCCGCAGTTTCGGCATACGACCGCCATGGAAGGCGGAAGTGCAGATTATGCAAGGAGCATTCACCTGCCCGTCCATCCATGGACATCGCCGAAACAACGCTCCCGGCAGTTTCGGCATACGACCGCCATGGAAGGCGGAAGTGCAGATTATGCAAGGAGCATTCATCTGCCAGTCCATCCATGGACATCGCCGAAACAACGCTCCCGGCAGTTTCGGCATACGACCGCCATGGAGGGCGGAAGTGCAAATTATGCAAGGAGCATTCACCTGCCCGTCCATCCATGGACATCGCCGAAACAACGCTCCCGGCAGTTTCGGCATACCGTCCATCCATGGACATAACAGGTTTGCCCGGAGCAAACCGCAACATCGGAGGCACTACGATGGCCCGAAGGGTGGCGGGCAGGACGCTTTTTCCATACCAAAACGCCTGGAGCGTTTTGGAACGTCGAAGGAACGTCGACGGCCCGGAGGGTGGAAAACAAGGATGTTTTCCATCGCCGAAACAACGCTCCCCGCAGTTTCGGCATACCGTCCATCCATGGACATAAAAAAACCCGGCAGAGCCGGGTTTTCTTGGAGACAAAAGCAAGCAAAATTACTTGATTTTGGCTTCCTTGAACAGCACGTGCTTGCGAACAACGGGATCAAACTTTTTGATCTCCATTTTGCCAGGCATGTTGCGCTTGTTCTTGTCAGTGGTGTAGAAGTAACCGGTGTTAGCGGTAGAAACCAGTTTGATCTTATCGCGCATGAGTTATTCCTTAAATCTTTTCGCCACGGGCACGCATATCAGCCAAAACTGAATCGATGCCATTTTTATCGATGATACGCATACCTTTAGGAGTAACGCGCAGCTTAACGAAACGGTTCTCAGCTTCTACCCAGAAACGGTGCGTTTGCAGGTTGGGCAGGAAGCGACGACGAGTGGCGTTTTTAGCGTGTGAGCGGTTGTTACCTACCGCAGGACGCTTGCCAGTTACTTGACATACTCTGGACATTGTTTGTCTCCAAATTTACCTAATAATCAATTCTGGCTGGCCATTTATACAACCCGAACCAGTTCACGCTAGTGACAAGAGGGCGCATTTTATACAGCAAAGGCCGTCCCAGATCAACCATTTTCCACTCAGTGCCGCTTGTTTATTGACCTCAGGCTGGAAAACATGGGGCTTACAGCAAGCCCCGCTCGGCAAAGGACACAGCCTGCCCATCGCCAATCACGAAATGATCTAATACACGAATATCCATCAGCGCCATGGCATCACAGATCCTTTGCGTGATCTGGCGATCCGCCTCACTCGGCTCAGCAACACCAGAAGGATGATTGTGTGCCAGGATCACCGCCGCCGCCTGGTGATCTAATGCCGTTTTAACCAGTACCCTGGGATGAACGGCGGCACTATCGATAGTACCTTGAAATACAGCTTTAAAGGCGATCAGACGATGCTGGGCATCTAATAGCAGCATGGCAAAGACTTCGTGGGGTTCATCACGAAGTCGGGCAATAAGGTAATTGCGGGTATCCTCGGCGTTGCAAAACACTGCTCCTCGTTGCAATGGCTCCAGCAAATAGCGCCTGGCCATTTCCAGTACTGCCTGCAATTGCACAAACTTAGCATCACCTAAACCTTTGGCTGCGCAAAAATCCTGCCGGTTTGCCGCCAGCAGAGCACGTAAACTGCCAAAACGCTGAATCAGCTGGGCGGACAATTCCACCGCATTCAGCCCACTAATACCGGTGCGAAGAAAGATGGCAAGCAATTCGGCATCGGTCAGGGCGCAGGCCCCCAGCGTCAGCAATTTTTCCCTTGGACGTTCCTGCTTTGGCCAATCGGCGAGTTTCATGGCCGCCTCCTTCTGCCCTGGCGATATACTTTGGGCGTATTACCTCATTTGACCTTTAATGATAGGCTATGGGCAAATGACCGGGACGGCTTCTATGTCTTTGTTAATCAATAAAAACATTCTATTGGGGATCTCTGGCGGTATTGCCGCATACAAAACCCCGGATTTAGTGCGTAAACTCAAGGCCAAAGGTGCCAATGTGCGCGTAGTACTAACCCCCTCGGCGAAAGAGTTTGTCAGCCCCTTAGCGCTTCAGGCCGTGTCGTCGTTACCGGTATCTATGGAAATGCTGGATCCGGCAGCGGAAGCGGCCATGGGTCATATCGAGCTGGCCAAGTGGGCCGATATGATCCTGATTGCACCTGCCAGCGCCAATATTATTGCTCGCCTGACTGCCGGCATGGCTGACGATCTGCTTACCACCTTATGCCTGGCCAGCGACGCGCCGCTATTTATCGCTCCCGCCATGAATCAACAAATGTACCGGGCGGCGGTTACCCAACAGAACCTGGCTACCTTGCGCTCCCGAGGTGTAACTTGTTTTGGCCCGGCGCAAGGTGAACAGGCCTGTGGTGACGTAGGACCCGGTCGTATGCTCGAGCCAATGGAGTTGGCGGATCTTATGGAGCAACAATGCCAGCCAGCCTTATTGCAAGGACTGAAGTTGATGATAACAGCCGGGCCTACCCGCGAAGCCATCGACCCGGTGCGTTATCTTAGCAACCACAGTTCGGGCAAAATGGGATATGCGCTGGCCAGGGCGGCTGCGCTGATGGGTGCAGAGGTCAATTTAGTCAGCGGTCCGGTCAATCTGCCTGCCCCTTCGGGCTGCACATTACTTAAAGCGGATAGCGCCCTACAGATGCACGATCAAGTAATGGCAAAGATTCAGGAGATGGATATTTTTATTGGCTGTGCCGCCGTTGCCGACTATCGGCCCGCACAGGTAACCACGCAAAAAATTAAGAAATCCAATGATGAGTTAACCCTTACTCTCATTAAAAACCCCGATATACTTGCAGATGTCGCCGCTTCATCGAAACCGCCATTTACTGTGGGTTTTGCTGCCGAAACCCAGGATGTGGGCCAGTATGCAAAAGACAAAATGGTCAGAAAACGACTGAACATGATTGCAGCCAATGACGTATCGAAGCAGAATAGCGGCTTCAACAGTGAACTGAATGCACTGTCGGTGTATTGGCCTGGCGGCGAGCAACACTTGCCCCTTTGCGACAAACTCACCTTGGCAACCCAATTGCTGACGCTCATTGCACAACGATATAAAGAACAACAAGATGCATAAGATTGACGTTAAAATTCTCGACCCACGGATTGGCGACAGCATTCCCCTGCCCGAATACGCCACTCCGGGTTCGGCCGGCATGGATTTGCGCGCTTGTCTGGACGCGCCGTTGAGCCTGGCCCCCGGGCAAACCACGTTGGTGCCCACCGGTATCGCCATTCATATCGCCGATCCGAGCATTTGTGCCACCATCCTGCCCCGCTCAGGTTTAGGCCATAAACACGGTATTGTGCTGGGTAACTTAGTAGGGTTGATCGATTCCGATTACCAAGGACAGTTGATGGTATCCATGTGGAACCGGGGTCAGGATAGTTTTGTGATTGAGCCCGGCGAACGTATTGCCCAATTGGTTATCCTGCCGGTAATCCAAGCCCAATTCAGCATCGTTGATGATTTTGAATCCAGTCAAAGGGGACAGGGTGGCTTTGGCTCATCCGGTCGCAGTTAGTAGGACGTCACATGCCAGCCACCAAGAGACCCAATCGCCGTGCCCAGATCTTACAATGCCTGGCCAGTATGCTGGAAACCAGTCCCGGACAGCGCATTACCACAGCCAAATTGGCCGCCGAAGTAGGCGTATCTGAAGCCGCCCTGTATCGCCATTTCCCCAGTAAGGCGAGGATGTTTGAAGGCCTGATCGAGTTTATTGAAGAAACTCTGTTTTCCCGTATTAATAAGATCCTGGAAGAAGAAAAAGATGCTGCTATACGCAGCCAGCATATCCTGCATCTCATCCTCGGCTTTGCAGAGCGTAACCCCGGCATTACCCGTATCCTTAACGGTGATGCACTGATGGGAGAGCAGGACCGTTTACGCGCGCGCATCACCCAGCTTTTTGAGCGCCTCGAAGCTCAGCTTCGCCAGGTGTTACGTGAAAGAAAGCTGCGCGAAGGCAAACCCATGGCCACCGATGAAGCGCATATCGCCAACATTCTGATTTGCTATGTGGACGGTCGGATCAACCAGTTTATCCGCAGCGAATTTACCCGCCGCCCTACCGACGGCTTTGCCGAACAATGGGCTTTTATGCGTACCCGCTTTTTTGCCTGAGTTTTTTGCTCAATAAAAAGGGCCCGAAGGCCCTTTTTATTGTCATTATCAACTACTTCGAGAAAGCTCGTCCAAAGAAGTCATCCTCATTCCAGGTTGGGCGCTTATTATCATCGGCCAGGCTCAAACCAATCTGGAAATTAACCTCGGCAAAACGCTTGGCGGCCTGCCAGTTAAAACTGTCATTCAGCTCGTCGGAGGGCTTGTGGTAATGCTTTTGAATAAACTCACCGAACTTCTTGGCGCCATCGACATTGGGATCCATGGATTTGAGGCCGGGTACCAGAAACACAGACGGGATCCCCTGCTTCACAAACATATAATGATCGGAACGGGTAAACAGTGCCTGTTCCGGCCAAGGGTCGGGGCTCAAGCTTAAGCCAGCCGCTTTGGCCGCCTCTGAAACCGTCTGCTGTAGCGAGCTGTGGTTGGCACCAAAGGCAATCACATCGGCAGATTCAAATGTCAGGATAGGCATATCCAGATTGACGTTGGCCACCATGGCATTCAGGGGAACGGTGGGCTGCTGGGCGAAGTAATCAGCGCCCAGCAAACCTTTCTCTTCTCCGGTAACGGCGACAAACAAAATGGAACGCTTAGGACGCATCGGCAGCTCTGCAAACAGGCGTGCCGTTTCTAATAGCACTGAGGTGCCGGTGGCATTGTCCATGGCACCGTTGTTGATTTTGTCTTTTAGCACGGTCTTGGCAAAACCGATATGGTCTGAGTGGGCACTGAATACCACATACTCATTTTTAAACACCGGATCGCTACCTTCCAGTATGGCCGCCACGTTGGGGCTACTGATATTTTCATGTTCGCTTTGCTTGGTGAAATCAATACGAGTCTTAAGGGCAAAGCCTTTGGGCGTGTTACCCTTTTCTAACTGCGCGTAGATGTCTTTAAGACTCATAGGCGCGTCTGCAAATAGCTTGGCCGCGGCATCCTGGCTAAAGTAGGCATCGTTAAGCAATTCAGGGAAGGCCTCATGGGGATTGCCGCTTTTATCCAACCATCGCATCTTGGGCGTGTGCAGGTAGTTAAGCAGGGTTTGGTATGGGCGTACTTTTTCTGCCAAAGGCGTGCTGATGGTGATCATACCGATAGCGCCATTGGCGATGGCATGGCGGCTTTTTTCACTGCCCGAGCCAAAATGTGCGCCTTCCTCGCTGGGGAAAGACTCTGGTTTACCGGACAGCAACACCACCACTTTACCTTTGACGTCTAAGCCAGCGTAGTCATCATGTCCCAGTTCGGGGGCAACAATGCCGTACCCGGCAAACACCATTTCACCCTGCAGATGCGCCAGTGAAAAGGCCACACTGCCAGAAGTAATATAGTCTTTGGGATAGCTAAGTGAGATTTGCCCTTCTGGCCCTGCTAATGTGAGCTTGGGTGAAGACTGCACCAGATGAGACTGACGCAATGGCACGCGCTGCATATAAGTGCCATTGTCACCGGCAGGGGTCAATCCAAGCTGAGCAAACTGGCTGGCAATATACAAAGCCGCAATCTCATGGCCACGGCTACCGGTGTCACGACCCTCCAGCAAGTCATCGGCCAAAAAAGTCAGATGGGCTTTGATTCGTGCGGCGTCGGCTTGCACATTTTGCGATTGTTGCGCCTGAGCAGAGCAAGACAGTCCACTTATCAGGGCAAAAGTGATTAACAATGATTTTTTCATCACAATATCCGAATTAACGAAAGACGCCAGTCTGGCATATTTTCGCTTTGTCGTCGCCCCTGCCTTGACTTTGCAACGGCTTTCACTAGTCTGAAAGAACATATGTTCTTAGGTTGAGAATATGCCTCGTAAAGCTTTGTATGATGTTCCCACGGTATTGGATCTGGCCATGGATGTGTTGTTGGAGCATGGCTATCACGGCTCTATCATGGATGAAATTATCGCCCGTACTGATTTCAATCGCCGGGGCTTCTATCTGGAGTTTGGCAGTAAGCAAAACTTCTTGTACCGGGTGCTGGAAAGATATCAGCAAGAAAAGCTGGCGCCGGTTTTACGACATCTTGATGATAATCAGGGCCTGAGTTCCATCGAGCATTTCTTTGCGGACTACGTCAAATTAGTTAAAGGCCGTGGCTGCTTGTTGATCAATTGCATTACTGAGTTGGGTGTGGATGACAAGCAAATCCGCGAAATGGGTCGGCATTATCTGGACAAATTGCAAATCAGCTTTATCGGTTGTTTGGAAAAGGCCATAGAGCATCAACAGGTACGCGCAAATGTGCCGGTGGAATCCACCGCCTTGCAACTGACCTGCTATGTACAAGGCATGGCGGTTAACGCCATATTAGCCGGGCAAACCGACGAGCTGGCCTTGGCCACATCGGCCTTGCTCAGTCCGCTTTCGGGTCGCTAATGCTTTGTCTGCGGCTTGGCTTGCTACGGCGGCCTGGTTAAAATACATGGGTTTAATCCACTGCAGTAAGTTATGAGCAAACCAGAACCCCTGTACCGCGTCCAATTTATTAACAATGCCGAACGCTATGAAGTCTATGTACGCCAGGTCAGCCAAGGCGCCATGTTCGGCTTTGTGGAAATCGGCGAGTTTGTCTGGGACACCCGCACCAGCCTGGTGGTGGATCCCAGCCAGGAAAAGCTTAAATCCGAGTTCGAATCTGTCCTGCGCACCTACATTCCTATGCATAATGTGCTGCGAATTGACGAAGTGAAGAAGCAAGGCAGCGCCAAGATCACCGAATTATCAGACAAAATCACGCCTTTCCCGCGACCAATCTACACACCGAAAAGCTAGATTCAGCAAGCGTATCCATTCAGCAAAAATTGCCGTAAGCTAAGCAAAATGCCAACTGGACGATAAGAGCAATGCTGAAAAAATTATTATTTTCCTTTGGGTTAGTGCTTAGCACTGTGGTTCAGGCTGACGATAAGCTGGATGCGCTGTTAAGCGAGATTTGGCAGTTCGAACTGGAAATCGATCCGATTTCGGCCACCTCCTTAGGTGTGCATCAATATGACCATCTGCTGCCAGATGTCAGCGCCGAGGGATTAGAAAAGCAGTGGAAGAAAGCAAAATCCTATCTCACTCAGCTAGACAAAATAGCCGGCAAAGAGCTGGATAGCACCAGCCGTATCAACTTGTTGATGCAACGTTATCGCTTGCAAGACCTGGTGGATCAGTATGAGTATAAGGCTCATCTGATGCCTATCACCTCCGAATATGGATTTCACAGCAGCTTGGCCTTTTTGCCTCGCACCAGTAAGTTTGGTGATGTAAAGGATTATCAAAATTATCTCTCCAGGTTAGAGGCTTTCCCCAATTATTTTCGTCAACAAATGGCGTGGATGCGTGAGGGCTTGCGCCTTGGCCTGACGCAGCCGCGTATCGTGCTGGAAGGCTTTGAAGAAACCGCCTTGGCCTTTGTCCATGACAATCCCAAGGACAGCGTTTTTTACCAACCTTTTGCTGATCTCAGCACCTTGCCAAAAGAACAAGCCGCTGCACTTCAAAAGCAAGCGTTGGCGGTTATTCAGGATAAGGTATTTCCCTCGTATCAAGCTTTCCACGCCTTTTTAGAAAATGAATATCTGCCACGCAGCAAATCTGACATTGCAGCCAAATCCTGGCCAAGGGGGGAAGAGTTCTATCAGAACCGGGTGCGTCATTACACCACTACCTCGATGAGCGCCGAGGAAATTCACCAGTTAGGTCTGGAAGAGGTAAAACGCATTCGCGCCGAGATGAAAGAGGTGATGCAGGCCTCTGGCTTTAAGGGCGACCATGCGCAATTTATTGAGTTTTTACGTACCGATCCGCAGTTTTATGCCACCAGCGCCGAGCAGCTAATCAAAGAAGCCACCTACCTGTCTAAGATGGCCGATGCCGCATTGCCGCAGCTATTTCACCTGTTGCCGCGTACACCATATGGCGTTGCCCCGGTGCCGGAATCTATTGCCCCCAAATACACCACCGGGCGCTATATTTCGCCAAGCCGGGATGATCAGCCAGGTTACTACTGGGTTAATACCTATGCCTTGGATAAGCGCCCTTTGTATGAGCTGCCAGCCTTAACCCTGCATGAAGCTGTGCCAGGGCATCATCTGCAAATTGCGCTGGCTCGTGAAATGAAGCAATTACCACCGGTGCGTCGTTACACCTATATCTCTGCCTTCGGTGAGGGTTGGGGACTGTATTCAGAGTATTTGGGTAAAGAAATCGGCTTCTACAAAACCCCCTATGACAACTTTGGTCGTTTAAGTTATGAAATGTGGCGCGCCTGCCGCCTGGTGGTGGATACCGGCATGCATATGATGGGCTGGAGCCGCCAGCAAGCTATCGACTTTATGCTGGAAAATACGGCGCTCTCTGCCCATAACGTGACTACCGAAATCGATCGTTATATTTCATGGCCGGCTCAGGCGTTGTCTTACAAGATCGGCGAGATCACCATTAAAAATTTGCGCGCCAAAGCCGAGCAGCAATTGGGTAAGGCTTTTGATCTGCGCGAATTTCACGATGTGATCTTGCAAAACGGCTCCATTCCCCTGGATGTACTGCGGATGCAAGTGGATAACTATTTGAAGCAAAAGGTGAAATAAATTCCCTTTGGCCGGCGGTTTAATGCCTCCGGCCAATTGGGTAAACTAGGCGCCCTCAGCATAGGTTGGAAGTGGTTTTATGGTGTTGGTGTCCTTGCTCGGATTGTTGGTTTTAACCCTGATCTATTTCGTGGTTCGCAGTCAAAATCTGCAAAGGCAATTGTATCAGTACAAAGCTGCGCAAAAAGCCGGTGAGGCACAGTTCCGTTTCACGCTAGGTAATACCAACTATCTGGCCCATGAACTTCAGCGCACCTTTGTGTCCAGACTCGAAAAGACCCATAGGCACGGGCTTATCAAGCAGGAAGACTATGATATTGCCCTGTTTATTCTCAGTAACTTCGCCAATGTAGTGATGCTCTGCTGCGAAAAACAAGCCTCGGTGCAAGAGGCCGTTAATAGAACCCTGAACAAATCATCGATGCGTTTGGAAACTCTCAACCATTTCATCAGTCAACAACCCAGCCAAATCAAAATGGTGTGGATCAAAAACCAGCTTAATGGCTACATCAGTGCCTGTAACCAGCTCAGTATGATGGGCCAGTTGCAGGAAGCAACAGCCGAAGAAACTGAAAAAGCGTCGGCTTAATCTCCTGCCATCTGCAGCAAAACCTGCCACTCAGCGGCCTTCACCGGCATCACTGACAGACGGTTGCCCTTTTGTACCAGCGGCATCTCCGCCAACGCGGGATTGGCTTTAATCTCCTTAAGGCTGAGCACCCGCTTAAACTGGCGTATAAATTTTACATCCACCATATACCAGCGCGGTGTGTCCATTGAGCTTTTCGGATCGTAATATTTGGACTCAGGATCAAATTGCGAGGGATCAACATAGCCTTCGCGCACCACCTCAGCCACACCAGCAATGCCGACGTTGTCGCAGCTGGAATGATAGATAAATACCTTATCCCCCTGCTTGATCTCATCACGCAGGAAATTACGGGCCTGGTAGTTTCGCACTCCATCCCAATGCTCGGTCTGATTGGGCCGTTTTTTCAGATCTGCGATGCCAAACACATCCGGCTCGGTCTTAAATAACCAATAGCTCATTGTCCTCTCCCTAACCTGCACTTGCACAAATAACAGGTTTAAATATACTGTACATATATACAGCTATTTTATTGCTATGAATCCCATACTCGATCATTTAAAAAACAAAGGCTGGCTGTGGCAAGCGGAATTTCGCCGCACCGCCTCTCAGGTTCCACCAACTGGCGGCTTCGAAGCGTTGGATCATCACCTGCCCGGCGGCCTGGCGGCCTATCCGGTGGTGGAAATCCATAGCCCCCCGGGCATCGGTGAATTACGCCTGTTGCTACCTGGCCTGGCGGCGCAAAGCCGACAAGACAATAGATTGGTGGCCTGGATAGCCCCGCCCCATAAACTGAATGCTGAAAGCCTTCATCATGCGGGCTTGCCGCTTTTCCGTATGCTCATTATCCAGCCCCAAGACCCTAAGCAAGCCCTATGGGCAGCCGAGCAATGCCTGGGCAGTGGCGCTTGCCAATCGGTACTGTTGTGGCACGGCGATTTAGAAGTGGCCCAGCTGAAGCGCCTGCAACAGGCGGGCAAACAAGGCCAAGCCCAGCTATTTTTGTTTCGCACCCGGCAAAGCCTGAGTTTGTCACTGCCCGTTCCTTTAAGCCTGACCCTCAGCGCCCATGCCACGGGTTTAAGCATTCGGGTCAATAAGTGCCGGGGCAGCTGGCCGCCTCCCCCTTTCGAGCTGGATCTGCGCAAGCGCTGGCCTTATCTGTGCCTGCAACAAGCTCCTCTGCCCCAAGACCACGGCAAGGTTATCCCTTTCCACCGGGCCAGCTAGGTGCATTATGCAAGTCCTGTGGCTTTATCTGGACTTTCTGTCCCTGCAATTGGACTCCCTCTATCAGGCACGACAGTCTGAAGACAACAATGTGCCCATCGTCCTGTTAGACAAACACGACAACCTCGTGGTGCAACTAAACTCAGCCGCCCAAGCCTGCGGGATCCGCAAGGGCATGGGACTGGGAAGCGCCGCCGCCTTGCACCGGGAACTACAGGTCATGGAATATCGCCGCGAAGTAGAAGTGGTTAAGCTCGAGGAGATCGCACGCTGGCTCTATACCTGCACCTCGGATATCAGTTTCTGGCCCCCCAACGGCCTGCTGCTGCGCATCCAGAATATGCTCTCCATGTATGGCGGCCTCACCTCTTACTGGCAAGCCATACAAGCGCGCCTGCAACCTTTGCAGCTAAGCTATCGCTATGGATGTGGCCTGACGCCCTTAGCCGCAAGGATGTTGGCCAGGAGCGGTCAGGGAGTTATCAGCCAGGAATGCAATTTATTGCGCAGCCGGGTGGATGACTGTGACCTGGAACAAACCGAATTAGACGGCAAAATACGCCATCAGCTGGCTCGTGTGGGTATCAAGCGGGTTGGGCAGTTAAGCGCTATCCCGCCCGGCGAATTGGCTAAGCGCTTCGATGTGCAGCTGGCTACCTACTTGGGGCGCCTCAATGGGGTGTTTCACCATCCGGTAGATTTCTATCACCCGCCCGAGACCTTTGTGCAGTACCTGGAGCTGATGTATGAGATTGAAAACAGCCAAGTACTACAACATCCCATTCGTCGTTTGTTGACCAACCTGGAAAACTTCCTGCGTCAGCGGGATAAATTGACTACCGAGCTGCATTTTTGCTTGTCGCTACGGGATACCGATGCCCTTGAATTCAAGGTGCAATCGGCCCAAGGGGAATATCGCGCCGAAATCTGGCTGGCGCTGACCAGCCTGAAGCTTGAACGGTTATCTCTCCCCCAACCCGCATACGCTATCCAGCTGTCGGTGAATCAACTATTGGAAAATAGCGGGCAAGAAAGCGATCTGTTCGACGGCCGTCGTGCCCTGCACTCACCCGCTCAGTTGCTGTCGCGCCTGCAGGCTAAGCTAGGGAAAGAAGCAATATGGGGTCTGGCCGCTCAGGATGACTTTCGCCCCGAGCATAGCAGCCGCTACATCGAGCCGCTGCAAGGCAGCGACACCATCCAATGGCCGATACCCTGTCTTCGCCCCAGTCTGTTATTCGAGCCGCCCCGCCCACTGACCGAGAAAGTCAGTCTGCTCCATGGACCCGAGCGCATCCAAACCGGTTGGTGGGATAGCCAGGATGTCTGCCGCGACTACTTCATCGCCCGCAGTGCCCAAGGTCAATGGCTATGGGTCTTTCGTACGCCACAAGCCAAATGGTATGCCCATGGGATATTTAGCTGATGGACTACGCCGAACTCCTTTGTCAGAGTAATTTCTCCTTTTTGACCGGTGCCTCCAGACCTGAGGAATTAGTACGTCAGGCGGATTTTCTCGGCTACCGGGCCTTGGCTATCACCGATGAATGCTCCCTTGCAGGCATAGTGAAGGCCTATGCCGAAATAAAACACCGCCGCCTGTCCCTAAAGCTTATCGTCGGCAGTTTGGTTCGACTCGAACCGGATTTGGAATTGGTGTTGCTATGTCCCGATAAGGCGGCTTATTCGGAATTGTGCCGCACTATCACAAATGCCCGGCGTCGCTCCCCCAAAGGCGACTACCGACTACATGAATGGGACATTCGCGGCCTTCGTCATTGCCTGCTGGTATGGCTACCTACCGGTGATGCGCAGCGTGACGATTTTTTGGCCCCCTGGCTAAGCAAACAGCATCGGGAAAGATTGTGGTTGGGGTGTCGGCGTTTGCTCGGCGCCGACGAGCAAAACTACCTCACTCATTGCAGAGCCTTGGGTCAACGGCATGGCCTACGCCTTTGTGCCTTAGGCGGGGTATTAATGCATCACCCAGAGCGCCAGGCTTTGCAACAAACTCTGACCGCCATTCGCCTAGGTAAGCCGGTGGCCAAACTTGGCCATGCCCTGCTTAGTAACGGCGAAGCCTGCCTGCGGCCCAAGGTCAAGCTCGCTCGTTTATTCACCCCGGACTGTCTTGCAGAAACCATGGCTATCGCCGAACGCTGTCGCTTTAGTCTCGATGAACTACGCTATCAATATCCTGCCGAGCTGGTACCCAAGCAGAAAAGTGCCGGTCAGTATCTCCGGGAATTAGTAGAAGCCGGGGCCGCCAGACGTTACCCAGAGGGCGTATCGGAAAAGGTGCGAACCCTGCTGGAAAAGGAGCTGGCGCTGATCGCTGAGAAGCAATATGAATATTTCTTCCTGACCATCCACGATATCGTACAGTTCGCTCAAAGCCGGCAAATCCTTTACCAAGGACGGGGCTCAGCAGCCAATTCTGCGGTCTGCTACTGCCTGGAGATCACGGCCGTGAATCCAGCCAAGAGCGAAGTACTTTTCGAACGTTTTATCTCCCGGGAGCGAGACGAGCCGCCGGACATCGATGTGGATTTCGAGCACGAACGACGAGAAGAAGTGATCCAATACATTTATGGCAAATACGGCAGAGAGAGAACAGCACTTGCAGCAACAGTAATTACTTACAGACTAAAAAGCGCCATCCGTGAAGTGGGTAAAGCTCTGGGGCTTAACGAAACCCAACTGGATTTTTTTATCAAAAATATTAACCGCCGTGACAGCGAACTGAACTGGCAAGGACAAGTGGCCGAGCTAGGCTTGGACCCCAGTGCGGCAACAGGCCAGCACTTTATCCGCCTGGTTAATGAATTAATGGGCTTTCCCCGACATTTGTCCCAACATGTAGGCGGCTTTGTGATTGCTTCCGGCCCGCTACATGATTTGGTACCGGTCGAGAATGCCGCCATGGTCGACCGCACCGTCATCCAGTGGGATAAGGATGATTTGGAAACCATGGGCCTTATCAAAGTGGATGTATTGGCCCTGGGTATGTTAACGGCAATCCGTAAAACCTTCGAACTTGTCTGCCAGCATTATGGCAAAACCCTTTCCATCGCCGGGATCGGCAACTTGGGCGACGATCCGGCCGTTTATAGCATGATCCAACAAGCCGATACTGTAGGAGTGTTCCAGATCGAATCCCGGGCACAGATGAGCATGTTACCCAGGCTTAAACCTAAAAACTATTACGATCTGGTAATTGAAATAGCCATCGTCCGTCCCGGCCCTATCCAAGGCGATATGGTCCACCCTTACCTGCGTCGTCGCGACGGCAAAGAGCCGGTAGACTACCCCTCCCCCGAGGTAGAGAAGGTCCTTAACCGTACCTTAGGCGTGCCCATCTTCCAGGAGCAAGTGATCCAACTCGCCATGGTCGCGGCAGGTTTTACCGGCGGCGAAGCCGATCGCCTACGCCGCGCCATGGGGAGTTGGCGCAAGACCGGCGAGCTAAGGCGTTTCGAAGAGAAGCTGGTCAATGGTATGTTGGCAAGAGGTTATCAACGGGACTTTGCCGAACGGCTCTTTCAACAAATCTGCGGTTTTGGCGAGTACGGATTTCCCGAAGCCCACTCGGCTTCTTTCGCGGTGCTGGCCTACACTTCTTCCTGGCTGAAATATTATTATCCGGTCGCCTTTTACACCGCCTTACTCAACAGCTGGCCCATGGGCTTCTATACCCCCTCCCAACTGGTCCAGGACGCCAGGCGCCACAATATTGCGGTATTGCCGGTCTGTGTTAACCGCTCAGGCTATGATCACAAGCTTGAAACCTGGAAAGGGGATTGGGCAATTCGCCTGGGGCTTAGACAAATTAAAGGATTTTCCCGCCAACAGGCCGAGCCTTTGCTTAAAGCCAGGCCAGAAGAGGGCTTTACCAACCTGATGCAACTTCGCGCCACGGGTCTTAGCCGGGATGAACTAAGCCGCCTGGCCGGTGCCGACGCGTTGGCTTGCCTTGAGGGTAACCGCTATCAGGCGCGCTGGGCGCTGTTGGATAACAGCGTTTCCGTACCAACTTTCAATCACAGCACTCAAAACGCTCAAGGCTGGCTATTCGCACCCGACGCTCTCGACAATATGCTGGAAGATTATGCCGCCACCGATCTCAGTCTTAAGCAGCATCCTATCAGCTTATTAAGGGCAGCAGGGCTGTTAGGCAAACATACCCCGGCCAACCGGCTTGGGGAGCGGGAGCACAAAAAGCCGGTGACCGTGGTTGGCATGGTCACCGGCCGACAACGCCCGGGCACGTCCAAAGGCGTGACTTTCGTCACCCTGGAAGACGACACCGGTAATATCAATGTGATCGTCTGGTTAGCCACTGCCAGAGCGCAAAAGCAGGCCTATTTAAAGGCCAGCATACTCGAAGTAACAGGGATACTGGAACGGGGTGATGGCGGCGTCACCCATGTGATCGCCGGTAAACTGCAAGACCTGAGCGACCGCCTGGAAGACCTTCGCGTCAAGTCTAGAGATTTTCATTAGGGGGCACGCTTTAAAAATTTATGGCAAAGGTTGCTGCCCCTTTACCCACCAAAGGCCTTCATGGGCGATGTCATCGTGATGAAGCCACACATGACTTTGCCCGGCCGCTTCTTTGGCCGCTTTCAAATGCTGGTTGGCCAGGCTGTTGGTGGGCACGCTGAAATTATATTGGCTGCCGAGTTGCTGACAGGCTTGCTGACCCTGTGCCCAAGTACCAGAGGCGCTGGACACTTTCCAACTACCGTCACTGGCACTTTCACAAGCATGGACGTATAGGTTGCCACAATATTGGTCATCCCAGCGACCATTGCTCCATTGTACGGCGCAATGTTGATTGCCGTTCCAGTTATTGGGTTCGTTATTGTCCCAACTCCAAATCCCAGCATCCAGACCACCATCATTGGTAACCATATCATCCAAGTTAACGATGTTGGCCCCTTCAGCGAAATAGCGACGTACATCGGCGGCAGAGATATAGTCACTGCTACCGCCGGTAAACACGTCACCTATGGCGCCGACTGTGGTACGATCTTCCCAGATCCGGCCAATATCCCCCAGCCCGGTATAGGCCATGGTTTTCCAGCCTTGATGACTGCGACAGCCGCCGTCACCCCAAAGCACCACTTTTTTGCCTTGAGCCAATACCTGCTGTTTGGTTAACGTATTGGCGATCGCTTTGCACCCGCCGCTGTTGTAAATCCATTGACCTATCTTGGATTGAATCTGGTCGTAAGCGTCCTGGTGATGACCGTCCATATGATCTTCTACATACAGGATCACAACCTGATTGTGACTGTCGTTGCTGTTAAGCCAGTCACGCACCTCATTGAGCCCTTCGGTAAAGTACTTATCGTTGATGCTGCAAACGCCATGGCACATTAGCAGACGTTTAGGATAGGAAAACAGACTTTCCATCTTGGTCGTCCAGTGCACGTCAATTTCGATAAAGCGGGCACCAATACGTAATTGGTCCTTAATACTGTATTTTTGCTGAGGATCCAGGTAGCGACAGCCCACCGAGAAATTACAACTGCGGTAAGCCTCTGAATTGTACGTGTTGTGCGTCCCAGGAATATTGTTATCAGCCATCGGCGAGGCAACATCGAGCTGACGCTGAGCAGCAAGTGTTTTTCCTACCCAGGACTGCTGGAAATCGCTGATGGTATCTGCCTGAATGCATCTCGCCAGAGTGAGTAAGCCCAAACCACTAAGTAACTTCAACGTTTTCATAGTTATTCCTTGTTGTTATGCAGTAACCAGCATGCCGACCAACCCCACGACACGTTAATTTCTTTGTCATAAGATAGATGGAGTCAGCTAAACAAACTCTGATAAACGGCCGCGGCCGATAACGGCTTGAAACCCGATTTGGAAAACTCGCTCTTGCAAAGCTTATAGAGCGCTTGATTCAGCGGTGCATCTACGCCATGTTGATAAGCCAACGCTAGCAGCTCGCCATTAATACTCTCCAACTCTGTCTGCGGACGCTTGTGGGTAAGCAGATCCTGGGCCATGCTACTGACGACCATCTTTTTTAAGTTGCGCCGAAAAATCGGCCGGGTTAGGAAAGTTGGCGCCTTTGCCGCAAAACCCATGGTGGCCCAACTCGGCATACCGCCAAGCCTTGCCTCCTTATAACCCGCAGCCCTGGCGATACAAACGCCCTCATAGGTCAGGCCGGTTAAGATCTTTTGGAATTTATCCTCGTCATCCAAGGGCTCAAAGCCCAGTCCCACCAGGCTGGTCAAAGAATTAGTCAAGTTGATAATCATTTTGCTGATTACTGCGTCTTCCAGCTCAGCGGTGTAAAAGCAAGGTACAGCGGCATGTAAAAGGTTGATGGTTTCCTCCAGGCATTGCCTGCTGCAGGATTTTCCCACCCGGCCCAATACCAGCGGCCCCCTTTTTTGGTAGCCCACTACATTGGGAGAATCCAGCCAGGCGTTGTAACACACCACCCCATAGGCCACTTTGCTAAAATACTGAGGCAACACCCGCTGATTGTCCCGGCCATTTTGAAGGCCGACGACCAGGGGAGCATCACCAAAATGGGATGTCAGTGAGCTACATACAGACTCCAGACTGTAGTTCTTAACACAAAGCAGAATAATATCCGGCGCAGGAATGGTGGAAAGATCCCTGACCACTTTTACCTTCTGCCATTGGACCTCTTTGATTAAATCTTGGGCATAGGCACCAATCCCCTTTTCTTCAATAACATCCAACACTTCAGGCCGGTCAAAGACAGACAAATTTTCCAATTCAGGGGCTAGCCAGTTGGCTAACGTGGCGCCGACGGCGCCGGCACCGAAAATCAATACCGAAGGCTGCATCACACTATCCTTTTCCATCACAAGTTAAAGGGTGCACGATAATCGGCATTGGCCAGATCGAAACAAGCCTGCATATCGTCACAGTAGCGCGTCTGGAAAGGCTGACCATCGATTTCCAAAGCCCTTAAACGCTCAGCAAAAGGCCCCTCGCCCAAGGTAAGAAAGGGGGTATCACCAGCCGGTTTAGGAGTCCATAGTTTGGAGAGGTATTTGTTCACCTCAAACTCCCCGGTAAAACAGGTGCGGCTTTGCAGCAACTGACCGTCTTTAACCGAATACAGATTAGCACTGACATCGAACCGGCTTTTGCGCCCTTTAGTCGGTACCCGAATGCTCAGATAATGATTGTCCTGTTCGTCGGTTGCACACGTCAGGCTTTGATCGCCGTTTTGTTCGATATCTATTTGTTGCACCACCTTAGGCAGCCCCCAGATCTCATTACCACGAATACAGTTTTCCAATGAAGTCACCGGCATACTGAAGACGTAGTAGCCAAAGCTTTTAAATCCCGGCACCACGGCAGGTAGAAGGGGCAGATCAAACTTAGGCGCCACCATCATCGGGATGGTCATGGCAATTTCGTTATAGGGCGCAATGTTCATCACATCCCGGTAGATATAGTTAGAAAATGCCACTAAGGCGCGGTTGCCGGGGACACGCACCGGCTTCATAAACGGATGGGGCATCAACGCCTGGGCTTTGTCATAGTTGCAAAGAAAAATCGCCTGGGCGCAAGTGACGTTGGCATATAAAGTAGGAAACTGATAACGCTTCTCGATATCTTGTGACAACTTCAATGGCGAGGGTGCCTGGTGCAATTGGAAACGGGAAAAGAACGGGTGCTGAAATTTCGCTTCGTTATCAAGCAGTCCATCAGAAAGTAAGGTATTGGGTTGCACAGTCAACTTCCTCTACAGAATCAATTTGGGTATTGTTCTGTAAAGCCATAGGATTGCGCATTAGTAAAAATGCCCTAACGGGATGAATGCATTGGAAGTAGAAGACTTTATTCGTCGCCTGTATTGCCGCTCTGCACAAATCAGCCCAGGTGAATTTCGCCAGTGGGCATTATTGCAGTTGGTAAATCTGCTCGATGCAGACGCCGCTTTGTGGGGCACAGGCAACCTGGCGACCTTGGAGTTCCACTACCTGGAACACTTAGGACTGGATAAGCAGTATGGCGAACGTCTTAGTCAAACCCTGAAATTCAACCCAATTCGTGAACGGGTGTTGGCAAATCTGGATAATCCGATTGCCATGAGCGAGGTCTATCCGGATTCAGAGTTCTTTTCCTCTAAACTTTACAACGACTTGTTTGAACCCTACGGCATCAAGCGCATTCTCGCAACCGGCCATCGAGAAAGTGACTGCGGCTTGTATAGCTTGATCAGTCTGTATCGCTTCGACGCCGAAAAAGATTTTCAGATCCGGGAGAAGCAGTTGATGACCCGTCTGGTCTATCACCTGGTAAGTGCCGCTTCCCATAATTTTTTTCTGCATCTGCAAAATGAAGATTCCCATACCGTCTCGGCTTTGTGTGACAACCATGGTGTCTATTGGCAATGCCAACCGGAATTCATGGAAAAACTCTCGCAACTGGCGCCTGAAACGGGCCAACATTTTCCCTTTGCGTTAGAGGAAGGACAAGAAATCATCAAACAAGGACTTTGCCTACGGATCTATGCAGAAGGAGAGCTATACCGTTTAAGCATCAACCAGTCCCATCCCTTCGATTCGCTGACTCAAAGAGAACAGCAGATCGTCGCCTGGATCGTTAAGGGTCTCACCTTTAAAGAAGTCGCCAGGGAGTTGGATGTAGCGCCCTCCACTATCTCCAATCACCTCTATCGTATCTACCGCAAGCTGGATATCACCAGTCGCAGCGAACTGGCCAAATTAAGCAACCAGAGCCGGTAGTTAACTCTCATTAGGGTATTTTTACCATAGCGAACCTGACAAATTTTTTATACACCTATTGAGTGACCCGTTCGAACCACAGCAACAATCCGGGTCCTCAACCAGGAGACATTATGAGAAAAACGACAGGATTGCTTGGCTCAGCCTTACTTGCAGCAGCGACGCTCACCCATTCAGCCTGGGCCGGAGATTGGCTCATCGGCGCAGGAAAATACGATATCACCGGCCCTGCAGCAGATGCGGGCATGGTGGGTTACGGCGATGTAGGACAAACAACCAAGGGTATCCACAGCCGTTTATGGTCCAGAGCTTTTGTCATGGCAGAGCCCGCCAGCGGCAAACGCATAGTGTTCGTTTCTGCAGATTTACAGAGCATCACCCAAGGGGTTAAACAAGGTGTCATCAATAAGTTAAAGGCCCGCTACGGTTCAACCTATAGTGATGCCAACGTCATGCTGACCGCCACCCACACTCACGTGGGCCCCGGCGGTTACGACCATTATGTGATGCTCAACATGAGTGCCTTGGGTTACGATTCACTCAACTACAATGCGATTGTGAATGGCATTTACCAATCCATCATCGAGGCAACGGACAGCCTGACCCCAGGGGAGCTTCACCTAAGCAAGGGAGAATTGCTAAACGCCAGTGTCAATCGCAACCCCATTCCTTATGCAAAAAACCCCGACACCGGCGACTATGAATATGACACCAATAAAACCATGACCTTACTCAAACTGGTACGGGAAGACGGTAAGAGCATTGGCAGTATTGACTGGTTTGCCTTACACAATGTGTCCTTTGGTACCGGACAGCACCAAATTAGCGCCGATCACAAAGGAGCGGCAGCACAGCTGATGGAACAATGGGCTGCACAAAGAACGGATGGTCTCTCGAGTTACGTGGCCGCCTTTGCCAATAGCAACTTGGGTGACATCTCACCCAATATCTGCGGCGCCACTAACGGTTGCGGCAGCAATGATGAGCAAAGCATGTTGCTGGCAGCCGCCAAACAATTTTCCAAGGCGAAAAGCCTTTACCAGCAATCCGGTGCAAAGTTGGACGCTACCCTCGATTACCGCCATCAATACATCAACGCACCGGGATACGGTATTAGCGCCCAATATACCGGCAATGGCCAACAAGCCTTGTGTGAAGGGGTCGTAGGCTGGTCGATGACGGCAGGCTCAACCTGGGACGGCCCAAGCAATATAGACGGTGTCGTAGAAGGCATGACGGTGGATAACGAAGGTTCTGTATGGAACAAAAATCAGAATCTGTTTAGCGCCGTAATTGCCGGCTACCCGGTGTTTGCCTTGATGAACGGATTCTCCAGCCTGACCATGTTCAATGACACTCAGGACGATCCCTGCCAATATCCTAAGCCAACCTTCGTAAAGCGCAAAACCTTGGGCGCGGAGCTTTATACCCCCTATCTGCCTTTCCAGATGTTCCGTATCGGGTCCTTAGCCTTGGTTGCCGCCCCAGGTGAAATGACCACTATGGCAGGGCGTCGGCTGGAGGCAGAACTCGCGCCCGTACTGGCGAATATGGGTATCGAACATGTGGTGATCGCCGGTTTGGCCAACGCTTACCAAGGCTATATTACTACCCCGGAAGAATACGCCATGCAGCACTATGAAGGTGGCCACACTATTTACGGTCCCAATACCCTGGCTGCATACAAGCAGATATACAGCCAGATGAGTCAAGCCATGGCGGCCGGCCAAAGTGTCAGCGCAGGACCCACACCCAAAGATTTGTCCAACAACCAGGTGATTAACGTTATTGGTGTAGTCTACGACGACAAAAGGCTATGGGAGTCATTTGGGCAGGTATGGAATGACGCCAAGAGTAGCTACAAGATGGGTGACAAGGTCAGTGTTAAATTCCGCTCAGGCCATCCACGCAATAACCTACTGACCAATAGCAGCTTTATTGACGTACAACGCAAAGTAGACGGCAATTGGCAGACTTGGTTAACCGATGACAGTTTGGAAACCAAGTACATATGGCAACGAGACACAGCCGCGGATTGCCTGGCCTGCTCCTTTGCCACAGGTGAATGGGTACCCGGACCGAATACACCGGCGGGAACCTATCGAATAAAACACCGCGGTCACTGGAAAAGCGGCTGGGACGGCAAAATCAGAAGTTACTCAGGCACGTCAAAGAGTTTCACTGTTTCCAACTAAGTCAAAGCCCCGCTATAGCGGGGCTTTCTCTATCTGTAATCCGTTTACGGCTCCTCTCTGCCGGGTCCTAACAACGGGCATGAAAAGTAAGTATCCAACTCATCCATCATACCGTCGTTATTGGTATCCACCCACCACCGCCCACCAACATATCCTGGATCACCAGGACCGTAATCTGTTGACGGTCCCATAGGCGTGTCGGGGAACAGCTGCTGGAAACGCCCTCTCGGAGGGAGATCCGTGGTTTTAAAAGTGTCGTAGTAGAGTCCCTGGCTGGTGACGTAAATGGCACCCAGAGGTTTATCATTGCCACGACCTTGAGCGTTTGCTGCCTGGGTAATACCAAGCGATACAGCCATTACTGCTAAAGGAATTGAAGTCAGCTTTTTCATCGTCATGTCCTCATTTGCATTAAGCATTAGAGGTATAAACAGCGAATATCACGTCACCCTCACAGAAACATCACGTTTTTATCACAATCCTAAATGTCATCCATTACCACTTACAACATAGGGAATGACGGTTAGAGCTACGAGCTACGAGCTACGAGCTACGAGCTACGCGCTACGCGCTACGCGCTACGCAAGATTTTGATTAACTTAGATTTAGTGTCAACTTCTCACATGGGGGTGAAGGAGGACCGAATGTCCAGTGGACATTCGCAGCCGACTGAACGGGA